>JALHMH010000040.1 GCA_022844165.1 Lysobacterales bacterium
GGTATCCGTCACCGTCGTCCCATCAGCCTTCGTAGCAGTGCAATACCGATCCTGCTGATAAAACGGCGGAATGGCCTGGTAGTACATCTGCGCAGTCACCAGCGCCGGCTTGGCAGCCAGTCCCTTCACCACATACCTGAGCCGATCCTTCCCAGACCCATTCTGATAATCCGGATCGCGCGCCGCTTCGCCTTCCGGACTCACAGCAACCGCCAAGTTCTGATCCATCGGGAAGCCAGGGCCATGAACAACAGGCGTGCGGTCGCCAAACGCGGCAGCGATGGCGATGCGTTCGGCTTCTGGCAGGAAGCCGTGCGGCTGCAGGCGGTTGTCTTTGGGGTGGCCGTTGATGGACAGGAAGCTGGTGGTCAGCTGGCCTTGGGCGTTGGTGATCAGTTCCTGGTAAATCTGCGCCTGATCCTGGCGGGTGATTTCTTCGAAGTGCGGCTGCCAGGCGTTGGGCAGGCGCGCGCTGCAGTCTGCTTTCCACCAGAACTCGCCGGCCAGCGGCAGGCCAACGCTGTCGATCAGCACGCCTTGGTCATTGCTACGGCCGGAGGCCCAGAGCACTTTTCGCTTGGCATCGAGCACCTGGAATTCGACAAAGGCTCGGCGGAAGCCCACCCCGGAGGGGAAGCGGTGGCCGACGAGGTTATCGATCACGACCTCGGCCGTCAGCGTGCGGCTGGCGGCGTCCCAGCGCGGCGTGAGCGTGAGGTCGACGGTTTGTTCGGCGGCGGTCTGGACGATGATGTTTTCAGTAACCTGCAGCGGCGGGACGTTCATGCCGCCGAGACCTGGGTCTTGGCTGCGAATGCCGAAGATGCTGGTGAACTGCTGCGCCATCTCGATCAGGAAGATGTTGAGGCCGACCAGCTGGTGCTGCGCATAACCGCTGCGCAGCGGCAGATCGATCTGATTAGCTGGCAGGCGATAGTCGGTTTGCGGATAGTTGCTGTATTCCTCGATCGAGGCGATTTTGCTGACCAGCGGTTTGCCGTCGCTGTCGACGCTGGGCATATGGCATTGCTGGCAGCTCTTCGGCGTGGCGCCGGGCCCGCCGGGCAGTTTTTCCTTGCCCAGCAAACCGGTGCGATAGGCGCTGAAGGCCCACTCCGGATAGGTGGTCTGCTCGTAACGTTTGGGGAAGCAGCGGAAGGGATCGGGCGGATCGGTTTGCGGCAGGCACAAGGGCTCGGGCTGCTCGCGATCGAGCACCGGCAGATGGATGCTGTGGCAGGAGGCGCACACCTCGCTGGTGCTGATATCGCTGTTGTGCTCCGGGATCACGCGCAGCGAGTTTTGCATGGGCTTGGTGAGCGGATCGGGGAAGGGGCCATTGAGCGTCTCGGGCGAACCGAGTGGGAAGCTGCCGGTGAAGGAGGCGGCGAGTCCGGTGAAAGTGGGATTGAGGCTCTTCTGTTTTTGCTTGATGCAGGTGTTCCACGGCGCATCGGCGAAACGCTCAGCTTCTTCGTTCAGCGCCAGATGGTGGCAACTGCTGCAGGAGATGCCGTCGCGCGCGAGGCCGGCGTAGCTGGCGGCCTGCGCCTGGTGCGGCCAGCTTTGGTCGGTGTAGGGGAAGGGCACGACGTTGGCGTCGGCGCGCAGGAAGGGCTCGCATTTGCCGGTGTCGGCGTGGGTGTCGATGGCCTTCTGGCGCTGGCCCATGTTGCCGTGGCACTGCAGGCAGGTGTCCTGGATCAGCGCGCGCAGCGCGGCCTTTTGTTTGGGCGAGGCTTTGCGATTGAGATCGGCGAGCAGGATTTGTTCGCTTTCGAGCTGCGCGTAGAAAATCGGATCGCGCCCGGCGAGACCCATCGGCGAGCTGCTCCACATCGAGTACGGCGAGATGCTGACCGGCTTGCCATCGCCGCCCGCGCCGAGCGGGCCGGGTTTGAAGTCGAGCATGTCGAGCTGCAGCCCGGTGCCGTTAGCTTGATGGCAGCCCACGCACTGCGTGGAGGTCATGAAGTGATCGACCGGACCGGTGCCCGGGATCAGCACGCTGTCGTAGGTTTGCGAGGGCATATTCGCCGGCACGGGCGCGGCGCGTTTGCCGAAGGTGGCGTGGAACGCGGGCGCTGGCGCGGCCAGCGGCGTATCGATCGATTGTACGGGCGCTGCCGGCAATGCGCGCTCCAGATGCACGCCGTCGTCGCTCTGCGTCGACATCGGCGGCAGTTGCGTCAGGAACGTGGCCGGATGGCCATCGATGTTGTTCATCGATGCGAAGGTGCTGCCGGGCGTGGTGGAGCCGTGGCAGTTCAAACAAAAACCCTGTCCACCATCGCCCATGGACGTGAGCCCGTTGCCGGGGCCGGCGGGCCAATCCACGACCGCGCCTTTGCCATACCAGCCGGTGAACCAGCCGGTGGAGAAGCTCTTCGAATCGCGGATGAAAATCACCGCGCCGCTGCTGCCCGGCGGCAGGCAATCGAAACACTGGCCGGTGTATAGCGCCGCCGGTGCCGGCCACATTTCTTTGACCATGATCGCGCCATCGGGAATCGGCGGTGGATTTGTCGGCGCCTCGCTCTCAATGGCCGGACGATTGACGCGCATCCACTCGAACATCTCCGGCGAGTACCAGACGCGCGCCACGGCGTGCGTGCCGTAACTCTGGCCGTTGAACTTGCCGTTAGCGAAGGTGGTGATGAACGGCCCGGTGTCGCGCGCGGTGCGATCGTGCGGCCAGTCGTAACGCTGGTCGGTGGCGCGGCGGTAACAGTAGCCGCCCATCCAGTCGCCGACGATTTTTTCGAAGCGGTCGAGTTGGATCTGACCGCCCGAGACGAAGTCTGCCGGGCGTTTGAGCCTGGATTCGAGCTTTAAGCACAGCGCCGGATCGGGCGGCGTGACCATCGTGCAGCGCTGCGCGATAGCGCAACTGTTCGCCGATACGTCCTGAGCCAGGACCAGCAGCAACAGCACTGCGAACACGATACGCATGACACCTTCCCCCAAGGCCGCGACGGGAAGCAGTATGTCAACAAATCGTCAGCGTGTGAGGCCGGCAAATCTCGCAAATTCTCACAAATGGCCGGGCCGGCACATCGACCGGAGAGCCGGCGCGCGCGAGCAGAATGTGCGTCGCGATGGAGTCGCGCCTGCTCGACGCGATACCCCTGCACTCGCTGGCGCGACCCCAGCGCTTCCACGTAGCCCGGTGACGTCGCAGGCATTGGGAGAATCGCGGACCTTGGCGGCTTTCACACACGCCGAGGACGCAACTTTTTCGGATTCGACAAAGGCTCTGGCTCGAAATCAGGTCGCCATCAACGAGCCTCTTCGCAGGCTGGCTCCGCGTCTGTAGGCTGTCAGCCTCCTAACGACGTCGCCATCACATGCGCATCTGGTCAGTATTGTTGTTCTTCGCAAGCGGCGTAGCCGCAGAAACCTATACACGCGGCGAGTTCAGTTTCGCCATCGAACCGGCGCCCGACTTCGTCGCAACGCTCGATGTGCCGGGGAC
This sequence comes from Lysobacterales bacterium, assembly GCA_022844165.1. Classification (GTDB taxonomy): domain Bacteria; phylum Pseudomonadota; class Gammaproteobacteria; order Xanthomonadales; family SZUA-5; genus JALHMH01. The sequence goes on from JALHMH010000040.1 coordinate 3,476, forward strand.
CACCGAGTTGCCGCCGGATGGCGCCGTGCGCCGTTGGTTGAACGATACCCAACACGATTTGCGCGGTCAGACGGTGTTGTATCGGAGGTTCGTAAGCGAGGCATTGAGCGCCCAGGGTCTGGGTGATGTCGCCCAGCCGCGTATCGATTTCGATCCCAGCTACCAGCGTCTGAGTTTGCACGCGATCGATGTCACCCGTGCAGGCAAGATCACCTCGCGTCTCAAGCCGGAGTCCGTCACGCTCGCGCGACGCGAGCAGATGGCCGATACGATGGGCATTTACACAGGTCTGGTCACTGCGATGATCGAACTCGACGATGTGCGCGTTGGCGATCGTGTCGATATCCGGTATTCGCTGACCGGATTGCATCCGGTGCTCGGCGAGATCGGCGGAGACGACTACTGGCTGGCGGTGGATCATGGCATGGTGTTGCGCCATGTCCGTGTTCTCAGCAAGAACCCGCAGCGATGGCGGACGCCCGCTGGCGTGGCCCCGCCGACGGAGAAAAAGCATGGCGATCACTTCGAATACGTGTACCACAAACAAGACGTCGCAGGCATTGTGCTCGAGCCGGATTTGCCGGGTTGGGCCGAGCCGTATCCCATCCTTGAACGCAGCGAAGCGGCCGATTGGCGCGCTGTGGCGCGTTGGGCCGTGGCACTCTATCCGAGCGTAGCGCCAGAGCCTGAGTTCTCCAGGCTGGTCGCGAAGTTCTCAAAGATCGAGGATGCCAATGCGCGCGCACTCGCGGCGCTGCGCTTCGTACAGGACGAAATTCGCTATCTATCCCTTTCGCTTGGCGAAAGCACGCATCGACCGGCAGATCCGGACGTGGTTCTCAAACGGCGCTTCGGCGATTGCAAAGACAAGTCCCGCTTGTTGGTTGGCCTGCTCCAGGCGCTCGATGTATCGGCGCAACCGGTACTGGTGAATTCGTTCAGCGGTCGCGCACTGCCCGGCAAGCTGCCACGGGCGGCCGTCTTCGACCACGTCATCGTGCGCATCGAACTCGAGGGCGGCGCCGTATTCGTCGACCCGACGGCGACGCTGCAGCGTGGCGACTTCAAGTCACAGGGTTTTCCGGACTTCGGCCACGGCTTGATCGTCGCGGCCGATAGCGCCGATTTGGTGCCTTTGCAGCGCCTCGCGCCGTCCATCGATGGGTACCACTCGCGATACACCCACCGGGTCGAGGGCGCCGATTCGACGGCAGAGGTCCAGTTGGTTTGGCGCGGGGCGTACGCGGAATGGATGCGTCGCAAGTTGTCGAGCGAAAGTCGGCGCAGTGTCGCAGATGCCTTGCGGGCAACGCTGGTGCATACGCACGGAAACGCAACAGGACTTCAGGAAATCCAAATCGAAGACGACGAAGCGGAAAATCGCTTGACCATCGTCGATCGTGTTCAAGTCCGCAATTTCGTCAGATCCGAAGTGGGAAAGGAGCGCTTCCAGGTGGGCGCCGATGTGATTGCCGAGTTGTTGCCCTTGGCGCAAGTCGCCGAACCCAAGGGGCCAATGGCGTTGTCGCACCCGATGACCATCGAGCAAGAATTCATCGTCGAATTGCCGGCCGATGCGCTGCCAACGGCAGAGCGGTTGCGCGTCGAGTTGGATGACGCAGCGGTGGTTTTCGAACGCACGGCGCAACTGAACGATGGCCGCTTCACTGCGAACTTCAAGGCAACCACCAGGCACTACGAAGTCCGCGGAAATGGGGTGGCGGAACACGCGCAACTCCGGCGGAAAATTCACGACGAACTGAGTATGTCGGTCAATGTCAACCGCGAGGGCGCAAAGTTGCGCTCCCGCGAAGAGCGTATGCGCGCCTTGTTGGGAGAGGACAAATGACCGGTGCATGGTTGGCGTTGCTGTTTGCCGCGGGCGAACCGGCGGCGCCGTTGGCGGCGCAACTGGATGCCGCAATTGCGGCGCCAGACACCTACGATTACGCAAAGTTGTGGACCGGCTTCGCCGAACGCGGCGACTTCGAATCCAATACGCACTACGCTTTGTTTGGTCAGTTCGCGAATCCCTTTGCGCCCAGCGATGACGAATGCACGGCGCATGCGCCGGCGGCTCGATCTGCCTTGGACCACGTGCCGGTGTCGTTAGCGCTGCACTATGTGGTGGCTGCTTGCGGCGATGAATCGACGGCAAAGGCGCATGCCGCAATTCTCAAGGGTCTGGTTGCATCCCAGGAGCGGCCGTATACGGGCCGTTTTCCGATCACAGCCTATCGCGTTTTTCACCGCTGGGACGCAGAAGCGCTGATTCGCAGCAAGGGCTACGAGGTGCACAGCGTAGCGCTGCAGCCCATGGATGATTACAGCGTCGCGCCGTTGAGTTTTGTGGTGACCACGAGCGACGACCCGCGCCAATTCGAAGTCTATGTCGACATTCTCGATTTGCCAGCGCGCATTCTCGAACGCGATCCAAACGCGCATCCACTGCTGCGGCCAGCGTTGTTGATCGAACTCGCGGACTCGGGTCTGATCGACCCGAATCGACCGCTCGACACGGCAACCCGTGTGGTCGATGCGGTGATTCATCTCGGTGCTGGGGACATCGATGCCGAACGGGCGCGGCGCAGTATTCTGGAAGTGCGCAACGCCGATCGCGGCGCGGTGGCGAAAATGCTCGAACTCTGTGCCCTCGGCGAATTGCAATATTGCCAGGCCAACGACATCGACCTGTTGCTCGACGATGCCGAAACCGGCAATCCTCAGGCGCTGATCATGCTCAGCGTTTTGCACGCCAAGGGTTACCTGGTTGCCGCAAACGGTGAGCGCGCGCTGGGCTTCTACAAACAACTGCGTGAACGCAGCGATGCCGACTATGCGGCGATCCACATGGCGGCAAAGCTCTCGCGATTGCGGATCGGGAATGCCGCCAACGCCGCGGCTGGCCCGCTATTGGCGGCGCTCGTCGAAGATCTCGTCAAGGCGGCGCCAAATTTTCCGCCCGCCCATCTGGCGCTCGGTTGGTTGAGCTTCCTGGGGGCGCCGGGGACCGACAAAATGGGTACCTTGGTAGAGCTGGCAGAACGCGCCTGGCGCGGAGGATTCTTGCCCGCTGGACTGACTCAGGCGGCCCCCTGGTCTGGCGATCCCGCCCAGCGCGAACGCGCCATCGAACGACTGACGGAGATCAACTCGAGCGTTGCCACGGCCACATCCCGATTTTTGCTCGGCAACAACTTGCGTGCCGAAGGGCGTTACGACGAAGCAGGACCTTGGATTGCGAGTGCCGCAGGCACCGGCTCACCGGCGGCGATGTTGATTTACGCGGACGAGTTTTTTGGCGACAGCGACGAACGTGCGGCGATGGGCCGAGCCCTGTTGCATACGGCGTTTGCGCTAAAACATCTGCCGGCCTTGCCGGCGCTCGTCGACAGCTATATCCACCAGCCGGCAAGCAGCGAGGAAATGTTGGAGGTTTACAACATGCTGGTGGCGGCAACCGAGACGACCGATCTGGCCATTTTCCATCTGGCCCTTGGGCGTGCTGAGATTGCCGGGCTGGGCGGAAAGAAGCAGTTGCGGCGTGGATTGAAGTCAGTGCGGCATGCGCAGAAACGTGGATCGCCTACGGCGTTCCTGTACGAGTACGAACTGATCGAATCGGGCCAGCTGCGTGCGTCGAGTTGGCGTAAGCGCGTTAAGCTGCTCGACGGGGCTTTGGACTTCGGGGCAGCGCCAGCCATCAAGGCAACAGTGGGTCGAATCCTGTACAGCCATCGGGAATCGACGTCGACCGAACAAGACCGCGGGTTGCGCTTGATGGTCGAGGCGGAAGAAGGTGGTCAAACCTATGTTCTCAATGACGCCGCATGGTCGATGTGTACCGAGCGGGGCGATACGCAGCGGGGGTGGTTACTGGCCAGGCGCGCCCTCGAGCGCCGGCGCGATGGCACCACGCTCGATACCACTGCCGCATGCGCTGCCGTGAACGGTGACTTCGCCGCAGCCATCGAGTTGCAAACCGCCGCGCTGCAGGCGCAGCCCGATGATCCGCGGCTGACAGACGTCCGCGAGCGGTTCGAAAAGCGGCTGGCGAATTACCGTGCCGGAAACGTCGAGTTTGGGCAGACTCCAACGCCAGGAGATTCAGAATGACCCGTTTTACCGACCACATCGTACTCATCACCGGCGCTGCTCAAGGTATCGGGCGTGCGACCGCAGACGCTTTCGCTCGCGCCGGCGCTACAGTTGTGCTCGCCGACATCGATATGCTGGCGGCGACGGAGGCAGCTGAAGCGATCGTCGCCAGCGGCGGATGCGCGGAAGCACTGCCGGTGAATGTGGCGGATGCTACGTCGGTCGCGACGTTGTTCGATACCATCCTGTCCCGGCATGGGCGCCTCGATTGCGCTTTCAACAACGCCGGCATCGAAGAAGAATCGGCACGTCTCGCCGACGGCACCGAAGCGCTGTTCGATCGCCTGATGGCGGTGAACGTCAAGGGCGTATGGCTGTGCATGAAGCACGAACTGGCGCTGATGGCCAAACAGCGTCGCGGCGCGATCGTCAATACGGCATCCATTGCCGGATTGGTCGGTGCGCCGAAGCACTCCGTGTACGCTGCGTCAAAACACGCCGTGATTGGTTTGACGCGCAGCGCGGCCGCGGAATACGGGCGGCTGGGCGTGCGCGTGAATGCCGTGTGCCCGGCCGTGATTCGCACAGCGATGTACCAACGCGCGATCGAACGTGGCGTTGCGACAACCGAAGCGATCGCCGCCCTGCATCCGATCGGGCGCATCGGCGAAGTTGAAGAGGTCGCCAATGCCGTTCTTTTCTTGTGCTCGGACGCTGCGCCTTTTATCACCGGTCACGCGCTGACCATCGATGGTGGGGCAACGGCGGTCTGATTCCTCAGTTGACGTCATCCGACATCACCGGCATCAGGTGCACCGTGCCTTCGCTGTCGATGGTGAACGCGCGTGCGCCGCGACCGAAAGTGGCCGACAGGTGCATGCGATCGCCATCGACGTTGGCGGAGGGCAGGCCCTGGGACGACGTGATGCGTCGGCCGGCTACGTGCAGCACGATGTCGGAAAACGCGGGTACGCCAGCAAAAACATCGCCGCTGGTCGTCACCGTGGCCGACGACCATCGCCCAGTCAGTTGCCGCACGACAACATCGCCCGAATCGGACCGTATGTTGAAATCCGAATGCGCCGTGAGTTCGATGTTCCCGGACGCGCTCCTCAGTCGCGCGGCCCCGCCAATGCCACGAGCCTGCAGCATTCCGTCGCGGGTGCGGACATCGATTGAAAAATCGGACGGCACGAAAACCGCCAGGTCGATACGGCCATAGCGGTGATCGCTGCCGGCGATCAAGCGCTGTTCGTCTGGGTATCGCACATTCAGATGTATCTGGCCGTCGTTTTCGAAGGCATCGATCGTCCCCTGAAGGGGCGTTTCGCCGATGTGCTGGACGATGGCGTACAGGCCAAGCACACGCTGATTGTTCACCCGCAGACGCACATCGCCGTGCAGATTGAGCAATGTCAGTCGTCGCGTACCTGGGTGCAGGTCGATGTGCGTCTGCACATGTTCGATGGCAAACGGCGTTGGTGCATCGCTGGATGGCGGGGCAGGCCGCAGGGAATCCAGCGCCGCGCAGGCCGCTGGTGACAAACCCGCAACGATGGCCATAAAGCGAAAGGAAGTCATCCAGGCGACCGGCAGGAACCAGTGAAGATCTTCGCGCGCCGACGGCTCAGGTTCAAGTCGAACTTCTACCGGTTGCCGGGGGCAACACCGGCACCGACGCCACAACACGTTGACTCTCGTGTTCATAGACGAACGCGAGGCCAAGTCCGAATCGTTGGTCCAGACGCTTGAGGATATTCAGGCCCAGTCCGACACCGGCGCTTCTCTCGCCTTTGTTGAACGCCACGAAATGTTCGGCATCGACGGCGTGTTCGCTCGGATTGCTGATGTAAAATCGGCCATCGCTGACGAACATCCGGATCTGGCCCTGGGCTGAATGCGCGATGGCGTTGGCGATCAGATTGCGGAGCACCACATCCAGCAACTCTTCACGCAGTCCGATCTGGACATCGCGATCAATGTCAAGTTGAATCGACGCACGCGTCTGATCGAGCAATGCGGCTTGTTCGAGGATCGCGCGTTCGATGGCCGGCAGCAGGCGAGTCGGTGTTGCGGCGGTTGCGTCATCGCTACGCGCCAACGTCAACAACGAGGCCAAGGTTCGCGACATCTGCTGCGCTGCCGCCAGGATCGACTCGGCGCGCTGCCGATCTTCCGGCGCGCGGCTATGCGCCAACTGTTCGCTGGCGCTCAGAATCACGCAAAGCGGGGTGCGCAACTCATGGCTCACGTCACGCGCAAATGTCTGCTCGCGTTCGACGAATCGCGATATTCGCGCCAGCATTTGCGCCACGCCGTGTTCCAGGACCGCCACTTCATCGGCTGCTTCGGCTTCGATCGATGAGCGATCGAGTGCCTCGGGTTGCAGCGAGTCGAGTCGCCGGGCCAGGCGTTCCACCCGACCAGTCGTGGCCGAGGCAATGACGTATCCGATCGCGATTGCCATGAGCAGCGCAGCGAGCATGGACCAGACCAGGATCTCGGCTACCGTGCCGCGCATGCCGCGGAATATGAGCTGATTGCTGACCTCTGCCACCAGCCAGTAGCGGCGATCCGGCAAGTCGATTTGCATCAGGTGGTAGTGGCGCCCCGCGTCGCCGACGATTTCGGTGCGTTGACTCTCGACCTCCAGCGTACGGCGAACGTCGGCTGGCAGCTCGTGAAATTCCGCGTAGAGGCGGGCGAGGCGCGGCCGCAAAGCCTCGCCCCGTTGCGCCTGTAGACGCAACATCTGCGCTTCGTCCGCAAGCGTGCGCTCGATGAATTTGTCCTCCACCGTGTAAGCGAACGCCAGCGCGTACAGTGAGTAAAGCGCGGTGACAGCCAACGCAAACACACTCATCGCCAGCATCAGGCGTGTGCGCAGTCGTCGCGGCCAGATTGTCATCAGGCCGTACCATCCAGGCGAAAACCCACACCATGGACCGTCACCAACATTGGCTTGTCGTCTGCGCCATCCAACGCCTGACGAAGAACGTACAAGTGCGAACGCAGCGGATCGGAGGGGGGCACTTCGTGGGGCCAAAGGCGGTCGATCAGCTCGCTACGGCTCACCGCCCTGGGCCATGCATCCATCAATGCCAGCAGGATGGTGCGCGCCCGATTGGGCAGTTTTAGAGCGCGCCCATCACGCTCAATGTGCTGCGAGCGCCGATCCAGGCGCAGCGAACCGATATGCAATATGTGGCTCTGCCCGGTCCGGTGTCGCTGCGAAAGCGCGGTACATCGCACCAACAATTCGGCATTGGCAAACGGCTTGATCAGATAGTCATCGGCGCCAGCGGCAAAGCCACGCAGCTTGTCGTCGAGCGTGTCGCGCGCGGTCAACATCAGGATCGGAATATGGCGATCCGCTTCGGCGCGAAGGCGCGCGCACACACCTAAGCCATCCAATCCAGGCAGGCCGATATCGAGAACCAGCACATCGGGCGGCGTCGCTAGCGCGAGTTGCACGCCCTGCGCGCCTTCGGCCGCAAAGTCCGCCACCCATCCGGCGTCCTCGAATACGCTGGCCAACTGTTGGCGAAGGGCGAACTGATCTTCGATCACCAGGATGCGTAGCGCGTTCATGCGAGGGTCGCGATGCCGAATACAACGGAAGAACATAACACCAGCTCGCCGCTCAACACCGCCAGCAGATAGTGAGATAGCGGCATGCGCGCACTTGCCGCGATATAACACCCGGCATCGCTGGGCAGGAACGGTGTCACACACCACAGCGCCAAGGCAACGCCGCCGCGCCGTTCGATCCAGTGGCGAAGCGGGCCCGCGCGTTCTACGGACGCGACGACCGCAGTCAATCCCGTGCCATGGGCCGCGCCGTAAATCAACAAGGCCGACGTCAGCACGCCGAGCATCGCCAGGGCCAGCGCTGTGGGTGCCGGTAACAGCATTGCCATCGCGGCCACGACTGGCAGCGTTGGAATCATCAGCAGCGCGAACCCCAACTGCAAAGCAATGGCGCCCAGCCAAAACCAAGGCCCCCAACCGACCAACACATCGCGCCATGTATCGACCGTGCGCCATTGCGGTGCCAACAACAACCAAAGTGCGGCGCAACCGATCAGGGTCAACCAGATGGCGGTGCGCCAGCGGGCGGCGCGGACATCGATCATGAACCTTCTCCATCGTTGATGGCGATAGATTGCCGAGTTCAGATCAAGTTCTTTTCAAGCGCGGCCAGACCTCAGTCGGAGGTTTCGCCGCCATAGAGCGACCTCTTGGCGACGCCTGCGAATTGCGCAGCGACCTTCGCGGCGCGCGATGGCGGCAATTCTTTGATGAGTTCCGCATAAAGTCGTTGTCCAAGCGCGAGCGCCTCGCTGTCGCGACGCGTGGCGCCGGCCATGATCAAGACGCACTCGCCGCGCTGTTGATCGGCGTCGCGTGCAACACGGTCAGCCAGTTCTCCGAGTGGCAGCGTGAGGATGGTCTCAAAGCGTTTGGTGAGTTCGCGGGCCAGTGTTGCGCTGCGATCTGCGCCCAGCGCATCGACCGCATCGGCGAGTGTCTCAACAAGGCGGTGCGGCGACTCGTAGAACACCAGCGTGCGAGGTTCGTTCTTCAGCGCCAGCAGCGCCGCCCGACGCTCGCCCGATTTTGCTGGCAAAAATCCTTCGAAACAGAATCGATCCGTCGGCAGACCGGACGCAGAAAGTGCGGCGATCAGCGCGCACGCGCCCGGTATCGGACTCACCTGAATCCCGGCGGCACGTGCTGCGGCGACAAGCCGATAGCCCGGGTCACTGATCAGTGGCGTGCCGGCATCGGAGATCAGCGCAAGGGACGCACCGTTCTGCAACCGTTCCACAATTCGAGCTGCCAGTGCCGTCTCGTTGTGTTCGTGTACGGCCTCGCAGCGTGTTTCGATGCCGTGAGCACGCAGTAGTACCGCGCTCTGCCGCGTGTCTTCCGCCAAAATCGCGTCGACGCCGCGCAGCGTATCGATGGCACGCTGCGATAAGTCCGCCAGATGGCCGATCGGTGTCGCGACGATATATAGGCAGCCATTCATAGGTCAGGGCGTTTATGATCAGCGCGACTCTCCAGACACGATAGCGACCCATGCCCTTATTGTCGCGCGCTTTAGTCGTCGTACTTGTGCTGCTGACGGCCGCTTGCCAAACCGTGCCGCGCAAGCCAGCGGCGCAGTTCAGCGAAATGGACGCTCAGACGTTAATGTTGCAGGGTGACTTCCGGGGCGCTGCAAATGCCTACCTGACGCTGGCCAGGAGCGATCGCTCTCAGCGTTCGCGTTACCGATTGCGCGCCGCCGAGGCGTATCGGGAGGAAGGCGATCAAGCGGCGATGCAAGATCTGCTGGGCGATATCGATCGCGCCAAACTGCCAGCCGAGGACGCCTTTCGAGTGGATTTGATCGAGGCTGAGCTGGCGCTTGGTCGCGGCGACGCGGTGTCTGCGGATGCGTTGCTGATTGAACCACCCAGCGGCATACCGGCCGATTTCGGACCGCGTTTTTATGAACTTCGGGCCCGCGCAAAAGAGGCGCAAGGCCAGACGCTGGCCGCGATCGGTGATCGCGCCGTGCTGGATGGTCTGCTGCAAGACGAGTCGGATCGCAGCGCGAACGCAGCGGAGATCCAGCGTCTGGTGGGCACCATTCCCGAAGCGGAATTGACCGCCAGGTTGCGCTCGGCTCAGCGCGACGACCCGCTATACACCTGGTTGCTTGCCGGCGCTCGCGCCCAGGCGCAGGCACGTGGCAGCGAGGGATATGCCAGCGATATCGCGACATCGCGCCCCATCGAGCCCGGCGTTGCGCCGATCGTACTCGACCATATCGAACGAGGCGCTTACGCTCGCGTGGCACTACTGTTGCCGAGTAAAGGCCCGCTCGCAGCGGCGGCGGCGGCGCTCCGCGAGGGCGTGTTTGCGGCCCACTTCGCCGAACGCGGTGAGCGCGCGGCGATTACCGTTTATGACGCGGGCGGAACGGCCGAGGAGGCGCTGGCAGCTTATCGTGCGGCAATCGATGCCGGCGCAGAACGGGTACTTGGTCCGCTCTCGCGGGAGGCGGTCACAGCGCTGTTTCAGAGCGATGTGCCGCGTGTGCCTACGTTGGCGCTGAATTACGCTGACGCACCGGCACTGCCGCCGCCAGGAAGCTTGCAGTTCGCTTTGCTGCCTGAAGAAGAAGCGGCCGCTGCCGCTGATCGGCTGCTCGCGCGTGGTTTGCGCCGCGCGTTGGTGCTGGTACCTGACGATGATGTCGGCAAGCGTGCGGCGGATGCATTCGGCGAACGCATGCGCGGCCAGGGCGGCAAAATCTCCGGCATTGCCACCTACGATGCCGCCGCCTCCGACCAAAGCCGCACCATCCGCAGCCTTGTCGGTTTGGAGCAAAGTCAGGGGCGTGCCCAATTTTTGCGCGGGCTGCTCGGGATCGACTTGAAAATGGAGCCAACGCCGCGCAGCGATGTCGACGCATTGTTCTTGTTTGCGAGAAATGCGCAGGCGCGTGTTCTGCTGCCGCAACTGCGAAACGCTGAAGCGACGCGCTATCCGATCATCGCCACCAGTGCCATTTACGGTGGCAGCAACAGCGCCGCCGACAGCGAGCTGGATGGCGTGGAATTTGCGGAAGTGCCGTGGATACTCGGCATCACCGATGCGACCAATATTCCGACACGGGCACAGTTGGTCAGCTTGCGCAATGCCTCGGGTCCTGCTGCACGCTTATTCGCTTTTGGCATTGACGCGTATCGGCTGCTGCCCCATTTGGAGTGGTTGGAGCGCAATCCAGGGCGGCCGGTGATTGGCGCCACCGGGGCGCTCAGCGCCGATCCGAACGGGCGCATCCGCCGCGAACCTGCCTGGGCGCGTTATGTTGGAGCGAGCCCGCGCAAGATTGACTAGCTGGGTGCGGCTTGTCCTCGTTGTCCCGCTGGTTGACACGATTGCGAGGAAACCGTGCGGAACTTGCCGCATTGACCGAGCTGAAGGCCGCTGGACTGGTGTTGGTCGCACGCAACTTCGCCACCCGCGAGGGCGAAATCGATCTGGTGATGCGCGATGGCGACGTGCTGGTTTTTGTCGAGGTGCGATACCGAGGCAACCTTAGCTTCGGCGACGGCATCGCCAGCATCGATGCGCGCAAGCGCAAACGCATCCTGATCGCTGCGGCTCAATTCGTGCAAAAGCACCCGCACTGGCGCCTTTCGCCGCAGCGCTTCGATGCTGTGTCGATGGGGCAGGGCGAGACCCGCTGGGTGCGCAACGTGTTCGTTGTCGATCGATAATGTCGACTTTCGCCATGGATCAGACCGCAAGAGCCCCGGTCAGCGTTTCGCTCGCAGCGCAGCCGCGTTGGCGAGCCGCGCCCACGGCGCAAATCTCGCAGGTGCGTCCATCGCGTCGTCTGGTGCCGTGTAGTAACTCATGGTGATTGGCTTGTGTTTGCCGAGGTAAACGAAAGGACGGCAACCCTCGCGTTCGAACTGAGGCCGCGTTTGTGCGTCCACCTTCAGGTATAAGAGCGAATCGGCGATCAGGCCCAGCATGCGATCCTCAAAGTAGATGCCAAAGCCGCCAAACATCTTTCGAGCACGAATCGGGCCGAATTCGGAGAATAGTTCTTTGACGTACTCAACAAAGGCGTCGTCGGACATCGGCTGCCCTCCTGAACAAGCCCCTATCATCCGGACTTTTTTCACGCATTTGAAGAAATCATCGCCAATGTGCATTTGCACCGAGTCAATCTTCCGCTACACTCATCAAGCCCTTGGGAATCAGGCAGATGGCTGCCATGCTTAAAAAAGCACTTTCAGTTGTTGCCGCAATCGCTTTCGCTGCCTCAGTTTACGCTGCAGGCCCCGAAGTTCGTTCGGATCACCCTGACACCTACGTGGTGAAACGGGGCGATACGCTCTGGGACATTTCGGGGATGTTCTTGAAGAACCCGTGGTACTGGCCGGAAATTTGGCAGGCGAATCCGCAGATCGAAAATCCGCATCTGATCTACCCAGGGGACGTCATCAGCCTGGTGTACATTGATGGCAAGCCGCAGTTGCTGGTGAACGCCGAACTGCCGGCTCCAGACGTCGGACCCAAGATGCGCGATGAAGGCGAATCCAATCCGATCCCGCCCTTGCCCCTGGCGGCGGTTCGCGGATTCCTGTCCAAGCCGCACCTGCTGACCGAGGAGGAGTTCAAATCGGCGCCCTATGTGATGGCTGTCGAGGAGAATCGTGTCATCGCGTCCGACCGGAACCTGGTGTACGTGCGCCAGCTGGATCCGAACACGCCCATGGGCCAGAAGTTCGCCATCGCGCGACCGACAGTCCGTTACACCGACGTTCCCAAGGGCTGGCTGTGGAACCGCGATGAACGCCGGGTCAAAGCCGCGCCATGGTCCTTGTCGGATCAGTGGCATTGGAGTTTGCGCGAGTGGGTGGCGGGTGGCGATGTGCTGGGTTACGAATTGCTTGAGTTTGCCGTGGCCTCCGTATCGCGCGTGGGCGATCCGTCCACTTTGTTCGTGACCTACAGCGACATGGAGATTCGCGATGGCGATCTTCTGGTGCCGCTGAATGAATCGCCATTCGATCTGAACTTCTATCCACGTCCGCCAAAATCGGTGCCGGAAGACGCCTTTGTCATCGGCACAACGGACGAAACCGAAGTGTCCGGGCCTTACGAAGTCATCGTGATCTCCAAGGGAGAAGTCGATGGACTCGAAGTGGGCGAGATATATTCGATCTACCAACCGGGCGAACGCGTTCAAGACGAAGTAGCCTACCCGGACGGCAGCTTCCGCGAGCTGTTCAACCCGCGCGACAAAATGGTCGATCTGCCGGAGGAGTTCATCGGTCACGTCATGATCTTCCGAACGTTCGATCGGGTCAGCTACGGTTTGGTGATGAATGGCGTGCGTCCGGTTTTCCTGGGCGCGCGGTTGCGCGAACCGACGCAACAGTTCTGACGTGTCACTGCTCGATTGGCTGACCCTGTACCGCGCTTGCGGCACGGGGTCGGTCGGCGCCACACAACTCATTGAAGCGGCCGGCGGCGATGTTCACATCGCCGCTTTTCGTTTGGCGCTCAGCAAGATAGGTCCGGGCAAACATGCGGCGGCCGCGCTTGCCGCGCAGGGCGACTTTCGCTGGGTCCAGGCGCACGGAGCGTCGGTGCTGACCATCGCCGATGCCGACTATCCGGAGCTCTTGAAAGCCACCAACGGCGCACCGTTGTTGTTGTTCGTGCGCGGCAACCGGGACGTGCTGGCGCTTCCCCAGTTGGCGATCGTCGGATCGCGGCATGCCTCTGCTGGCGGATTGGCGACCGCCAGAGACTTCGCCGCCAGTTTTGCGCAGCGTGGTTTTTGTGTGGTCAGCGGTTTGGCAGCCGGTATCGATACGGCGGCCCATCAGGGCGCCTTGAGCTATGGATCGACGATAGCGGTGTTCGGTACCGGCATCGATCAAGTCTATCCGGCAAGCAATTCGCCGCTGGCAGAGGCGATTTTGAGCAAGGGAGCCTGGGTTAGCGAGTTTCCGCCAGGCACTGCCGCGCGCAAGACACACTTCCCGCGGCGCAATCGAATCATCAGCGGTCTATCGATGGGCACGCTGGTGGTAGAGGCCAGTTTGGGCAGCGGTTCGCTGATCACGGCGCGTCGAGCGACGGAACAGGGTCGAGAGGTTTTTGCCATACCTGGCTCTATCCACAATCCTCTGGCCAAAGGCTGCCACCAGTTGATTCGAGATGGCGCAAAACTGGTTGAAACTGCGCAGGAAGTGATGGATGAGCTGTCGCCGTATGTGCGCGACTGGCAACTGCGCACAAGCCATCTCATCGAGCGTCGAGGCAGCGACAGGACGGGTTCGGAAGATCCCGAATACGCCAGTGTTCGCGCGGCTCTCGGATTCGATCCGGTCAGTATCGACGCGCTCGCCGAACGCACTTCATTGACCATACCTGTGCTTTCATCCATGCTGTTGCAAATGGAGTTGGCTGGGGAAGTGATTCTCAACGCTGGCGGCAGCTACAGCCGCGCCATTGGATGAGGGTGATGAAAGAAAACGTACTGAACGTTCTGCTCTATCTCTTCGAAAACATGATGATTGGCGACCCCGACGACGATCGGGACGGCCTTCAGTCTTCTCTCCTCGACGCCGGCTTTTCTCCGCAGGAAATCCACAAAGCCTTCAACTGGCTCGATGGCCTGGCGAATGCGCGCCCGTCGCTTGAGCCCGGCGCGCTGGATGGGCCGATTCGCGTTCTGGCTCGCGAAGAAGCTGAAAAACTCGATGTTGAGGCGCAAGGATTCTTGATGTTCCTTGGGCGGCAGGGGGTGCTTGACCCTGCGCAGCGCGAACTTGTGCTGGAACGCGTGCTCGCCCTGGATGTCGGGGAGGTTGATGTCGAAGAGCTGAAGTGGATCATCCTGATGGTGCTGTTCAATCAGCCGGATCAGGAGGCCGCCTACGCCTGGCTCGAAAATCTGATGTTCGATCACGACGAAGCGGTGAATTGACGCTCAGGGCGCAAATCGTTCCGGCAGGCAAATGCGAACTTCTCCCTTTTGGCTGCGAATCGTCAGGCGTACATATCCCGTTCCCCACCAGCGAAAGTTCTCCGAGCGGATTTTGGTCCACGGGATGAGCAGTGGCTGATGCCCAAACCGGAACAACGGGTTTATCGCGAGAAAAAGACCGCGCTGGGTTTTTGCCACCCTGAGCACATGGTTGTAACCGACCCAGCCGACTTTGCCCGAAATGCCACGCTCCACGCTGCTCGGGACCGTTGTCGATGCGTATTCGGCAAGCCGCGGCCAACCGGCGCAAAAGGCCAACAGTCGTACTACCCCGAGCCAGAACATGGGAAACGTGATCATCGCGATGGCGATTGGCAACAGGGCGGATTCAGCTGGCATTGACAATGCGCTTCATGGCCTGCAACTCCGTCAGAACCACGGGCCGTAACTGCTCGTACCGTTGACCGAGCATCTGTCGCAATTCGACATCGTCGACCCAGCCGATCCTGCGCCGATGTGCGGCATTTTGATCCGCCAATCGCTGCTCCAGGACGACAATCTTGTCGAAGTTGTCGACACGCTGCGCCGTCGCGTTCGGATGTTCGCGGCGATAGCGCTCGATTCGTTCCCGATGTTTGGCGACCAGGAATGGCGCGGAGCTCTGTGACGGCAGTTTCAGAACATCCGCTGCCCAGCGATAGCTGAAGGCGTCGGTGCCGTCGGCGTTCATGGTGATCAGTGTGCCGCCATTGTCAAACTGGGTTCCAAGGCAAACCACGGCTGGACGAAGCCACTTCTTCCGCAAGCGCAGTAGCCAATACCGCCAGAAGCTCGGTCGGCGCGCCTCCGTGCGGTAACTGGATGCCACGGTAATGCCGTCGGCGCTGACGAAATAGCGCAACAGAGTCGGCTGGCTCAAAAGCTCGCGGAGCGAGACGGCTTCGACATCGATCAAATGGCGAAAGCCATGCGCAGTCAATGTCGCCGCAGTGCTTTGCGCGTACTCGCGCATGAACTGGGGGAATCGTCCGGGTTCGGTTGGCTTCAATGCCAGTGGTGCGGGATAGGCCAGACGATAAAGATCGAGCGCCATCTCGCGGGCACTCACGCCGATGCCACTGGTCGGCGCGAGGCGCGCATGCAGTTCGCTTATCGTCATCGTTCTGGTCGCCGGCGGTGCGATCGGCACCGCACGGTCGGTGGTCAGCGCTGCAAACTGCGCGGCCAAACGCGCTTGTTCGCCCCGCCCGTCGTCGTCTGCATCGGCGAGCATTTCGGCAACCTTCGCGCGCATCGGATCACCCTGAGGCAACGCCAACTCGGCAGTGCACAGTTCCTCACGGGCCGCTTCGAACTCGCCGAGTTGATGCAACACGCGCGCCAGCTCAATGCGCACCGCCGGTAAGTCGTTCAACGCCAGCGCATGGCGAAAGTCGGCCGCCGCGGCTTGGAGCGCCGTGCGCGACACCCGGTGGCCGCTGGTGAGCGCGATGATGTCATCGCCCGCCGCGATTTGGTCTCCGAACCCAAGTGCTGCGCGAGCGGCATGAACATGCGCACGCTCGACGTATAACGGCGCGCAATCGGGATGGCGATTCAAAGCTGTGGCGATGGCTTGTTCGGCTTCGGTCAGGCGTTCCTTGCCGATGAGCAGCCGAGCGTAGAGCACGCTCGCCTGCGCCAGCTTTGGATCGAGGGCGATCGCGCGTCGCAAGTCGTTTTCGGCGCTCGCGCCGCCGTTTTGCAACTCGGCCCGCAGCATGAAAGCGGGGGCAAAGTCATTCTTGCGGTCGATGACGGACTGGACCGCCATCAGCGCTTCATCCAGGCGGCCAATCGCCCGCAACGCCCGTGCCCGCTGCCAATAGAGCGGCGCCTGATTCGGGTACTCTTCGATCAACGCATCAAGAATGGCGAACGCGGCGTCGATGCGCCCGCCGCGAAGCTCGACGGCGAACTGGTCAAGTCGTTGCCGAGGCGTCGAATTCATCGACACCACAATGGATCACCAGACCACTTCGGCCATCGAGCAATTGAGGCCTGAGCCGATGCCGAGCAGCGCAACACGCTGTCCTTTGCGGACGCGACCGGTCTCCTTGAGCTTGCTCAAAGCCGTCGGCAGCGATGCCGGCCCTATGTTGCCGAACTCAGGAAAAATCGTCAGTACCTTACGCGGATCGATGCCGAGCATCTTCACCAGCTCTTCGGTATGCACGCGGCTCACCTGGTGAATCACGAACTCATCGATCTCGCCAACGGCCCAGCCGAACATCTGGCGTGCAACGAGGAAGGTCTTGCCGGCGAGCTTCAGGCCCTCGACCAGCAGGGTCTTGGTATCGGTGACCATACGGTCGATATTGCCCGCGCACAGGCGCGAAAACTGCGTTGCGGAGCGCGAGACGCTGCCCAGGTACCGATGCCCATCCGGACAAAGGTCGGCGTTGGCGAGTAACATCGCCACACCACCCGAGCCCAAAGTGAGCGAGGCGAATTCGTCGCGGAACTGCTCGGCGCTGATGTCCGGCGCGCTCAGGCGTTGAATGGTCTTCTCGATGATCGTGCGGCTACATTCCCCATCGACAATCAGAGCGTATTCGATATCGCCGCGTTCGATCATGTGCGCTGCGATGTCCATGCCATTCAAAAACGCAAGGCAGGCGTTGCCGACGTCGAAGTTCTGACAGGCCTCCGGCAGTCCCAGTTTGCCGGCCACGATGCTGGCCGTGCTCGGCTCCAAGAAGTCGCGGCAAACTGAGGTGTTGACCAGAATACCGACCTTGTCGCGCGGCACGCCCGATTCGGCGAGTACTTTTTCTGCGGCTTTCGCGGCCGCATCGGACGGGGCGGTACCGGGGTCCCATTGACGGCGCGCTGCAATGCCGGCAACACCCTCGAGTAAGTCGGAGCGCAGGCCTAACCTTTCAATAGAAGGCGAAAGACGCGCCATGATATCCGCCGATGAAAGGCGGTTCGGCGCATCGACGTGCGCAATGGCGGCGATGGCAACATGAGTAAAACGCATGAACGGACCAGTCTCGACAACAAAGACCGCGAGCCTACGTCGATCCTGGTGGGGCGTGCAAGCGGTTCGCACACTTCAGGCGCGAACCGCTGCTGTCAGAATCCACGTCAATCGCGCACGCGTTCGCTGATGATCATCAATTCCGCCACCGGAAGCGTGTCCAGATCGATGCCATAACGCGCTTTGACAGCCGCGTTGTCCATGCCATCGCTGACGTTGCCTAAGGTGTCCGAGATCGACTGGCGCCGTGCCACTTTTTCACTGCTGTTCGGACCACTGCCGGTGGTCACAAAGTTGCGCGAAGCGGTTCGATGGCCGCGCACGGGGTATGCGCGGTAGCTGGACGACTGCAGGCACTGGGTAATGGCATTGCTCAGGCTCTTCGGACATACCTTCATGATGCCGTCGAATTGATAGGTGCCGGTCCGCACCACGTAGTAGGCGAAGTTGCTGGGGCTGTCGTTCACCACCAGGAAGTGTTCGCGTGTACTGGCCTGGTAGAAGCCGGACGCATCGTGATTGGCAATGGCGCTCTGTGTACAACGACCGTCAAGCGAGTTGTTGGCTCGGCAACCATCGAATACATCGGGATTGGGTGAACGATCAACGCGATCGAACACGATGACGTCGCCATAGTACGGGTAGCCGACGCTGGTGTTCGCAGAAAAGTCGATTGTTGCCTGCCACTCGCCCAGCATCATTTCGGTCTTGTTATCGCCCGTGGTCCGCGTGAGGTAGTAGTCGAAGCGTTCGATGGGAATCGTCTGCCCGCCCCAGGTCATGCGACCGGTGATTTCGGTATCGAAGATGATCTCGATCGGGCCACCTGCGCCGACTTGCGTGTTGGCCGGGCGATAGGGGCAACCCAGACACTGGCCGTTGCTGAAGGTCGAGAGCGTGCCGACAAAGCGCGCATTGCCGTTCATTGTGCCTTGCGCGGTCAGCCACAGGGGCGCGCCATTTTGCGCAAAAGCAAAGCCAGCGAAAAATAGAAAGTTATCCTGAATCTCCATCATGAAGCCGCGGCCGGGCTCATTCGGATTCCACCAGGTGCCGTTCTCGGGCGTGAATGCAGAAGCCGAACCCGCCAGAGCGATCAACGAAGCCGCAATGCCTTTGAGCCAACGCATATTTGTAGTTCCAAGTGATGGGCGGGACGCCACGAGTGATTCTGAGCGCGAGCCCTGAATTGCTTCTGAATTCTTCTTGCGTCGTTTTCCAGGTTTAACTGCGATTGTGTGTCTCACGATCTGAGACGGGCCGGCTGGAGCCTGATGCGGTGTCTCAAAACCAATCGGAATTTCCGCGTCTTTCGAGCCGAACGCTGCGGGCCGAAGTCCATCAGAAATTTCTTCCAGTGACTTTTGGGACACCACACCAGAGACCTGCCCACCGCGATCGGAGACCTATATGAACCTGAATGACAAATCCATCTGCATCTGGCTGCTCATCGGCGCATCGCTACCTTTGTTGCCGGGCACAGCGATTTTGGGCATCGCCGCCAGCCCGTGGTTCTGGTGGAGCCTGGCAGCGAGTTTGCACTTCACCCGTCAACGCATTCGTCGCGTGCGAAACCGCGTTGGCAAACGAGCGCTGCGCCGACGTCACCGTGCTCAAGCGCTGCGCCTCGCCGCTTGATCTGCCCTGACCGGGCCATCGCCTCTAGCGAGGCTTCGCCTCAGACCGCCGAGCGTTGTTGGCTTCGCCAGACACCGTACTTGCCTAAACCCCCATTGAGCGCTGCGCGCTCAATCGCCCCCTTGTACTCAAGGGGGCTTCAACAGCCGAAGCCGCTTCGTAGAAAATTTGACTCATTTGTCGAGATCAGTCTCCGTCAAGGACTCTAGCGAGGCTTCGCTAGTGACTGACCACCGCCGCAGCCCAATAAAACGGCAGGGTCATCGCCTCTGAGTCGCTGCGTTGCCACCAGGAGCGCACGCGGGTTGCAATACTGGGTTTGCGATGCTCGGTCAGCCATTGTCGTTGTGCCTGGGCCAATGCCAGAGCGACGTCGCCGTGCTCGAGTCGGGCGCGATGAAAAGCAACCATCGTGCGCGCCGTGGCAGCGTCCGGCACTGGCCACAGGGTTGCAAGCACATGTTGCGCGCCGGCGCGGTGCCAGGCGCGCGACATACTCAGCGGCCGTTCGCTGGCAGCGCTGCCACGTTGGCTGGCGCAGCCGCTCAGCACCACAAGCGCCCGCCGACCTGCGTAACGGGCAACCTCGTCATCGTGCAGCCAGCCATCCTCGCCGTGGCCGGGCGCCAAAGCAATCATGCTGCGTTTGTCGTCCAGCGGATGACGCAGCATGTGCGCGGCAATGTGCAGATCGGCGTTCGCCGGCAGCGCCTGCAACGCCGCCTCTTGGGCGTCAGCGCCGAGCAACAGCGTCGCCTGCGGGTACAGCGCGGCGATGTCCTGCGCCTCCCTCGCAGCGCCGCCCAAGCGGCCGCCGTTGCGCTGCAACGCGCCAGCCGCCACGCCGGGGTCGCCAACGATCCACAGCGGGTTCGAGTCAACCGCGCTCGACATCTCTTTCATCTGCACACGATCTGCGCGCAGCAGCGCCGCGTCCTCGATCAAATAGCGGCCTGAGTCCGAGTCCACAATCAGTGCCGCGAATGGCAGTGCGTGCAGCGGGCCGTCGCTTTGTATCAGCACGCGCCGCGCGCCCGGGCGCCAGCCCGGCGCCACCAGTTGCCGATAAAGTGCCGCCAGGCGCATCTCCAGTGCACCGCGATCGGCGTGTTCGCGCGCAGCAATCAGCAGCAACGTGGACTCCACGGCCTCTTGCAGATCGGTGTCCGTCAATCCGATGTCCGCAACGCGCAGTTCGCCGCGAAACGACGACAACAACAGAGTGCGGCGGTCGTGCACCACATAGGTCAACAACAGGCTGTGCTCATCCAAATCAGGTGTTTCCTGAGGCGCGCCGCGCATGCGCTGCGCCAGGGCCAGCGCCGCCGCCAGATCGCCGCGTTCGGCAGCGCGTACGATGGCCGTGCGATAGAAGAACGCGAATTGCGCGGCCCACTGCGACTGAATGTCGCCGTCGTCGCTTTGTCGCGTGCGTTCGGTCTCCAGGCGCTCGATCGCCGTCATCCACGAGCGCTCCGCTGCCCGGCGTTGCCCTCGTGCCTCTTGCACCAGTCCCAGAAAGAAATGCGCGATCCCTTCCGCGACACTGTTGGGCGCGTGTTGTTGGCGCAACAGCAGCGTTTCTTCGGTCGCTCGTTCGGCTGCGTCTACCTCTCCGCGAACAATTTCTGCGTACGCGAGATAACTGAGCAGCTGGGCGCGCAGCAGCGGCACCTTCGAGCCAAGGAGGTCAAGTGCTGGTAGCAACTGCTCGCGTGCGCGGTCGGCGCGACCCATCGCCATATAGACGGCGGCGAGCGCGTAGGCGCGTTCGGCGTTAATCGACGCGTGTTGGGAATGCACACTGAGCAATGCAGCTTCTGCTTGCCGCAGGTCGCCTTGCTCGAATCGCGATTGCGCCAGTACGATGATGGCGCGTTCCTTCAATGGCGCAGATTCGGACAAGCTCGCGCCGTAGTCGTCGAACCACTGCAGCATGCGCTGTTCGGCCAACACATGCTGTCCGCGCCGCAGTACGATGCGTGCCGCTTCCAAATCGATCGCCGCCGGATCGGCTTTTCCGCGCAGCGATTCCAGCCTGGCCTCTGCCTCGCCAAGGCGACGTCGTTCGCTGAGTTGTTCGACTTCCTCAAGGCTCATCGCAAAGAGCGGCGCGGCGGCGATCGCCCATGCCCACAGCAAGAGTCCGATTGGTCTGGCCATGCGCATCGTTCAACGCACGCGAAAATGGAAAGGGCCCAACTCGTCGGCAGCGCAGCGCACGGTCCATAAGTAGGTGCCGGCGGGCAGCGCGCCATCGAAAGCCGCGGTGCCTCCGCGTACGCCGTCGCTGCGCCAGACGCGTTCGCCCGTTGGGCGACGTACGTCGACACGGCAAATCGCGCCGGCTGGAACCATCCATCGAAACTCGTTTGGCGCGCCGCTAAGCTCGCTGCCGATCTGCGGGTGTAGCGCTCCGGCACTGCCGCGCAGCACCTCGTCGGCTGCTTGCGGTCGCATCACGGATACCACCCAACCCGCGCCAACCGCGAGCAGCAGGCTCGCGGCCACGGCCCACAGCGGAGAGATGCGTCCACGCCGGAGAATCACAGCAGCCGGCTCGCGTCCGGCCTGCAAGCCAACCTCGATTTGCGCTATCGCCGCGCAGCGCGTGCAGGTCGCCAGCGCCTGCAGCGTATCGGCGTCCCCAGCGCCGCGCATCGCGGCGGCGATGCCCTCGGCGCTGGGACAGCCTTCGCCACCGCGCGGGCAAGCCACTGCATGCTGCTGATAGGCCTTCCTCAAGGCATCACTCATAACTCACCCCACAACGCATCAAGCTGGCTTTGAGCTCATCTAATCCGCGATACACCAAATTGCGCACCGTCGCCTCGCTCAGGCCTTCCATGACCGCAATTTGCGCCAAATCGAAGCCCTGCAAATGCAAGGCCACAGGGCGCTGCCGACGTTCTGGCAGTTGTGCCAACGCGCCGGCGATATGCGCGCCCAACTCGGCAGACCGCGTTTGCGTATCGGCGTTGTCCGGAACGGAGTACCCGTCCGGCAACGGCTGCGGCGCGTGCCGTAATTTTCGAATGTGGTCCACAATCACGCTCATCACCGCACGATGCAAATAAGACGGTGGATGGGCGATCGTATTCTCGCGTTCCAGAACACGCCACAGCTTAAGGCGCACTTCCTGCTCGATGTCATCCGCATCCAGGCCCAGCGAGGGCGACACGCGCGAGCGCACCAGCGAGCGCAGGGGCTTGCAGAGATCTTTCAGCAGAGCATCGATGCGTCGCGTCATCCGAACATCAGACCATCCACAGGCAGCCGCAAGCAAGCCTCATTCGAAGCCATCCGCGAGCATCGCGCTGGGGCCAGTCTGCAGACTATGGAACCACTGCTCGAAGTTCAGGTTCGCGTACGCCTGCAAGTTGTTGCTGCGCTCAAGTTCGAATTGGATGACCGCGGCCAGTTCCGGCGAGCCGTTCTGTGCCCAGCCCTCCCAAACCGTGCGCGCGCTGGCAAGCATCTGCGGGCTGAGCACGTGGCTGCTGCCATCGCCGTTGGCGAAAGCGGTGAGTGCGGGCAACAGATCGGCGAAGGTGCGTTGCCTTGCCTCGAAATGTTCGGTGAAGCCGAACGTGGTCCCCAGAATCTCGGCCGCATGGCGATGGTACAAGTCGAAGTAGTAGCGTCCGGCAGCCGTGGCCTCGAAACGCCCATGCAGCCTCGCCAGTAGTGGCGGTTGCGCGCTGCCGCGCTCCGGGTCAAATTCAAGGCTGATGAGATTGCAGCGACGCACCAATTGACAAACACAAAGCCAAAGCACGAACTGACTCGATCGGATATTGGTTGGCGCCAAGGGGCTGCCGACACTCGGTGTGCCGTATTGCGTGGCGATGGCCAGTGTTCCCTGGGCATCGACAAACGCCAGGCGCGTACTGCCAAACTGCGTGAACGCTAAATGCTGCCCTGGCACTGCGTTGCCGAGCGGTTCGGCTTGCCAGATATCGCCTCCGTCCGCTTGCGCCAGGCGGATTCGGCGTTCTCCGGCTTGATCGTAGGTAAATAACAAGCGCGGCTGCGCGCCGCCTCGTTGCACATGCCTGAGTTGGGCATCGCGCATTTGGCGCTCAGCAGAGGGCGAGATGATCTCGCCCGCAATCTGAGTCCAGGAGCCATTTACCCAAATGGCATAGTCCAGCCGATGGGTGCCGGAAAAAGAGACCGAATAGGCGATGGCCGGGCGGTCCAATTGCGCGACGTCCAATGCCACCACCTGCGCGCCGTAAATCGAAAGTCCCGCATCGTTCAGCGGCGCCAACAGCGTTTCCGTGAGCACACCTGAGGGCCAGTCGGCGTCGATGCGCAGTACCCGGATTCCGCTGGTCCCGTCGCCCGCCGGATCATGGCCGGCAACGAACAACGATCCAGGAAAGCCGGTCGCAGCAAGACGAACGCGCGTCAGGCCGTCCGCGGCGACGAGCCAACGCGGCGCGTTGGCCGCAAGCCCTTGCGTCCATATGCGCGAGTGGGCCCCGTGGCGCAGCAGGACAAAGGCCCGACCGTCCGGCCCCAGCGCGAGGTCGAAGTCATCAGCGAGCGGCCCGCCGAGCGCCTGGATACTCCAATCGGAGCCGGTCCAGAATGCATAGTGCACTTGCCCGTTCGCGCTTTTCAGCGCCAGATGTGGGCGATCCAGGGAATCGACGTCCAGCCTGGCATCGTCGACATCCAGAGCTGGCGGCAAGGGGCGCTCGCTGAAACCACCATCAACCACAGTCCACACGCTGCCGCTGCCGTTCGGTACATGCTGCGCATAAAAGATGGGTGCTCCAGAACTATCCTCGGTCAACGCCAGAACACTGTCGGCAGAAAGTCCACTCGGGCCTTGCCTGATCACCCAAGGAGGCAACTCGCGCACCCACACCAGGTCTCGATGGTTGCTGAAATCCAGCGCCAGCGCATGCAGCTGGCCTTCGCTGTCATAAGCAACGTCATGCACCTTCGCGAGCGAATGGATCGCCAGCTCGGAAAACGTCGCGCCGGGTCTTTCGCGAAAGAGACGGTATCGCTGGTTAAGATCATTGAAGGTCAACGCCCATTGCTGACCGGGCCCGACGGCCAGCGCGTTGGGCGCGAGACCTTGCGCGGTGAGCGCAGTCAGGATCGGGGCGCATGATCCAGCGCAAACGAACTGTGTTGATCCAGCCACGCGCACCCGGCGCTGCACGATATGCGGCGACGGTGCGCCAATGCTTGGGGGCGGCCGGGCGATGACGATTGCGATCTCAGAACTGCCATCGGCCCGCGTGGCGAAGTATTGCCATTGCAGACGATCGCCGTTGCCCGGTACGAAGGTCGCAATCGGTTGATCGGCAACTTGCGATCCCGCGATGCGCGCCCAACGCACCTGGTGCGAACTGGAATCGAGTTCAGCGTAGACCAATTCGGGGTGAGCCAGCGTGCCGATGGGTTGCACGGCAAACGCCGGTCGCGATGCTGTCGAGGTGACGCCAAACGGCGCTACAGCTGACCAGGTGCCGAGCGCTCGTTGCTGAACTCGCAGCACACCGACGCCATCGCTGCGCGCCGTATCGATCCACGCTGCGATCGGCTCGCTTGCCGCGTTCATGGTCAGCGTGGGTGTCGCAACGTTGCCGACATCCAGCACATGCCGCACAGGTGCACCCGGAATGGCTTCGATGTGCACCAAGACATCGTCCGCCGTTCCTGCGCCATGCGGCTCGATCAGCAGCACATGCACCCGCCCGCTGGCATTGATAGCGATGCGCATATCGCGGGTACTGTCGCCGACAGTGCCGAGCATCTGCACCGTGCCGATCTTTTCGCGGCGCCAGGCCCAACCATCGTAGCGCCGCAGGAATAACTCCGCCGGGCGCACCTGGGTGCTATTCAGTGTTGCGGTGTCGATCAGCGCGACCACCGGATGATCGGTCTGCGGATTGATTGCCATCGCGGCGTAGACATCGCTCGATCCCAGAGACTCGACCATCTCATAACGCGCCGCAGTCGGCGTCTCGGGAAAGCTGATTGCCGATAGGGCGGCGGCGAGCCACAGGGCGACACTCATGACGGCGTCCGAAGCAATGCGTTGCTGGCCAGCCCACCAAGCTGGCAATTGCAGACAAAGAAAGCCGCCGGTACCGGTGCGCTCCACATCGGCAACAGCAACCATAGCCAGCGAAATCCGCACATCGTTCTTTCTCCCGAGACCGTCAGGTACCAGACGAGCGAAATGCGCAGTTTTTCTCGCGCCATCGCAGCGCCCTCGCAATGCGCGTGCGCGCGCCGAATGCACGAACAGCATCGCGGCGTTCGCCGTGCACTCAGACGATTCGAGTCAGGCTTTGCAGGTGCGTGCCGGCGACGTCCAATTCGATCCGAAGGTGCGAAGTTCGGCCAAGAACGCGCCCGCCAGCGCAGCTTACGGAGCTCGGCTCCGTGCGACTCGCCCCCGCCAGATCGTGCCCACCTCGTCGTTCGGAAGTTCGTCTACAAAGTGCATTCCGATCTTGCTCAACACAGGATCGGAATCGACACACCATTCGGCGCGATCAGCCCCGGCGCGCGCCGGTCGCCCATCGCCAGAGCAATCGCCACAACAGCGCCAGCGGGAACAACAGGAACAGGAAGGGAAGCGCATAGGCAGCTGCCTCAATGGCTTCGGCGGCACCGTCGAGGAACTGATCAGCCGCATCGCCGATGGCTTCGGCCAATGCCGCCGAGCGCGACGGCGGCGGCTTGATGGCGTTGAATTCCAAGGTCAGCAGATTGGTCTCCAAACGCAGCGCGTGCTGCGCAGCCATGCGTTCCGCTGCTGCTCTTTCGGCCTCTAACGTCGCCAGCTCGCGGGCCAGCTGCAGGTGGTCGGCGACGCTGGTCGTCCTTGTCGACTGCCCGATCACGAACGGTTAACTGCCGATTGGGCCGCGCTTCGAATCACCGTGAGGTGAGAAAATTTGTGGTCAGGCGTCGTCGATAACACCCATTGACGGAGAACTGCGATATGCGAAGCTTGGCAATGGCAACACTGGCAGGAGCGCTTTTGCTGCTCTTCGCAGCTGCGCCCGACGCGTCGGCAGCATGGCCGCCGCCCACGCCGGCGCAGATCAGCTTGAGCGTGCGCAACACGAGTGCGGTCGACCGCAACGAGCTGGTGCGCGGCGGCGTACCGTTGCCGCGAGCGCTGTCGCTGACTCACACCGGCAGCTTGGCGATTGTCGACCAAAACGGCGTTGCGGTGCCTGCTGCCTTTCAAGTGCTGGCGCGTTGGAATGCGCCGCGTAACGACAACAGTGCGCCAATACAGTGGTTGTTGGTGCGGTTCTTGGCCTCCATGCCCGCAGGAGGCACGCGCAGTTTTACGCTACGCACCGACGGCAGCATCGTCAATCCAGCCCCGCAAGTGGTCGTCACCGTGGCGCCGGATGGGAGCGGCCTGCGCGTTGACACCGGAATCGCGAGGTTCGTTGTGGGTAGCGATTTATCGCGCGTCTTCGATCGCATCGAGCGTCCTATCCTCACCCCACTGGCGAGCAGTCAATTCAGCTCGACGATCAATGGGAATGCCGCGAACGGATTCGGTCAGGCGCGACGCGTGATCGTCGAACACGCTGATGCACTCAGTGCCACGATCATTGTCGAAGGTGTATATGGCCACGCGAATGTCGGCAACGGCGGCATCAGTGGCGGCCGCCGTCTCGAGTTTGCCGCCGGTTCAGGTGCGGTCAGCGTTCGCGAATGGATCGATTGGGAGGGCCAACGCTGCGCCGTTGAGCAGCTCGACTGCGGCAACGGACTGAACGCCGTTTCACTGGATCGTTGGCGCGTGCAGTTGCTGCCCACGCTGGGCGCAGGAACAACATTGACGATGCAGGCCAGCGAAGCGGCCCCGCCAGCGAGCGTTTCTGTTGCGCCGGGGGATATCGCAATGCTGCGCCAATTGCGGCGCAGCGATCGACAGCAGCCGCAACGCTTCGAACTGGCGCTGCCGGGCCAACCACTGCGCAGCGGCGCGCGCGCGGATCGAGCGGTGGCGTTGCTCTCCGGCAGCGCCGGCGCATTGGGTGTGACCATCGGTGGTATGGCCGACTACGAGCCTCAGGCGCTGCGTTTACTCGCAAATGGCGCACTCGCTCTCGATCTGGCCGACGATGCCGTTTGGCTGGCGGCGCGCCAGGGCGCCTTCGCTACCTATCGCGTCGGCGCTTATGCGCCCGGCACATCGTTCGCGGCAGCGGGTGCCGACCTTTGGCCGGCACTCAATGCACCGTTGACAGCGATGCCGACCGCCGAGTGGATTGCCGCATCGCGCGCGACGGATGAGTTTCCGATCGGGACCTTGCCGCCGGCGTTGGCCGGATTCGATACCGCTCTGGACGACTTGATCGACCGCACCATCGAGTTGCGCCGCGACCGTGGTTTGGAGGGTTTGACGACCTTCGGCTTATATCCGCGGAACTGGGGCAATCCGGTGCTCAGCGACGAGATCGATTGTGGTCCAGGCCAGGACCCGACGCCGGGCAACGATTGGGATGATCCATTCTGGTGCGCCACCTGGACCGACTATCACAACACAACGGCGATGGCAGTCATCGCTGCCTGGCGCCACGCAGATCCGGCGCCGATCCATCACCTGGCTCGCCCGGCGGCGTTGCGATCCTTGCACACGCAAATGCTGCGTTGTGCACCGAGTGACGGCTATTTCTACTGCGGGCAGTTTCCGACTGGCTACGGCGGTTACCGAGTCGATTTCAACAGTTCGCATGCCTATGTCGAAAACCTGATCCTCTACTATTGGTTGAGTGGCGATCGCACCGTGATCGAGCGCTTGCAGCGCGGCGCAAACACCATGCGCGGCTACCTATGTCCGGGTCGCGGCAGTACACCGCCCGGGCCGATCTGCAGTCCGACGACGCCGATCAGCGACGAATTTGCCGGCGTCAATGATCGTGTTGCGAGTCAGTTCTATCAGATCTTCCGGTTTGTCGGCCTTGCCTCCGATGACGCGAGTTTCCTCGACGACTGGCGAAGTAATACGGCACGATTCCTGACGCAGAACTTTGCGCTGGTGCAACAGGGTGGTCAGCTGCTCGGATTTACGGAACCTTCGGGCGCTGGCAGCACGACCATCATCGGTGGTCCGGGCAGCTACTATTCGACGCAACTGTGGATGGCATCGATCTACGACTTCAACCTATTGCATCGACTGCAAATCGACACGCAGGACGCACCCCTGGGGTTGCCGGCGGTCACGCCCAGCGCCGCCCAACAGGGTTTTGCCCGTGCGCTGCGTGCGATCGGGCAGACGCCGCCTGGCAACGGCAGCGCGGCGGGAACGTGGCCAAACACTGTGCGCTTTACGTTCAGCGGCGCTCGCATTGGCGGCAACCTCACCGCGCTGGAACCTGGGTGGGTTCCAAATTCGATGCCACAGCCATGTTTCGACGATTGTTTGTACGACACGGGCAAGTCGCCGCTGAGCGCAGTATTCGCCCGCGCAGCCGACGAAACTGGCGATCCGCAACTGCGCGCTTCAGCGTTGGACTTTGCTTTGTTGGCTCTGCAATCGATTGCCACGACCCCGCAACCGATGAGTAAATCCAGCGGTGAATTGTTCGGACGACTGACAGCAGCGGTCGCGCGATTGGCCGCGGACGAATCCGTATTCGGTGATGGCTTTGAGTAGCGCAAAAGTGCCTGTCACCTGATCCGTTCCTTATGTTCGCGTCGCGCTGCGCCAGTACGTGCGCGCGTCGTTGACAGCTCCAAGACAGCCCGGTGGCGCCGGGCTGTCCGATCCGAGCTTAGGCTAGGACTTCTTTAACAGATCGCGAATTTCACGCAGCAACAGCACGTCGTCCGGTGTCGCTGGTGCAGGTGCCGGCGCTTCCTCGGCTTTTTTCTTGACTCGATTCATGGCCTTGATCACCAGGAACAGGGCCCAGGCAACGATCACGAACTGGATCATGGCATTGATGAATTCGCCATAGCCGATCGCGACCTCAGGCGTGACCACCTTTTCGGCTTCCATCACCGCGGACTGGATGACGAATTTTTTGTCGGCGAAATCAATGCCACCGGTCAACAAACCAATCGGCGGCATCAAGACTTTTTCCACCAGCACACTGACGATTTTGCCGAATGCACCACCAATGATGACGCCGACCGCAAGGTCGACCACGTTGCCACGCATCGCAAAATCGCGAAACTCGCTCACAATGCTCATCGTTTGACTCCCCAATTGGCTACGAAAGACGGGATCGCCCTTCGGTGGGCGAATCTAACGTATCGCCGATCCCGCAGATGGGTTTGACACAGGAATTTCAAATCGCGGACACAAAAAAGGCCGCATCGAGCGGCCCTTTCCGGCGTAGCAGCAAACGATCAGCGCTGGCGAGCTTTGAAACGCGGGTTGCTCTTGCAGATAACGAACACTTTGCCGCGGCGACGTACAACTTTGCAATCGCGATGGCGCGACTTTGCAGACTTCAGAGACGAGAGTACCTTCATGACGCACCATCCGTGATGTGAAAACTTCCGAGCCGGCGATTCTAGTCGTGATCGACAGCCGACGGCAAGTCGCCACTGCGCTACGATCCTCGCGACAGCTTGCCTTCGTTTAGACTTCTCGCTAAAGCAGCATTTGAGTGGGCCATGCCAGTACTCCTGATTCTCTCTTTGATCTTGCAGTTCGTCTGTCTGGTGCACATGGTTCGCTCAAGGCGGCCGTACTGGTGGGCTTTTGTCATCATGCTGGGTTCCTTCATGGGGGTTGCGGTGTATGCGTTCACGCAAATCCTGCCAGATCTGCAAAGTGATCCCCGGGCCAGACGCGCGGCCGTAGGGGCACTGAAAAAGATCGACCCCACGCGGGACCTGCGGCGTTTGCGCGACGAGCTATCGCGGGCCGATACCGTGATGAACAAAATGAATCTGGGTGCCGAGTTTCTTGCACTCGGCGAAGCCGCGGAAGCCGAGGCGATTTTCAAAGGGTGTCTGACAGGTCTGCACGCGCAGGCGCCGGACATCCTTCTGGCTTTGGCGCAAGCGCAATTTGTGCAGGGGAAGGCGGGCGAGACGCACGCAACCCTCACTCGATTGATCGAGCACAACCCCGAGTTCAAGTCCGCAGATGGGCACTTGCTATTCGCTCGCGCCTTGCAAGCGCTGGGCCGCGACGACGAGGCGTTGGCAGAATTTGCGGTGTTGCAGGAAAGCTACCCCGGCGAAGAAGCCCGCGTGCGTTATGCGCAGCTGTTGATTGCCCACCATCAAGTCGCCGACGCCAAAGCCGTTCTGCAGAAAACATTGGAGCGCGTGCGCGTGGCGCCAAAGTACTACCAGCGTGCGCAGCGCCAGTGGGCGGACGAAGCCAAAGCACTCAATGACTCGCTCCGTGCGTAGTGTTTCGGAGGGGCGAGGTGAGTTGGTCCGCCTGGGTGTTTTGCCGGGTGACGAGCGGCGTGCCTTCGCCCGCCGCTGATAGTCGGCATTGCGCACAGCGCAATTCGGTGTTGCGACCGGCCACGCTAGCCGTATTGAGTGCTCGTCCCTAGATTCGGTTCCGCGCAGCGTTCGCTGCACCCTCGAATCTACAAAGGTGAGTCATGAACAAAAGGATCCAAGTGATCGCTATCGCATTGGCGCTGGCCCTGGGCAGTGCGGCCACGTCCGCTATCGCCTTCGATGCCTCGTCCAGGGCTGAGATCAACGTGAGCAGCGGAGGCGTCATCGTTTCGGGATACGACGTGGTGGCATATCACGCCGGCAAGGCAGAGAAGGGCAGCGCCCGCTTCTCGGCTGAATACAATGGCGCGATTTACTATTTCGCCAGCGCGACCAACCGCGATGCCTTCCAGCAGGCGCCACAAAAATATGCGCCGGCCTATGGCGGATTCTGTGCGATGGGCGTTGCGCTTGGCCAGAAGTTCGATGTCGATCCGACCCAGTTCAAAGTCGTCGATGGCGTGCTGTACCTGAATAAGGACCCAGAGGTCGCCGTCCTCTGGTCCAAGGCCATCCCCAAACATATTGGCGACGCGGATCAGCAGTGGCCGGCCATTAAGACCCAGGCGCCTGCGGATTTGTAAGAACCATCGCGGTCGCGCGCACCACGGCGGCCCGATCGCTCGCTGTCGGGCGCTTGAGGGCTGATTTCATCGACAGCCGTACAAGCGCCCCGTGGCCGCAACCGTTGCGGCAAACTCGGTCGGAATTCCTGCGGGGGGCGAGAGCCCGCCGATCTGGCAAACGCCCTCCGCATTTTCCAAGTACGCAGAGAAGAAAGTGGCGAGGTTCTCACCGATGAAAGTACGGACGCCGGGCGTGCCGGTATTGGGGCTGCCGCCCATTTCAAGATGGTCTTGCTGATCGATGATGATCTGGATGCGATCCTGAGCGTTGGTCAGGCGACTGAAGGGTTGCAGGCGCCAACCGGTGCTGATGAAGGCCCCGGTGCCGCTGCTGTCGAGTTCGTCGCGCCCCAGCAGGATGAAGGTCGGCACGGTAACGGTCAGCCAGGTGTTGTCGTTTGGTCCGTTGTCGAAGGCCAGGAACTCTTCGCCCACGCCTTGCGGCGAAATGGGTGCCATCGCCACCACGCGCGGGTCGCGGAACACGCCGTACGGATAGGTTGCGCCGCCCAGCGCCATGCTGGTGTAGGCGCCCGCCGAATGTCCGGTATGACCCACCCGTTGCGTGTCTACCCGCCCGATGAAGCCAGCCGGCAGCGGCAACGCGCCGGCCGCGATACGGTCGATCAGGAAGCTGACGTCCGCAGGACGATCGAGGCGATGCTGCTCCAGCGTCCCAGAGTTGCGATGGCCGACGACAACAGCGACGAATCCCGCCCGCGCAAGCGGCTCGGCGATATGCGTGAAGTTGGTGAGTTCGACGCCCGGATTGTTTGGATTGGTGCCCAGTCCACCATGGCTGATCAGCACCAGCTTGCGTGTCCCGATGGCATTCAATGGCGCGAAGATCCGAGCGCCCACTTCCCGATTGCCGCGCGCGGTGTCGTTCAATTCGACTGCCCGGCTGGCGAATTCGAACGGCGGCCGATTGCTTGGCTCGAAGCCGGATGCGAAGTAGCGATCGACGCCCAATCGCGCGTCCTTCAGGCGCAGCCAAATTTCTTCCGCGATCTCGATGTCCCGGTTCTGGCGGCCGGCCAGCGGATATTGGCGCGACGGCGGCGAGTGTCCGCCGTCGATTGCCACCAGCGCGGTCAAGTCCGCATTCGCCGGGCAGGTGAAATCATGCACCTCCACGGTCGACTCATCGGTGGGATCCAGATCCGGAAGGGTGCTGATGCTGGGCGTGGTGTCACAGCCGGCCCACGCCAAGAATCGATCACGCGCGGTTGCGAAAGTCTCGTTGCGCGCGCTGCCCGTGAAAGGGATCAAGGGATCGAGGGTGCCAACCTGCATCACGATGGTCGATGGGTTGGCCGGAAACCGCGCGCATTCCTGTGCGGTATCGACCGGCGGCAGCGCGATCACGCCGCCGTGCCCTGCGTAGCGTGCCGACTGCTCCAGTGCCAGCCGGTAGCTCATCAGCCCGCCGTTGGATGTGCCCGCGGTATAGACTCGCGAAGTGTCGACGTCATAACGCCCTTCGACCTCGCGCAACATCTGCTCCAGAAAGCCGACATCATCGAAT
Source organism: Lysobacterales bacterium (assembly GCA_022844165.1). Classification (GTDB taxonomy): domain Bacteria; phylum Pseudomonadota; class Gammaproteobacteria; order Xanthomonadales; family SZUA-5; genus JALHMH01. Next base: position 36,385 of record JALHMH010000040.1, read on the forward strand.
GTCGAGGGTGTCCCTGAATACGCAAACTGTCCACAGTCGTTCCAGTTGCCCGCCACCGAATCGGGATAAAGAACCAAAATGCCCTCGCGGTCGGCAATCCGACGCCAGTGTCCCGATGGCCGATTGAGCGCCGCATGGCCTTGCGCCGTTTCGGTGCCGCCGTGCAGGACGACCACGGTCGGCACCGGCCCGGCGGGCAACACGCCGGGTCGGTACTCCAGGTAACGGCGCATCAGCCCGTCGTGCATTAAGCTGCGCTCAATCAACATGCCTTGAGCAGAAACGTCGCCGAAGAGGCACAGCGCCGCCAGGCCTTGCAAAACGCGCAATCGCAATCGCATGCCTACGCTCCAGTCGGGTTATTGGGAAGTGCATCGACTGAACGCGCCGTTGGCGGCTGACTTTCGTCTGCGCTCGGTGGGGATGCCGGTGGGCGGAAGCAGCGCGCCGATGTCGCAGGCACCGCCGCTTTGTTGCAGATGCACCTGGAAGAAGCGCCGCAGGTTCTCGCCGATGAAGTTACGCACAGACGGCGTACCCTGGTTCGGCGACCCGCCCATCTCGAGATGGTCCTGGCCATCGATGATCACTTCTACTCGATCCAGCGAGTTGTTCATTCGGTTAAAGGGTTGCAGGCGCCAACCGCTGGAAATGAATGCGCCGGTGCCTGAGAAATCGATCTCGTCCCGGCCGATCATCAACGCGACTGGGACCGGGATGTTTGCCCAGGTGTGATCATCGCCGCCGTTGTCGAACGCCAGGAACTCCTCGCCCACGCCCTGCGGCGAAATCGGCGCGATCGCTGCGACGCGTGGATCGCGGAATTGGCCGTACGGGTACCGTCCACCGCCGAGCGCCATCGAGGTATACGCGCCGGCCGAGTGCCCGGCATGGCCGACATTCCTGGTGTCGATGCTGCCGACGAATCCGGCCGGTAGCGTCAAGCGCCCTTGTTCGATCTGGTCGATCAGGAAGGACACATCGCGCGGCCGATCCAATCGGTGCTGATCGAGCGTTCCCGAACTGCGATGGCCGACAACCACAGCCACCATGCCGGCGCGAGCCAGCGGCTCGGCGATGTGGGTGAAGTTGGTCAGTTCCACGCCGGCGCTGCTGGGATTGGTGCCCAGGCCGCCGTGACTGATGAGCACCAACTTGCGAACGCCACGCACACCGACCGGCGCGAACACGCGCGCGCCCACTTCGCGCCCATTGCGGCTGCTGTCGTTCAGTTCGACGGCTGATGTAGCGATCTCAAAGTTCGGTGTGCCGATGCAGGAAGAACCGGAGATTCGCGTCAGGCGCACCAATCGCAGCGTTCCATTGCCGAGCGTCGATGTGTAATCCAGATCGAGATGATCGCAGTCCTGAAATCGCGCGGTCGCGGTCGCAAAGGGCGTGCTCACTGGCCGATTGTTGGGCGCCGCCGCAACGAAGCGAGGCCCGGTTACGCGCTGAAACGTCAGCGAAGTCGCCTCGCCGGTCGCTGGCGCGGTCGCCACCAGCCATAGCGTTGCACCGGCATTGTCGAACGTGTACCAGGTGACCAGCAAGCTCTGCCGACCTTCGATGTCTACCACCTCAACGACCAAGCCTTGACCGTCGTTGGCCGGGTCGTACCAGGCGCCGGATAGCGCCGGTTCGACCGGCAGGGCGTTCGCGAAGGAGTGCCAGATGAGCAACAGCGTTGCCAACAAAACAGCGCGCATTCCACACCTTCTACCACTGGACATGGGCTGCTCAACGCAGTTGAGCGACTGGCGTTGACGCGACGAACTACTGGCATCCGGCTGAAAGTACGCTTCATGTGGAGAGCTCTTAAATGTCGTCGAAAGGGCCTTCGGATCAAGCTCAGTTGCAGCCCTCAAAGCGATCGTCAAAGACACTTTGCGCAGGAAGCGCCAAGAGCGCGGTAGCGGCTTCGAGCACGGCAGCGTCGAACGTTGCACTTTCTTCCACGGCATTGATGGCAATGACGACGCCTTTGTTCAGGCGCGGCTGGATGGCAACATAGACATAAAACGTGCCGGCGGAACCCGCGAAGCTGCTGGTGCTTTCGCCGTTGATCAGGTCAACGAACCAAGCCGGTGAAAGCTGCAGACTGGACTGCGGTGTATTGAGAAATTGGTAGGTCTGTGGTGTCAGAATTTGGCATTGCCCGCGTAACCCTCGCAGATGCAGTCGCACGGTACGCACGTATTCGTGGACGGTCATCGTGATGTTACCAGCGGGATTTAAAAACTGCGGGAACTGAAACTCAGGCGCATTCGGGTCGTTGGGAACGAATTCGCCCTCCTCGAAGGTGTGGCCCCAGGGTTGGGTCAGATTCACCGCTGCGGCGCCGAAAGCCGGCCACTGAAAACGCGGCGGGATTTGCAGCGGCGTCAGTAGTCGATTCGTCAACAGCAATTCGTAGGTCTGATTCGCAATACGCTCGGCAATCGCTGCCGCGATCGTCAGACCTCCATTCGAATACTGCGCGTCCGCTCCCGGCGCAATATCCGGCGTTTGTTGCAACGCCCAGGCGGCGAATTGCTCCCGTTGTTGGCGCGGGGTTCCGGTAAATGAAGGTAGCGCCAAAATGGCGTCCAGATCCAGCACGCCAACGATGCCGGCCCGATGGGTCAGCAGATCCAGCAAGGTTTTTTTGCGATACGCCGGATGCATGCTCGCAGCCAGGTTTGGCAGCAGATCGGTGAGCGGTGCATTCCAGCTCAGCTGACCTGCCTCGACCATGGTGGCGATGGTCACCGAGGTCATCGCCTTTTGCAGAGAGCCCAGGTGGAACTGATCGTCTGTTGTGATAGCCGTCGCTGTGCCTTGCTTGCGAACGCCCGCGGCACCCAGGTCGATTTCGGTGGTGCCGAATGTAGCGACTACCACCCCCGGTGCACCCGTGATCGCCTTCAGCGCCTGTGCTTGTTGATCGAGTTGGGGCGACGCATGAGCGCCTGGCGCGAACCATGCCAGACAACAAGCCAGACGGGCAACAAGGATGAGAATCGGTTTCATGACACCAACTTCCGCTGTGAAGGAGGTCGGAGCGTGACCGAGCAAAGACGGCGTTGCGTCCACGCCGACTGGGTCGGACGCGCACGCCGTCCTAGTTCATCGGCTGGATGGTCTGAGATCTTTGGTCGATGCTAAGTTATTGATTTGTTGACATGATCCAGAAAACTGCTGCTCAGCAGTGCGCGGCTGCTACTCGGCGTAGTTCCGCTGATGCGCTTGAATGTTGCGTTGAACGTCGCTTTGGAAGCAAAGCCAGACGCTAATGCGATGTCCAGGATGCTCTGTTGGTCGAACGCAGGATCGGCGAAGCAGCGTTGCACTTCCTTGACGCGCCAAGAATTGACGTACTCAAAAAAACTCTGCCCGAAGTGTGCGTTTAACGTCTGCGAGAGCGTATGCGAGCTGATTTGCAGCCGTGAAGCCAGTTCATGCAGGGAGAGTTCTGGCTCC
>JALHMH010000041.1 GCA_022844165.1 Lysobacterales bacterium
CCCGTTCGAGCGGGCGCGCCGCATGCGGCGCAAGCTTGCCCGCTCTCACCCTCCTCGCGCCTCGATTCCGGCGCAAAGCCCTTCGCGATCTTCCGCGTTTCCTCATGAAATATGCGGGTGAATGGCGGTGCGCTGGCGAAGTCGCGGTCCATGCTCGGCGATCGAGCCGCTTCGCGCTCCGTCCTTACGCGCGCGTGCCGCTCGTCCGGCTTGCGCTCCAACTCGGTTCAGAGCGCCATTGCCGGGACATCCGCCGGCGACTGCGCCCGTCGCCATGCGCTCGGTGCAACGCCGACGCTGTCGATGAACGCGCGCGAGAAAGCGCTCTGTCCGCTGTAGCCTACGGCCGCTGCGACCTGTTCCAGCGACCGCCCGTTGCGTAATAGATCCTGCGCGATGTGCATGCGGTGCAGCGTCAGGTATTCGCCAGGTGTGGTGCCGACGATCTGCCGGAAACGATTGGCGAACTGGGTTCGCGACTGGCCTGCGAGATTCGCCAGCGACGCCAGCGACCACGGCCGGGACACATCCTCATGTATCGCGACGAGCGCCCGGCATAGTCGCGAATCGGCCAGGCCAGCCAACACTCCCTGCTGCACGCGACCACCATCGATCAATGCTCGCAAGATGAAGATCAGCACCACCTCGAACAGGCGGTTGACCAGTTGTCGGCTGCCGCAGCGCGGGGCAAAGGCTTCGGCAAAGAGTACCTCGAGCACCGTTTGCGCACCTCGCAGATCTTGCAGCGGCAATGCAACAAACGGCGGCAGACCCAGCGCCAGTGGATGGCGATCGTGATCGGCGAAACGCACGTTGGCGCAGGCCATGTCTGCCCCCTCGCCATCGGTGACAAATCGGTGCGCCAGGGGTCGTGGATAAAACAGCAGGCTCGGTTCGTCGATGCGCGCGCAAAAGCGCTCATGCGTCACTTCGACCACACCGCAGCGCACCAGGTGCAGCTGGCCCAGGCCGGGCGATGGCGCAAACTCGGTCAAGCCGCACAGCGGACCAGAATGGAACATTTCGGCCGACAAGGTGAATCGCGACAGCAGTGCATCCAGACGATCCACTCCGTTCTCCAAGCAATGAAAAATGAACTATTCGATACGTAAAGTACGATTTGAGACGCTAGTTTGCGCTACACCGCATGTCGCGGCAACTACGTTGAGGAGAAAGTCCATGTCACGCGTTCCGTTGTTGAATGATCAAACAGCCGCCAAATCGAGCGCCGAATTGCTGGGGCAAATTGAGCGCGCGATGGGCGCCCAGCCCGCCATGTTCCGCGCAGTCGCGAATTCGCCCGCCGCGCTCAAGAGTATGTGGGGCAGTTTTGGCGCGCTTGGCGGCGGCAAGCTCGGTGCCGCTCTGGGAGAGCAACTGGCAGTGGCCATTGCCAATCGCAACCGCTGCGAATACTGTCTGGCCGCGCACACGGCGCTTGGACGAGGCGCCGGGCTGAGCCTCGAAACACTCGCTGCCGCGCAGCGCGGACGCGGTGCTGATCCGCGCACGCAAGCCGCTCTGAACTTCGTGCTCAAACTCGTCGATGCACGTGGCGCAGTGTCGGCTGGCGATGTTGCCGCAGTGCGAAGCGCCGGATTCAGCGATGAGGAGGTGGTCGAGCTGATAGCGCACACCGCGCTGAACCTGTTTACCAACTACGTCAACATCGCCCTCGACGTGCCGGTGGACTTCGAAGCCGTGGCGTTGACGGCTTGACCTGAAACACTGCGCTCAGCTCGCGCGCTGGGCGCAGTTTCGCTCGAACAAATCCGTTGCGCCTGTGTTGGGCGAGATCTGAGCCGAAACGTCGTCAGCGTTTGCGCCGCGTCACATCGCGCATGGCGCGGCTCATTTCAGCGGCGTACGACTTGCGGGCTTTGCGTTCCAGCGCACCCTCGCCGGCGCGGGCGACTTCGGCACTGAGCTTCTGGAAATTCGCGAAACGCGCGGCGTCGAGCTGGCCATCTTCGAGCGCGGCGCGCACCGCGCAGCCAGGTTCGCGTTCATGGCGGCAATCGCGAAAACGACACGTGGCGGCGAGCGCGGCGACGTCGTCGAAACTGTCGGCAACATCTTCCTCGCCGGTGAGTTTGATCTCGCGCAGGCCTGGCGTGTCGATCAGGCACGCGCCACCCGGCAACGGCAACAGCGCGCGCGAGACGGTGGTGTGTCGGCCTCGTCCGTCGGCTTCGCGCACGCTACCGGTGGCCTGCGCGAATTCGCCCAGCAGTGTGTTGGTTAACGTCGACTTGCCGGCACCGGACGAACCTACCAGCACCGCGGTCTCGCCCGGGCGCAGTTGCACCGCCAGCAGGGCGCAGCTCTCGGTCGATTTGGCATTCACCAGATGCAGCGTCACGCCCGGCGCGATTGCGGCGACTTCGGCGCGTAAGGACTCGGCGTCGGTGTTTTTGTCGGCCTTGGTCAACACCAAGGTCGGGCGCACGCCGCTGCCGCTGACCAGCGTCAGGTACCGCTCGATGCGCCGCACGTTGAAGTCGCGGTCGAGCCCCGTCACGATCAGCACATGATCGATGTTTGCAGCCAGCGCCTGCCGCGTCTGGGTTTCGCCGGCCGCGCCGCGCACCAGCGTCGAAAATCGCGGCAGCATGCGCTCGATCATGAATTCGCAACCGCGCTCGACCACGAGACACCAATCGCCGACGCATGGCCGTTCGCTGGCGTCGCTGACCTGATGGCGCAATTTCGGCAGCGCTTTCGCGGTGTAGGTCTTCAGGCCGTCGTGCACCACATAACCAGATCGATGCTGCTCGACGATGCGCATCAGAGCGCCCGTCGCGCCCTCCGGTATCGGCGTGCGTTCGGCATTCAGGCCAATGTTGGCCAGCAAGTTCATGGCTTACGTGACGGCAGTTTGCGCGCGATCTGGCGCGACAAAGAAAAGCGCCCACTGACATCGGCATAGAACTTCAATGCGATGAGCAAATACACGACCGCACTCTGACTAAAGGCGATGGCCAGGAAACCACCGAACACCAAAGCAACATGCAAGATCACGACGCGATCATAGGCTGCAAACATGTAGGCCATGCGCGGCGTATCGGTGGGCGCGTTTTGTCGAAAGCGAAAGACATCGAGCACACCGAACAGCACCATCGCGACGATCGCGAGCATGCCGCCGAGCGTTAGGAATTCGCTTGCCCAACCATCGAACAGCATCGCAACAAACGCCAGGTGGCTGCCACAGAACATGCCGTAATGCATGACGAAAATCATCGGCGCGAAAAAATGCAGGCAGCCGGCGGCGGCCTGCGCCTGCGCTTTCTTCTGCGAGGCATCAAGCGGACTGCGCTCCAGTGCCCGCTGTAAATCGTCGCCAATCAGCGCGCCGCGCAGGCTCATCATTTTGGCGACATGAAATATGCCGTTGAACAGGTTCTCGAGCCAAAAGAACCCGAAAATTGCGGCCGGCGGCCAGTCGAACACGATCAGGCCCAGAAGCAACACACCAGCGCCCAAACTCGCTTCCCACAGCGAGCGCTGCGGTGAAGACAGTGTCGTGAGCCGCGCGGCCAAATCGTCGCGAGAGAGCTGCGGCTTCAGCATTGTCTGGGACAGACGACCGGGAACCGAAGATCCTGCGTCGACTCGTTCCACCGAGTCGATGATCCATCGCTCGCGCTCCGCGTTGCCGCGTCAAAGGCAGTCGCCCAGCTCTTCGTCACGCCATTCACTTCAAGCGCCGCTCAAACCAGGCCACGATCGCATTGAACACATGCTTGCGGGTTGGTGTGCCAGCGAGGCCATGTTTGCCGCCGGGATAAGTCATCAGATCGAAAGCCGTGCCGCGGTTTTGCAGATCGGCCATCAGCATGGTCGAATGCGTAAACAGCACGTTGTCGTCGGCCATTCCGTGGATCAGGAATAGCGGCGAGCGCAGGCCTGCAGTGTGGCTCAGCACGCTGGCGGCGCGATAGGCTTCCGGATGCTGCGCCGGGTGATCCATGTAGCGCTCGGTGTAATGCGTATCGTAGAGCAGCCAATCGCTGACCGGCGCCACGGAGACGCCGGCGGCGATTTGATCGGAGTGCTTGGCCAGCATCATCAGCGTCATATAACCACCGTAACTCCAGCCGAAGACGCCGATGCGTTTTGGATCGACGTAACCCTGCGCCGCCAGCCAACGCACACCCACCATTTGATCGTCGACCTCGACGCCGCCCATACGCCTAAAGATCGGCGATTCGAATGCGACCCCGCGCCGCGCGCTGCCACGGTTATCCAGCGAGAACACGATGAACCCACGTTGCGCGAGCACCTGGTCGAACAATCCCCAGCGTTCGTCCCAGCGGCGTTGCACATATTGCACGTGCGGCCCGCCGTAAACGCGTACGACCACCGGATACTTTTTGCTGGCGTCGAAGTCGAGCGGCTTGATCAGTCGGTAGTGCAGCGTCTGCCCGTCTTCTGCTTCTAGTTCACCGTACTCGGGCGGGCGATGCGCCTTCTCGAAAGGATGATAGGGATGCCCTTCCTTCACCTCATTGGCATACAGCTCCGCGAGACTCTTGCCTTCTGCATCGTACAAGCGCACCTGCGGCGGCACGTTTGGCGTTGAGAACGAGGCTACGAAAACTCTCGCGTCGCGGCTAAATGTTGCGTCGTACCAGCCATCCACCGCAGTCAACCGGCGCACCGAACCTGGCGCCTTGGTGTCGAGCGAGGTGACGAATACGTGCGCGTCGCGCACCTCGCCAGCGTTGGCCGAAAAGTACACACGGCGACGCTTGGCATCCACCGCCAATAGCCGATCGACCACCCACGGCCCGCGCGTCAGCGGCCGGATCAGGGCCCCATCCATGCCGCGTAATTCGAGGTGTGCGTAACCCTCGCGCTCGCTCGACCAGACGAATGACTTGCCATCGGGCAACACATGCAAATCGTCGTGCAGATTGACCCAGGTGTCGCTGGTCTCGGTCAGCAAAACGCTGGCGCTACCATCGCTGACGTTCACTTTGAGCAAATCCAGCGTGCGTTGATCGCGGCTTTGACGCTGCACCAACAGCGTGTTGTTATCGGCCCAATTCACGCGCGTCAGATAGATATCGCTGTTGTCGCCGAGGTCGACCTTGACCGCCTCATCGCCATCAAGTCCAACGACATACAACTCGACCAGTGCATTGGCTTTGCCCGCTGCCGGATAACGTTGTTCGATGACCTCCGTACGATCGGCATAAATTTCGAAGCGCCGCTCAATGGCAACCGGCGCCTCGTCGACCCGCGCGTAAGCGATGGCCGAATCATCCTTCGCCCACCAATACCCGGTGAGCCGGTTCATTTCCTCCTGGGCGACGAACTCAGCCATGCCGTAGCTCACCGTCGCCGTAGCCTCGGGACTGATGCGACGTGCCTCGCCGCCAGCGACCGGGACGACGTACAACGCACGATCGCGAACGAAACTGACGAAACCGCCCTTGGGCGAAAACTTCGGATCGGTGGCGAAACCATCGCTGGCCCGCGTCAGTTCGGTGACCGCGGCGTCAGCGGGCGCACCAAGCTTGTAGACATACAACGAGCCAGCCAACGGGAACAGCAATTTTTGGCCATCGTCGGAGAAATGGTAATCGACGATGCCGCTGACCCCAGCAATGCGCAGACGTTCGCGGCGCGCTTTTTCCTCGTCGCTCAAAACTTCTGCGGCGCCTCCGGTGAGCGCTTTGGCATCGACCAGCAGCCGTGTCTGCGCGCTCGGTACGTGGTACTCCCACAAATCGAGCGCATTCTGATCATCCTCCCGGGCGCGCAAGAATGTGACGCGCTGCCCATCGGGCGCTACTTTGAGCGAACGCGGTGGCGTACCGGACAAGGTCGGCTCCTCATACAAACGGTCGATCGTCAGTGTAGGCACGGTGGCGGCAAGCAGGGGTGAGAGCAACATCGAAACGACCAGCAATAATGTCCGACGCACAAGGGCAATCCCAGCGGTGGCGAGAACGCGATTCTATCGGTGTAAACTGCTGCCGTGATTGTCCAAGGATATCTATCGATGCGTGCCGTGCTGCTTTTTTCGCTGCTCATGCTTGCCGCCTGCGGCAGCGATACGCCACCCCCGCCGCCCGAACCTGCGCCACGACAGGCCACGGTTTTCGACGATCAGCTCAAGGCGATCGACAAGGCGAAGAGTGTCGAGGAGATCGACAAGAAGCGGCTGGAAGAGATGGACAAACAGATTGATGCGCAATAGCGCACGTCAACGCCAGCGATCCCTGGCCTGCAGCCACCAATAAGTAGCCTGTGCGCCCAAATAACCGAACGGGCGGTGGGTCGACGGCAGTCCAAATGCGCGATAGCGACGATAACTGTCGTCGCCGTTCGCAATCGCAGCGGCGAGCACTTCGCCGGCCGCCGTTGTGGTCGCGAGGCCATGGCCGCCGAAGGCCTGCGCAAACCACAGTCCTGGCGCAAGCGCCCCGATTTGCGGCATTTCGTGGCGCGCGTAACTCATCAGGCCGCTCCAGGCGAAATCGACGCGCACCTCTGCCAGCTGCGGATACACGCGCAGCAGATCGCGCTTGAGCAGCCGCGCCACGGCTGCCGGCGCTCGATCCAGAATCGAAATACGCCCGCCCCATAAGATGCGCGTGTCCGGCAGCGCCCGGTAATAGTCGAACGCAAACCGTGTGTCGTAAACCGCTGCGCGTGTCGCGATCGCTCCGATCAGGCGCTCGCCCAGCGGTTCCGTCGCGATCACATACGTTGCGATCGGCAGCAAGGCGCGCGCCAGCGACGGCACCAGTCGGCCCAGATAGCCGCCGCCGCATACGACGACGTGTTCGGCATCGATGTTGCTGTCATCGATCTGCACTCGCCAACCGGCGCCATTGGGCTGAATGCCGCTCGCACGATAGCCTTCTGCAACCTTCACGCCGAGCGAAACGGCGCCACGCGCCAGACCGCGCGCAAGGTTGAGCGGATGCACGTGAAACCCATCGGGTTCGAAAAGCGCGCCGCTGTAGCGCTCGGTTCGCAGCATCGTGCGCAGCTCAGCTCGCGACACTTCGGGCCACTCGATGTCGTAGTGTTCGGCCAGCAGTTGCCGCCGCTGCTGCAATACCCGCGCGTCATCGAACCAATTGGTCCATAACACACCGCTATCGACCGGATCGCAGGCGATGGCGTACGTCTCGATCCGTTCGCGGATGCGTCGCATCGCGCGGCGCGTTGAGTCGTAAAGCCATCGGGCATCGTCGCGTCCCACCTGATCGATCAGATCCGACTCGCCGAGGGAATACCCGGCAAATACGAAACCGCCGTTGCGGCCCGACGCACCATGGCCGATCGATTGCGCTTCGAGCAACAACACATCGGACACACCGCGCTCTGCCAGACCCAGCGCGGTCGCCAATCCGGCATAACCGCCGCCGATCACCACCACGCGCGCATCTCCGGGCGCGACAGTGTCGTAGGATTCGGCAACGGTGCTGGCGTAGTAGGTGGACAAGGGGATTTCTCAGGCTGACCGTTCGTTCCGCAAAGGCGCTCAAGTCCAGCGCGCAGCTCGCGCCGCGCAAGCTTGCCGGCCCTCACCCTTCGCGATCATCCGCGTTCCCTCATGAAATGTCCGGACTAATACTCGACCGGCGGCAATACGCCCAGCACCTCTTCCATCGTCGTAATCCCTCGGGCGACGTGCGTTGCTGCCGATAACCTGAGCGGGCGCATGCCCTCCTTCAGCGCCGCCTCTGAAAATTTCGCCAGCTCAACACTGGGATGAATCATTGACCGTAGTGTGGGCGTAATGCGGAACATCTCGTAAATGCCGGTACGGCCGAGAAATCCGGTCTTGCGGCATTCCAGACAGCCGACCGGCTTGTTGATTCTGGCCGGCATCTCAACCCGCCAGGGATGCGTCAGCGCTTTCCACTTGGTCTCATCCGGTGCGTCGTTCACCCCTTTACAGTGCGGGCACAAGGTGCGCACCAGTCGTTGCGCCATGATGCCGACGATCGTGCCCTGCAGCAGGTAGTACGGTGCGCCCAAATCCATCAAACGCTGCAAGGCGCTCGGCGCATCGTTGGTGTGCAAGGTCGACAACACCAGATGGCCAGTCAACGACGCCTGGATCGCCATCTGTGCGGTTTCGAGATCGCGGATTTCGCCGACCATGATGATGTCTGGATCCTGGCGCAGCAAGGTCCGCACGCCCTCGGCAAAACCCAGATCGATCTGATGGTGCACCTGCATCTGGTTGAATTCGGGCGAAACCATTTCGATCGGATCTTCGACGGTACAGACGTTCATGTCCGGCGTGGCCAGGCGTTTGAGCGTCGAGTACAAGGTTGTGGTCTTACCTGAGCCCGTGGGACCGGTCACCAGCACGATGCCGTGCGGCACGCCGATCATCTCGTCCCACATTTTTGCTTCGCGCTCGGAGAAACCCAGTTGCGCAAATTCCTTGACCACGATGTCCGGATCGAAGATGCGCATCACCACCTTTTCGCCGAACGCGGTTGGCATGGTCGACAAGCGCATCTCGACCTCGCGACCGGACGGCGAGCGGGCTTTCAGGCGGCCATCCTGCGGTCGGCGCTTCTCAGCCAGATCCATCCGCCCGATCACCTTGATGCGGCTGGTCACGGCCACCATCACCGGCGTCGGCAACTCGAACGTTTTGTGCATCACGCCATCGATACGGAAACGCACATTCGACATCTCGCGGCGCGGTTCGAGGTGAATATCGCTGGCGCGCTGCTCGAAGGCGTATTGCAATAGCCAATCGACGATTTGCACGATGTGCTGATCGTCCGCGCCGAGCTGGGCGCTCTTTCCGAGCTCCAGCAGTTGCTCGAAGTTAATGATCTTGCTGCCAACATCTCTGTTGCCGTCTTTGCTTTCTTTGGCTTTGCGCACACTGCGCGTTACGCCGTAGAACTCCATCAGGAAACGCGAAACGTCCAAAGGATTCGCGACGACACGCTGAATTTCTTTGCGCAAGATGCGCGACAAATCGTGGATCCAGCCATCGATGAAGGGCTCGCTGGTCGCGAGCACCACTTCATCGGCGGTCACCGCGACCGGCAAAATCTTATAGCGCTGCGCGTACGCCTGACCGATGACATCCGTCACTTCGGTCATCTTGATCTTCATCGGATCGATCTTCAGATACGGCAGCTTCGCCTGGTCGGCGAGCCATTCCGTCAGTAGCTCCAGCGTCAGCGACTTATCCGCCTCTTTGGCGTGTTTAGGCTTTAAGTTCGCGATCACGACCAGCGGATGCAAATCCAGCCGCCCCTGCGCCGAGCGCGCATCAAGCAACACCCGGTCACCATCGGCGCGGCTCAGTAGTCCATCGACAACCAGAGCGTTGACCACCTGCGACAGCACCAGTTTGTGGTTGGCGGAAAACCGCGGCGCTTCCGATTCAGCGACCACTGCCCGCTGCACTTTGCTCATGAGTTGGCTCGACATGGACCGGGGCGACTATGGTAGGCCAAGCCGGTCGCTACATGTTGGATCGGGTCGACGATGCGAAGGCCACCGCGGCAAGGCCTCAAGTCTCGCTGCATATCTCGCAGTGCCGGCCTCAAGACCAGCTATTGCCGTCGCGCCTGTTCCAGTGCTGCACCGCGTTCGCGAAGTACCACCGGGCGCCACTGAGCGACTTGCGCGTCGATTCGTGCGCGTTGGTAGTAGTCGAGGTCGCCGCGTTCGGCGGTACGCTCCAGCTGTTTCATCGCGTCTTCGAATTTGCCGCGCAAGAAAAAAGCCTGCGCGTAGGCTTCTGCAGCGCGCACTTCATCGCCAGACAGCAGGCTGGCACGCGCCATCAGCTCATGCATCACCGGGTCGTTGGGAAAGCGCGGCACGACATCGCGCAACGCGGCGACGGCCTTACGGCCACCTTCGGCGTCGTCGCGTTCGATCTGCGCCTGCGCGAAGGCGGTCACCACTACCCGATGTCCGGGCCGCTCGGCAAGCAGGCGCTGGTAGCGCTGCTGTGCGGCATCGTCCAACCCTGCGGCCCGCTCGTACTCGGCCAGGGCCAGCTCCAGTGTCAGGCGACCCTTCAGCGCGTCCGCGATGGAATCCAGCTGGATCTTCGCGGCCTTCGCATCGCCCAACCGGATATGCGCCAGGGCCAGTCCGTAACGCAAAGCGGTTGGGTTGAGTTGCGCATCGCGACGGGTGTCCTTGTAGTACCTCACCAGTCCGGGCAGATCTCGGGAACTCAGCACCCGCAGCCGCTCACGCATCAGTGCGAATTCCAGGCTGGTTCTCGTTGTGCCGACGCGCAAGCCATCGGCACGCGCTTTGGCCTCGGCGATACGGATCGTTGTCACCGGATGCGTCTGCAGATACTGCGGCGGTTGTTCGCCCTGCACGCGGTACACCTGACCCAGTCGCGCGAAAAAGTCGGCCATGCCGATGGGATCAAAGCCGGCTTTAGCCAGTGTCTGGATACCCACACGATCGGCTTCGAACTCATTCTCGCGTGTGAAGTTGATTTGCCGCTGTTGGAGCAAACCCATGCCACCGATCATTGCCGCCTGCGCACCATCGCCCTGGCCTTGTGTAGCCATCGCCAATGCCAGCGACGCGAGCAAAATCGGCAGTGCTTCTTCGGCGGTGGTTTCCATCGCGCGAGCGATGTGTTTTTGTGTGACGTGCGCAATTTCGTGCGCCAACACACCGGCCATTTCGCTTTCGTTCTCCGCCGCCAACATCAATCCAGAGAACATCACGATCAACCCACCGGGCGACGCGAAGGCGTTGATTACCGGCACATTGACCAGCGCAAAATGAAATTCGCCTTCGGTTCGACCGCTGGCTGCGAGCAAGCGATACGCCAGCGTTTCGTAGTATTCGGTGACTTCGGCGTCTTCGACGGTAATGTCGTAGTTGCGCATTTGTCGCAGCAAACCCTGCGAATATTCGCGCTCACGCTCAGGCGAAAGCGCGCGGGCCGACGAGTCGCCCAGGTCCGGCAGTTCGTCGACTGCGAACGCGGGCGCACTCGCTATCATCGCGGCGACGGCCAAGCTTCTAAAACGAGTGCCAAACATGCGCGTGTCCATGCTGATCATGAGCGACTGCCCAGCAGCCATCGAAGGCGCCCATGCGGCCCTCGCGGCGTGGTATCGCAGCGCCGCAGCGTTGGATACCGTGTTTATGTACCACAAAGCAGCTTATGCGCCTCTGAACTTGAACGCAGCGGCACTCGCCGACTGGGCGCATCTGGCCCATGCAAGCGGCGTCAGGTTGCTGGTGTGCCGCAGCGCCTTGCAGCGCCGCGGGCAAGTTCGGACAGCGGGGCCGTTTATCCTCGGAGGACTGGCCGACTGGGTGCAGGCCAGCTTGCGGTCCGATGTGCGGCGCTGCGTTGGCGCATGGTAATCGGGCCGACGCTCTTGTTGGTCTCGGCGCTCGATGAACCCGAACGCTGGCAAACGCTGCTGGCTCTGCTGGAGGCTTACGCGAGCTTCGACGCGCCGTTGGCCTGGGGCGCGAGTGGCGCCGCGATCGCCAGCTTGTGCGACGACCGGGCCCCGGCGCGGGCCTTACGCAGCCTGGAACTGCTCGACGCGCCGCTGCTCGTGGTCGCCGATGACGAGTGGCCAGGCGGCATACTGAAGGTGCAGCGGCTGGCGCCCGACGCATTCGTCGATTGGTGTCGGCGCGACGAAATCTGGGTGTGGTGATGGATCTCGACGACAACGGCTATTTGCTCGATGCAGGCGCATGGACCCGCGAGTTCGCACGCGTCGCGGCAGCGCGCGATGCGATCGAGCTAGCCGACGAACACTGGCAGGTGATCGAATTCCTGCGTGACTATTTTGCTGAATATGGCGTTTCACCGCCGATGCGCGTGTTGGTCAAAGCGCTCGCCGCGCGCTTGAATCACGCGCCAACGAGCCGCCGTTTGTACCAGTTGTTTCCAGATGGGCCCGCTAAACAGGCTTGCAAATATGCCGGTCTGCCCAAACCTGTGTCTTGCATTTGAGGAGAGAACAATATGGCCAGAGTTCTGATGTACAGCACCGCAGTTTGTCCGTATTGCGTTGCTGCCAAAGGCTTCTTGGCGCGTAAGGGCATCACGCAGATCGAGGAAATCAAGATCGATGCCGATCCTAAGCGACGCGAAGAAATGATGACCCGCACCGGCCGCCGTACGGTGCCGCAGATTTATATCGGCGACACGCATGTGGGCGGCCACGATGATCTGGTTGCGCTCGATCGCGCCGGAAAGCTGGATGCGCTGCTGGCGAGCTGAGCGACGCGCCTTGGCCGACCTCGGTCTGACCCTCTGCTCGGGTCAGGAAGGCCGGCGGTGACGGTACAGTCCGTCACCGGCTGTGCTGCGCATCACTCGAAGCCGCCCTGCCATCCGCCGCCGTGAATGCCGTCGCCGCGTACGGTTAATCGGTACAGGTCTGGCAGTGCATTCTGATCATCGGCGCTGATGCTGTTTTCCGTCCCAATATTGAGCCACGTGCCCTGGGATTGACCTGCGTCGCGAACTGCATTCACCGTCGCACTGCCGGTCACGAATTCGTCGAGGAGCGTGTCGTAAAGGCTTAAACCCAGCTGCGATGAGCCCAATCCCGCGACAAATTCGACATACCGACCGTTGGCGCTCAGGCGCATGTTATTGGATGACACCGGCAATTGGCGGGCGCTCTGCAATTTGAGATCGCGCAACCAAACAGAGCCATCCTGCGGCCTGACAAACAGCGAAAAGCGCAGTTCGCGAGAAAGTGTCGATATCGTGGGCAAACTTGTACCGCCGAGCGGATCGAAGGTTGTACAACCGCCTGTGGGCAGGTTGTCGAGACTAAAAAGGAATCGCGGACAAAGCGAAACGAACTCGTAAAGCACGGTGGAACCATCCGTGCTGAACTGGAAGACCGGCCATTGCTGCCATTGCGCAGGCCACAGGCGCCGCGTTGTACCGCTGCTGCGTTCGCGTACGTACCAAATCAGCTGCGGGGCAGTAGCGCCAGACAACACCTGGCTCGGCGATGAAAAAACGACGCGGCGGCCATCGTCCGACACCGCGGCGAATCCCGGGTCCCCGTACTCCAGGTCCGACTCGATGCCAGCGCTGGTGACGTTCACGCGCTCGATGACCGAGGTTTGCCGATCCACCAGAAAAACATCGCGCTGGCGATTGCTGTCGCCAGCGACCAGGTGATCGGCGGTCGACGAAAACAGCACGAATCGGGCATCCCCCGAAACATCAAGCAGCTCAATCGTTCCGTTGATCGGCAGGGGCACATCGAGAACGCGCTGGATGACGCCGCTGTCCATGTCGCGGACGAACAGATCGGTGCTCGTCGCAGAGGTGTCGGCTCCGGCCACGAGATTACTTGCGTTGGAGGCGAAGAAAACAAAGCGACCATCGCGCGACTCCGATCGCTGTGCCGTGGCTGACTGAATCGTGCTGCCATTGGCGCTGAGCGTTGGCGTTGGGTCGAAGGGTCCGACCACCAGCTCAGGCGTTGCCATTGGTCCGGTTGCCCGCAGCAGATCGATGTGGTGGTTGCGATCGCCGTCGAAGGGTTGTGTGGTCTGCACAAAAAAGGCCCCGGAGTTGCCGACGCCGTAGGCAAACACATCGTCTCGCGGCATCCGCACCGCGTTGGGTGCCGTCATGTCTCGGTAGTAGGTTCTGAAGTCCAGAGACCGAAAAACGACGGCGTCGAACCGATATTGATCGAAGTGAATGTGGCGAGCGTCGGGGCTGATCTGGAGGTAAGAGGATTCGGTGCCCGGCGGCGGTGATACGCCAGCTGACACCCACTCGAACTGCTGATTGAGCGCATCGAAACGATAGATGGCGGGCGAAGTGGTGACACCCGGAATCAGGTTGGTCGACGTCGAGTTGAAAACGACGTACCGGCAATCGGCACTGATGGCGGGCAGACCCCTGGACGCGCCGCCGGCTAACGGAGCGTCGATCGCAAACTCGCTCCCATCCGGCCGGTGTAACCAAAGTTCGTTGTCGCGATTCGAGAACGTGAAACAATTCGGCGTCTCGGACAATCCGAAACCGTCGTGGTTTGTCACCGGTTCGACGGTGGCCAATTCAGTGACGATGTTGGCCTCGAAGTCCAGGTTCAGCGCCCGTGTTTCGTCGGCACCACCGGCGATCCAGTCCGCTCCGCGCGTCGCCAAGATCTGAACCGATCGCCCGTTGGCGGCCACCTTTGGTGTGAAGTAGTCAGCGGCGCCCTCCAGGCTGACCGGCGTGATCCGGACGAAGCTACCGTCGGTCATGTCCTTGCGATAGATCGCCTGCGTCGTCGTGCCCGGCATCAGATTGGTCGCAGAGCTGGAAAAGACCACATATCGACCGTCGTCACTCGCCCCCATCGCCACAGAAACACCGTTGCCGATCTCGCCGTTGTGCTGCGACACGATGATTCGCTCACCAGTGAGCCGATCGAAGCGGACCACCTGGAAAGAGCCGCTCGGGTTGCCCTCGACCAGATTCGTCGATCGGGTCGAGAAAACCGCGTAGCGCCGATCGGCATGGTCGAAACCAGCACTGACGCCGGCATCGGTGCTGGGTTCGCCAGGCGCCGCTCCTTTGGAGATCAGCGTTATCGAACTTGCAGCAGCGGAGGAAGTGAACACAACCAGCGTAGTGGTAAGAATCAGGCGCATAGGGGACCGTATCGAGGGAGCTATGTCTAGAGAATCGAAAAATCGGGCCGAATCGGCTCATTGCCAGGCGGATCAGAAGCACTGAGGGCGCCGATGGCGACTTCCTTGCAGCGTCGGTATCGCAAGGACCCATCGCGGCGTTGCACATCCGCGCAATGGTCGCGCTGAGCGCGCCAAAAGCCTCTCGGTGCTATCGGGGCGAACTATGCCGCGCGACCACGCACCTGGCTCGGCGGAACGCCGTAACGCACCTTGAATGCTCGCGTAAAGCTCGACAGGCTTTCAAAGCCGCTGGCGTAAGCGATCTCGGATACATTGCCTGCGCCTTGTTCAAGCAGCCGGTGTCCGTGTGCCAAGCGAGTGTCGCGCAAGTAGTCGCTCGGGCTCTGGCCGAGCAGCTCTTTGCACTTGCGGAACAGCTGCGTTCGGTCGGCGTGCATGGCTTGCGACAGTTCTTCGATGCCGAATTGTGGTTCATGCAGATTCGCCACAATGCACTGGTCCAGGCGCTGCCGCCAACGTGTGTCTGGGGTCTCGATGGTCCCCGTGGGCGCAGCTGGCGCCGCGGCGGCGAGCCGATGCTGTAAGCGCCGCGCGTGCGCGACGATCGCCTCGCAGCGCGCCAGCAACTCGCTGGAATCAAAGGGTTTGGCAAGGTAATCGTTGGCGCCCGCCTGCAATCCAGCGACCGCGTGCTCGCTGCCCACTTTGGCCGTCAACAGCAAGATGCCGATCGCTTCGGTATCGGCGTGGCTGCGCAGACGCCTGGTCAACTCCACGCCATCGCAGCCAGGCATCATCACGTCGGAGACGATCAAATCCGGTAGCTCATCGCGCGCCCGTTGCCAGGCTTGATCGCCGTTCGCTGCCTCGATCACCTCGTAGCGATGACCGAGCACATCGCGCACGCGCAGACGCAGATCGTCGTGATCGTCGACGATCAGCACGCGCTCGCGCCCACTGCGCGCTTCGCCGTCGCTACCCTGTGGGTCGCGCCATGGCGCGACGCTTTTGTCTGTTCCGGGCAGCGTGCCATCCGTCTCCGGGGCGACGGTGTGATCGGTTCCCAACAGCGTTCCCTCGGTCTCCTGCGCGACGCTTTGGCTGGTGATTTCCCGCGCCTTTTCTGCTGTCTCGTCGAACGCAACTGGCGAACCATCGCGCGGCGCATCCGCAGAAGTCGGCGGGCTGCCGGGAACAGCTAACAGCGTCGCGCCATGGCGCGACCCACGGGTGTCGTCGGCGGCGACCGGCAGTCGCAACACAAAGCTGCTGCCGACCCCGAGCGTACTCGTCGCGGTCACCTCCCCTCCGTGCGCGAGCGCTATCTCACGCACCAGCGACAGCCCGATGCCATAACCACTGGCGCGGTCGCTGCCATCGGTTTGGAAAAAGCGATCGAAGACGTGGGGCAACGCGTCGGGTGCAATGCCGCGACCCTGATCGCGAACAGCGATGGACCAGACCTGTTCCTCGCGCGCCAGTGTCAGCTCAATGGCCGTACCGCGCGGCGAGTACTTTGCCGCATTGCTGATCAGGTTACTCAACGCGCGCTCGATCTGCAGCGGATCGATGACACACGGTGCGCGATCGAAACCACCGCAGTCCACGCTCAATTGTTGGCCGAATCTCGCCACCAGCGGCGCGTTTTCGGCAGCGACATGTTGCAGCAACGGCAGCAGATCGTGCGTGGCCGAAGACAACGTCAACTGCCCCTGCTCCAGGCGATTGACATCCAGCAACTCGACGATCAAATCCAGCACGCGCCGCGCATTGCGCTGCGCCAATTGCAGCTGCCCACGCACGCGTTCCGAGAGTCGCTCGCGCGCGTCGCGCAGCAGATCGTCGATCGGGCCCAGGACCAAGGTCAGCGGTGTGCGGAACTCGTGGCCGACATTGATGAAGAACTGCGTCTTCAGGCGGTCGACAGCGAGCAGGCGTTCCGCTTGTTCGGCAAGTTGCAGGTTCTTATCGTGCAATTCCGTCGTTCGCGCGGCAACCGTGGCCTCAAGTTCAGTTTGGCGCATCAGCATTTGCCGTTGCCGACGACGAGCGCCGAGCCGGGCCGCCAGCGCCAGCGCACAGCCGGCGACGAGCGCGTACAACGCCAGCGCCCACCACTGCCGATACCAGGGCGGCGGTACCGAGAACGTCAGCAGTTCCGCTTGCGAAACCCGTCCCCAGGCATCTCTACCCTCCACTTGGAATGCGTAACGGCCCGGCGAGAGATCGGCAAACTCGAACTCGCTACGAGATGACCACGGCGAAAACTCATCGCTGAATCCGGCCAGGCGAAAGCGCAGCGCATTTCCCTCCCGCCGTTGCATGGCCGGCAGCGCGAACTCGATTCGTACGCGCGAATTTGGCGATGCCTGCCAACGCTTCAACGGCAGTGGCTCGCGAGTTCGATCGTCCCAAAGGCCAGTCAGAATCGGCGTGACCTGGGGAAGGTGACGGCGCTGCGCTGCCAGATCGATGCGCGCGACGCCATCGTATTTCAGCACCCACAGGATGTTCCCCTCGCGTTGGAAGTAGCGAACCAACATTTTCGGGTCGAGCGCCGCCAGCGGCGTCGCGTCCCATCGGAAGGTTTTGCCCTCGCGCCAGGCAACGCCCAGATGCGTAGGGCTCTGCATCCAGAGATGGCCTTCATCGTCTTCCACCAGCTCGTCGATCGGACCGGACCGCATATGCACAGGCAACTCTGCGGCAGGTACAAAACGACCACCCGTGGACAACCGGTAGACGCCATCGCGCGTTCCCGCCCACAATGCATTCGGCCCTCGCCGCAAGAAGAATTGCCCAGCAGGCAGGCCGGTATCGGTCACCCACTCCGGTGCCAGCCATTGGCCATCGGGTCCTTTGCGCATCCGCGAGAGCTGGCCGTTGTCGCGATGCATCCACAGCTCGTCGCTGCTCGCTTCGACCACATCGGTGAGCGCGTGTAGCGGCAAAGGCAGGGGCGTAAACGTGGCCCCATCGGCACCGGCAGCCACCGCGGCGAGCTTGCCGCCGATCTGCGTATACATGAGGTCACGGTTCAGCCGGGAAGGCGATAGGTGGCCTGTTCCAGCGATCAGCAGAGGAGCACTCTCCAGATCGGAAAACTCGCGAAAGTCCGAGCCCATGGTGTAAAGGCGCGGGCCACGCACCATGACATAACCCACCTGCAAGTCGGCGGCAGGTTGGTATGGCCGGAACTGTGCCGGATCGACGCTGGTGTCGAGCGCCAGCATCCGGAACTGCGAGCTGATGAAAATACGGTCGCGCCAGCGCTCAAGGCTATTGACCCGGGCACTGCCGAACTCGGGCCCGTAAAAAGTGGTCGCGCTCGCTTGATCGATGCGCGTGATGGTGTTGGTCTGCGTGACCCAAAGACCGCCCTGCCGATCTTCGGCGATGTCGATGACCGCGGTTTCGCGAAGTCCGGCCTTCTCGCCCAGGTGCTGGAGCGTTCGACCGTCGGCATCGACGATGGTCACCGGACCGCGCTGGAAACCGAGCGCATAACGCCCGCCGCTGATCGCCTGAAAGGCGCTGGGCAGCTGACGTCGCCGTAAATCCTCTCCGTCGGCCCAGACACGGGTTCCTCGACCGCCAGCGAGCAAACTGGCGCGACCACCGAGCTGAATCGCAAGAAACCGCCCGTCCTCAAGCGGGTGGATGCCGACCATCAGTTTCTGTTCGATATCTTCGACAGGCGCCAGAACGTCGAATGCGGGTGGCCCGCTTTCGCTGACTTTGAAGATGCCCTTACCGGACAGATACAGAACCAGCGTATTGCGATGCGACACCCAGCCGTTGGCGGGCGCCAACAATTCGACGACCGGCTCGGCCGTGTCGTCGGGGACGAACAGCAGCTTGGTCTGCGCCACGAACCAGATGCCGTGGCGCACATCGTCGTAGTTCTGCCCAAACACTTTGTTGAATTCGCGCATCGCCGGGGGCAGGCGCTCTTGCAGCGAATGCCAGCGGTAGCCGCCGTCCGGTCGCGGGACGAAGCAGCCGATTTCTCCCGGGTACCCGCCGCAGAACTCGCCCTTCGGAGTGCGCACCATGCGCAGGAAGCCCGTATTGCCGAGCGGATGTTCGTACAGGCGCCAGCGTGCGCCGTCGAAGATCGCCAGGCCCTTGGTGTTGGACACCGCGATGCGCCCGTCGTCGAGCGGCAGAACGTTACTGGAGCCCGGATGGCCGCCGAAGCTTGCAGGCCGATGGACTTCAATGGCGGGCCACCCCAACTCGCCGCCGGCCGCCGGCAGCGATCCGATCAACAGCCAGAGGGCTGCAGCTAACGCCCGATAGACTTTCGACGTCATGATGCGCGATTCCTCATCAGCGAGACCGACCAAACCGGGACGCCTCGAAGCCCGCCGCGATCCTTCGCGTTGCTGCAGGAGATTTACGACTCAACATCGCACCGTATCCAAACACGCCTCCATCATCCGCTTCAAGCGCCGCGCCGTGGTCGGCATCGCCGTGCGCCAAAGTTTAGGGCCGAGCTGGATCAGCGATTCGCTACGATCGATGTCGGCCAGCCATAACGTAGGTCGGTGCGGATCGGCGTGGGGCGCATGATCGACGACGACCAGGTCTGCCACCAGCCGTTGACCGGCGGCGCGCACGATCACGCGCGCCTCCGGCCAATGCTGCACGAACCACTCGCGCAGATAGTCGCTCAACTCCGCGTCGAGCCCCACGAGCGCAATTCGCGGCGGCAGGTGTGCGGCGCCGCGAATCGTCATGGCGCTAACCACGGCATGCCCGAAACAGCCCGCGTTGGCCTCCAGCACACGTTTCACTCGAAGCCATTGGCAAACACGGCATCCACCCGCGGCGCCACCAGGCAATTGGAGAACTCGCTGGTCGATCCATCCGGCGCGGTGGCGGTTGCCGTGATGAAGCCGGCGATGGGTTGGGTGGTGATGGTGGCAGAGAAGTTCTCGCTGTTGCTCGCGAAGGACCGGACCACGGAGCCCAGGTAGTTGTCGCCATGCCTCCCGTTGAACGAACCGCTGGCATCGGTGCAGAAGCTGCTGCGATAAAAGGCCAGGCGGTACTCCACCGGCGCGACGATGCCGGCGGGCACATCCAGCACGCCGTTGATCGTCGTGCTGGTTCCCACAGCCGTACCGTCGCTCAGCACGGGTGTGTTCTGGCCATCGTTGGGACCGGTGTCGATGTCGTTGAGGTCGTTCGGCGTGATGCCGTCTGGGCCGTTGCCGTTGCTCAGGTCGATCGCGGTGCTGCCGGTGTTTTGAATGAACAAATTGGCATACAGTTGATTGAAGTCGGCGTTCGTGCCTCGGACCAGCACCGCCGTGTTGCTGAAGAAAAACCGATTCCTCAGTTCCGATTCACCGCCGACGTTGACCCCGCTGACATCAATCAACTCGATGTCCGTGGTGTTAACGGCGTTTTGACTGAAGTCCGGTGCGCGCCCGAACAGGTTGGTGCTCACGGTACTGCCGGTAGCCAAGTCGCGAATCAACAGCCCTGTGCTGTAGTTGCCGACGACATTGCGATCTGCCAGCGACGGACCGCCGAAGGTCAGCGGATCGCGCGCCACCACCCCAACGCCACCACTGATGCTATTGCCCTCGGCACTGAAACCGAGCCAGCTGCCGCGAATTCGCAACGGGCCAGGACAGGACACCGCGGCGCCGCGGGCGATGGTCGCGATGCTGCCGCCATTCAATGCCAGCCCGCGCAGATCGACCAGGTCGCTGGTGCATGGACTCAGTGCCGTGAGCTGCGATCCTGCGCGAATCTCGATCTTGATCACCGCGTCCGATTCGCTGGAATTGGCATTTGGCACGGCACCGATCTGGGTGTAACCATCGATGCTCAGTCCTTGGGTGATTTGCGGCAGAGAGGCGACCAAACTAATGACATGCGGCCCATCGCCCGGGATTGCAAAGCGAATCGCGTCGACTCCCGCTTGCGCATTCGCCAACGTGATCGCCTCGCGTAACGTGCAGGTGTTGCCGTCGCCGGTGGCATCGCATCCGCCATTGAGCGTGGTGCTGTCGCTGGCCGAATCTACAGCGATGCCCGGCGGTGGGTCGGTCACGGTGGTGCAGGCGCTGATCTCGCTGGTGCCGTCGGTGGTGGTGGCAGTGGCTGTGATCGTGGTGAAGACGCTGAGATCGAGATCGGTCAGCACTTGCGTGTCGAAACGATCACCGCTCAAAGGCTGCGTGTCCAGCAACTGCTCGCCAGGGCCGTGACCCGAACTATGGCAACTGGTGCTCGCATAGATGGCCAACGTGAATTGGGAGGCGATCGTATCCAGGTCGCCGACCACGCGCAGTCCGTTGTCGGTGCGCTCGGCCAAAGTCAGCACGGGAAAGTTCTGCAGGTTGTTCGGGCCGATGTCGGTATCGCCCGGATCGTTCGGCGTCACGCCGTCAGCGCCGAGATCGACGGCGAGCTGAGCATGATTCGAGAACGTGTTGCCGCCGAAGAGATTACCCAGCTCGGCGCCGCTGGCCACGCTGATGGCCCGCGGCAGGAAGCGAAATGCATTGGGCGCGAGCGTGCCAATGTTGACCGTATCTGTGGCAGACGTTATGGAAACGCCCGTTCCCGATCCCAATGGAGTGGTGCCGGTCCGGTTCGCGCCGAACAGATTGTTATCGATTTGGCTCCCGCTTCCGACAGGACCGAGCGTAATGCCCGTGCCGCTGGCGACGATCAGGTTGCGGTCGGCCGGCGTGGTGCCGCCGACGCGGAGCGGGCCGCCGTTCGCCAACAAGCCAGTGGTATTCACAGCACCGGTGACCCCGTCAGTTGCGAGGCCGATGAAGTTGCCGACGATGTCTGAGGCTGAAAGTGAGCTCTTTTCGATGCCCACGCTAAAGCGCGTGATCGACATGCCGCGGACGACGCTGGGCGCGTCTAATCGCAATCCTCGCGTACCGGCCGGTGCGCCGAATCCATCGATGCGGACACGGATGACGGCATTGCTGCCGATGCCCTCGGCCGTGTTAGGCGTGGCACCCGGTTGGGTGTAACCATCGATGGTCACGGTGCGCGAAATATCGGGTAACTGCGAGGTCGGCGAGATGACGATTTCGCTGGTTCCGCTGAGCGGGGGAATCGCAAAATGGATACGCTGGAAGCTACCGCTGGCGGCAGCATTCGACACGATGATGGCGTCACGCAGCGAGCAATGCGCCGCGTTGCAGACACCATCTGCGGTATCGCTGGTGGTGTTGACGACCAGCGGTGGCGGATCGAGCGGAAAACACGCTGAGAACTCGCTGGTGCCAACACCGGCGCGTGTTGCCGTCATCGTGATCACGGTGCCCGGTGGCAGCGGGTCCGAGGTGTTTTGCGTGTAACTGAATGACTCGGTAGTCGATGAGAGGTTGCGGTTGGTCTGCCCCAGAATGCGCTCGCCCTCGCCGTGACCGCTGGGGTGGCAGGTACTGCTCGCGTACGTGGTCAGTTTGTAGGTCAACGAACCGGGATGCCCCACGTCCAGCGTGCCGGTCATGGAAACGCCGCCCGTCACCCGCTGCGCAGCGCTGATCACCGGGAAGTTCTGCAAATCGTTGGCGCCGGTGTCGACGTCATTGATGTCGTTGAGCGTCACCCCGTCGAAATTGAGATCGATGCCGAGGGTAGCGCTGCTCCAGATCTGGTTCCGCGAAAAGTCGACGTTTCGCGAATCGGCGTTGCCCACGACCGCTCGTTGGTAATGCCTGACTTGGTTTGGTGCGACCACGCCAAAGTCCGCACTGGCCACGTTCGCCCCTGAAAACAGAGCGGTGTTACCTCCGAACTGTCCCACGCCGCTCTTTCCGGTTCCGAACAAGTTGCCGTCGATAGTCGACCCGTTTGCCTCATCTCCGTTGAGGTTGATGGCCACCAGATCACCTGCGAAGACATTTCGATCGGACAGATTGGCGCTACCGATGATGACAGGGCTAAGAGCGATCAAGCCGGCACCATTGGCAGCGACGACCGCACCGGAGCTTGTCAGCCCCACGAAGTTTCCGTGGAACTGAGTGTTTCCAGCACCGCAGGTGCCACTGTTATTGACCCCAATACGCGCGGCGAAGTTGTCGAATCGGGTGATCGACAGCCCGCGAATGGTCACATTGGGCGCACAGACGGTCAGCCCAATCGCGGGCACCGCTCCCTGACCGTCGATTCGTATCCGCAGCACAGCATTGCTGACCGCTGGATCGTCATTGACCCGTGTGCCGCTCTGCGAATAGCCGTTGATCGTCAGCGGCTGAACAATGGTTGGCAGAGGTGTCGCCGGCGAAATGAGGAGTTCGCCACGCACTGGCAGCGAGATCGCAAAATTGATGGTGTCGGCCGCCGCGGTTGCGTTGGCCGCTGTGATTGCTTGACGCAAGGTGCAAACGCTTCCGCAGGTGCTGCCAGCGGTGTCGGCCGTGCTGGTGACGACAAACGTGGCGGCCCCGCAGGGTGCCGCCATGACGCATGCGGCGACGATCACCAACAGCCATGCTGCGAATACCCGTTTCATGAATTGCTCCCAGGTCAGGCCACATTCGGCGAGTTGTGTACAGGCTGGCAGCGCCGAGTCGCCCTCGTTTGACGCCAGGTTGTGGGGCTTTGACGCCACGTTGCGAGCCGTTATCGACGCATCCGCGCGGCAAACAGCCGCAACCTCGTGCGCTACGCGCGTCGCGCAAAGCCGGGACAGTACGGCCACCGACGCCAATCGCGCTCGGACCGACTGCAAAGGAGCGACCATGTTGACCACCCTGACCCGTATCGCGCTGCTGGGCGCGCTGATGTACGCGCCCACGGCCTTCGCGCAGCGCGACGACGATCCCGATAACGGCCAATCCTGGCTGACAAAGTTTGCCGAGCACGACGCCCGCGACGGCCGGCTCTGGGCCGGTACCCTCCGCGCGACCGACGATTTTGGGGCCACCCATGACCGCGACTTTCGGCTCACGGCCAGCGGCAGCATCGCGCGCGGCGATCGAAAGGTGGTGCTCAACCGTTATGAACCCGAGTGCTTCGAATTCGCGCCGGCCGCTCGCCTGAGCCTCGACGACTATTGCGATCAGTTGACGCTGACCTGGCAGGGCGAGGATGCGACCATCGCCTTTTCCAGCCTGGATGCGAATCGCCGCTATTCGTTTACGCTGCGTGCCGATCCGCGCTCGCCCGGCGAATGGACCTCAATGACGCCGACC
This sequence comes from Lysobacterales bacterium, assembly GCA_022844165.1. GTDB lineage: Bacteria > Pseudomonadota > Gammaproteobacteria > Xanthomonadales > SZUA-5 > JALHMH01. The sequence goes on from JALHMH010000041.1 coordinate 23,820, forward strand.
GTGCCGGCGCCAACCTTGCGCCTGAGCAGCGGAAACAGCAACGGCGATGTGTCTTACCGCTGGGAACTTGGTACGCGCGAGGCGACCTATCGGCAAGCCGGCGAGGTCACCGCCAGCCAGTTGCGCGGTGCGGATTTGCACCCGGTCGAGATCGGGCTGCTGGGCCTGGGCGAGGTGTTGCTGACCTTCAATCGATACGCCTTCGAACGATCGCTGCTGCCGCGCAACCATCCGGATTACGAACCGACGCCGTACTCGGCCTGGGCCAGCGAAACCACGGAGGGCGGCTGTATCTTCAACGTCTGCTTCGGCAACCTGGGCGGCAACGGCGGCGGCGCTGGCAATAACTACAATGCGTGTTCGCCCGGCCATCCGAACTACAACCCGGCCAACTGCCCGCACGACCTGACCTTCGCCCGTTGGCCCGTCGGCGTGCGACCCAAACTGGAGAAACTGAGCAACAGCCAGGTTCGCGTTCGTGTCTACCTCAAAAACGTTGGGACGGGGGACGTGTACGTTGAGAGCAACTGGCTTTCCGATCCAAGCATCGCCTTCTTTTCGCTGATACGGCTCGGTGCCGGATCGCCACTGGTCAGCGCAACGAGCATCGCGTCTTCGCCCTATGGCGAGCAGTGCTACAGCGAAAGCAGCCGCCTGGAGCAGGACGGGGAGGTGATCAATCCGTTTGAATTGATCGACTTAAAAGCGGGCGAGGTGAAACCGATCTCGCGGTTCGAGATGACCTGCGGCCAGAACAGTACGCGCCCGGCCGGACGCTACCGGTTGTACATCCATGTCGACCCGTTCGATGCCTATGACACGCCCGGACTCAGCGGCAACAACGTCGGCAATTCAGGTCCGTTCGACTGGGTTCACTTGCGCAATTGAGCGCGTGTGCCGATGCAACCAGGTTCGGCCGGCGGGCAGCCCATTGCTGCCCGACGACTTCAATGTTGATGCGGACAGTGTTTCGACTGCGCTGAAGAGGTCGCCAATCCGTCGGCGATGGCTTGCGACAACGTACCGGTGGCGTCGTCGCCGGAGAGCTCCCAGAAGAACACGCCGCCCAGACCACGATCGACGACATAGCCCATCTTCTCGCCAATAGCGACCGGATCGTCGTAGCTCCAGAACGTCGAGCCGTTGAAGACCCAATGGCTCTTCGTCTGTGTATCGCGATAGCTCGGCCAACTCAGCGTCTTGAGCACTTTGTAGTCCTCGATACCGGCTTCATACGTGCCGGGCGCGGCGCCGGTGCCGAGTTGGTACAGGCCTTGATTGGGGCTGGCGACGCCGGCCCAGCCTCGGCCATAAAAGCCAATGCCGAGATTGAGTTTTGCTGCCGGCACACCGCGGCTGATGAATGCCTGCAACGCATCATGCGTGTTGTACAGCCGCACATCGCCCGTGCTCGGATCGGCGCTCGAGCCGTACAGCCCGCTGTGATGATTGGTGCGCGGATTCCAAGGTCCATGAAAGTCGTACGTCATCACCAGGATCGCATCGAGATGTGTGTGATAGGCGCCTGGATCGGTGACACGTATTTTGTCGATGCCCGCGCCCACGGCGGCGGTGAGTTCGAGTTGCGGATCGATCGCATCGAGCTGCCGGCGGAACTCGGCCAACAGCGCCGTGAAGTTGGCGGCATCGTCCGGGTGGCCGCAACTCAGGCCGCAGGCCACCGGATACTCCCAATCGATATCGATGCCGTCGAACACGCCAGCCGCAGCGCCCGGGCCGCCTGCGCCATCGGAGATCGGCAAATTGCCACGGATGTAAGCATCGATACAGGAGCTGACGAACGCCTGACGATTGGCCGCACTGGCCGCTTGCGTAAAGCCTCGCGACCAGGTCCAACCGCCCAGCGAGATCAGCACCTTAATGTTGGGATGTTGTTGTTTGAGTTTGCGTAGCTGATTCCAGTTGCCGCGCAGGGGTTGATCCCACACATCGGCAATACCATCGACGCTCTCGCCGGCGCTGAAAGACCGCGCGTAGTCTGCCCAGGCATCGCCGCCCGCTCCCGTATCCGGGTTCGACGGCTGATTCACGCCGACCTCGCAGCGATTGTTGCGCACGTTGCCGAAGGCATAGTTCACATGCGTGATGCGCCCGGCGGTTCCCGAATCGACAATATTGCGCACCTTGTAGTTGCGCGCATAGATACCCCACTGGGTAAAGTAAGCAGTGACCCGCCGCGCGGGCGTTCCCACGGGTTGCTGCGTTTGCACCGGCAACGGCGCGCTTTGTTCTGATACGTTCCCGGCGAGATCGCGGGCGCGTACGCGGTAGTTGTAGCTGGTGTCCGGCTGCAGGCCGCTGTCCAGGAAACCCGTACCCGACACTTGCCCGACCGTCACGCCATCGCGCAAAACGGTATAGCCGGCAACACCGCTGCCACCTGGGTTGTCGGTCGACGCCTGCCAACCGAGCATCACGGTGGTGGTGGTTTGCGTCGGCGACACCAGGCCAGTTGGCACCGACGGCGGAATCGTGTCGCTGGTGCCCTCGAATCCATTCGCGAACAGCAGGTTGGCACCCGAACCGCCGCCCGGAAAGGCGACGTCGATGCAGGTGTAGAACGCTTCGGCGCTGTCCGAGCGCAGCCAGATGTTGTAGATCAGGTGCCGCCCGCTGCGCGCTGGAAGCGGGCAGTCCAGACTGTAGGTGTTGTCGGGTCCGAGCGGTACCGAGCCCAACTGGCAGAAAGGCTCGAGATCCGACCAACGCAGCGCAACGTTCGGGTCCCAACCGGGCCGGGTGACATAAAAAATCCAGTCCTGCGTCGCGTGTGGCGCCGTGCCCAAAAAGCGGAACTGGAAGCGCCCGTTGGCGTCTGCCGCGATCGGTTGCGCCTGCCAGTCGCTCCTGGGCAAATCCAGACCGGCATAGGCGGGATTGCCGCCAGAGCACAACTGGCCGTCCGGCACCACTTGCTGATGCTGACCCGCAGCGTTGGCCTGATTGACGCCCATCCAGTCGTACAGCGCCTGGCTGCCGCTTTGCGCCACCAACGCCTGGCAAGAAGGATGCGGCGGGTTCTCCGGCCCTTGCAGATAACATTGGTAGATACGGCTTAACGGCAAGCTCATCGAGCCATGCGCCTGCGCCGCATGGGGCAGGAGCAAACCGTGCGAGCCGCCCACGCAAAGGGCGATGATCTGGCACAAACGCGGCAGCATTTTGAAGTTGGTCGACACCATTGAGCGCCCCAAAAACAAGGTTGCCTCAGTCTGGCAGCCAACGTATGCGGCAACTACCGGCGAAAGTGTGATGACCGCCCCAACCAAAGTCGGTGTTTGGACGACAGATGTCGGCCGTCGGATATCGCTATCGTGTAGCGATGGCGTCGATTCGTATTCCAGCACTGGTATTGCTAGTTCTGCTCCTGGCAGCCATGTCGTTACTCATCGCCATTTTGCTGCTGGCGTTCTTTGAACCGAATTTGTGGTTGCTGATGTAAGGTCACAGCACCGCGCACGTGCTCGCATCGGCGGGCCTTGAAAGACAGACAGACAGAACTGCTCATTCACCTTTACTTAACCCCCCCTCGCCTTCACGCGTAGCCTCGGTTACGATCGAATGCGTTCGGCATCGATTGCAAATTCAACTCTTGGAGTACTTCATGACAGTCCGGTGGTTGAGATACGGCAGTACGATCTTGGCGTTGGGTCTCCTCGGGGGCCTGCCTTCGGCACTGACGGCTGGAACAACGGGTGCCGCCGTTGATCAAGGCGTTGCACCGGCGTTTGTGGAAAAGGGAACAACCGCCCGTGGTGAGATGTTGTATCTCGCTCTGACGCAGTGGTATCCGAGCCACACCGTGTCGGATCGAATTCACTATTCATTCGAATACGGGAATGGCAAAAGCTCTGCGCTTGATGGCGTTGGAAGCATGAAATTGGCGCTGGAAGCGCTCGGTCAGCTAAAGAACTATATCTTTCCCTCCGATCCAAATCCGCCGACGCATCCAGGATGGATAGGACAACGCGAGCCCAATAACTATTGCGGCATGATCTCGATAGGCAACGGGTCGATCACGGGGGACATTTCGGTTGAGTATGAGTATCGATACACTCGCGATGCTGACCGTGACGGAACCAATGATTCGGACCCGGAATGGGTGATCGTCAACATTGGATTTCAAGAATGGCCCCCGAACGTTACGCGATTCTGCGAATAGCGTAGTGGTTCGAAAAAATCCGCAACCCCTGGACTTACCGGCAAGCTCGCTCTGACGTTGGGCGTTGGCACCGGCATTGGTGTGCGCAGTCACCACATTGGGTGCGTGTCTGCGCATGGCCTTGTGACGAAACCCAAGCCGATTCGGCTCCTGATACCGCTATCGTGTAGCGATGGCGTCGATTCGCACTCCAGCACTGATTTTGTTCTTTCTGCTCCTGGCAGCCATGTTGTGCTGGCAGTTCTGGCCGCATCCGCCGGACCAGCCGTATTGGGATCGCGCGCTGCTCGCGCCGCTGGCGGACTGGCGGCATCCGCTGGGCACAGATGCCATTGGTCGCGATTTGTTTTCGCGTGTGCTGCTGGCCAGCGCCATGTCGGCGCTGATCGGGCTGGGGGCCGGCCTGATGGCAGCGCTGATCGGCGTGCTGATCGGTGCAACCGCCGGTTACGTTGGTGGTGTGCTTGATGAAGCGCTGATGCGGGTGGTGGATGTATTGCTTGCCTTGCCACTGTTACTCATCGCCATTTTGCTGCTGGCATTCTTCGAACCGAATTTGTGGTTGCTGATGTTCCTGGTGGGTGTTTTTGGTGCGCTCGATGTGGCACGCACGATGCGGCTTGAGGCGCGGCGCCTGGCGAGTATGGAGTTCGTGCTGGCCGCGCAGTTGCAAGGTCACAGCGCCGCGCACGTGCTCAGCCACCATGTGCTGCCGAACCTGCGCCCGGCGCTGTTGACCGCTGTTGGCGTGATCGTGCCGCAGGCGATTCTGGTCGAGTCGTTCCTGGCGTTCCTGGGATTGTCGCCGAGCGAGCGTATCGGCAGTCTGGGCAGCCTGTTGGCAGAAGGCGTGCAGGACATGGCCTACGCGCCATGGATGCTGCTGATCCCGGCACTGGCAATGGCCACCGTGCTGATTTGTTTCGGCTTGATCGGCGACCGTTTGCGCGATTCACGCCGCGCAGCTTTGGGGGACGAGGCTTGACTCTGCGCATCGACGACATGTCTGTCTATGCGGGCGAGCAGCGTTTGGCCGGGCCCGTGAGTTTCGAGCTCGCGCCCGGCGAGACGATGGCGCTCGTAGGCGCGTCCGGCAGCGGCAAGTCGCTCACGGCGCGCGCCGTGCTCGGTCTGTTGCCGTCGCCTTTGCGCGCCCACGGCGCGGTCGCGTGGAACGGCGAACGGCTCAATGGCGAAGCCACATTTCGACGTGTGCGCGGCGGGCAGCTGGCCTATGTGTTCCAGGACGCCGCGAGCAATCTGCATCCGCTGCGGCGATTGTCCGGCCAGTTCCACGAGTGTCTCTGTGTGCATCGACCGACGCTGTCGCGATCGGCGCGATGCGAGGTCATCGCCGAGGCCCTGGGCGCGCTGCGGCTCGATCCACAATTGCTCAAGCGCTTTCCACAGGAGCTCAGTGGCGGTCAGCGGCAGCGAGCGCTGATGGCGCTCACGTTGTTACCCGCGCCACAAGTGCTGATCGCCGACGAGCCCACCAGCGCACTCGATCCGACGCTTGCGCGGGAGATGCTGGATCTGCTGTTCGAACAGTGTCAGCGGCGCGGGATGTCGCTGCTGTTGATTACCCACGATGTGCACGCGGCGGCGCGGTGCGCGCGCTCGCTACGCCTCGACGTCGGCGAAACCGCAACACTGCCGACGCGGCAGCCGCGCCCGGCACGCACCGAAGCTGCGCTCGAATGCGCCGGTTTGACGGCACTACATCGCCGCCGTTGGTGGCGTCGCGAGGAGCCGGCGCTCATGGCCGTAGACCTCGCATTGCATCGTGGCGAACGCGTTGCGGTCCACGGCGGTTCCGGTAGCGGCAAGTCCACGCTCGCGCTGGCGCTGCTCGGCCTGAAGCCCATTCTGGCTGGTGATCTACGTTGGTTTGGCCAGTCGATCCGGCGCTTGCCCGGTTCTGCGCTGCGCGGATTGCGGCCTCGTGTGCAGATGGTCTTTCAGGATCCCTATCGCAGCCTGAATCCGGCGCAGCGCATTGATGCGATGTTGCACGAAGCCCGTTCCTGCACGCGACGCCCGACGCGCACAATCGCGCAGTGGTTAGAGGCCGTATCTTTGCCGGCTGAGTACGCGCAGCGTTACCCGAGTCAGCTCTCCGGTGGACAACGGCAACGCCTGGCGCTGGCGCGCGCGCTGGCCACCGAAGCGGAGGTGCTCGTATGCGACGAGGCCACCAGCGCACTCGATCCCGTCAACGAAGCGCGCATCGTCTCGCTGATCGATTCGCTGGCGGAAGAACGCGATCTGGCGCTGCTTTTGATCAGCCACAGCACAGCGGTCAGTGCGGCCCTGTGCGATCGCGCCATTGAGATGGCACGTGGGTGCGTGGTGCCGATGGCATCCGTTGGTGCGTGACAACACGCGCCGGGCGTGCCATGTTTTCCGCGGCACCCAACACCCACATCGCAACCACAAGAGACAATGATGAACCTGAACCTGAAAGGCCAACACGCGCTAGTCGGCGGCGCGACGCAAGGCATCGGGCGCGCCAGTGCGCTGGCACTGGCACAGCTGGGTGCAACAGTGACGATCCTCGGCCGCGATGCGCAACGGATGGCCGCAACGCTGGATGCACTGAACGATCTGGGCGGTGCAGGGCATGTCGGTCTGGCGGTCAGTTTCGACGATCGTGTGGCCTTGCGCGAACGCGTTGCCGAGCATCTTGCCGAGCATCCGGCGCAGATTCTGGTGAACAACACCGGCGGCCCGCCACCGGGTGCGATCGCAGCCGCGACCGACGAGCAGTTTCTGGCCACGTTCGGCCAACATCTGCTGGTCAATCGACTGCTGGTCGAACTCGTGTTGCCGGCCATGCGCGCCGCGCGTTTTGGCCGGATCGTCAACGTCATCTCAACCTCGGTCAAAGAACCGATACCGGGCCTGGGGGTGTCGAACACCATTCGTGGCGCCGTCGCTGCATGGGCTAAAACGCTGGCCGGCGAAGTTGCGGTCGACGGCATCACAGTCAACAACGTGTTGCCGGGTTACACGCGCACCGCGCGGCTGGATGGATTGATCGCCAGCAAGGTCAGACCAGAATCCAATGCCGATGCCGTCGCAGCTACGATGCTGGCGCACGTACCGATGCGACGCTTCGCCAGCGCCGAAGAAGTTGCCAACGTCGTGGCCTTTTTGTGCTCGCCCGCGGCATCGTATGTCACGGGAATCAACGTGCCGGTGGACGGTGGTCGGACGCTGTCGCTTTGATAGCGGATTGGCCTTGATCACACGAACACGAAGAGACGAGACTCAGGGGAAGTTGCGCATTGTTTGAGTCTTCGTTCCCTGGTGTGAATTGCTCCGACGAAAGCAGGGCTGCGCGCGATCTAAGCGTCGAACCACGCGCCGCGCAGGCGCGCCAATAGCGCCTGCAAATAACGATGCTCGCGCACCAGCACGCGTCGTGCCTCTTCGTGTTCCGGATGCAAAGCTTCCACCACGGCCCAGAACTTCGGCCCATGGCCATGCTCGATAAAGTGCGCCATTTCGTGTGCCAGGACGTACTCAGCAACATGCTCATGCGGAAACGCCAGCGCCAGATTCAGCGTAATCGCGCCCTGCGGCGACAGACTGCCCCAAAGGCTGCTCATCGGCCGAATTCGCAGGTCCTGGCACTGGCGGCCGACCCGCCGCTCAAGGTCTGTCAGCCAACAGCGCGCCTTGGCCGTCAACGCGTCGGTGAGGCTGGCGATGACCAGCCGCTGGATCGCGCGAACCGGTTGTCCACGATGCAGGGGTACGCGGCAATCGATATGGTCGGCGTGCACTGTCAAGCGCGCCGGCCCGTCCTGAAAGTGCATCGGCAACAGTTTGCCAAACCACGGTACGCGCCCCGGCCAGGTCGGATCCAGTTTCAGGTCTGCGGCGGCGCGATCGTGGATGCGGCGGTGCGAGCGTACGGTACGTTCCAACCACGCCCGGTGTTCGTCGAAGAACGCCTGCGCGCGTACCAATGCGGTGTTCTCCGGCCAGACGAACAACACCTCGCCCTGGCCCAGTGCAATCTTCATGCGTGCGCGCGCCGGGCGCTCGATCACCAGCGGCCAGCCGTGGATGCTCTCGGGAAACGCCGCGACGATCTGCGTCCGCGGAATCTGCAATCGAGCGCTCAATCGACGAATCTCAGTATTCCGTGCAGGTGTTCGAAAAGGCGGCGCAATTCCAAACTCATCAGCGTGAATTCTGCGTCGAGCACGGTGGCCTGGTCGGCGCCATCCTGCACATCAAGCTGGTCGGCCACGATGTCGAGAAACTTGAGCTTGCGCAGTTTCATCTTCGCATCCAGTACGAAACTCAACCGGTCTTCGAACACCAGACTGAGCTGGCTCACCTGTTTGCCCACACGTGCGTGTTCGCGCACTTCATCGGCGCCGAGATCGTGGCGCTTGCACTTGATCTGCGAGGTGTTGTCGGAGGGGTCCTTGAGCTCGCACTCGTCCCCCAATCCGAAGCCTTCCGGCGGCTCGCCGGCGATCAGCCATTCGGTCATCAGCAATGGTAAGGACGTTTCGGTTGCCAACGGACGTGAGGGGAAACTACCCAGCGCCTCGCGCAGCACGCTGGCGAAAGTTTCGGCCGCTTTGTCGCTGCTGCTATCAACAACCAGCATCCGGCTCTTCGGGTCGAAATAGGCCGGCGTGCGCGAACGTTGGATGAAGGCGCGGGGCAGCAGGTCCCCAAGTACCGCATCGCGCATTTCGGCGCGCAAGCGTTTGCCGGGTTTGCGCCCGGTCTTTGCTTCGTGGTCGGCGAATTTTTGATCAAGCGCGTCGCGCACCACGGACGATGGCAGCAGGCGCGCTTCCGTGCCCAGGTGAAACAACACCGCGCCGCCGCTGCTATGACTGAGCGCGCCGCCGTCGCCGAAGGGCGAGATGAAGCCGCGGGTTTCCAGCTCCAAAGGTCCAGGGCTGCGGAGCGCTTTTTCGGTCAGCGTTTCGTCGATTGCGGTGGGTAGGGAGAAGTCGGCAGGCAGGCGCAGGAGTGACGCATTCTTAAACCACATGTACAACCTCAGGAAACGAAGGGGTTTCGCTCGCAAGCCACGCGTGCGCATCTGCGCCAGCGCTGCCCTTGGAGCCTAGATTCTGGAAATCGAACAGAGCGCGGTCCGCCAACTGCGAAGGGCGAACATTGCATAAGCTTCGAAAGATGTTTTCGATGCGGCCCGGATGCTCGCGCTCCCAGGCGTGCAGCATGGACTTGATGATCTTGCGCTGCGCGTTTTCTTGCGAGCCGCACAAGTTGCAAGGGATGATCGGGAAACCGCGCAAATTCGCGTAGTCGATCAAATCGTCCTCCGGCACATACGCCAGCGGGCGAATCACAATGTGCTTGCCGTCGTCGCTCAGCAGTTTGGGTGGCATCGCAGAGATTTTGGTGCCATGGAACATATTGAGGAATAGCGTTTCGACGATGTCATCGCGGTGATGTCCGAGCGCGATCTTGTTGAAACCCTGTTCCTCGGCATAGCTGTACAGCGCGCCGCGTCGCAGCCGCGAGCACAAGCCGCACATCGTCTTGCCTTCTGGCACCACACGCTTGACCACACTATAGGTGTCCTGCTCCAGAATCTCGAAAGGCACACCAGTACTCGCCAGGTACTTCGGCAGTACATCGGCCGGATAGTCCGGTTGTTTCTGATCCAAGTGCACGGCCCGCAGCTCGAAGCGCACTGGCGCCTTTTTCTGCAGCGCCTGCAGCACATCCAACAGCGCGTACGAATCCTTGCCCCCGGACAGGCATACCATGACGCGATCGCCATCTTCGATCATGTTGTAGTCGGCGATCGCCTGTCCGACGAAGCGGCGCAGGCGCTTGACCAACTTCTGCTGATTGACGCTCATCGAAGCGGACATGGCGGATGGATGAGAGGAAGACGGCGGGCGAGTCTACGCGTGTGGCGGCAAAGCCGTCATCGTTTGCCTCATCGAGAGTTAAGATAGTCGCCCCAAGATCGTTCCGCGGCGCGTCAGATGCTCCAAGACCAGGCTTACATCGCGCAAAAAATCACCGAGCTGCGGGTGGAGCATCGTGATCTCGATGCCATGATCGAACGACTGGCCACCATCGAAAGCATGGATGAGCTCGCGCTCAAGCGAATGAAGAAGCGCAAGCTGCGGCTCAAGGACATGATCGCTGCGCTGGAGAGCCGTTTGATTCCCGATCTGGATGCTTAGTCCGGACATTTCGTGACGTCGCGAAGAACTGTACGGAGCACGCGCGGACCCTTGCATCTTTAATACGAACGATTATCATTAGCATCGTTTCGTGAGACCGGAGTGCCGCGTGAACCCGATACCAACGACGCCTGCTCAGGCAGGCCATACGCCGCCGGCGCAGGCAACAAAGATCAACAGCCAGGATCTCCTTCGCGCAGATAAAGTCGTGTGGATCGCCCATGGCGATGCCTGGTATCGATTGGCAGAAACACGCAGCGGAAAATTGATCTTGACCAAATAGCCAGGCAACGCCAAACCGCTGCCCGGTCACCCATTCTTCGCTGCTGGTACCTGAGGAGGAACGCGCCATGGAAGCCCTGATGCAGGCCCACGGAGCAAGATTCGATCCGTTGCTGCGCTGTGTTGCCCAACAGCGCGATCCCTTCGATGGTTCGGAACTCCTTCGCTACGCGGTGCGTTTGCGGTTACCGATGAATGCGGCACGCGTATTCGATTGCCTGCGCAATCTCGAATGCCTTGCCGACTGGTGGCCGCGCGCAATACGCGTGCGGTCATTGCCACCGGGCGTCTTTGGCGTCGGCGATATGGGCATCGTCGAACTGACGCACGACACGGCATGGTTTCGGGTCATGCATTACAAGCCCGATCGGCGCCTCGTGTTGGCACTCGTCAGCCGAAAAGACGTGCTGCTGATCGATCTGCGCTGGCACGAGCCAGACAAGTTGGAACTCGTGCTCGAAGCGCCGCGACGAGGGCGGCGCTTCGGCGCCTTCTGGCAATCGCTGTGGCTGAAATTGCTGTGCGTGCGTGCCTCTCGCGCCCTGGAAAAGCACTTGGCCGGCTAAGGCTGCAGAGCGGTCCGATCAGTCCAATATCGCGGCGATCTCTTGTTGCGCCCGCGGGTCGTCGCTCTGGCCCAGCCAGAACAGAGCACGCTTGCGCGTTTCGATCGGCTGCGACGGCTGCTTGAGGACTCGCAGCAGCGCATTCGTACCGCGCGCTGCGGGCAGCTGCGACAACGCAAACACCAACTGCTCGTCATCGCCGGCGTCGCCCTCAAGCGCCGCGAACAGCATTGTCTCGGCGCTGGGACGCGCCAACCGGGCGATCCAGAACCAGGCTTCATCGCGGGCATCGCCGCGACCGCGCCCGGCACGGCTCTTCAGTTCAGCCGCTGCCGCATCGTTACCGTGCGCTGCGAGTGCCGGATACAAACGATGGTGGTCGATGTCCAGTTTGGCGACAGAACGCAGGCTCTCATCGCTGCCACGCACGCCAAGATCGGCAATTGCGGCGCGGCTCTTGACTGGGCAGGCATCGTCGTACACCCGCGCGTCGCGCAACACGCCGTTCTCGACCCGAACATAGACCCGCGCTTTGGTGCCTTCTCCGAAATCGGTAAAGCTCACCGAGCGGCTATCGAGGTTGCATTGTCGATTCTTGCTCCGCCAATCGTCGCCAACGAAACAGCACCAGGTGGGTGTGCCGGCGGGCACTTCGATTTGCCAGCTCGACCAGCCCTCGCGCGGTTCGATGCGACTGTTGGCCAGAGCGCTCAACGACACAAACAACGCAGCACCTGTCAGGAAACTGTAGTCGGCAATGTTCATGGCACGTTCCCCTGCAGTGCGGCGTCGATGGCATCGATCGCCGCGTCGCCGCCGAGTAGTGTCAGCGTGCGCAGAATCGCCTTTTTCTCAACCGGGTTCTGCGCATTTGTGTACAGCGCCATCAAAGCCTTTTCTTCGCCTGCGATCATCAGGCCCTGCAGCGCAGCCTCCTTGATTTCCGCATCACCACTGGAGCGATACAACGCGCTCAGCGCGACAGCGGCTTCCGGTTTGTCGACGATGCCGATACTCTGAATCGCCTCGAGCTGGATAGCGCGGTCTTTGGCAGTGCGCGCCAGATTCTCCAAGCTCTTCAGGTCGCCGGAAATCGCGTATGCCTGCACCAATTCTTCCGAGTGTTTGCCGGCATCTCCAAGCTGACGTAACTCGTCGACCGCACCCATCGCGCCGAGCGTACGCACGATCGCCGCAAAATCCTCGTCCTTGGCGTTTTGCGCCAAATCCAGCAGCGCGTCCTTGCGATCCGAGATCAGGTAGGCGCTCAGAATCTCCTCGCGCAGCGCCGGCTCGCTCGCATACATGGACTTCAACGCCGCCAGTGCCGCCGGCTTGCCGCCAATGCCGATCATCCGCACCGCCTCGCCACGCAGCGGAAGCGAACCGCTCTTGGCAACATCGAGCAAAATCGTCTGCGCTTCCGGCGCATCATTCTGACTGAGCACAAACAGCGCACGCGCCTTCACCAGATCCGACTTCTGGCCCGCGAGCACGCGCTTCAGCAGCGGCAGCGCGCGCGCCGGCGGCGCAGCCATGAGTCCCTCCAGCGCGGCGATCGCCAGCGCCTCGTCGTCGGTGGGTGCGCGTGACGACAGGCTCTGTCCAAGTCCTCTTAAAGGCGCCAGTTCGGCCTGTTGCGCGGCGATTCCCTTCGCAAGCTCAGCTTGCGACTTCGCCATCTCGGCGTGCGCTCGCGCCTGCGATTGCGCCAAGGCGCGTTCGGCTTGCGCAGTCTGTGGTGTCTGGCCGAATGCCGATCCCGCGAGCACCAGGCAGATCGCTATCGTCAAATACTTCATTCCATTCTCCGTTATGGCGCCGCTACAGGCGCTGTACTGCATTCGACGGCGGAGCGCGCAATTTGGTTTGCATGCTGCGCGCTTCAAAATCGAGTTGCGCGCGCACACCGGCATCGGTATCGGCATCGAGATGAGTCAATTGGCGCAACACCGGTTCGAATCCACGCAACACGCGCGCCAGCTGCGCATCGCCGACACGCTCGGCGGCCAGCGCATGCAAGCGGTTATCGGCGATGATCGATTCGATCCGCGCGACGCGATTGTCCGCCTCTGGCAGCGCCGCCAGGGCTTGCCGCGTTGTCGTCAGATGCAGCAATACACTGGCATGGTCCGAGGCGACGACTGGCATTGCGACAATGATCGGCGCGGAGCGATCGACCGCAATCCAGTGTCCGATGCCGACGCCGATGACCAGCGCCGCCGCAGCGACCGCCGTCAATTGCCACAGCGTGCGGCGCTGACGCCTGCCCGAATCGCTGCCAGCACGCAACGCGGCCCGCCAGCGCTGCTGGCTCCCCGCCGGCACTGCCATCGGCATAGCGCGCAGAGCATCGAGATCCGAGCACAGCGCGGCGTTGCGCGCACGCAGCTCGCTGTCGTGCGCCAGCGCTTCCCGGATCGCCTCTGGTGCCGGGTGTTCGCTCATCCGATACAGCAATAACTCGTCGTCGTTGATCATGGACCACCTCGCCAGTCGGCTAACGCACCGCGCAGCTTCCGTACGCCGCGGAAAAGCCCCTGTTTAACGCTATCAACACTGCATCCCAGATGCTGAGCGATTTCCGCCAGCGACCACTCCTCATGGTGTTTGAGCACAAACACCGTGCGCTCAAGCGCGCTCAAGTGAATCAAAGCGTCGTCGAGATCGCGTTTGAGGTCGGCGCTGCGATGGCCGCCCTCGTACGCATGATCGGCGTCTGCATCCAGGGTCTCGCCGCGTTCTCGACGCAGCAAGTCGATGGCCGCATTGATCGCGATGCGATGCACCCAGGTGTCGATCTCCGCTTCGCCACGAAAGGTCGCGCGGTGGCGCCACGCCTTGAGCAGCGCCTCCTGCACTGCCTCCTCAGCCAACGCAGCGCGACCTGTGATGCGCAGACACGCGCCATACCAGCGCGAGCTCCGGTGCGCGATAAGCGCATCGAAGCTCGAGACGTTGGCATTGGGGCGGAAAAAATGCAGCATGCAAAGCTTCGACGCTGCATGCTCAACAAAAGTTAGCGTCGATTGTCGAGCGCGCTCAGCCGCGCCCGCTCGCGCTGCACCCAGGCACGCAGCCACCATTGGGCAAAATTCAACAAAAAGTAGACCAGCCCCGGCGCCGCCGCCAGCGCTGGCGAAATGCCTGGCGGCATCGCCAGCGCCAACACCAGGGACAGGATCGAGACCACCACCACCGCGCTCCAGGCATACGTCGAAGCCCGGGTGATTACACGTTCAATCGGGCTCAACATCAACGCATCGGCTTGTTGAGCGGCGTGCCGCGTGAGCAGCAACAGGATTGTGGCCATGCCCGCCATCGCAACCGCAAAACTGCCGAAGTACCAACGCACGTCGCTCAGTGAGGCGAGCCTGACCTCGGAGGGAAAGAAGCCGCCACTGATCCATGCGAAAAAACCGCTGAACAGCATCCGCAACGGATAGACGAAAATCAGCACCAGGAAGACCAGCAGCACGCTCAAGTTGCTGCTGTAGGCGTCGTCGATGCCATAGCGGCGACTCCATTCGTCGTGGCCACGCCAGAACACCATGATCAGCGCGAAACTGGCCGCAAACGATGGAATCAGTTTGAGCGCTTCTTTCAGCTCGGCAATGGTCTGCGGCACATCGCCAACGCTGATGACCAACATCGATACCGCAAACGCGAACGCGGCGTCGACAAAGGTCTCAAGTCGCGTGACGCGATCGCCACGTTCGCGAAAACCGTCTGGTCGCAGCCGCAAATCGCTCACAGCGTCGGCAGGCTGCCCAAGAAATCTTTCTTGCCGAGCGGCACGCCATTGGCACGCAGGATCGCGTATGCGCTCGTCAGGTGAAAGTAGAAGTTGGGCAGGCCGTAGTGCACCAAATAGTCGGTGCCCTTAAAGCGCCGCTCGTTTGGCGTCCCGGGGCGCAACACGATGATGCGCTCGGCGCCAGCGTCGATCGCGGCCGCATCAATGCTCCTGGCAAACGCAACCGACACCTCGATCAGTTGCTTCAGCTCGGCAATCGACTGCTGGTTATCGGGCTGGCTCAATACGTCCACACCCGCCAACCGCGCCGGCACCCCACGCGCAAAGTCGCAGGCGATCTGTACCTGGCGGGCCAGCGGAAACATGTCAACGATCAATCGCTGGCCGAGCAGTAGTTCCGGGTCGTAAGCTGCGGAAGACGCGTGCGCAACGGCTTTGTCGAGCATCAAGCTCAGATTGCCCAGGGCATGCGCCATGGGTGGAACAGTGGCAGTGTGCAGATGCATATCGGATGGCCGCTTGGAAGGGCGCCAAGCATGCGACGCTTTGCGCTGGGCAACAACTGGTGGGGGCGAACCGGAGCTGTCGCGCGGCATGCCGCGCGCCGGTGAGCGCCCGGCCATGGATGGCCGGGCCGGCGCCCAGCACCAGGGGCGAACCGGAGCTGTCGC
>JALHMH010000042.1 GCA_022844165.1 Lysobacterales bacterium
CATGCAGCGTTGCTTCTCGTCGCCATAGAAGAGCTATGTCGTCCGGCCCGGCGGCGCAGCCGCCGATCGTTCAAGTCGGCTCGCGGCATGCCGCGAAAGCCACCGACTTTCACCCTCGTCGCGCCTTGCCTGACGCCGAAATCCATCGGAAATATTGTTCAACTTAATGACGGAACACCACACTAGCGAGGCTTCGCCTCAGACCGCCGAGCATTGTTGGCTTCGCCAGACACCGTACTTGCCAAAACCCCCATTGAGCGCTGCGCGCTCATTTCCGGCCCGGCGGCACAGCCGCCGGTCGTTCGGCTCGGCACACGCCTCGCGGCGTGTAAGCGCCGATCCTCACCCCCCTTGTACTCAAGAGGGCTTCAACTGCCAAAGCCGCTGCGCAGAAAGTTTGACTCAAATGTACAGATCTGGCCTCGTCGAGGACTCCAGGCCTGGTTGGCTGGCATCGTGGTTTGGCACACAAGAGCGGTTGACTTTTGCGCTGCGACCTTTGAGGCTGTCGCCATGATTCTTCTGCAGACCGTCGACGGCCTCCGATGCTGAGCGAATTCCACGCCACCTTTCCGTTATTCGGTTATGTATGCGCTTTATTGCTCGGGCTGATTTTCGGCAGTTTTTTGAATGTCGTGATTTTGCGCCTGCCGTCGGTACTCATGCATCGCTGGCGCAGCGATGCACATGAAATGTTGGAATTGCCCTTCGATGAGCCGGCGCCACCGGGCATCGCCTGGACGCGCTCGCAATGTCCTAAGTGCGGGCACCAGCTGGCGGCATGGGAAAACGTTCCGCTGCTGAGCTATTTGATCCTGCGTGGGCGATGCTCGGCGTGCCGCACGCGAATCTCACCACAGTATCCCATCGTCGAAGCGATTGCTGGCGCGTCGGCCGTGGGCTGTCTGTTCTTATACGGCCCAACAACAGCGTTCGTTCTGGCCGGCACGCTTTGTTTGTTTCTGATCGCACTGACCGTGATCGATTTCCGAACCATGTTGTTGCCGGATGATCTGGTTTTGCCGCTGTTATGGCTGGGTCTTGCGAGCAATGCATTCGGCAGCTACTTCACGAGCCCGGCGTCTGCGGTGTTCGGCGCCGCCTTTGGGTATCTGAGCCTTTGGTCGGTGTACCACGGGTTTCGTTTGCTCACCGGTAAGGAAGGCATGGGTTACGGCGATTTCAAGCTGTTTGCCGCACTCGGCGCATGGCTCGGGGCGATGGCCCTGGTACCGATCCTGTTGGTCGCGTCGTTGACCGGTATTTTGTACGCGATCGGAACCACACTGGTGCGTGGTCGAGAGACCTCGGCGCCATTTCCCTTCGGCCCGTTTCTGGCGTTGGGTGGCATCGGCTACTTGTTCCTGTCGCCGCTATTCGGGCGCTGGCTCGGGTACTGATCTTATCGAGTCAGCGCCGCGCGGATCACCGCTTCCGCCCAAATCGCGCAAGAGCGCGAGTTAGGGTGAAAACCATCGCTCGCAAACAGACTCGGATCGTCGGGCACCGGCGTTGGCAGGTGGATGACATTGGCGAAATCGCGGACCACCTCGGCCGCGATCGCGTTCAACTCACGCGATCGGTGCCCCAACAGTTGTCGCAACGGCGTCGGTAGCGCCGGAAATACGTCCAGCGGCGGAATTTCTGCGAGCACGATGCGCGACTGCGGCGCATGTTGCGTCAACGCGATCAGAAGCGCACATACATCGCGATGCCATGCGCGTTGCGTGCGCAAGCCCGTCACATCGTTCACGCCGACGGACACAAATACGATGTCCGCCGCTTCACCCGGATCGGCGCTGAAGGCCTGCTGCACTTGCGCGCAGCGGGCGCCGTTGAGGTCCATCGCCCGCCAGTGTATCGGCCGGCCCGTTTGTTTGAAGAGCGCGGAAACCAGCCGTCCTGGCATCGCGTCGAACAGCTCTTCGATGCCCACCCCGGCAACAATCGAATCACCCAGCGCCAACAGTTTCAACGGTCTCCCGCCGACATTGACGATGCCGTGGCGCGGACCCAGCGCGGGCGGTAGACGCAGCGCAGTCCGTTTCACCCAAAGCGCTTGCGGCAGCAACAGCGGGAATGCCGCCCAGAATTGCAGAGAGTGCAGTCGATTCATGCGAACAGGCGGCGCTTGAGGCGAATGAGCGCGGAAATCTCCTCATCGAAACGGCCCTCGTCGAGCAAGGTCTGGTAGTCCGCATATGCCGCATTCACGACCGGCAAGTGCGCGCCCAAACGCTCAGCCATCGCACGCACAATTCCCAGATCCTTGTGCAACAGCCCAAGCTTGAAGCCGCTGTCGAAGCGTTCGTCGAGCATCGACGCGCCGCGTTTTTCCAGGAACCAGGAATTTGCCGCCCCTGCGCCGAGCACGCCGAGCAAGCGCTCGGTCGGCAGCCCAAGCCTCTCGCCGAAGGCCAGCGCCTCGCACACGGCTTCGGCAATGCCTGCGACCATGACCTGATTGACCGCCTTGGTGGCCTGTCCTGCACCCACCTCGCCCATGTGGGTGATGCGCGCCGCGAAACATTCGAGCACTGGCCTGGACTGTACCAATGTTGTCGCATTGCCGCCCACCATCACGCTCAGACGGCCGTTGCGTGCGCCCTCGACGCCACCCGAGAGCGGCGCATCGAGAAAATGCGCCGGTGCAACGCGCTGCGCCGCCTCGCGAGCCGTATCCGCGCTCACCGTGGAGGTATCGATAACGATGGCGCCCGGTTTCAACCCGGGCGCAATCTGATCGATCACTGCGAGCACATCGCGATCGGCTGAAACGCACAGCAGCACAACATCGGCGCCGCACGCCGCATCGCCTGCCGAAGCCGCCACCGCAATACCGCGCTGTGCAAGTGCCGCGGCGCGAGCCGCGGTGCGATTCCAGACCGTGAGCGCAAAACCCTTGTCCGCAATATGACGAGCCATCGGCTCGCCCATTGCACCGAGACCAAGAAAAGCAATTCGCATGGCATAGCCTGCTTGGAAAGCCGGCAAGGCTACGAGACCCGGGTGGCTTACGCCATAGCAGGATGACATCCAGGAAGGCACCAGAACAAAGCGGTCTTGAACTCATGGCCTTGCGCCCGCAATTGACAGGTATCACCTTTGGAGCACTCGCATGCGTGCCGACAAATTGACTTCGCGTTTTCAAGCGGCGCTGGCCGACGCCCAATCGTTGGCCGTGGGCCGCGACCACAACCTGATTGAACCCATGCACGTCATGGTCGCGCTGCTCGACCAGCAGGGTGGATCGACCAAACCCCTGTTGGCACAGGCCGGCGTCAATGTCACGGCGCTGCGCGCGCGCCTGGGTGAGGCGCTCGACAAGCTGCCAAAGGTGCGCGG
Organism: Lysobacterales bacterium; assembly: GCA_022844165.1. Taxonomy (GTDB): domain Bacteria; phylum Pseudomonadota; class Gammaproteobacteria; order Xanthomonadales; family SZUA-5; genus JALHMH01. Next base: position 3,346 of record JALHMH010000042.1, read on the forward strand.
CGACGAGGGCAATCTCTCGGTCGGCAACGACTTGAATCGGCTGTTGCTGCTGTCCGACAAACTGGCGCAACAGCGCGCAGATCAGTTCATCGCCAGCGAGCTTTTTGTACTGGCGGCGCTGGAAGACAAGGGCGAATTGGGCAAAGCGCTGAAAGCCGCCGGGGCCGACAAGGCGCGCATCGAGCAGGCCATCACCGGCTTACGCGGTGGCGAGAAAGTCAACGAGGCGAATGCTGAAGAGTCGCGCCAGGCGCTGGAGAAGTACACCATCGATCTGACCGAACGGGCCGAAAAGGGCAAGATCGATCCGGTCATCGGCCGCGACGAAGAGATCCGCCGTACCATCCAGGTGTTGCAGCGTCGCACCAAGAACAATCCCGTGCTGATCGGCGAGCCGGGCGTGGGCAAAACGGCCATCGTTGAAGGCCTTGCGCAACGCATCGTCAATGGCGAAGTGCCCGAAGGCATCAAGGGCAAACGTGTGCTGGCGCTCGATATGGGTGCGCTCATCGCAGGCGCCAAATTCCGCGGCGAGTTCGAAGAGCGTCTAAAGGGCGTGCTCAATGATTTGAGCAAACAAGAGGGCCAGGTGATCCTGTTCATCGACGAGCTGCACACGATGGTCGGTGCCGGCAAAGCCGATGGCGCGATGGACGCCGGCAATATGCTCAAGCCCGCACTGGCGCGGGGCGAGCTGCACTGCATCGGCGCGACCACGCTCGACGAGTACCGCAAGTACGTCGAAAAAGATGCGGCGCTGGAGCGGCGTTTCCAGAAGGTGCTGGTGGGTGAGCCGAACGTGGAGGACACCATCGCCATTCTGCGCGGACTCAAAGAGCGCTATGCGCTGCACCACAAAGTCGAGATCACCGATCCGGCGATTGTGGCTGCGGCCACGTTGTCGCACCGCTATATCGCCGACCGGCAACTGCCGGACAAAGCCATCGATTTGATGGACGAAGCGGCCAGTCGTATCCGCATGGAGATGGACTCCAAGCCGGAAGAAATGGATCGGTTGGAGCGCCGCTTGATCCAGCTCAAGATGCAGCGCGAAGCGTTGAAGAAAGAGAGCGACGACGCCAGCAAGCAGCGTTTGAAAGAGCTGGAGGACAACATCGGGAAACTCGAGCGCGAGCTGTCCGATCTGGAAGAAGTCCTCAAGAGTGAGAAGGCGTTGCTCTCGGGCGAGACCAAGATCAAGGAACAACTCGAAGCGACGCGGCTCGAATTCGACGCCGCACGCCGAGCGCAAGATCTGGCGCGCATGAGCGAGCTGCAGTACGGCAAGATTCCCGAGTTGGAAAAACAACTCGACGTCGCGCGTGCGGCAGAACATAAGGGCTTCACGCTGCTGTCGAATAAAGTCACCGATGAGGAGATCGCCGAAGTTGTCAGCCGTTGGACGGGCATCCCGGTCTCAAAAATGCTCGAAGGCGAGCGCGACAAATTGCTGCGCATGGAGCAATCGCTGCACCAGCGCGTGGTGGGCCAGGACGAGGCCGTGCGCGCGGTGAGCGATGCGATCCGCCGCTCGCGCGCGGGCCTCTCCGATCCAAAACGCCCGAACGGCTCGTTCTTGTTTTTAGGTCCCACCGGCGTTGGCAAAACCGAACTCTGCAAAGCACTGGCCGAGTTCTTGTTCGATACCGACGAGGCGATGGTGCGTATCGACATGAGTGAGTTCATGGAGAAACACTCCGTGAGCCGACTGATCGGTGCGCCTCCGGGTTACGTGGGCTACGAGGAAGGCGGCTACCTGACCGAAGCCGTGCGCCGTCGCCCGTACAGCGTGATCCTGCTCGACGAAGTCGAGAAGGCGCATACCGACGTGTTCAACGTGCTGCTGCAGGTGCTCGATGATGGCCGTCTGACGGACGGCCAGGGCCGCACCGTGGATTTCCGCAACACCGTCATTGTGATGACCAGTAACTTAGGCTCGCAAGTGATCCAGGAACTGGCTGGCGAGGACAACTACGCGCGCATGAAAAACGCCGTGATGGACATCGTGCAGCAACACTTCCGCCCCGAGTTCATCAACCGACTCGACGAGTTGGTGGTGTTCCACCCGCTGGACAAAGCTGCCATCGGCCGCATCGCGCGCATCCAGACCGCGCACCTGGCCAAACGCCTGGCGGAGCGCGAGATCCGCTTCGAACTCGACGAGTCCGCGCTGGTGCTGCTCGGCAACTATGGCTACGACCCGGTCTACGGCGCCCGGCCGCTCAAGCGTGCGGTGCAAACGCTGATCGAGAACCCGTTGGCAAAAGCCGTGCTGTCCGGCGAGTTCAAGAGCAAAGACCTGGTGCGGGCGCGAGCTGAGGGTGGAAGGATTGTGTTTGCGCGGGGGTAGCGCTGTGCACGATTTCTAAGAGCGATATCTGGCGATGACCGGGACGCAGATTTTTTGGTGGCGGATCACCGGATAGACGGAATCGAACATCGCCTGCGCTTTGTCGTGGGCGCCGATTGCCTTCAACGAGCATGCGAGGTGAGCGGTTGCTTCCGCTACCAAGGCCTGCATCAGCGGCGTTCCTTTGAACGCTGCAAGTCCTTGGATCGCCTGCTGCAATTGCGCGATCGCCGCCTGGTGCTGGCGGTTGCTCGCGAGCACCATTCCGCGAACAAAAAAGTAGGCTGCTTTGCCGAGTTCCGACAACGAATCGAAATCGCTCCGCGCGACCAGATCGCTGGCTTCGGCAGCATTCTTTGCGACGCCCGAGCGCATCAGCGTCAGCGCCAGATCGAGCTCGGCCAAGGGCCGGCTCTGCGCGATGGTGACCATGCGTCGTTGTTGCTCGATCAAATTGGGGAAATGTCCAACGGCATCGTAAATTCCAGACAAACCCTGGGCATATTCCTCGGGTCCAACGGAATTCTCGTACGCGCGCCAGTGCTCGAGCGCCGCCGCCAGCTGGCCCTCGTCGGCAATGACTTTTGCCCATTCGACCGCCAATTGAGAGCGCTTGGCCGCACTGGGGAAGAAACGCAGCAAGTGGATCATGGACTTTGCCTGGCGGTGTCGTCCGAAGACGCGCGCCGACTGCAGTTGTCCGTACAGCGCCATTGGCAGGATCAGAATGGCAATCGAAATCGCCACCACAGCAGCGATGGTAAAGCCCAGATAGTCGCCCCATCCGAATGGCCGTGAACCGAGCAGCGAAGTGCAAAGCCAGATCGCCGGAATCAGCCATAACCACCAGTTGTAGCCCACCGCACGCAGCAAGTTCTTCCACAGTGGATCGGTCAAGAGCTTCACGGCAAATTCCGCCTGTGCCGGGTCCATATCGACCAAATCGACCGGGTTGGGATCGGTCATCACCTGGATATCGGCATACCCCTGCGCCACCAATTTCGTTCGCGCATCCCCGGCGTCATGCGCCGCGATCACGCCGGAGATGCTCTTGCCCTCTGCATCGGCGGCGCGGTAGACGATATTGGACACCGTTTCGCCGAGCGCGCCTTCGCGCAAAGCAAAAAATCTGGCGTGAACCGGCCTTGCGACTTCGCCGACCAGTTCGCGGCGCTGGGCAGCGGGCAACGACGCGTTCCAGCGCTCATAAATCAGAATCGGCGACAGCTTCGGCTTGGGCCCCTCGCCCACGAGTGCCGATAGCGGCGAGTCGTCTTCTACATCGATCAATTCGAGCAACTCATCGACCAGTAGATGGGAATGTACGACATGAATATCCTCGCGAATGCGCTCCCAATCTGCCACCGTTCCTTGATAGCTCCGACGAAAATGGTCCAGCAGCGCGGCCTCCAATTGCATCGTGTACCCGAGGCGTTCCTGGCTGATCGCAAGATCAACCTGGGCCTGGGTCAGTTTCATGGCTTCGGTGCGTTGCCGTAGCTCGTCGGCGACCGGCGGTTCGCGCAGCAGGGCATCCATGCGCGCCGCGTAGGCGCTGGTGAGTGCCTTGACCGTCCAGTCAGCTGGCGGACGCGGATGCGCTACGCCGATCAATTCGCGAAATCGCTCGATCGCCAACTCTGGCGTCGTATTGCCGATGCTGTGCCATGTCAGTTTTCCCGCTTGCGTGACGCCCTCGTCTGAGTTCTCTACCGCGTAGAACTCGTTGACAGTGGTCAACGCAAACAGAACGAAGCGGACCGGCCGATCGCCATAGCGGGTCAACAGGGCCAGCACCAGGTGGTCGGCGCGCGCAGCCAGCCGCAAATTGACTTCTCCGCTGTAGTCGGCGAGCTTGCGGAAACCGAGGTCGTTCCAGGGCTGCCATTGTTCGTCGATATCATCCAAGGAAGTCGGATGCAGCGTGAGCCGCGCTGGCAACTGAAAGCGCAATGGAAGCGCGGAAATCGCCTGAAAATCGTGGCCCGTTCGCTTGAAGGTACGCCAGAACCACCATGCGACGATGGCAACGATGATCGCAAATGCAGCGAGCACGCCCAGCATGATCTGTACAAACAACATTGTCTTCCTCCAGGCCCGATCGCCGTGCGTTCTACCAGCCTGACCAGGTGCATGCCAACGCTTGAGTGGCTCACCGCAACAGGCTCGCTACATGTTTGCCAGTGATCGGGTGAATCGCAAAATGATCGTCAAAGCGATCATTGTCTTTGCGCCTTAGTGCGCGGCGATTTGCTGGCGAGCGCTGAACGTGGGACAAAGATCGAGGCGCTGCCGTGCGATCAGGTTCCGGCAGGTGGCCTCCTGGCAGGCTGTCGCAAAACAGCCTGCCAGGGAGTTTCTGATCGAAGCCTTCCAGACTTCAGCCAGTGACGGAGGACAATCAATGCGTTCGATCGTCGACTTTGGACACCTTGAGTCAACGGCACGCTACCGCGACATGACGAAGGCCCGATTCTTGGTCTTTGGCAGATCCGCGCCGATGACACATGTGCCCGCGTTTCCCAGGCGAACAGCGCGAAGAGCCAGGCGGGCAGATCGAACGATGTGCGACTTGCCATCGGGATCGATGTAGCCGCCTTCGCACACCTCGACTGTGGGTCTTCCTTCTGCGACCGGCCCCGGAAGCGTCGGTCTGCCATCGGGATGGTAGGTCGGTCCGGCTGCCCGACCCGGCATCGCCATCGATGCGAGCAGGACGCCGAGAGCCAATCCGCAAAGCAAGTTGTTCATGAGATCACCTATCGATTGAGTTTGGGTCGATCCGCCGAGCGAGCAGCAGTGGCGCAACGACGCGATCGCGGCACGCACGACAGACTCCTTTCGGTATTGCGACAGCACAACTGATTCAGTCGTGCGAGGACAAAATCGTTGTTCTCGGCGATACAGTCCTGATGGTTGTACGAATTTTTGCGAAATCCGAGTCCTGCGCCGATCGAAGCACAGGCAAGGCGCCTGGATCAGGCATGGGAGCGGCCCGATCCAAGCGCACGCCAGCCCAGCAGCTAGCCATTTCTGGCAGGTCTGCGTCAAGCTCAGGGTCCGATGTAGGTGAGCCGGCGCGAGACAAAGCCGTCGACCAGGAGCGTGCCGCTGGTTCCCGGGTCGACGCCGCCGACGATGCCAAAGAGCGCCGAGGCAATCGCTTGCCCCGAGTTGTTGACGGCGGCCACGTGGCCGGCGAGGACGCCGTCGACGTAGAGCAGCAGGTACCCGTTCGCCGCCGGAGCCTGCGCCGCACGCCACTCGATCTCGATGGAGGAGGCCAGGGAGACAGGTACCTGAGGAGTGGCTCGGAGGACACCACCGTTGTCAACAACCCGAGCGACGATCCGGTAGCCAGACGCTACGCGGCGCAGGGCCACTCGCACCTTGGCATCCGTCGAAGAGCGAACAACCAACACGTTGAACTCGTCGCCCGTGGCCATTGTGAGATTGGCGCCAGTCGGGGCCGGATTGAGCTGGAACCGCGCACGGTAGCGCTGCTGTGATTCGACAAGGTCGTGACGAACGTAGGCGACGTCAGCGGCACCACCCTGGACGCTCACGGCAAGCGACCATGGCCCGTAGCTCCCGCCGCCGGGGTTGCTCAGGGTGGTCAACGAACCTGCGCCGCCGAGGACGCTGGTCGTCCAGGCTGAAACGTCGCCGGAGTCGAACCAGTCGGCGAAGAGCTTGTCGCGGCTGCAAAGCGGATTGGCGACGGGGTCCTGCCGCGGGAATCCGAGCATCTCGGCGCCATCGGTGTTCCCGTCGCAGTCGGAGTCCGCTACGGCCGGGTCCGGACCGACCAGTCGCTCGAAGCCATCGATGACACCGTCGCTATCCGCGTCCGCGTTGGGGTAGGCCCAGCCCAGGCACGAACGACCGTGGAGCACCTGGGTATAGCCGCTGGCGCTCATCGTCCCCAGCTCGTTGGCCGGGAAGATCGCCGTGTCATCGAGCGGAGCGTTGTAACGGCGCAGCACGGCCACGGTGCCCGCCGGCTGGCACGAGACGTCGTCGCAGGTGGTATCGGTGCCGCAGCTGGGATAAAGGTAGCCCTCAATGCCGTCGAGGTAGTAACCGGCCCCGTGGTCCGCGACCACCTCGGTGGTGAGCACGTCATAGCGGTGATCCCGATTGTTGCCACCGCTGGCGAAGCGGCTCAGTCGATAGAGCGGCACCAGAGGCTGGCCCCCGGGAATCGGGTTGTTTTCGGTGGACAGAACGTGGAGTGACGCCTTCGGACTGCCGTTCGGGCAGGGCGTCAGCTCGCAACCGGGCAGTGTGCCCGGAACCGCAGGGCCGATCGTCGAGTACGTGGCGCCGTTGCTACCCCGGACCGCCGCCACCGCCATCTGCGGCACCGAGGTGTAGAAGTGATCGGTGGCGGTGCTACCGTAGAGGCTGTACAGCGGCGTTGCGCGATTGCGGATCACCCGGCCGGCGATTCGGCCGAGCGTGTCCTCCACGTTGCCCAGCGCGTTCGGGTAGCCGTAGCCGAGTTGTGGGGTCCATTGAGTTGCCTGGCTTGCGCGGCTGATCATCCCGGCCCGGATGCTGTCGTGACTCAGAACGGGATCGACCGACCGCAGCAACCCGGCAAGACCACTGATGTGCGGTGCCGCCATCGAGGTACCGGTGCACAGCCCGTAACCCGTGCCAGCGCCCGGGAGGCCGCTGTCGGCGCAGCCGGTACCGGGGTTATGGACCTGGCCAGTGTAGAACGTGGAAACCACGTCCCGTGCCGGTGCAACCAGCTCTTGCTGCGCGCCTGTGTTGGAACCGAAGCCAGAGTTGGAGAACCAGAGGTTAGCCGGGAACTGGAGACCGCCGACCGCGATCACCCGTGGATCGCGCGCGGGAAACGCGATCTGCTGGGCCGTTGAGTTTCCCGAAGCCGCCACCATGGTGACCCCCCTTCTATGCGCGTGGCGCAGCGCCGAACAGTAGGCGATCTCGTTGGTGGGCGGCGGCTCGGTCACAGTGCACGCCGGATGGATACTTTTGCCGAAGCTCATGTTGATGACCTGCGCGCCCATGTCTACCAGGCGTGTGATGGCCGCAACGATGTTCTGGTCTTGCTGGATTTGTGTCACGTCGGCGTTATGAATCTGGCAAGCGACGTTGACGCAGGGTATCAGGTTGCTGGTGCGAGCGAACATCAGGCCGTTGCTCCAGCCAGAACCGGCGACTCCGGTGGAGTTCCCGGTGGTGGCTGCGATGATTCCGGAGACGTGTGTGCCATGGCCGGCGAAGTCCGTCACTCCGATCTGGCCGGGAGTACCGCCGACGACCGTCTCGGGCTGCAGCTCGTCGACACAGCGGTCTGGCTGAACCGGGTTGCCGACGTCGACGGCGAAGCGGCGACGGAAGTTGCCTTGCTGGAAAAGCGTGGTACCACCCACGCGGTGAAAGGCCCGCAGATCCTCGTGGCCGGTCTCGAAGCTGACGCCGGGGCAGTCGGGGGTCTGGATCTCCAGTCCGGTGTCGGCCACGCCGACGTAGCCGCGGCCGCGCGCATAGTCCCACGCCGCAGGAAAGTTGAGGAGGTGGAGGCCCCACTGCGGACCCTGTGTGCCGGGCGTTTGGGGGAAAAGGGGATCGTTCGGTTGCAAGAACAGCTCGACGGTACCATTTTCCTCCACCGTCCGCACACTCGGGTCGCCTAACAGAATCTGTGCGGTGGCTTCGAGATCGGTCGAGGCGGGGTAAGCGATTACGACAGCCCTCTCGAGTCGAGCCCGTGGATCTTCCGGGTTGGCTTGCAGCCACGCCAGGAAATCGCCGGATGCGCGCTCAGCCAGCAGCGGGCGAGCGGCGATAGGGCTGCCGCTGGAAAACGCCCCGGGTAGAGCTTCGTGCTTGCTGATCGCATCAGCCAGGTCGTCGGGCGACGGGGCTTGCGGCGCGGGAGCCAGCATCACGATCAATTCGGTAATTGGGGATTCGGCGAAGGTCGGCTGGGCGTAACCGGCCAGGATGCCGAGCATAGGTAGGCTACAGAGCAACGCGGCTCTGTCAGCTCGAGACCTGTGAGTACTTCGGAACATAGATGCTCCTTTCGGATTTGTGTGGGTTTGCCAGCGCACGACCGGTAAGGCCGTGCGCAAACAGCATCAATTCGCGCGACGCAAAGAGTCCCGATGTTTATGCGATTTTTTTGCGATATCGAGCGCTGAGCATTCGATTTGCGAGGCCGGGGCGCCGTTCGTCGCCAAGGCCAGATGCCTGGATCAAGCGCCTGAATGCCTCCTCCAGTAGCGCACCGGTCAGCGAGCAAGCTGATTCTGGTAAGTCCAATGGTGGCAAGGCGGCGATTCTGCCGGCTGGCTTGTAGGTACCTGCGGATCGTTCGGCGTTACATCCCGCTTAGCAATCGTCTGCAACAAAACCGGCACTATGCGTGTGCCCCAGACTGATTGCGTTTGATTACAAGTGACACATCCTGCTCACGAACCGCCGGGACATGCGTTCGAATTCCGCCGGCTCTTGCTGGGCAATCGATTGGTCGATTTCGATGCGCACCGAATTGCCTATGGTGGCGCGGAGCTGCGGATTCGCCCCAAATCGATGGCGGTCTTGTGCGCTTTGGTCGCTGCGAAAGGTGAGCCGGTCTCCCGCGAGCAATTGCTGGATCGCGTTTGGCCGGAGACATGCCCCACGGACGAAGTTATCACGCAGGCCATCGTCGAACTACGACGGGCGCTGGATAGGTCGTCCAATCCTTTGTGTTGGATCGATACCATCCCCCGTGTCGGCTATCGATTGGTTGGTGAGGTTCGAGCGAGCAACGACGAGGACAGCGACCATCCAAGCATCTTAGCGGATGCAGCGAGCGCGGCGGCGGAGGTCCGCGTATCAGTTCAGCCTGGCGCTCAGGAAGAAGCTCAAAAGAGTGCCCAGTGGCCACTCAGAACGCTGTGGCTCACAGGTGCTGTGGGCATCTCCCTGCTTGCCGTCGTCGCCGTGCATTCGCGCGTGGGACCCGGTCCGGGCTCCCTCGCCACGTCGCCGATATCGTCGCCTGTCGTGACCTGGCTGACATCCAAACCAGAACGTGAAATGTATCCGTCGCTATCTCCGGATGGTTCGCAATTCGCATACACGGAGAGCTCCGCCAGCGGCGGTCGATCGCGAATCGTCGTCCGCGATGTGGACGACGCAGCCAGCCTCAGGATCTTTAGTCATCCGCCGCCAGGTCACTACGATACGTACCCCGCGTGGTCGCCTCGCGGCGATGCCATCGCCTTCATGCGCGGCGCTCGCAACTCGTGCGCAATTCTGCTGAAGTCGCTCAGCGGGAATGAGCGAAAGTTGATTGACTGCGGAGCCAATGTTCTCACCTATTTGGAGTGGCATCCCGATGGCCGTCGTTTGTTGACGTTGCGCAAACCAGCAGATCCCGGGGTTTGCACTATGATCCATCTGGTCGACGTTGAGACCGGCGAATCGAGCGCGCTTCCTTACACGCCGCTGCCCATCGGCCGATGCGACGTTGAGGCGCGCATTTCGCCCGATGCACGTTGGATTGTTTTTCGCCGCGGTCGAGCACCCAATTCCGACCTCTGGCTCGTGCCGGCTGTCGGCGGTACGGCTCGTTTGCTGGCACCCCTGGACGCGGAAATCCGCGGTTTCGATTGGCGCGACGATAGCGCCTCGCTGCTCGCCTCTTCCGACCACGAGGGCGCTCGCGCTCTGTACCTCGTGTCGTTGAACGGCGATGTCGAGCAGGTGAGCAAAGAGGCATTGCTCTTTCCGCGCACCGCTACGTCGGTGAAACTTGCTGCGGCGCACGTCGAGCAGCGACTCGTTCGGATTCGGGCCGCGCCCGCCGATGGCAATGTCGTGCCAACCGCCGCAAGCCGATCCGATTTCATGCCTCGGCCAGCACCGCACGGGTCGCGCCTGGCCTTCGTCTCGCAGCGAAGCGGCTCGGACGAGATCTGGCTGCACGAGGCCGGATTGCCTGCGCCGAGGCAGTTGACCTCAATGGGCAGTGGTCGCTTCGACAGTCTGGAATGGTCAAGCGACGCGCAACATCTGGTCGCCGTGAATCGAGGATTGACGGGTCGGATGCACATCATCGATGCGACCACCGGCGAGTCGCGCGCCTTAACCGGCGAAGACCAAAAGGTGCGATTCGCCAGCTTTGGCCGTGATGGTCGATTCATCTATTACTCCAGCAATCGCGGCAGTCGCTGGCGCATTTGGCGTATGCGTATCGATGGCAGTGGGGCCGAGAGCCTCTACGATGTCGATGCGATCGATCCCCGTGAGGCGATCGATGGTGCTTTGTTCTACGTAAAGGAATCGGCCGTGGGATTGCACCGACTCGACCTGCAGAGTTTTGAGGAACGGCAACTGACCACGGAGGTCTGGTTGCACAACATCGGCGAGTACACGGTGCACGAAGATGCAGTCCGGTTCGTGGCATTGAGCAGCCGTGGCAAGCAGCAGTTGATGTTTCAGTCCTGGCGTGGTCGCAATGAGCTCGACGAGCCGCAGCCCGTAGCGGTCGAATTCAAGGACCCACTTACGGCCGGCGAACTGGTCCTCGCCGCCGATCAACAGCGCTGGTACTACACCGTGATCGAACACGAAAGCACGGACATCGCTTTGGTCCGATGGTAAGACGCCGATCAAGTCGCGCGGCGGCAATACGATCCCTTCCGTGTCGAAGCGGGTATGGATACCCGACGACAACAATCCGGCGAATTGCGAAACACCGCGCTATGCTCCGGCGCTGAATTCGATTGTGCCGCCGATGAATCCCTCTTTTCTTGATTTCGAACAACCGATCGCCGAGCTGGAAGCGAAGATTGCCGAACTGCGTTACGCAGGCCAGGGCAACGCGCTGAACATCGAAGAGGAGATCGGCAGGCTGAAAGATAAGCTGCGCGCGAAGACCGAGGCGATTTTTGCCAATCTTTCGCCGTGGCAAATCGCCCAATTGGCGCGCCACCCGCAGCGGCCGCATTTTGTCGACTATACGCCGCTGCTATTCGATGAATTCCATGAGATCAAGGGCGATCGGCACTTCGCCGATGACCCGGCGATTATCACGGGTTTGGCGCGGATCGGCGGGCGCAGCGTGATCGCCATCGGCCATGAAAAGGGTCGTGACACTAAAGACAAGGTGCGCCGCAACTTCGGCATGCCGCGCCCGGAAGGTTATCGAAAAGCGCAACGTGTGATGCAGATGGCCGAACGCTTCGCTTTGCCGGTGCTGACGTTTATCGATACGCCCGGGGCCTATCCCGGTGTCGGCGCGGAAGAACGCGGCCAGTCCGAGGCGATCGCGAAGAATCTGGAGGTCATGAGTGAGTTGCGCGTGCCGATTCTGTGCACCGTGATTGGCGAGGGTGGTTCGGGCGGTGCCCTGGCGATCGGCGTTGGCGATCGCACGCTGATGCTGGAGTACGCGATCTATTCAGTGATCTCGCCCGAAGGATGTGCCTCCATCCTGTGGAAAAGCGCGGAGCGCGCGCGCGATGCGGCCGATGCGATGGGCATTACCTCCGCACGTTTGTTGCAGCTGGGCCTGATCGATCAAGTGGTCGATGAGCCGCTCGGTGGTGCGCACCGTGACACGGCGGGAATGGCCAGAACGCTCAAAGACACGCTGCTAAGACAACTGGACGGACTGGAGCGCATCGAAGCCAAGAGCCTGGTCGAAGCGCGCTATCAACGTCTGCGCGGTTATGGATCGCAACGCGTCGAGTAGCCCACTCCCGCTCCTGCGAGCCTGCATCGAAAGCACACGCGGGCCGCTGACCGTGGCCTTCAGCGGCGGGGCGGACAGCACCGCGCTGCTGGTCGCATGCGCGCATAGCGAATCCGCCCGCAGCATGGGACTGCGCGCACTGCATGTGCATCACGGGCTGCACCAGGACGCTGATGCCTGGGCAGAGCACTGCACAGCAGTCGCTGCCGCACTCGGTATCGCGCTGATCGTCGAACGCGTGCAGGTCGATCCCCGCGGACAGGGCATCGAGGCGGCGGCGCGCGCCGCCCGGTTCGCCGCGTTCGAATGCCACATCGATGGCGGTACACTGCTGCTGGCGCAGCACCAGGACGATCAGGCCGAAACGGTGCTGCTGCGCTTACTGCGCGGCGCGGCAATCGACGGTGTCGCGGCGATGCGCGCCAGGCGCTCGCTCGGTAGCGGCGAGTTGCGGCGCCCTTGGTTGACCTTACCTCGCGCCACGATCTTGTCGTGGCTGCGCGAAACAGCGCCGATGCTGCGTTGGCTGGACGATCCCGCCAACATCGATCCCAAGTTTGATCGCAGTTTTGTTCGCCACGGGCTGTTGCCACAGATCGTCGCCCGTTTTCCCGCAGCGCGCGAGCGCCTCGCGCGTTTTGCCCACCTGGCGCGCGAGCAACAAGATGAGATCGATCGTGCAGCCGCCCAGGCGCTGGCGAGTTGCCGTCATCTCGACAGGGCCTGCCTGGACCTGGATGGTCTTGCGGTCTTGTCGCCGGCGATCCGTCGCGGCGCGTTGCGACAATTCGCGCTCGAGCGATATGGCTCGATGCCTGGATTTCATGAACTGGAACGCATCGAGCGTGAAGTGATCGGCGCGCGCGAGGACGCCGATCCACAACTGATCGTCGGCAATTACGTGTTCCGCCGTTATCGGCGCACCTTGTACCTGCTGCCGATCATCCAAACCGAGCCGATCGTTGTCGAAACGGTCTGGCCGGCGGGCGCGGAACGTGTTCCGTACGGTCCGCTGACACTGCGCGCCATGGATCGCGTTGGTGGCCAAGTCGCAGTTCCCAGCACACTTCGCCTCTGCAGCCGCCAGGGTGGAGAGCGTATGCAGGTGCGCGCAGGCGGTCCGCGTCGCGAGCTTCGCGACCTGTTTCAGGAGCTTTCGGTGCCGCCCTGGCAGCGCGCGAGAACGCCTTTGCTCTATGCAGGATCCACCCTGGTGGCCGCCATCGGCGTGATTGCAAGCGATGCGTTGGCGAACATCTGGCCTGGGTTGCGCATCGCTGCCGAGCGTAGCCAACAATGCTCGATGGTCTGAGGCGAAGCTTCGTCAGCCGTTGAGTCTGGCAAGGCCCGGGCTTGCCAGACTCTTCCGCATCCACTGAGGTTCCGCCGGGGTTAGACCACGCCACGGGCAATCAACAACTCCAGCACCTGGCGCGCCAGATCGGCCGGCTCGCCGCTGGCGCCATCGACGCGCAACGCCGGACTTTCCGGCACCTCGTATGGATCGCTGATGCCGGTAAACTGCTGGATCTCACCGCTGCGCGCTTTGGCGTACAGCCCTTTGCGATCGCGCGCTTCGCAGGCTTCCAGCGACGTGCTGACATGCACCTCGACAAACTCCCCGCCGGCGTCTAACGTAAGCTTCCTGACCTCGGCGCGCGCAGCGGCGAAGGGTGCGATCGGGGCGCAAACCGCGATGCCGTTATGCCTGGCAACTTCACTGGCAACAAAGCCGATGCGCGTGACATTGGCGTCGCGATCTTCGCGTGAGAATCCCAGACCCTTGGACAGATGTTTGCGCACCACATCGCCATCGAGCAGCGTCACCGGCCGCGCACTGCGCTCCAGGATCAGGCTGATCAGCGCATTGGCGAGTGTCGATTTGCCGGAGCCGGACAATCCGGTAAACAGCACCACCGCGCCCTTTGCCGCCACACCCGGATGGCGCTCGCGCAGAACCTGCACAACATCGGGGAAACTAAACCACGCCGGAATTTCGGCGCCGCTCGACAAACGCTGCCGCAGTTCGGTGCCGGAGATATCGGTGATCTGATCGTCCGCCTGAGCTTCCGGCGCGGGCAGATAGGCTTGCCGTTTGGCCGAATAAACGTAGGCCGGAAACGCAACGATCTGGATGCCGAGCTCGGTCGCGTGCTGCTGCACCAATTCTTGCGCGGCCAGCGGCGCGTAGAAGGGCTTGCCGGATTTGTCGTTACCTGGCCCGGCGTGATCGCGGCCGATGATGAAATGCGTGGCGCCATAGTTCTTGCGAATGATCGCGTGCCACAGCGCTTCGCGCGGACCGGCCATCCGCATCGCCAACGGTAACAGCGACAGTTTGGCGTTGCCCGGCGTGTAGTGCGGTAACACGGCTTGATAACACCGTACGCGTGTGAAGTGATCGATATCGCCAGGTTTGGTTTGGCCGACGACTGGATGCAGCAACAATTTTGCATCGACACTTTGCGCGGCGCGCTGGGTGAGTTCGAAGTGCGCACGGTGCAGCGGATTGCGCGTCTGGAACGCAACAATTCGCGTCCACCCGTTCGCCGCAAACCAACTGCGCAATGTCGCCGGCGTGTGGCGGTCGCCGCGAAAGTCGAAGTGCCGCGGCAATTCAATACCGCGAACCCGGCCGCCCAGATAAACGGGCTGCGTGTGGCCGACCAGCGCGGCTACGCCGGGATGGGTCACGTCGCTGGTGCCGAACACCGCCTGCGCTTCGGCGTGGCGATCCGGCGTGTAGATCGACTCGATATCGAGTATCGCCAGCGGCGCACCCTCGACGTCCTTCAACGCGATCGATTGGCCGACGGCCACGCGCCCCGCGAACGCGGTCGACACATCGAGCACGATCGGCATCGGCCACAACGTACCGTCCGCCAGTCGCAATTCACGGACGACGCGCTGGTAGTCGCCCTCATTGAGAAATCCGGTCAGGGGCGAAAACCCACCGGTCAGCAGCAGCTCCAGATCATTGAGCTGTCGGGCTGTGAGGTCGTGGCCGACCAGTGCCGCGGCCTCGCGCCTGGCCTGCGCTATCTCATGCTCGGCGAGCAGCAGGTTCTTCAGGTCGCCGCCATGGGCGGGAAAGCTTGTAGGTGTGGTCAATGTGGCAGTCTTGGTCATGTGCGGCTTCCGGAGGTTATCGTTTTTTCTGTGGCGTTTGCTAAGTTTCGGGCGACAACCCGTCACCGTTTCAAACGTGCAACCCACACTCGCGCTTCAATCCGAAGAAGCGCGTTGCTTCTTCGTTCAAGTCGGCGCCGAGTGGGCGGGTGGTGTGGGTATCGCCGATCGACACATAACCCTCGTCCCATAACGGGTGATAAGGCAGGTCGAAGCGCTTGAGATATCGGTGCAAGTCTCGGTTGCTCTGGTCGAACAGCGGATGAATTTTGTAGCGGCCGCGTTTGTACTCCACCGGTTCGATGCTCGCGCGCGAGGCCGATTGGCTTCGGCGCAGCCCGGAAAACCAGGTGCACACGCCCAGCTCGTCGAGCGCACGCTGGAAGGGTTCGACCTTGTGGTACTGGTTGTAGCGCTCGATGCCGTCCAGCCCCTGTTCCCACAACTTGCCATGCCGTGCTTCGAAATGCGCGGCGCTGATCGTCGGCCGATAAATGCGCACATCGGCATCGAAGCGCGACTGCAATGCATCGATGAACCGGTAGGTCTCGGGAAACAAATACCCGGTGTCGACCAATACCACCGGTGTGCGCGGCGCATGGCTCAGCACCAGATGCAACATCACCGCCGACTGCGCACCGAAGCTCGATGACAGCACATGCACACCGGGCAACTCCGCGAAGGCTCGCGCCACACGTTGGGCCGGCGTGAGTGCATACCAGTCGGCGAGGGGGTTGCCCGGCGCCGTGGTGGCGGCCGTTTCGCCGCTCCAGGGTTCGACATCCAGTGTCATGACAGCTCCTTATGGACGCGGCGTACGAAGTCGCCGAAGGGTTCGTTGGCGATGCGCTCAGCAACAAATTGCGCAAACAACACGTCGAGCACATTCAGGATTTGCGTCTCGTCGATGTTCTCGTGCGCCAGCGCATTCAGGCGCTCGCCGATCAGATCGCCGCCCAAGTGCAGGTTGTAGCGCCCAGGCGCTTTGCCGATCAGGCCGATCTCCGCCAGGTAGGGCCGCGCGCAACCATTGGGGCAACCGGTGATCCGCAAGCTGAGCGGTTCGGCGCTGAGCGCATGATTGCCGAGCAGAATCTCGATCTTGGTCAGCAGCTCGGACAAATAGCGTTCTGCTTCGGCCATCGCCAGCGGGCAAGTCGGCAACGCCACGCAGGCCAACGCGCGCTGTCTCAGTGGCGTGGCGTCGGCGCCGGCGGCTACACCATGCGCGGCGAGCAGCGCGTCGATCTGCGCGCGATCGCCGTGTGCGACGTTGGCGACGATCAGATTTTGGTTCGGTGTGATTCGAAAATCGCCCTTGTGCACAGCAGCGATCGCCCGCAGGGCACTGGCCCAGCGCTGCTCGCCGACATCGGCAATGCGCCCGGCCTCAATGCGCAGGTTCAGATGCCAGCGACCATCGTGGCCAACAATCCAACCAAAACGATCACCGCTTTGCGTGAAACTGACCGCCCGCGCCGGGGCGAGCGTCACGCCACTCCGGCTCTCGACTTCGCGCTTGAATACATCCAGACCCACTCGGTCGATCGTGTACTTCAAGCGCGATTGCTTGCGATTGCTGCGGTTGCCCCAGTCGCGTTGCGTCGTGACCACCGCTTCGGCGATTTGCAGCAACTGTGCGGGGGCGATCGATCCGATCACGCTGCCGCGGCGCGGGTAGGTGCTGGCGTCGCCATGCGTTGCGCCAAGGCCACCGCCAACGCTGACATTGAATCCGACCAGCCCGCCGTCTTCGATCAGTGCGATAAAACCCAGGTCATGTGCATACACGTCGACATCATTGATCGGCGGCACCGCAATCGCTGCCTTGAATTTGCGCGGCAAATAGGTGGCGCCGTAGATCGGTTCGTGTTCTTCGCCGCCGGCGACCAACTCACCATCCAGCCAGATTTCGGCGTACGCCCGAGTCTTCGGCAACAGGTGCTCGGACAGCTTGACGGCCCACTCGTAGGCCAGCCGATGCGCCCGACTCTCGATCGGGTTGGCGCTTGCCATCACGTTGCGATTGACGTCGCCGCACGCGGCAATGGTATCCATCAACGTGCGGTTGATCGCGGCAATGGTCGTTTTGAGTTCGCGCTTGATCACGCCGTGAAACTGGAAGGCCTGCCGCGTCGTCAGGCGCAGCGAGCCGTTGCCGTAGGTCTGGGCGATCTGATCGAGCGCCAACCACTGCGCTGGCGTGCACACGCCACCCGGCGTGCGCGTGCGGATCATGAAGCTGTAGGCCGGTTCCAGTTTTGCGAGGCGCCGCTCCTCACGCTGATCGCGATCGTCTTGCTGGTAGCTGCCGTGGAACTTGATGAGCTGCGTATCGTCGTCGGCCAACGCACCCGTGACCGGATTGTGCAAGCTGTCGACGATGCTGCCGCGCAAGTGCCGGCTGGCGGTTTTGATGAGTTCGACGGGAGAAAGTGCGCTCATTAGTACACATCCCTTCGGTAGCGCCCAGCTTCAACCAGCCCGGCCAGATAGTCATCGGCATCGCCCTGTCCACGAGCGAGTTCGATGGCGGATCGCAACGCGCGATCGACATCAGGCGCCATCCGTGTCGCGTCGCCGCAGACATACACGGCTGCGCCGCTTTCAAGCCACGCGTAGATGTCTTGCGCACGTTCCCAGATGCGCTGCTGCACATAAACGCGTTGTGCCTGGTCGCGCGAAAAAGCCACATCGAGGCGGCTCAGGTGGCCACGTTTGAGCGCATCGAGCCACTCGGCCTGATACAAAAACTGGCTGGCGAAATGTTGTTCGCCGAAGAACAGCCAGTTGCGGCCGCGCGCGCCACGCTCGGCGCGTTCCTGCACAAACGCACGAAACGGTGCCACGCCGGTACCCGGGCCGATCATGATCAGATCGGTGGCGTCGTCCGGCAAATGGAAGCGCGGATTGGAATCGACATAAACGCGCACCAACGCGCCATCCGTGCTCTCGGCCAGGTAGCGCGACGCCGCGCCGCGTGAGTCGACGGCGACCGTCAGATGCACCTCATTGCCGACCGCCAGTGCGCTCGATGAAATCGAGTACAGGCGTGGCGTCAGCGGCAACAAGTGCGCAACTAACCAATCGGCGGTGACGCGCTCGTCGAGTTCCGCGAGCAACTCGGCCAGCTGCGTGGTGCGCAGCCGCGCCGGCAGATCCGCTGCCGCCAACCAGGACTCGGCGCCCGCCGAGCGCTGCGCGAGCGCGGCGACCACGGGTTTGGCCAGCCGAGTGATCTCGCGTTCGTGCGAGAGCCATTCGCGCAGTGTTTGCGATCTGCCCTGATATTCGACAAGCGCATCGCCATTCGCGCCGCTGGCTGCAAGCAGCGCTTGCACGTGCGTCGCCGGGTTGACCGGCCAAACGCCGAGGCTGTCGCCGGGTTGATAGACGATGCCGGTGCCGTCGAGATCGAGCACCAGATGGTGCACATCCTTGCGCGCCGACCGCAGCGTGATGCGCTGGTTCTCGACCAGGGCGATGGCCCGCGGTGCGTCGCGCGTTGCAGCCGGGACGCGCGGCCGCAGTGGCGTGACATTGTTCGCTGGCGACGGCGGCACGTCGGCTTTGGCGCGCGCCAGCGCGGCATCGCGCCAGGGCGCGGCGACGCGCTCGATATCGACATCCGCTTCGGCGAGCGGCAACACGCGCTCGGCGCCGAGTTCGCTCAGTCGCGTATCCAACACGCGACCGATCGCACAGAACTTTGGATAAGACGAATCGCCCAGCGCCAACACGGCAAACCGCAGACCATCGAGCTTCGGCGCTCTTGCGCTGAGCAAACCATCGATCAGACCACGCGCCTCTTCGGGTGGATCGCCATCGCCTTGCGTGCTGATCACGAAATACACGAGGCGCTCATTCGCCAGTTGTTTGAGTTTGAGATCGCCGGCATGCAGATGGCGCACCGCATAACCCTGGCGTTGCGTGTCGTTCGCAAGTTTCTCCGCCACACGCCGCGCGTTGCCGGTTTGCGAGCCGCTGACGACCAGCAGCGTCGAGGTTTCGGCGGTGGGCGAGGAAGCCGGATCAGGAAGCTCCGCTCGCGCCGCGAAGTACCCGGCGAGCCAGGCGAACCCACGCGCATCGAGTCCGTCGGTCAGCCGCGCCAGCGCTTCGCTGCGCGCGGCGCCGAGGGCAAACTCGGTTTGGGCGGGAATCACGACGGGCATGGCGCAACGTGCCTGAATGGGGAAGCGCAGTGTCGCGAAAGCCCGGTGGCCAGCGGAAAGGATGCTGCGGTATGGCGATATGCCAGATGCGAATGTCCATCGAAGCGCTGCCGCGCCCGCGTGTGCATGCTCCGCGAGACTGGTAGCGTTGCGGTTTGTGATCGAGAGCCCAAACCATGACCACTCACGAAATCATCGGCACCATCGGCGTCAGCCTGCTGCTGGTGGCATATCTGCTGGATCTGACCGGCAAATTGCCCAATGGCAAACCGCTGTCGTTGGCGATCAATGCGCTTGGTGCGGGACTGGCCTGCGTATCGGCGTGGATGATTCAGTTCTGGCCGTTTGTGGTGCTGGAAGGCGTTTGGGCCGGCGTTTCAGTCGCCGGCTTTTTCCGCATGGATCGGCCAGTCACATGAGCGCGCGCGTCGCGCTGGCCATCATCGGCGGCGGCGCCAGTGCGCTCGCCGCTGCGCTAGCAGCGCGTGCGCGAGGCGTGGCGGCGACGGTCATCGCGCCGGCCGGCGCAGACGGCTGCGGTCTTGCTTATTCGACGGTCGATCCACTGCATCGGCTGAATGTCTGCGCCGCACGCATGAGCATCGTCGAGAACGAGCCGCACGACTTTGTCGCGTGGTTACAAAGCCGCGATGGCAAAGTTCAGCCGCAGGACTACTATCCGCGGGCCGTGTATGGCGAGTATCTGCGCCAGCATTGGCGCACGTTGAGCAACGTCGTCGCAGCCGAGGCGCTGGCGCTCGCGGCAATACAGAACGGCTGGCGCATCCAGACGACCCAAGGCGCGCTCGATGCGACGCGCGTCATTCTCGCGATTGGTGTGCCACCGGCTCAACCACTGATTCCCGTGTCCGATGCGCGCTATCGGCTCGATGGATACGCACCGCGCGATGCGTGGCCACGCCGTGGTCTGCTGATCGGCAGCAGCCTGACGGCCGTCGACATCGCGCTGTCGTGGTGTGCGGCGCGCGCGGACGCAGAGCTGACAGTGATTTCGCGCCATGGTTTGTGGCCGCTGGCGCACAACGATCTGCCGCGGCATGGGCAGATCGCACTCGACATCCGCAGTCCGCGCCACATTCTGCGTTCGATGCGGCGCGCGATCGCGACGGGCGTCGACCCCTGCGCTGCCGTCGACAGCCTGCGCGATGCCACCGTCGAGTTGTGGACCGGATTTTCGCGCGCTGATCGTGCCCAGTTCTTGCGTCATGCGCGCAGCCGCTGGGACAGCGCCCGGCATCGCATGGCGCCGCACGTTGCTCAGGCACTGGCGGCGCTGCAGGCCGACGGCCGTGTGCGGCTGGTCGCCGGCAGAATCCGCGGAATCGCAGCGGACGGGGATCTGGCGGTCGATTGGCAACCCCGCGGTCGTGCACGCATCGAAACGCTGCGTGTCGATGAAGTTGTGCAATGCACGGGCTTCGACGGCGGCCTGACCAGCGCCGGCTCGCCGCTGCTGCGCTCGTTGCTGGACGCAGGTCTTGCGCAAGCTGACGCCCATCGCCTCGGCCTGGCATTGGATCGCAAACAGCGTGTGATCGGCGCCGGCGGGCGAGCACATGCCACGCTGTTTGCGCTTGGTGCGCTCGGACGCGGTAGTCTTTGGGAATGTATCGCGATCCCCGAAATCCGCAGCAGCGCGGCGGCCATGGTTGTGGCTTAGGTTATTTTCTAGCGAGGCTTCGCCTCAGACCGCCGAGCATTGTTGGCTTCGCCAGACACCGTACTTGCCACAACCCCCATCGAGCGCTGCGCGCTCGATCGCCCCCTTAATTTAAGGGGGCTGCCAAAGCCAAGGCCGCTCCTAAGAAAATTTGACTCAAATGACAAGATCCAGCTTCATCAAGGACTCTAGCGAGGCTTCGCCTCAGACCGCCGAGCATTGTTGGCTTCGCCCGACGGCGTACTTGCCAGATCCCCGCGCGCGGCGCGCATTTCCGGTCCGGCGGCACAGCCGCCGGTCGTTCGGATCGGCACACGCCTTGCGGCGTGTTAGCGCCAATCCTCACCCCCTTGGCTCAAGGGGGCTTCAAAGGCCAAAGCCGCTCCAATGAAACAGACTCAAATGAAAAGATCCCGCTCCGTCAAGGACTCCAGCGCCTTCAGACGCAGGATTTGCAGAGATCTCGCCAATGTCGATTCGAATCAGGACCTGAGAACATGCGCGTGAACTTTCGAACCCGCATCTGCCTGGCGCTTTGCGTCATCGCCCTTTGGCTCGGCGGTTGCGCATCGCGCCTGGTGAACACCGGGCCGCAAACCGTTGATGGCATCGCGCTGAATACGCCGCTGACTTGGACCAGCTTCGGCAGCAAGGGCCAACGCGTCTGGACCCGCGATGGTTCGACGCTCAACGCGCTGACGATCGTCAGCGATCTCAAACCCGGCCAGCCGCTGTTCGGCACCGAACGCCGCCGCGGCGTCGAAGGTGTGCGCTTCGCCGCCGGTTTGTCGCGTGTGGCAACGCTGGAGCTGATCGTCGAAGGCCTCAAAGCCGCCGGTTGGGCCAATGTCGAAACCATCGCCACGCAAGCGAGTACCTTCGGCGGCAAACCCGCGCTGCGCGCCGAACTGAGTCTTGCGCGCCCCAGCGGTCTGCACTATCGCGCCCTGCTGCTGGCCGAGAGCGCCGACGACACACTATCGATGCTGCTCTTTGTGGCCCCGCAAGAACATTATTTCGAACGCGATCGGGCGGCGATAGAGCAGCTGTTGGCCTCAGCCCGATAGCACCCCAATGCGCCGCGACCCGTTGTTAGCTGCGCTCGGCTTCGAGCACGCGCTTGAGCTTGGCTAAGCCGCGCTCGTAATCCGCGCCGACGAAGTTTTCGATCATCAGCCCAAAGCAGCGCATGTAGGGGTTGCCGCCGAGGTCAGTTTCGAAGCGCCACACGACGCGAGTGCCGGTGTTCTCTTCGGAAAGGAGAAACTCGGCCTTCGCCAGACCATCGGGCCCGAAGTCGAGCGACGTGGCCACTCGGGAGTAGGGTTCGCTGGCGGTGATCGATTGCGTACCCTGCCCGACGTCGGCGTTTCCTGCCCACTGCATTGATGCACCGACGCCATCGACCGGCCCGCTGAAAGTGTAGCTGGCGTTGGGGTCCAGGCCTGCCCACGGCGACCATTCGTTGAATCGCGCGTACGAGTTGAGCATCGCAAACACCGCAGGAGCAGGCCGATCGATCAGTACGCTGCGTTCCGCGCCGACCACACGCGGCAAAAACAGACCGCCGATGCCAGGCAATAACATCAGAACGACCAGCACAATCGCCAGCATCTTGAGAATACGCATTGATGTGCTCCTAGAGTCCTTGACGGAGGCGGATCTTCTCATTTGAGTCTGTTTCTTAGAAGCGGTTTTGGCTCTTGCAGTCCCTTAAGTTATGGGGGTGAGACTCGGCGCTGACAGGCCGCAGGCTTGAGCCGAGTCGAACGCCCGGCGGCTGCGCCGCTGGGCCGGAAATACGAGGCGCGGGTTGTGGCTGGTACGCTGCCGAACGAAGCCAACAATGCTCGGCGGTCTGAGGCGAAGCCTCGCCAGTTGTCAGGCTGTCTGTGTAATGCACCTCCTGTGCGGGCGCCTGCGACGGCGCGATCGATGAGGCGATACGTTGATTGTCCGTGAACGAAGCCGATTGAGGAGACTCGGATTCTCAACCTGAGCGCCAGCGCACTTGGTGTGGGCAAGCCCCTTACTTTGCTGTTAACTTCCTCTTAAGATCCGAGCTTTACCGAGAACCACGCAACCTGCCATGGATGGTGCGCTGACGCTCTCGTTCGATATCGCGCTGGTTCTGGGCATTTTGTGCCTGACCGTGGCCCTGTTCGTGCGCGACTGGGTGCCGGGTGATGTGGCAGCACTATTGGTGCTGGTGGTTCTCGGATTGACGCAATTGGTACCCGTCGACCGGCTCTTCGACGGTTTCGCCTCCGGTGCTGTGATCACGATTCTGGCCGTGATGGTGCTGGGCGCCGGACTCGACCGCACCGGGGTGATGAATCGCGCAGCGAACGTCGTGTTGCGGCTCTCCGGTGGCGAAGAGCAGCGACTGATTGTCGCGTTGTCGCTGGTTGCCGGCGCGAGCAGCGCCTTTATGCAGAACCCGGCTGTCGTCGCACTATTCCTCCCAGTGGCCAGCCGCATTGCGGCACGCACCGGCTACCCGCTCTCGCATTTGCTGATGCCAATGGCGTTTTGCGTGGTGTTGGGCGGCTGCATGAGCATGGTGGGGTCCTCACCCATGATGCTGTTCAACGACTTATTGCTCGCCGCGAACCGCAACTTGCCGCCCGGCGCCGAGAGCATGCGCGCGCTGTCGGTGTTTGCCATTCTGCCGATTGGCGCTGCCATGCTGTTGATGGGGCTGGCCTACTTTCGGCTTTACGCGAGCGCCGTGCTTGGCCGCCTGGATACGGGCCAGCCGGTGACGCCCGGTACCACCGAGAGTTACTTCGAACGAGCCTACGGTATCGCGGGGGATGTGTTCGAACTCACAGTAGAACCCGGCAGCGGCTTGATCGGCATTAGTGTCCAGGAAGCCGAAACGCTACCTGGCGCACCGTTGATGCTGGCCATCAAGGACCAACAAGGCGTTCGCGTGGCGCCACCCGGCGACACGATGATCGGCCCCGGCATCATTCTCGGCGTGCTCGGTCATGGCGATCTGGTCGAACATTTTGCCAACGCCCATGGCCTGAAACTCGCCACGCAGCTGCGCATGCTGGAGGACGCCTTTAATCCGGCGCGCTCGGGCATCTCCGAGGCAGTGATCCCGCCGGGCTCCCGGTTCATCGGCAATACCATCGGCGCCTTGCGGCTACGTAAGCGCTATGGCATCAGTCCTTTGGCGCTGAATCGCGGCGACGAGGTGTTTCGCGAAGATGTTCGCAGCATCGAAATCCGCGCAGGCGACTGTCTGGTCTTGCACAGTGGTTGGCAGGAGCTCGCCGAACACGCCCACGATCGCGATTTTCTGGTGGTCACCGACTATCCGAAAGACGAGGCGCGCCCGCAAAAACAATGGATGGCCTTGAGCTTTTTTGCGCTGGGATTTTTGTTGACGTTGCTCGGTCATTTCCCGCTGCCGCTGGCTTTGCTGGCAGCTGCCCTGGGCATGCTGCTCACCGGCGTCATCAGTATGGACGAGGCCTACAAAGCGATCAGCTGGAAGACAATCTTCCTGTTGGCTTGCCTGATTCCATTAGGTATCGCCGTCGACAGTACCGGCACCGCCGCGTACATCGCCCAGGGCGTATCGCAGCATCTGGTCGGCTGGCCGGATTGGTCGATGCAACTGGCGTTGGCGTTGGTCAGCGCAGCGGCAGCCATCGCGATTTCGCAGGTCGGCGCCGCCGTGCTGATGGTGCCGCTGGCGATCAACCTGGCGTTGGCCAACAACGCCAACCCGGTCGAATATGCCTTGATCGCAGCCCTTGGCGCCTCCAACAACTTCTTGACCGCAAGCAACGCCGTCAACTCGCTGATCAGTGGCCCAGGCGGTTATCGATCGCGCGAATTCCTGCGCGTCGGCGTGCCACTGACGTTGTTGTTTGCCGTACTTTCGGTGGCGATGGTGAACCTGATTTTCTGATGGCCGGCGAGCGCAACACACATTTACAGCACCCACAACTCATCCAACGAAAACGGCAGCGTATCAAAGGGCGGTGGGTACACGACCTCGCTGCCGGCGAAAGTTCCGAGCAGAACCGAGCGACCGCGCTCGTCGCGTTCGTAGGCTTCCAGAGTCTGCGCCTGTATGTCGATCAACCAGGCATGGGCGACGCGTTCGGCTGCGTAGATCGGCATCTTGACGGTACGATCGTGGCGGGTAGTTCGGAACCACATCAATGTGCGCTTCGCTGGGAATGCCTGGCAAGCGTTCGCGGCGCCATGCGGCGAGATCGGGAACGAGTACGTTGCCAGCAAGATGCAGTTCGGGTTCGATCAGGACCAGCCAATCGCCAGGACCGCCGTGACGATAACCCCGATCCACGAATGAACCGACGCGCACCGCCGACAACGAATGGCGCGGCGCCGGCCGCGGCATCTGATAGAGCGTGCCGCGAATCAGCTCGGCAACCACCGTTTCCGGCGCCGCAAGTACATCGTCGTAAGTTGCTAGTTTTCCTGCCGTGTTCATGTGCCCACTGTAACGGCATGCGGGATGCACGGCAACTTGCGCCAGAGACCGCTGAGCGTTCCCGCCCGGTTCTGCCTCGGCGCGCAGAGCGATGTTGGATTTGTTCTACAGCGTGCCTGCCACAGCGCCGATTGAGCGCTGCGCGCTATTCCCAGCCCAGCGGCCGCGCTGGGTGCGTTCGGCCGGCACACGCCCGGCCAGGAGTCAGTGCCGATCCTCCCTTCCTGAGCTTCAGAGCTTCAACGGCCAACGCTGCTCCGAAAAAAGCAGACTCAGACGTACAGAATCGGCGCACTCAAGAACGCCAGCGAGGCTTCGCCTCAGATCGACGAGCATTGCTGGCTTCGTCCGACAGCGTACTCGCCACGACTCAAGGCTTCAAAAGCCAAAGCCGCTTTGGTAGAAAATTTGACTCAACTGTACAGATCCCGCTCCGTCAAGGACTCTAGACGCCACCGGCAGTTCGGACTGCTCGGACCCGAAGTTGGTCCGGACTCAACATCCGCCGCATCGCCCGACGATAGCCGCCGATCGGTGCTGAGAATGGTGTGGGAATTTTCCGACAAGTTCTTGCCCGTTCGCTGACAACTGACGTTTCCGTTTGCCGTGCTTTCGGTGGCAATGGCGAACCTGATCTTCTGAAAGCCGCGTTGTCGCCCACTTCTGCGCGTCGCGGCGCCGGCGGGTGCCGGCGCCGCGCGCTATATCACTCGAAACCGTTGGCGAACAGTGCATCCGAAGTACCACGAATGGCCACACTCAAACGCGCATCGGGTTGCCCGGCAGCGCGGAAGATCAAGTGACCGAACGCCGTGGTGGTGATTCCGGCCGGCGCAGTGACCGCCACTTGAATGGTCACGGTTGCTGTTTCGGAACTGCTGGCGCCGAAGGTGAAGCTCGACGGTGTCACCGTGATCTGCGTGCCCGCTGGCGCGTCAGAGACAATCGCGTTCCAGGTGCCGGCCAGACCCTGCGCATTGCGGAAGGTACGGGTGAATGTGCAGCTGCCGTTGCAAGTGGTGTGTCGCAAGCTGGGCAAGTTCAAGTTTCGCGGTTGGCCACCTGAGCCAGGATTGGCCGCCAGGAAGTTTGAAAACGTCTCGTTCATCACCAATCCACTGCGGACGGCAGCGGCCACATCGACTCGCCCGTTACCCACTTCATCCGCGTGCCAGGTTGCGGATGCTGCAGCGTTCAGGCCGTCGCGTTTGGCTGTCATTTGCAGCGCACTCTTGACTTCTTGCGGTGTCCAGCCCGGATGCGCAGAACGAACCAGCGCGCCGGCACCGGCTACGTGCGGCGAAGACATCGACGTGCCGGTCAAAAAGCCGAACTGGCCCGCATTTGGCGACACTGCGGCATAGATGTTGGTGCCGGGACCGGTGATGTCGGGTTTGGTCACATCGAAAGAGTTGTTTGGCCCGGTCAAACTGCCGCCATTCAACACATCAGCGAATGCCGGGTCCGTGACGCGAACGGCCGGCGCGGTGATCGTCATTTGCGACGCAGGATTGGCGATCAAAAAATCGCGAATCGCATTGCCGCTGGTGTTGGAGATCATCGCGCCAGGAATGGCCAGGGCGGGCATGGATACGGGAGGACCGCCTACGTTGTTGTACACCAGAATGTGCGTTGCGCCAGCCGATTGTGCGTTGAGCGCCTTTTCAGTGAAGTTGCAACTGCCACGTTGGATCAGGGCGATTCGTCCGGCCATACTGCCAGCGGCGTATGGCGATGTTGCGCCGCAACCCTGCTCGCTACCCAGCGCCGCACCCACGGCGACGGAAGCCGTGACGGTCGCCGGGATTGGCGTAGCACTGGCCTGGCTGGCCACGTTTTGCGGACCTCCCTGCACAGAAAGCGGGAAGCCTTCGATGCGATCATGCGTTGAATTCGCAACGGTCATCACCCACGGGCCGCGATGGTTTACATTGCCCAGTGGAGTCGGAATCGTCGCGCTGGTATTGCCAGCGGAGGCCGCAACGAAAATATCGGCATTGACCATGTCGAGAAATCCGCGGTCATTGTCGGACCAAGGGCTATTGCCGCCGGAGATCGAGAAATTCATCACGTCGATGCCATCGGCGATGGTGGCTTGGATCGCGGCAAGAATCGCGGCGCCCTGGCAGCTCGCCGAGGTACACACTTTGTAGTGGCGCAGACGCGAACATGGTGCGACACCGGAGATCTCCCAGCGCAACGGCACACCGAGGTAGGTCAAGGGCGGCACGAGACGCACACCAACGGCGGTGCTTGAGGTATGAACGCCGTGGCCGATATTCGTCGTGTCTTCTGGTGTCGCACCAGTACACGTCGAGCCACTGCTCGCGCCACAGTCCACGGCGCTGATCTGCTTGGGCAGAGCCACGCTGAATCCACAGCTCGGGTCATTACCGAAAGACGGGTGGGCGCTATTGGCGCCACCATCAAGAATGCCGACCACAATGTTCTCGCCGCGGTTTGGCGCATTGTTTGGCATGGCGCTGCCGTTCCAAACCAAAGGCGCGTTGATCAGCGTCGGACCAGAGTCCGTTGACAGCTCATAGGTCGGTGCAACTTCGACACTGCTGACGCCCGGCAATTGCCGTAACTTGTCGGCTTCACCATCGGTCAGTTCGGCGGAGAACCCGCTCATCGTGATGTCGTAGCGATGCGGCGTCGCGATTTCGCGGCCCAGCACCTTCTTCGCCTCGACGATCGTACCGTCGATCGCCGCAGCCAGGTGCGCCCGATACGCGATAGCGGCGTCCGATCGTACATTAAGCTTGCGTTCGCCGGTTGCACGCAACGCGGTGGGTGCGATGCCTTCCACTTTGCCTTCGTAATACAACACGCCAGGCTCGGCCATGCGCACAATATAAGACTGCGTTTCCGCCGCCTGACCCAACGACACCCAGCCCAAGAAACCCAACAGCAATGCTGTGCGACGCATACGACCATCCTCCCAGATTCGAGCGCAGCGATATAACATGAAGCTTCATGAACCGTGTCAACCTTTCGTAACGCAAGGCTAACTACCTGGGGCATGACCACCCTCGTCGCCACCGACCGATGCGAGATGTTTGGCGAGTACGGGACGGTGTAACGCAGGACCGCCACCCGCCGCGCGAACTTCCTACAAGCGGCCAATCCACACGCATCGTCAGCACCGCAACATCTGTGACCAGCGTGCATGCAATTCACAGCGACCATCTGAACACACCAAGAGCCCTGTCGAATCCGCAACTACAAGTTGGGCAGCCGTCCGGCACCGTGGTTTGGCGATGGTGCTTGAATCAGGCCTCCGAAACCGGCAGCAACGCATTCGGTGCCCAGCGCGACGACAAAGACCCAGACGGCAACAGCGTCACCGTCAATTTCCGCTTGCGCTTCCCAGGGCAGTTGTATGACGATGCCACCGGGCTGCACCACAACTACTTCCGGGACTATGAGCCGGGCACGGGTAGGTGTGTTGAGAGTGATCCGATTGGGTTAGAAGGTGGGCTAAGTTCCTTTGGTTATGGATCCCAATCACCGCTTCGCTTCATTGATCATCTTGGACTAAGTGCAACGTGCGGAGAAAAATGCGATCACAAGTCGCCTGGCCCTTGCGCAAAAGCCTGTCCAGATTTTTATGATTGTCTTGACTGCTGGAAACGCCATATAGATCACTGTAAAAAATCAAGGCTGGCTTGCTTGGCTGGCTTCGCAGCTGCGCCCCAAGCAAAACACAGAAAGACATTTGTGTTGGTATATGCCTTGGCGCTTCGCCAAAGAAGGGAGAGGAAGACTTATGACGCGGTTATTCGCCCGATCGTTAATAGGTGTACTTGTGGTCTTCGTGTCATTAATCGGATGTCGCACAGACCACACTGTACCGAGAGACGAGCAGCTGTTCATGCTGGTGAATATTCTCAACGGACTTTCAAAAACCGCGAATAGTATGGGGCCGGAAAGGTGCACGCTACTGCCAGCCTGGAGCTTGGTTGCAACCGAGCTGGAAGGGTATTTGAGCGGATATTATAGTCCGAAATATCTCGAAACGAAATTCGAGTGCGGTGGCTCTCTGACGTGCACGGTGACCGAAAAGAGAGCATTCGACGGGATGGCTCGCGCAGGGCAGGTAGACTTTTCCTCTTGTGGTAAGGAGATCAAATTTCCCTTTCTGGGCTTTGAGGGAAATGCGCTCCAATAGAAACCAAGAGAAGACAGTAAATAAAGGGAACGAATAGAGAGATCCGACACGTATGGACGCCTCCTGTCAACACCTGATCTGCTGTTAGCTCTTGCTTGAAAGTTGGTTGTTTGAGTCAAAGTCGTCCCGTCTCGAAGATCGAGTTCGGTATGCCGCGATATGTTGGATTTCTGTTGCGAGTTCTGCTTCGTTCCAGCGTTTCGATCGACTTTCGCGCACATCGGCGGTACGGTTCTCGGACACGTATACGGCGTCTTGGTGGTGCCTTGTGTTGCGCACCGCGCCGGGATGACATTCGACTCTGGCTGGCCCTAACAGCCACGCTGGCTGGCCCTAACAGCCACGCGCGTTCGAGACGCGTGTCCCAGACGGGCTCTTGCCAAAGACGGTGACCGTTTCGCTTCATCGCGGAGAGAGGCTTTCGATGGCTGGGTTCCGCTCCTCTGTTGCCCGTGCTCTTTTGCTCTTCAGCTTTTACCTGCCAAACGCTTAGCTTTTGATCTTGGCTTTGATCGCTTCATGCTCACGCCGCAGCCTTCTCGCGCTTGGGCCGGAACGCTCGCTCTGCGGTGTATTCGGTCTCGCCGCGAGCCACGGCCCAGCCGATCCGCGCCAGCTTGTTCGCTAACGCCACAATGGTCCGCGCGCGGCCGCGACGCGCGGCGAGATCGCAAATCCATTGGCTCTTCGCATCCTTGCCGCGGTGCGCCCAGCGCACCACCGCTCGCGCACCGTGGATGAGCGCGGTGCGCACGATTTAAAAGCTAACTGCTCGACGACGAAGCAGCTCTTGCTGCGGCGATGGCATACGTTGATCTCAATCCAGTTCGCGCCGGCATCGCCAATAGCGTCGACAGCAGCGATCACACCAGCGTCCAGAAGCGCGCCGAGGACTTACGCAACGACCCAAGCAAGGCCGATGCGCCGCTGATGCCATTTACTGGCGTTCGCTTGGGAATTGCCGTTTTCAAGAGCGACACCTTTTCGCGACTGGCGATCAGCAATCGCCAGTACTTCGAGTTGGTGGACTTCACCGGCCGTCAGATCAAGCCCGGCAAACGCAGCAAGATCGACGAGCGCGAACCATCGGCGCTGAGCAAGCTTGGGCTCGGTGCCGATCAATGGACCGGCGACGTCAAAGGCATCGGCTCCGGGTATTGGCGATGGGTCGCGAGCGTAGAAGCGCTGGAAGCCAAAGCCGCAGAGTGGAAGCGGCAGTGGCTCAAGGGCATCGGCTATGCCCGGAGTCTTGCGACCCGGTGAGAGCCATCACACGGGATTCTTGGCGCCGCGGGCGTCTGGGCGTGTTGGTTGCGCTAAAAGCACTTTCCAGAAACGTCGCATTGAGGCCGCAGGTACCGCTAGTCGGCTCTTGACCCATGATTCGATGGATGTCCAGTTCTCCCGGCGCGATGGATGTCCAGTTCTCCCGGCGCTCGACCACGGCCGATGTCCTGGCAACACAATCCACGGCGAACTCGGCTATGTAACCCCACTCGCCACCACCGCTGCCATTGGAGATCGGCGCCAGAGAGCCAAGAAATGCACGTGGCAGCAGCCCACGAAACGAGAGGCCAAATCAGCGCAAATCGCCCCACGTCGATCCCGCAACATCCAACCGCGACAATACCGCCACTCATGACATCGAATTCGACCGATGTCGCGACGACACCCTCCAAAAGCTATTTCCTTGGGCGCGACACACGCCACGCAGGGGCTCGTCCAACAAACGCTTCAGATCGCGGCTGCGCGCGATCTAAGCTTATTCGTTGGGCGCGAGGCTACGCGGCAACGTCAACAAAACGGCTGGACGAATGCGGTGCCGGAAAAGGCTGTCCCATGTCTCGGAGGCCTTCAAGATGGAACTCAATGGCTTCCTGAATAAGCGCAAGAACCTCTTGCTCGGACTCACCTGCTGCGACGCACCCCGGAAGGTCAGGCACATAAGCGCCATAGCTGCTTGGTCCCTTTTCAACGACAACCATGTAACGCATAAGCTCACTCCTTCTCAAGCCCAGCTTGCTTCAACGCGCTGTTGAGTGTGCCGGGCGGAACTTCGACACTGGGTCTGCCGGCAACAGTGACCGTACCCGGCTTCGAAGGATGATGAAACTGCCGGTGACTTCCCTTTTGTCGCACCTGGCGCCAACCATCTGCTTCAATAAGCGCTATGAGGTCTTTGACTTTCATGCGGCAAGAATGGCACAGCTTACTTTCCTATGCCCAACGTTTGAATTCAGCCGACCGGACGGCGCAGCCGGCCAGGGTCGGCTGCAATGAGAGGTTGAACGAAGCCGCTACGCGGAGAAGTGGTCTTCGGGATGAGGATTGCGGCGTAATCTTCACGGGCATTCCTTCGCGGACCGGGGGAGTGATTGTGCCTTCAACCGTGAGGAATGACTACCATGACAGGCTTGTCCGACGAACAAGATCGTGCGCGCTTTGATGCGCTGTATCAGTGCCACCTGAAGCACCTCAAACTCAAGGGTTTGCAGCCCAAGACCATCGATGCCTGTGCGACACCATCAATGTTGTTAAAGATCAGGAAGTTGCCTAGGTCCGATGCGCCACGCATATTCGCGGCGGTGAGTACGGAGTTGGGCTCAATTCGCTCCTCTACCCAGCGCGGGACCTCTTCTGGCTCCTGAAAGATCGCGTTCTTCGCGGAGTCCGGATCACCGCGATAGACGATCTCAAGTTCGTATTGCGATGAACCGGGCGGCAGGTGCATTTGTGAGGCCTAACGTTCGAATTCACCGGCCTGGGCGGCTTTTCGCGCAGGTCCCGTGGAATGATGGGTTGGGCCTATTCGGGGCCGAGCGTGACATGCCAAGCAAAACAATTTGCTAACCGTTCCGGAATGCCTGATGCGTTCTGTTTCACCCACTCGGCCACCTCACTGGTTTCGAAGATCGTTGCGGCGCCACTCCACGCGGCCAGCGGTTTGGCGCCCCTGATCGGGTTCTCTGAATAGAAGAAGTAGGGGCTATCCCCAACACTCGCATCGGAGAACACGATATACCAACCATCGCTCTTAAACGACGCGAACACGGACACCTTCTTCAGCCTCTGCTGTTTGGCGATTGCGACCTCAAGCCGAGCCTGTTGCTCAGCCGTTAGCCCGCGGCTAACGCCAGCGCATGGAGTTGCATTGACCCACGCAATCGACTGCTCATATTGCCGCTGGGTGATGTCCTTGTTTCGAAGCGCCTCGGCAAGAGTTTTCTCCAAGCGAGCCTTGTCTTCGGCGGAAAGCGGAGGTTCGGTCGGACCATGGTCGGCCCAAGCAGCAAGGGTAGTTCCAAGCAGCAGGGTAGCCAGCAAGCGCTTCATGAATAGGCCCAACGTTGGAGGTGAGGCGGCGCATTTTGAATTAGGAACATCGCCCTTCTGACGAGGTAGCCGCTTGACGACGAGCACAGTTGTCTCACGGTCGCTCCCTTCTCCGGCTACAAGTACGCAACATTCTTGATTAGTACAAGCTTGTCTTCCGCCAGGCCAGCAAGCTGTTCTTCCTGGATCCGGCCTTCCCGCAGTAGATGGCCAAAAACGAAAACCAACTGGGAGTATCGGTAGTCGTACTTCGCATCTATGTCTCGTTGTCGGGCCTCAAGGTGGGTGCGAACTTCCCACATCTCTTCAGGCTTCGCTGCTGCAGCAGCCATCGCCTTGAATTCAGCGAGCGTTTCGGCGAGTTCCGCCTCGAGCGCAAACTCGAACAATTTGCGCGACAGACTCTTCTCGGCATTTGACCACTTGAGGTGGTGCATCGAGGCCTCCCTTTGCGCCGCCTAACGCGCAGCCAAGCGGCCGCCGCTTAGCGGTGTTTGGTCGAAGCAACCCACTAGAGCGGCGGTCCGCTTGAGCATGATGATGGGCAGCGGTGCTTTGCTTTTCAGATGCATTTATCCGCCTGACGCTGACGAATTGGCAAGTCTTGAGGTTCGAGCGCTCACGCCGGTGCTCTGCGCTGGGCGCATTGAGTCACATGAATTAAGAATGGTCTGAACAAGCGCTCGTAAGGTGGGATGAGAAGATTGTGAGGTACTGATTCGTCGAGCGATCTGGCGCTGGCTCTCGCGAGGGTCCAGTTGTCACGTCGGCCTACGAATGTGAATTTCCACCAAGCCCACTCGCCGGATCGCATCAGTACAACATGCTCACCAAACACTTCTGTCTCGAAAGTGACGCCTGACAGAATCTCGTTAAGGCTCTCTTCGACAGGCTCGTTCGGGGGCATCGAGTACCGCTGCGACTTGACCGTCTCCCAATAGCATTGAACAAACCGTTCGGCGAATGACTCAAACGTCGCCATGGTCGGATCCCGCCCAACGCCCAGCATCAGCGGCGGCGCGCAGCGCCGTCCGCTGCATGCTGCTGTTGAACGAAGCCGCTACGCGGAGAAGTGGTCTTCGGGATGAGGATTGCGGCGTAATCTTCACGGGCATTCCTTCGCGGACCGGGGGAGTGATTGTGCCTTCAACCGTGAGGAATGA
>JALHMH010000043.1 GCA_022844165.1 Lysobacterales bacterium
CCCCCATTGAGCGCTGCGCGCTCAATCGCCCCCTTAATTTAAGGGGGCTTCAACAGCCAAAACCGCTCCGAAGAAATTTGACTCAACTAACAAGATCCAGCTCCATCAAGGACTCTACCGAGGCTTCACCTCAGACCGACGAGCATTGCTGGCTTCGCCAGACACCGTACTTGCCACAACCCCCATTGAGCGCTGCGCGCTCAATCGCCCCCTTAATTTGAGGGGGCTTCAACAGCCAAAACCGCTCCGAAGAAATTTGACTCAACTAACAAGATCCAGCTCCATCAAGGACTCTAGCGAGGCTTCGCCTCAGACCGCCGAGCATTGCTGGCTTCGTCCGACAGCGCACTCGCCACAACCCCGCGCTCCGCATTTCCGGCCCGGCGGCAAAGCCGCCGGTCGTTCGGATCGGCCCACGCCTATCGGCGTGTAAGCGCCGGTCCTCACCCCCGCTTGTACTCAAGGGGGCTTCAAAAGCCAAAGCCGCTTCGTCGAAAACTTGACTCATTTGTCGTGAGGAGTCTCCGTCAAGGACTCTAGCTTGCTCCGCGTTCCTCAGGCAGAATCCGCGGCCTTGCGCTACTGCGCATCTTTAACGAATTACGAGCGAATGTCGAAAGAAGACCATATCGAAATGGAAGGCACGGTACTTGAGACCTTGCCGAACACTATGTTTCGTGTGCAATTGGAAAACGGCCACGTCATTACTGCGCACATTTCCGGACGTATGCGCAAGAACTACATCCGCATCCTGACGGGCGACAAAGTCAAAGTCGAAATGACGCCCTACGACCTGAGCAAGGGTCGAATTACGTTCCGCCAGAAATAGCGTTGTTGGTTGCCCGAACCCAGCAGCCGTTCGATCGTTTTATTCCACGATTGTCAGACCGCCCAACACGGCACCTTCTGTCGGTGTGATTCTTTTGTCGTTGTCGGTGAACTGAAATGGCACCGATACCAGTGCGCCGCCGGCGTTGCGCTGCACGACGAAATGCAAATGTGGGCCAGACGAGAAACCCGTGTTGCCGCTATCGGCAATGTGTTGCCCTGTACGCACACTGTCGCCTACGCCGACCAGAGCGCTTTCGAGTTCCAGATGCGCATACACGGCCATAGTGCCGTCGTCGTGCACAATGCGAATGTGATTGGCCCGGTCGCCCAGGCGCCGTAAGTCGGTGCCGGATTCATGGAAATCTCGCTCGACACTCATGACAACGCCGCCTCGCGCAGCAAGGATCGGCGTACCGATGTCGAGCGCGAAATCGACGGCATGATAATTCTCGGCCGCGGTGTGGCTGAATTTCCCGCCAAAGGCCTGATGGATCGTGCTGCTGCCCCTGAATGGCAAGCGATAGACCGACTGATCGTTGTGCCTGGCGCCCGGGTTTCCGGGCACATAACGATATTGAAACTGGTAGCTCCAACCCAGGCTCGGATCCAGCGGTTGAACCGTAAGTACGGGCGTTGTCTGTTCTCCCCCAATGACCACGGATGCCGGCAGGGGCGGTTCGCTGATCACGTTGTGCTGAGATTCGAAGCTGATCAGTACCTCGACGGGTCCGCCATAACCATTCCACAGGCTGTAGCGGCGATCGTCTTTGGGGCCGCTCTCGCGCAACTTGAGGCGTTGCGCAGGATCGACATCGACGAGCTGCTCTTTCACCGGCGCTGTTGTGCCCTCCGGTTTGCTGTCGCTGAAATGCACCACGCCGTTTTCGTCGGTGTAACTGTAGATGCGTTTTGCCTCCGCAGACGCGCTGACGAGCGCCAGCACACATGCTGCGATAGAGGAAATTTTTGCTGCGCAACACATCTGGGCTGACATAAGCCGAATCCGCCTCACTGAGTGCCTGCCAAGGCTGTCGGCACATTCTCGCATTGCGCGCCGCGCGCCGCTGGCGCATTCGTTAATTTCAGCGCAATCTCATCGACCATGGCGGCTGCGAGCGCTTGTTGGCCCGTTTCGGACAGATGTACAAAATCGAAGAACACTGCAGACGACGTGACGAACGACACAGCAATGTCTGGCGCTAAACGCGAAACGGCCTTGGTTGCTGCGCGCTGCAATAGAACGTGATCGCGTTCGCTGGCCTCGACGATAGCGGTTTCATCGGCTTGCGCAATGCTCAAATCGAAGACCGTCGGTTGCCAACGATGTACGGTCGGGATCGTGCCAGCGATGGCCCGGGCTTGTGCCACGCTCGCCAGATACTGTTGGGCAATACTGTGCGCCAGCGTTTGGCGCGAGGTATCGTCGAGTGTAGTCGGCGAACGTTGTATCAAGCGCGCAACGCCCTCAAAACGGGCAGCGATTGCCGCCAGCAATCTCGGCGCCTGACGGGAGCTTAGAAACTCCAGTTCACGTGTTGCTTCGTTTTGCGGGATTCCTGCCACGCCGCGCTGGTAGGCAGCGAATACGTCATTGGCGCCGTCGACAAATACACTGAGCGATGGGGATGCGCCGCAGCGCAAGGCGAGTTGGAATGCCTGCAGACTTTGATGGCTGACATAGCCGGACTCGGCGAAGTTCAGGACCTCAGATCGCAGTCCGCGTTGCATCAACGCGTCTTGCAGTGCCGCCGCCAACGTACCGTTCTGGCGGTTGCCGGTGCCCCAGGCTGTGGAGCCGCCGAATAACCAGATCGTATGCGTCGCGCGGTCCAGAGCGGGCGTGACGCGAAAGCCGTGCGCATCGACCTCAATCAACTCGCCATCGTAGGGTTTGCGCCGCCAATAGACATAGGGCCGCCAGCGTGTATGCCGGGCCGCGTCATGCTCACGCCAATAGGCGTCGATCCAGTCCACTCCTGCCACCGCTGCCGCAT
Organism: Lysobacterales bacterium; assembly: GCA_022844165.1. GTDB lineage: Bacteria > Pseudomonadota > Gammaproteobacteria > Xanthomonadales > SZUA-5 > JALHMH01. Next base: position 2,826 of record JALHMH010000043.1, read on the forward strand.
GCGATCGATTCGGCATCGCTGCGTTACCGTAGGTTTCACGAGCGTTTTCCGGTAGCGCCGCGCGCAGCAGCTGTTCCACGATCAGGAGCAGCACGACGGCAATCCCGATCGACATCCAGAGCTGTGCCAGAAACTTCATGGCCTTCAATGTTTGGGATCCCAACGTTGAACAGATGCGCGTCGAACTTTATGAAACCGATCACGGAAGGCTGAATCTTTCGCACGAGGAGGCACGGACACAAAGACGCAAGAAACCGGGCGGCTTAGACATTCCGCTGCGTGGTTTTCTGCCTTCTTGCGAGATCAAGCTCAAAGATGCGCTCCGCGCGACCGGCGATACTCAGCATTCGATCACATTCACAGCTAACCCACCGCGGCTGGTTTCCTTGTATTTGTCCTGCATATCGCGACCCGTGTCGCGCATGGTCTTGATGACTTTGTCGAGGGAGACGCGATGTTTGCCATCGCCGCGCAATGCCATGCGCGAGGCGTTGATGGCTTTGACCGCTCCCATGGCATTACGTTCGATGCACGGGATTTGCACTAACCCGCCGATGGGATCGCACGTCAGGCCCAGATTGTGTTCCATGCCGATTTCGGCCGCATTCTCGACTTGCAGCACACTGCCGTCCAATGCGGCGGTCAGGCCGCCCGCGGCCATGGAGCATGCGACGCCGACCTCTCCCTGGCAGCCCACTTCCGCGCCCGAAATCGATGCATTCTCCTTGTACAAAATGCCAATCGCGCCTGCGGTCAGCATGAAGTCGAGCACGCCGTTGTCGTCAGCACCAGGGCAAAAGCGCGAGTAGTAATGCATGACCGCGGGCACGATGCCAGCGGCACCGTTGGTGGGTGCCGTGACGACGCGGCCGCCGGCAGCATTTTCCTCGTTGACCGCCAGTGCGTACAGATTGACCCAGTCCAGTATCGTTAGCGGATCGCGTAAATTGGCTTCAGGTCGGGCTGTTAACTCCCGATACATGGCAGGCGCGCGCCGCGCAACTTTCAGGCCACCTGGCAGCACGCCGTCCGCACGCAGGCCGCGCGTAACGCAATCCTGCATAGCTTGCCAGATGCGCAACAGGCCCTCGCGAATTTCGCTATCGGTCCGCCACACGCGCTCGTTGGCGCGCATCACTTGAGCGATCGACAGTGTGTTCTCGGCGCATTGCTTCAACAGCTCATCGCCGGTCGAGAACGGGTAGGGTTGCGCGGTGGCATCGGGAACGATGCGATCTGCGGCGGCTTCGTCGTGGTTGACCACGAAACCGCCGCCGACCGAATAGTAGTCACGTGTCAGCAGCACAGTTTCATCCGTGCCGAAGGCTGTCATTCGCATGCCGTTGCTGTGGTACGGAAGCTTTTGGCGCTTGTTGAAGATCAGGTCGGTTTTTTCGTCGAATCGGATTGGGAAGCCAAGAACGGAAAGGCGTTTTTCCAGGCGAATGCGTTCAAGGTCGCGTGGAATCTGGTCTGGATCGATACGATCCGGTTCGTTCCCTTCGAAGCCCAGCAATACCGCCACATCGGTACCATGCCCCCGTCCGGTATGCGCCAGCGAACCGAAGAGCTCGCCTCGCAGCCTTGCGACATTGGCCAAAAGTCCGCGCTCCTGCAAGCGATGCACAAAACGACTGCCGGCGCGCATCGGACCTACTGTGTGTGAAGAGGAAGGTCCAATTCCAATTTTGAAGAGGTCAAAAACGCTGACTGCCACGGCGCGTACCCTTGAACGGCGAAGGGGGGATTATCCTGGATTCAATCGCCCGGCGCGCTGATGCGACTTGCCCTCAGACCCGATCGCCGCAATGATCGAGAGCCTGCCACGCCTCACGGCGATATGCTGACCCTCTATTTTCGAGAGTACTGTCATCTATGCGAAGACGCCGAGGCAATGTTGGCCTCGCTGCGTATTGCGTATCGTCGTATCGACATTGATACCGACTTGGCGCTGACAGCCCGCTATGGGCTTCGGGTCCCCGTTTTGCGGCAGGAGAGCGGTAAAGAAATCGACGGCCCCTTCGATCCCGACTTAATCGCCGCATGGATTGCCGGTCCGGCGACATAGCTGCCGGTCGTTCGACCTGCCACAGCACCGGCCTTGCGACGTGAGCCGTTGGGCCGAATTGCCAGGCGCGGGAGATGTGGCACAGACGCTCTAGCCCGCATATTTCATGAGAGAACGCGGAAGATCGCGAAGGGTGAGAAAGGGCAAGCTTGCATCGCATGCGATGCGCCCTCTCGAACGACTGGCGGCTGCGCCGCCAGGCCGGACCTTTGCGCCGGAATCGAGGCGCGAGAAGGAGGAATGGTTGTTCCATTGCGATGACGAGCAACGAAGAGTCCGGCGCAAAGAACGAGCGAGGGCCGTGTTGGCGAGGAAATGGCAGCGGACAGCCTGTCATTCCAACCAATTCGAAGGTTCCGCGCCGTTACAACGAAATGAGGCCATTTCATCGCGGCCTCATGAAATATGCGGGCTGGTGTTCCGCAATGACCTTGAACGATTTCCGCGTCTTTCGACCCCATGCAGCGTTGCTTCTCGTCGCCATAGAAGAGCTATGTCGTCCGGCCCGGCGGCGCAGCCGCCGGTCGTTCAAGTCGGCTCGCGGCATGCCGCGAAAGCCACCGACTTTCACCCTCGTCGCGCCTTGCCTGACGCCGATATCCATCGGAAATAGTGTTCAACTTAATGACGGAACACCACACTAGCGAGGCTTCGCCTCAGACTGTCTGACGCACGGCCTTGCGGCTTTTGAAGAAGCAGACGCAGCGTGACTACGGCGCACATGTATGAAGCGCGTATCTGTAGTGCCCTGTGAGGGTATAGGCGCGAAGCACATCCTCCTCGCGCGCGCCAGCACCGACGTTGTGGATGACCAGCGGTCGCTCACCATTGCGCCGATCCGAGACGACGCCAATGTGTGGCAGGTTGCCCGGCAGCATGAACGTTACCAGATCGCCTGGCTTGAACGCAGTGTCGTCGCCCGCAACACCCAAGGATTGCCCGTGTCGCTCGAAGAATCGCTGCAAATTTGGCACACGTCGATGGTCAATGTTGCGATCGGGGCTGCGCAGCCCCCAGTTTCTCGGATAGACCGAGAAGTGCGCGCGCATGTCTTCATGTACCAGGACCTGCAAGTCGATGTCGAGCTGACGATACGCGCGCACAATCACATCCGTGCAGACGCCCCGAACCATCGGCACATCGCCCAGCGGATAGGAAAGTTGTTCGTAGCTGCCATCGTAGCGCAGCGTCACGCCGATCTGTTGCCGGGCCGCATCGACCAGGCACTGGCCGGCGACAGCTTCGGACATCAGAAAAACGCCGACAAGTCGTGTGAGAAGTCGCATCGCCAGCCCAGAGCAAGTGATTGGTTCCTGACAATTGACCTTGGCGCAGGCGAATGGTTCGCCTGGCGCCTTTCAATCCGGCAGAATTGAACTTTCCGAACCGCAAAAGACCTCCATGTCCGCAACTGCTTACGCACGTTTCCAATCTGAACTGGCCGCAATTGAGGACGACGGTTTGCTGAAGCGCGAACGGATCATCGCGACGCCGCAGGCGGCGCAGGTTACGTTGGCCGATGGCAGCACTGTACTGAACTTCTGTGCCAACAACTACCTGGGTCTGGCCGATCACCCGGCTGTGATTGCTGCCGCAAAGCAGGCTTTGGATTCGCATGGATTTGGTGTCGCTTCGGTGCGTTTCATCTGTGGTACTCAGGATCTGCACAAACAGCTCGAAGCCAAGATCGCCGAGTTCTTCCATACTGACGATGCGATTCTCTACGCCGCCTGTTTCGATGCCAATGGTGGTTTGTTCGAGCCGTTGTTGGGCAGCGAGGATGCGATCATCTCCGACGCGCTGAACCATGCATCGATCATCGACGGCGTGCGTTTGTGCAAAGCACAGCGCTATCGATACGCCAATGGCGATATGGCCGATCTCGAGGTGCAGTTGCAGGCTGCGAGCGGCGCGCGCACGCGGCTGATTACCACCGATGGAGTGTTCAGCATGGATGGTGCCATCGCGCCGCTTAAAGAGATCTGCGAGCTGGCGCAGAAATACGATGCGCTGGTGCACATTGATGAGTGTCACGCCAGCGGCTTTCTTGGACCGACCGGTCGAGGTACGGCCGAGTTGCACGGGGTGATGGATCGCATCGACATCTACACCTCGACACTGGGTAAGGCGCTCGGCGGTGGCTTGGGCGGATTCACCACTGGCCGGCGCGAGATCATCGAACTGCTGCGGCAACGGTCGCGGCCTTATTTGTTCTCCAACTCTCTACCGCCCGCGGTCGCCGCGGCGAGCTTGAAGGTGTTCGAGCTGCTCATGGGAGCAGATCGTTTGCGGCGAAAACTGGCGGAAAACACCGGTTACTTCCGCGCGCGCATGACGGCCGCCGGATTCGATCTGAAGCCTGGAGTGCATCCGATTACGCCGGTGATGCTGTATGACGCAAAGGTCGCGCAGGAATTTGCTTCGCGTTTGTTGCAGCATGGTGTTTATGTGATTGGGTTCTTTTTTCCAGTGGTGCCCAAGGGTCAGGCACGTATTCGTGTGCAGATATCGGCGGCGCATGAGCGCTCGCACCTCGATCGAGCAGTCGCCGCGTTCACAACGGTTGGGCGAGAATTGGGTGTTATCCACTGAGTCGTCACTGGGCGGACAACCGGCGCCGCGCCCAAAGAGACATCTCCTCGCTGTTACTTCTTCCGAACTCAAAGAGTGCTAATCGCCATGTCCAGTCACCGCGCCACGATTCACTGGCAACACAGCAAAGGCAGTTTCCTCGATAAGTCGTTCTCCAGGGACCATCACTGGCACTTTAAGGGCAACCAGTCCTTGCTCGCATCGTCGGCGCCTGGATTTTCTGGCAACGCCGATGCCGTCGATCCAGAGGATGCCTTCACCGCAAGTTTGAGCTCTTGCCATATGCTGACTTTCCTCGCCCTGGCATCGGTCAAGGGCTTCGAAGTTGCCGAGTACCGCGACGAGGCAGAGGGCATCCTCGACAAAAACGCCCAAGGCCGATTGTGTATGGTGAAAGCCACGCTGCGTCCCGCCGTTCGCTTCGTTGGGCGACAACCCACTCTGGATGAGTTTCAGGCACTTCACGACCGCGCGCACAAGGGCTGCTTTATCGCCAATTCCGTGCTCACGGAGGTTCTCGTCGAACCGAGGCTGCTTTAGCCAAGCGACGCGAATCTCACATAAGAACTCGCGTGCAGCTGGCCTTGATGGCTGATCGGCGAGCTCGGGCTGACCTGCTGTTGCGCAAGTAAAGACTCCTTCCCCTGGACCGTATCCGATCGATGAGTACCGCCAACGAACATCCCGCGACTTCATCCGTGTTGCACGCTGCGCAGATCGAAGAAGCTATGAGTGAGACAATCGTCGAAGCGAGGCGCAGGGTTGGGCAGGCGGCGCACCAGGTTGAAACCGCTGCGATGGATGCGATGGAGTCTGCTCGAGCCTGCGCCAGCGAGGCCAAGGACCGGGCGCAGGTTGCAATCGACGGCACGGTGATTCGGACTCGGGGTTTGTGGCGCCGCGCCGTCCTGGCAGTGGTCAATTGGTTCGACACGGCCCATCAGCCTGCTGTCGATCCAGCGGCGCTGGATCGAATCGCATGGTTGCGTATCCTCCCATTCATCGGCCTTCATGTGGCCTGCATCGGCGTTTTTTTTACAGGCGTGAGCTGGTTCGCGTTCCTGGTCGCTGTGCTGTTGTACGTCATTCGCATGTTTGCGATCACTGGGTTCTACCACCGCTATTTTTCGCATAAATCGTTCAAGACGTCGCGCCCGATGCAGTTTCTTTTCGGACTGATTGGGGCGAGTTCCGTGCAGCGCGGTCCGCTCTGGTGGGCGGCGCACCACCGGCACCATCATCGACATTCCGACCAACCAGGCGACCTGCATTCGCCAGTGCAACACAGTTTTTGGCGCAGCCATATGGGCTGGTTCCTCACGCCCAGAGCATTTCCCACCGACGCGGCGGCGATCCCCGATCTGGTCAAATTTCCTGAGCTCAGGTTCTTGGATCGCTTCGATATATTTGTGCCCGTAGCTCTGGCGACAGGCCTCTTTGTGCTCGGCGGCTTGCTCGAAGAGCATGTCCCGGGTCTTGGAACAAGCGGCCCACAGCTCCTGTTCTGGGGTTTTTTTGTGTCGACCGTCGTGCTGTTTCATGCCACCGTTACGATCAACTCGCTGGCCCACGTCTGGGGCAAACGGCGTTACAACACACGCGATCAATCGCGGAACAACTTTTGGTTGGCGTTGCTCACCTTTGGCGAGGGCTGGCACAACAACCACCATCACTTTCCCGGTGCGGCGCGGCAGGGTTTTTTCTGGTGGGAGATCGATCTGACCTGGTACGCATTGAAGATCCTGTCCTTTGTCGGTTTGATTTGGGACTTAAAACCGGTACCGGATCGTATCAGGCGTGGTCAACGGGTTCGGGGGTGATGCGGTTGCGACAGAGGCTTCAGGCGTAGTTCGGAAGCGGAAGTTGCATGCCACCAGAGTCCTTGCCGGAGCGGGATCTGGACAAATGAGTCAAATTTTATTCGAAGCGGCTTTCGCTCCTGAAGCCGCGCGCGAAGCGCGCGGGGTTGTGGCAAGTACGCTGCCGAGCGAAGCCAACAATGCTCGGCGGTCTGAGGCGAAGCCTCGCCAGAGCTGTAGCCTGGGACCAAACGATTGGATCGAAGCACTCTAAGGACTTTTCCGTGGCGCTCTTGACTTACGTGTTTCATCGCAACTGGGCGCATGCCAACCGGCAAGCTGCGAGTATCAGCCCACAACCTGCAACCAATTTATGCGTATAGCCATCATCGGTAGTGGGATCGCAGGCTTGGGTGCGGCATACCTGCTGTCGCGTGCGCATGACGTTGTCGTGTATGAAGCCGAAGCACGGCTTGGTGGACATACGCATACACACCGGATTGATGAAGGCCATAGTGCAGTACACGTCGATTCTGGCTTTATCGTCTTCAATCCTGACCACTATCCCAATCTGGTCAGATTGTTTAGGGAACTCGATGTCGCGACGCAGCCGACAACGATGAGCTTCTCGATGAAGAACGAACTGAGCGGTCTGGAATACAACGCAACCGACCTCAGTCGTCTGTTCTGCCAGCGGCGGAATCTGGTCAGCCCATACTTCTGGGGCATGGTGCGCGGAATCTTGCGCTTTTACCGCGAAGCGCCAGCATTGCTGGACGGAGAGGGTGATGGCCCTACGCTAGGCCAGTACCTTGCAATGCACGGCTACAGCGAAGGGTTCGCATATGACCATTTGATCCCCATGGCGTCGGCTTTGTGGTCTTCTCCGTCGGCTCAGGTGCTCGATTTCCCGGCCAGGTATTTGGTGCAGTTCATGGCCAATCACCGCATGCTTGATGCCGGGAACCGCCCGCCATGGAGCGTCGTCACTGGCGGGTCGGCGCGATATCTGGATCGTCTCTCGCCGAAAATCCGCGGCGAATTCCGGCTCGCAAGCGTGGTGCGTTCGGTGGCAAGAACCCACGCGGGCGTAGCGGTGCAAACCGCCGATGACCTCAGTCGTTTCGATCATGTAGTCCTGGCCTGCCACAGTGACCAGGCATTGGCGTTGTTGCAGCAGCCCTCTGTTGCCGAACGTGATGTGCTCGGCGCGATGACGTATCAACGCAATGAAACGGTGTTGCACACCGACATCAGTCTGCTGCCCAAACGTCGCGCGGCTTGGGCGGCATGGAATGCGCTGCGTTTTGCGGGTGGCGAAGGCGCCTGCACCGTGAGTTATTCGATGAATCTGCTGCAGGGGTTGCGATCGCAGAGTCAATATGTGGTGACCCTTAACGCCACGTCGCGAATCGACCCGGGCAAGATCATTGCTCGTATGAACTATGCCCATCCGATTTACACCCATGCCTCGGTGGCGGCGCAGAAGCGCTTCGACGAGATCAACAACGTCGACGGCATCTCCTACTGCGGCGCTTACTGGGGTTGGGGTTTTCACGAAGACGGGCTGCGCTCGGGTGTGCGCGTGGCAGAGCGGCTGGGCGTGCCGTGGAGCTGAAGTCATGCCTGTATGTCGGTCAGGTGCGGCATCGTCGATTTCGTCCCCACCCGCATGGTTTTCGCTATCGCTTTGCGCAGTTTTATCTCGATCTCGACGAGCTGCCGGTGTTGGCTCAGCGCCTAAGCCGGTTGCGGTTTGAGCGTGGATGGCTGTTGAGCTTCCAGCGCGCCGATTATTTCGGCGCCCAGAGCGATGATTTGAAGGGCGCGGTGCTCGATGCCGTGGAGCAACAGAGCGGTTCCAGACCCGATGGTGCTGTGCGCTTGTTGACGCACGTCCGTACGCTGGGGCGCGTTTTCAATCCGGTGAGTTTCTACTATTGCTTCGATCGCAACGAGCAACTTCATAGCGTGCTCGCTGAGATTACCAACACGCCCTGGAACGAGCGTCATGCTTACGTGCTGAGTGTTGCACGCGCGGCGCCGCTGCGCGAGTCGTTGTGGCGCTGGGATTTCGACAAGGCATTCCACGTGTCGCCGTTTTTGCCGATGAAGCTGCGATATGACTGGCGGTTCTCTTTGCCTTCCGATCACCTGGCGGTACACATGCGCGTTCGCGACGGCGATGCTGAAATGTTCGACGCAACGCTGGGCCTGAAGCGGCGTGAACTTTCCGATGCCGCACTCACGCGATTTCTACTTTGTTATCCCGCGATGGCGACGCAGGTTGTCCTTAAAATCTATTGGAATGCGCTGCGGATTCGAATGAAGCGCAACCCCTTCTTCAATCACCCCGCGAAAGGAGCCGCGCCATGACCGATGAGCATGCAGAATCGCTTTCGCTGACCAGCGTCGCCGATATCACCGGCTCGTTTTTCAAACGCAATCTGCTGAAGAAGTTGACGCAGCTCACGCAAGGGCGATTGACGCTGATCGACCGTAGCGAGCGCTATCGCTTTGGATCAGCCCGGCATGACGAGGACTTGCATGCCGAGGTTCGCGTTTTGGACCCAGAGACCTACCAGCGTATGGCGCTGGGCGGTAGCGTTGGTGTTGCTGAAGCTTACATGGACGGCGCTTGGGAGGTCGACGATCTCACTGCACTGGTGCGAATTTTCGTGCGCAACCGGGACGTGCTCGATGGCATGGAGAGTGGCATCGCGAGGTTCGCTACGGGAGCGTTGAAGCTCTGGCATCAATGGCGGCGGAACAGCAAATCAGGGAGTCGGCGCAACATCGCCGCGCACTATGACCTGGGCAACGACTTCTTCGAGTTGTTTCTTGATCCCACCTTGATGTATTCGAGCGCGATTTACGCCGACGAAGCAGAAACGCTCGAAGCGGCGCAACAACGTAAGCTTGACCGAATCTGTCGAAAGCTGGACCTGAAGCCTGGAGAAAGCCTGGTCGAGATCGGCACGGGCTGGGGCGGGTTTGCGCTGCATGCAGCGAAACACTACGGCGTGCAGGTCACCACCACAACGATCAGTCAGCGGCAGCATGATCTTGCGAAGAATCGAATCCACGCCGAAGGTCTTCAGGACCGTGTGACGCTGTTGCTTCGCGACTATCGCGAACTCGAGGGGAAGTACGACAAGCTGGTGTCGATCGAGATGATCGAAGCGGTGGGTCACCAGTACCTCGACACCTATTTCGCCAAAGTATCGGCGCTCCTGAAGAACGATGGTCTCGGGCTGATCCAAGCCATTACGATCGAGGATCACCGTTATCGACAGGCGCTCAAAGAGGTCGACTTCATCAAGCGCCACATTTTTCCCGGCAGTTTTATCCCCTCGGTGAGTGCGATGGTTGGCTCATTCGCGAGTGTCAGCGATCTGCGATTGATCAATCTGGAGGATTTCGGGGCATCCTACGCACTCACACTGAAAGCCTGGCGCGAGCGATTCTTGCAGCGCCTGTCGCAGGTACGGCTGCAAGGGTACTCGGATGCGTTTTCGCGAATGTGGCACTACTACTTCGCTTACTGCGAAGGCGGATTCCTGGAACGTTCGATTAGCGATGTGCATATGCTCCTGGCGAAACCCGGCAACAAACGCTCACAGTTTCTACCCGATTTAAAGAGCAGAATTTAGCAGAGGTGATGGCTGGGAGCTTGATTGCTCGAACAGGCAATCGCTCCAACTCACAACCGGGAAGCGAGGAAACCAAACGCACCATGCATATCCTCTTAAATCTTGTGTTGTTTCAGATCGCCTGGGTGGTGACTGTGGCAGGGGCGGGCGCCGGCTACTGGTGGGCGGGTCTGGTTGCGACAGCTGTGCTCGCGGCGGTTGTTTTCAAGCTGTCGCCCTGGCCGAGGACCGACTTTGCGCTGCTTTGCGTCGCCTGTCTCGTGGGTGTTGTCATCGATTCTGCATATGTGCAGCTAGGCCTTCTGCGCTACGTCGAGCCGGTGCCGTTTGGCAGCCTTGCTCCCATCTGGATCATTGCCATGTGGATGAGTTTCGCGCTCACGTTGAACCATTCGATGCGCTTCTTCAAGGGCAAGCCGCTGTTATCGGCTGTCTTTGGGCTGGTGGGCGGTCCGCTTGCCTACTGGGTGGCGCAGTCCAAGTTTGCGGCCGTCGAGTTTTTGATGGAGCCGTTTTGGGTCTTCGTTGTTCTCGGTATCGCCTGGGCGGCCATCACGCCGCTACTGCTGCATCTGGCGTCGATGTGGCTGCCACGATTCGATCCGGCGCCGGGGACATGAGCGCAACGCCGCTGCTTGTGGTTTGGGCCGTGGCGGCGGCTGCGATGGTTGGCGTTTGGTTTGTGCAACTTCGTACGCGCAACACGGGTTACGTCGATGTGGCCTGGGCCGCATTGTTGGGTTGCGCGGCCTTGTATTACGGTGTTGTTGCGGAAGGCGCCCTGCTGCCTCGAGCGCTCGTCGCTGTGTTGGCAGCAACGTGGGGATTTCGCCTGGCCTTGCATCTACTGCACCGTGTGCGCAACGAAAAGGAAGACGGCCGTTATGCCTTCCTGCGTCAACACTGGCAGGACAACCAATACAAGCACTTCGGATTTTTTCAGGCGCAGGCACTACTGGTCGTAATGTTCTCGGTGCCGTTTCTGGTTGCTGCCAACAACCCAGATGGCGAGCTCAGCATCTGGTTTGTGCTCGGCATTCTGATCTGGATCGTAAGCCTTGTCGGCGAATCGATCGCCGATATGCAGTTGGCCCGATTTCGCAATAATCCGCAGAACAGAGGCAAGACCTGTCGCGATGGGCTGTGGCGGTATTCGCGGCATCCGAATTACTTTTTCGAGTGGTTGCACTGGTTCGCTTACCTGTTTCTGGCCTTCGGTGCGCCCATGGCCTGGCTGGCGGTCTTGGGGCCGCTGGTCATGCTCGTGACGCTGTGCTGGATGACCGGTATCCCTTTCGTCGAGGCGCAGGCGCTGCGTTCGCGAGGCGATGACTATCGCGAATATCAGCGAACGACGAGCCCGCTGATCCCGTGGCCTCCCAGGGCTTGAAGCACAGCGCTCAATGCCGCGCCGTCAGGCTTGTTCGGCACGCTCAGCGATCTGCAACCACTCGGCTTCAGCGGCTTCGCGTGCAGCACTGGCGGCCTTCAACGCATTGGCCAGACGCGCCAACTCGGCGTGTGAGCTGCCGTCTCCCGCAGCACGATCGAGCGCTGCCTGAGCCGCACTCTCGGAGGCGCTTGCGCGATTCAGCGTTTCTTCGGCACGTTTAAGCTGGTTGTTCGTTCGCCGCGGCTTCTGCGCGGTCGGTTTCGGCGTTTCCGCTGGTGCCACTGCCGCCGCACTGCCTTCGCCTCGAAGCAGTTTTGCATAGTCGTCGAGATCGCCGGTGTATTCGTCTACGCTGCCTTGGTAAACGCGCACGAAGCGATCGCAAACGCTTTCCAGCAACGCCCGATCATGGCTGACCAGAACCACGGCACCGGCGAAGTCTGCGAGCGCTTCAACGAGCGCGGCGCGGGCGGCCATATCGAGATGATTAGTGGGTTCATCCAACAACAGCAGGTTAGGTTTTCTGGCTAACAAAAGCGCCAGCGCAAGGCGCGCCTTTTCGCCGCCAGATCGCGGCCCGATGTCGGTGGTCGCCAGATCACCGCCATACCCGAAGCCACCCAGGTAGTTGCGTGCGGCTTGATCAGAGAAGCCTGGCTCTTTCTCGCGCAGCAGATTCAGCGGAGTGACATCGCTCGGCAACTCTTCCACCTGCGATTGCGCGAAGTAGCCAATCGACAAATCGCGCGGGGCGCGACGCTCGCCATCTTGCGCATCGAGCACGCCGGCCAGAAGCTTCATTAACGTCGACTTGCCAGCGCCGTTGCGGCCAAGCAAGCCGAGACGATCGCCCGGCGCCAGGAACAGGTTCACATCACTGATGACGCGCCGCGCGCCGTAACCCGCCGCAGCGGTGTCCAGCGACAGTATCGGATCAGGCAGCTTCGCTGGCGCCGGCATTGTCCAATGCACTTCGGACTCAACGCTTGGTATCGGTGCAGCGGAGAGTTTTTCTAGTGCTTTCACGCGACTCTGCGCCTGCCGTGCTTTGCTCGCCTTGGCTTTGAACCGATCGATAAACTTCTGTAGATGGGCGCGTTGCGCATCTACTTGCGCAGCTTCGCGTTTGGCCTGCTCCACATGCGCGGCGCGCTGTCGCGCAAAGGCGCTGAAACCGCCGGAGTAGAGCTGCGCGGTGGTGCCGTCCAGGTACAAGGTGTGCGTACAGATCGAGTCCAGAAAGTCGCGATCGTGCGAAATCACGAGCAGCGTTCCGCTGTAGCGCTTGAGCCACGCTTCGAGCCACAAAACGGTATCGAGATCGAGGTGATTGGTCGGCTCATCGAGTAGCAGCAGGTCGGAGCGCGCCATCAAAGTCCGCGCCAGCGCCAGACGCATCCGCCAACCGCCAGAGAATTCGTCGACTGAACGCGACAGATCACTATCGGCGAACCCCAGGCCGCGCAATAGCTGCGCGCAGCGCGCATCCGCATCCCAATGTCCGGCGTGATCGAGATCGCTGGCCAGATGCGCTACTTCCATACCGTCGCCGTGTTCTTGCGCATCGTCCCAGCGCTGCCGAAGCGCTGTGAGTAGTTCATCGCCGGCAAGTGCATATGTGAGCGCCGAGGCCTGGCTCTGCGGCATGTGTTGCGCCACGCTGGCGCGCACCCAGGTCGGCGGTACGATCAAATCGCCCGCATCGGTGGCGAGATCGCCAGACAATGCGGCAAACAGCGACGATTTGCCGGTGCCATTGCGACCGACAAAACCGACGCGCGCTCCGGGCGGGATGTCGAAGTTTGCGCGTTCCATCAGAATGCGCGCGCCGCGTGCCAACGTCATGTTCGAGGCGCGAATCATCGTGCCCGACCATCAAAAGTTGACTTGGTTCCCAATACGTTCATGCGCCGATTTGCCGAAATTCATTCAATACCGGCAGAATAGCGGGCTGGACGCCTTCCATGCGGCCCGCGCGTGAGCGCGATTCACCTCGACGATAAGGATCACCCGATGAACGTTTTCGCCCGCAGCGCGCTGGCGCTGTCCCTGAGTGCGGCTCTGATCGCACCTGCCTTCGCTGCCGATGCCTCGCTGAAGACCGAAAAAGACAAAGCCAGCTACATGATCGGCATGACCTTCGGCAAACAGTTGCAGGAAATCAAAGACGAAGTGGACCTGGCGTTGATCCAGAAAGGCCTGGCCGACAGCATGGGCGGCGGTGCAACGCTGATGACCGATGAAGAAGCGCAGACCGTCAGCAACGACTTCCGCACCAAGTTGCAAGCCAAGATGCAAGAAAAGCAGAAGGCTGCTGGTGCAGAGAACCAGAAAAAGGCCGACGAATTCCTGGCGAAAAACAAAACAACGGCTGGCATCAAGAGCACCGAAAGTGGCATGCAGTACCTGGTGATCAAAGAAGGCACCGGCCCGAAGCCCAAAGCGAACGATCAGGTCAAGGTGCACTACACCGGCACGTTGATCAATGGCACTAAGTTCGATTCGAGCGTCGATCGTGGCCAACCGGCGACGTTCCCGCTGAACGGCGTCATCGCCGGTTGGACCGAAGCACTGCAGTTGATGAATGTTGGCAGCAAGTACAAGCTGTTCATTCCAGGCAAGCTCGCCTACGGCGAAAATGGCCAACCTGCGGGCGGCATTGGCCCGAATGAGTTGCTGATTTTCGAAGTCGAGCTGCTGGAAATCCTGAACTAAGTTCGAATTGCTGCAAGAAGCTCAGCCGGCCGTGTATGCCGGCTGAGCGATCGTGCTGGCGACAGTTTGCGAACCGCTGTTTGGGGATGGACCGAATCGGCTCCACATCCCGCGTCATTGATGATCAGCCGCCCATACGACGAATTATGATCCGTTATTCGCTCTTTGCTTGCGCGACGCTCTTGTCCTTCGATGCGTTTGCCGTTTGCAAGTCTGTTAACGAAGCGAGCGACCTTGAGTGTCGCGTGGAAACCGAGATTGGACCGGGCCCGGTACCACCCAATGTGTCGGATTTCGAGCTTCGGGTGTCTGCCGATGAGACCGTTCGGCTTGGCGTCTGCTCATCGGCTTCCAATCGCGTCCCATTGCCGAGCGTCTACTTCGCCGAATTCCGGGTCGTTAATAGCCAAGGCACGTCGGCGCGGGTCGTGTTTTCTCACGATGTGGTGGGACCTGACAATGTTCTCGTTGCCGAATGGTTCGACGATGGAATGAGTATGGTCCCTTCTGCGGCAAAGCGTCCCGTGGCCACGATTATCCTGCCGTGTCGAGGTGATCCGGTGGTACCGGAAACCTTCGTTCATATGAGAGTAGAAGGCAAGGGCGTTGCGCTTTGGAATCACTCCAGCTCGGCATTCTTCGAATTCTCTGGCGTCGGCGCCGTCACGGTGTCGCCAGTCGGCCTCTATGTCGAACGATTCGTTGTGGGACCAATGCCGTTTCGTATCGATTCGTTGGTGAGGCTGATCGGGCAGTAGCGTTCGCGCGGAGCGCTACGCCTTCAGGCTATGACCGCAACGGGTTGAGACGACTGACCAAGCGAGGTCTCAACGCATCGACAGTTTGATATTAACCGGCTGTTGTGTCGCCAATTCTGGACGAACCCCTCTCCAGACATCGATGCAGTCGCGGAATGGTCTCGTCTCCAGGTTCTTCCGCAGCGATTCTCCGAATGCTTTCGCGAATTCGCTGTGGCGAGATGTTTTCTGGCGTCAGGCAAGCGAGTTCGGCAAGGGTCTTGTCTCGGGTGAAGACACCTTTTTCACCAAGGGGTTGCAAGGCGTCGAGCGCAGCCTGAAATCGGGTTCGCGCTGCCTCCGGCTGGTTGGTGTCGGCGTACGCCTGCGCCAGACCGATGCCGAACAGGATCGCGTTGATGGTCTCGCTGGTGCCGCTGCGAACCGTTTGCTCGTATGCAGCCTGCAATAGCGGTAACGCGGCCTGCGCATCGCCGCGCTGATGCAACAAGAAGCTGCCGAGGTTAAAACGCATGCCTGCGGTGCGTGGGCTGTCCGCAGGCATCGCAGACTCGCAAATCGCTACCGCCGTTTCGTAGTAGCGTTGCGCTGCATCCGCGTTGTTCGCCTGTTTTTCAATGTTGCCCAGGCGCGACAGCGAATGGGTCAGCTCGGGGTGCGTAACACCATAAACGCGCGTTTGGACCTTCAGTGCCCACAGAGCGAACGTGCGCGCTTCATCCAGCTGGCCGCGAGCGCGCAGCACACTGGCGCGCTGCAGCGCCAGTGTGGCGAGCTGCGGATCGACGCTGTCGTTGTCCAAGGTCAGCTCGGATGTGATTTCGTCAAGCAGCGCACTTTCCGCCTGAGCGTCGCCGAGCGCGCCATGCGCAAAGGCAAGACGCACGCGCATTTCGCGCGCCTCCCGCGATTCAGGTCCAAATCGTCGAGAGGCCTCGTCGATCAGCGCCTGGATCTCGGCAATCTGGCGAATCGGTTCTGGTTTCAACTGCTGTTGGGCGCGCAGCTTAACGATTAGCGCGCGGAAAGCGATGTCGCTGAGCGTGCTGGATGGCATGCTTGCCGACGTAATCGCATCAGCGTGACGGACCGCTGCTGCATAGTTGCCGCTGCCGAAGGCAATGCGCGCCAGCAACAGTTGTGCGCGATCCGCGTTTTCTCGATCGACAGCCATTGCCAGCGATTCGTTGGCGAGTCGTTGCGCCGCTGCCCAGTCGCCCAGCGAGAGTTGGATTTCGCTCAGTATGTCCAATAGTCGCCCGCGCGCTGCAGGCTCATCCTGGAGATCCGTTTCCAGATCGGCGATGCCACGGTCGACGATACTCTTCGCCGTCAGTTCGCGGCCGCGGGCGACAACCGGATCGGCCTGACGAAACAGGCCACGCAAGAATTCGACCACGCGCTCAGATTCCATGCGCCGCGCTTCGGCGTCATCGCGTGCGTGACGTAGATCGTTCGCCTGCAGCCACAGGGCCACGACCGAGGCCATTACTGTGGTTGTTGTCAATGCGATGAGTCCGGCAGCCACGCGATGTCGTTTGAGAAAACGGCGCGAGCGATACCACCTCTCTCCACTGCGCGCGGCGATTGGCCGCGAATCCAGTATCGCCGCCAGATCGTCGGCGAAAGCTTGTGCGGTCGCGTAGCGATGTTGCGGCTCTTTGCGCAAGGCCCGCGCCAGTACTGTGTCGATATCGCCCTTGAGAAATCGCAGCACCTGGGCTGGCGAAGCGCGTCGTTCGGCGGCGATCTGTGCCTGGCGTTGCACAGATAGATCTGAAAATCGCTGGCTGGCCAGGGGTGGAACTTTATGCAAGGCGTGGTCCAGCGCGTCCGGGACCGACAAGTCCTGAAACTCCAGAGGTGGCGCGCCGCAGAGCAGTTCGTAGACCAACGCAGCGACGGCATAAACGTCCGTGGCGGCACTGCTCAATTGCCCACGAATCTGTTCGGGCGCTGCGCACGCCAGCGAAAAGTAGCGCTGCCCGTCAGCCGTCGATGCCGCACCCTCGTCGAGTGCCTTGCCGATTCCGAAATCCAGAATGCGTGGCTGCCCGCTGGCATCAACCAGAATATTGGCTGCCTTGATGTCGCGATGGACCACCAGGCGCTCGTGTGCGTACTGCAAACCCGCCAGCAGCGCAAGCGCCGCGCGCACGCGAGAAACCAAAGGCCAGCGCTGGCGCGCACAATGATCGGAGATCGTTTCGCCCGCGACGTACTCCATGGCCAGATATGGACGCTCCGCCGAATCGCCAACATCAACGAGGCGAGCGATCGCCGGATGGTCGAGACTGGCAAGAATGGCGCGCTCTTGACGGAATCTGGCCATCGCTGCGGGCGCCGCGCGGCGATTCGGCAGTTTGATCGCAACGTGCTGTTGGCGCTCCTCGATTTGGCGCGTTGCCAGATAGACCTGACCCATTCCACCCGCGCCGAGCAAGCGGACGATCTGGAAAGGACCGATCATGGATCCCGCGGGCAAGGTGTCTTGTTCGTCCGCGAATTCGCGCAGCTCGGCACCGACGGCTGCAACCACGGCGGAGCCCGTGTGTTCCGCCGCGCGGTCGTGTGCGGAGAAAAGGCGCTGCAAAACGTCAATCACTTCCGGCGGATCGGTCAACGCGGCGATCGCAATTTGACGTTCTTCGCGCGGCGTTTCGATCAGCGAATCGAACAGCAGCGCTGCCTTCTGCCAGAAATCGACACCGGGTGTGCTCACGTCGCCGCTGGGTCGGACAAGCGATCGTGCAAGAAGGCGACCGCAAATTGCCAGTCGCGTTTAACGGTAGTCAAAGAGCGACCCGTCGCGTCCGCAACTTCTTCGAGCGTCAAACCCGAGAAGTAGCGCATCTCGACGACCTGCGCGGCCCGCGATTGCACCGCCTCCAACTGCGTGATTGCCTGGTCCAGTGCCAGCAAGTCGATTGCATCCAGTGGTTTTCGATCGGACTCTTCGACCGCGTGGCTAAGGCTGACATGTTCCCAGTCAGAGCCGCGTTTCTCTGCACTGCGCTCACGAATCTGATCGATCAACACACGACGTATGATGCGCGCCGAAATGGCGAAAAAATGCGCACGGTTCGCAAACTGCAATTCGCGCTGATCGCGCAACCTCACATAGGATTCGTTGACCAGCTCGGTGACCGAGTAAGCGCCAGCGCTACGGTCGGACATGCGCTGCGCCGCAATTTGTTTGAGCACAGGATACACGGTCTGCATCAGCGTCGATTCTGCGCCCGCATCGCCCTCGCGCCAACGGGCAAGTAATTGCGTTACGTCGGTGCGATTGGAAAGCATATCGATCCCAGTCAGGTCGAGGTTAGAGGCGAGTTGCGGAGTCAGACGAGATCGGGTCAACCAGGTTCCCAAAAGCTCGATCGAAATAATGATGGGCCGTATCTACGCTCTTTCCCGCGTTCAGCCGTCAGATTATGTGAGATTTGCGCGTGCACATCAAAGCAGGCGTCGGCGTAAGCGAGCCCCGAGCGGCGATACCCTTTGACGATGGCAGGTGCGTCGACTCACTGATGGCCTCAGATGCAAGGGCATGGCATCGAAGAGCTGAGTTACCGCAGTAGGCAAACTGAAGATCGGCGGCCCAAAAGTCGCCCCGAGGGGTTCGGGGCGACCTATTGCAGTTAACTTAATTCGAGCCTTTGAGGTGCTTGTCCAGGAACTTGAGCACGGCCGCATAGCCGCGGCTCTCGTTCTCTCGTTTCACGAACCCATGGCCCTCGTCGGGAAATACGACGTATTCCACGGGTACGTTGTTGGCCTTGACGGCAGCGACGATTTCATCGCTTTCGACCTGCAGAACACGAGGATCGTTGGCGCCTTGCAATACGATCAACGGTTTGGTGATGTTTTTGGCATGGAACAGCGGGCTGATACGCATCAGACGTTCTTTGTCCTTCTGCGGATGGCCCAGTTCGGCATACAGCGCATCGCGCTGCGCTTCCCACCACGGCGGAATGCTCTCGAGCGTACGCAGCCAGTTTGCGACGCCGAAGATGTTAACGCCGACTTTGAATTCGTCTGGTCGGAACGCAAGCGCTGCCAGCGTCATGTAACCGCCGTAACTGCCGCCAGCGATCCCAATACGATCTGGATCGACCTTGCCGGTTGCGATCAGCATGCCCTTGCTGGCGACCACGTCATCGAGATCCGCCTCGCCATGTTTTTGGTCATCGGCCGCAAAAAACGTCTTCCCATAGCCAGAGCTGCCGCGATTGTTGATCGCGTACACGGCATAGCCGTGATTGACGAGGTATTGCACGAGCGCCGAATAGTTCAAGCGCGACTGCCCACCCGGGCCACCGTGTACCCAAACGACCGCAGGCACCTTGTTTGCAGCGCTTGCTTCCTTCGGCCAGTACATGATGCCCGGGATCTCAAGGCCATCGTAACTGGCGAAACGAACCACTTCGCCCTCCACCAGATCCTTTGGATCGACAGCTGGGTTCAGCGAAGACACCAGTTCGCGCGCGTCGCCACCGATCTGTGCGCTCCAAAGCGATCCTGGCGTACGTGAACTTGCAACATAAAACGCCAACTGATTGCCGGTCTGGCCGAAAACGGCTGAGGTCACATCGCCCGCCGGAACGGCCGGCAAGCTCACGGGCTGCCATGTCTGTGCTTCGAGCAGCGTCAGCTCCGTGCGTGCGTCGGCATTGACGTAAACCAGAAGAAGCCGGTCATCCGGAGAATACGTGGCGCCCACAACATCCCATGAGGGCGCAAAGACCACGCTGCGCTCGCCGCTCTGAAGATTCAGGCGAACCAGTTTGCTGAATTCCGCATCGCGATTGCTGGTGATCAACAAATCGCCGCCTGGCATAAATGCAACAGCGCTATTCGCTTCGATCGCTTCGCTCTCCGTCAAATTGCGCGACTGGCCGGTGCTGCGGTCATGCAGGACGATATCGATGTCGTTTGTCGTGTTCGGCTTTTCCAAAGCGATGTAGCGTTTGTCGCGGCTCACCGCCGCTGGGAACATGCCGCTCTCGTTCTTGAAAAAGAGCGTGCGTTCGTAACTGTCGATGTCGTATTCGTAAGCATCGAAGTAACGCTGATCGCGTTCGTTCGTGCAGATGAAGAACGAGCGATCGTCTTCTGCGAAATCGCAGAACATAGCGCGATGTTTGTCGCCAGGCGTCAGATCTTTCAATGTGCCATCGAGTTGCCGCACGTACACATGCGACAATTCGTTGCCGCCCTGGTCGGCGGTGATCAACAGGCGCTCGTCATCCGGGAAGTAGCTCACGACGTATTGCGCATCAGTGCTCGAGCTGGTCAGCGCGCTCGGCTCTCCTCCCTGAAACGGCACTTGATAGACATTAACGACACCCGAGGCGTTCGAGGAAAACGCGACTTTCGAACCATCCGGCGAGATCGAAGCGCCGTTCAATCGCAGGTTAGACAGCAGGGTGTCGATTTCGTAACGCTTGGGCTGCTGCACGACTGGCGCAGGCATCGCCTCGGGTTTCGGTGGCGGTGTGTCTTGACCACAGGCCACCACAGTCAGGGCGCATATCGCAAGAGTCCAAAAACGCATCGGCATCATCCGGAACGAAGAAGCTTCGCAGAATGCCAGTTGTCGTTCGTCCTTGCTAAGGCCGATCGTCATCCGGCACAGACAATTCCGGATGTCGCTAATTCCCCAGGGTCGCGGCGAGCATGTGTCAATGCTCCCGCCGAATGCCGATTGAGACGCGGAGTAGAGCCTTGGCTCCACAAATGTTGCATCAGCACGTGACAAAACGGTGTCTCAGAGCTTGCGACGCACGAAAAAGCCAACCTATACTTCCGCTGATTTTTACGGGTCCACCCGCGGCGCTGGTGACATCGCACCGCAGCCTTGAGAACTCAGCATGCACGATCCATTCGCCGCAAGTCGCCGCTTGGCGCAGCGGGTTTTGATTGCGCAGTTGGGCGTTTCGCTGATCGCAGCGTTGATTGCTTTTGCAGCAGACCAGCGTTGGCAGATCGGATTGGCGACGATCTGGGGCGGCACAGCTGTGGCTGTTGCGCATGGCGTCTTTGCACTGATGCAACTGCGCGGCGGCATCGCTAATGTGCCAACGCTGGCGCGACGGTTCTTCGCGGCAGCGGCATGGAAGTGGGTGGTGTTGTTTGGACTGTTCGCAACGGGATTGAGCCTTGATCTGTCCGCGCCCGCGATGCTGGCGGGTCTGGTTGTGGCACTGATCACAGGAATTGGGGCGTTGTTACGTTATGGCTAACTGGATGGCTCTCATCAACGCCGCCGAAGGTGGCGGTTCGATGACCGACTACATCGCGCACCATTTGGTGCACTTGAAGTGGAAGCTTGGCGAGCATCCGTTCATGACGGTGCATATCGACAGCGTTTTCTTCAAGTTTCTCGCGGCGTTCGTGTTTTTGTTTGTGTTCCTTCGCGTGGCGCGCAAGTCGACCTCGGGCGTGCCGGGCAAATTGCAGTGCGCTATTGAGATGATCGTCGAGTTTGTCGACGGCCTCGTCAAGGAGACCTTTCACGGTCACAGCAAACTGATTGCGCCTTTGGCCATCACCATCTTTGGCCTCGTGTTCTTGATGAATTTTATGGACATGGTTCCGGTCGATTGGTTGCCAGCCAGTGCGCACGCGGCGGGTATCGAATATCTACGTGTGGTGCCCACCGCCGATATCAACACAACCATCGGTATGGCGCTGTGCGTCTTTCTTTTGATTCAGTACTTCGGCATCAAGCACAAAGGCGTGGGTGGCTTTTTCAAGGAGTTCGTGACGGCACCCTTTGGCCCCAAGGGCGCGCCCGCGAATTTGTTGTTGCGCCTGATCGAAGAGGCCGTGCGACCACTCTCGTTGAGCTTGCGTCTGTTCGGCAATCTGTATGCGGGCGAGTTGATCTTCATTCTGATCGCGGTCATGACACTCGGAGCGACGATGGATGCCTTGTCGACCTACATCATGGCGCCGATGCAATTCATCGCTGGTTTTGTGTGGACCGCTTTCCACATTTTGGTGATCACTTTGCAGGCCTTCATCTTCATGATGCTGACGATCGTCTATCTCAGCATGGCAGCGGAACACCATTGATTTGATGGTATCTGGTTGTCTTGTGCACCCAGTTACGGATGAGTTTTGAACGAGCGGTTTTGTCAGGGGTCGTCGGTGTCGTTCTGCCGCCCGCTCAGATAAAGCCAACTACCAAGAACCAAGAACCAAGCTAAACGGAGTGAACGATGGAAAACGTCCAACAAATCGCCGACGTGATGAGCTACACACTGATCGCCGCTGGCCTTCTGATCGGTCTCGGCGCGCTGGGCACCGCCATTGGCTTTGCGCTGCTCGGTGGCAAGTTCCTCGAAGGCGCAAGCCGTCAGCCGGAACTGGCGCCGATGTTGCAAACCAAGATGTTCATTGTTGCCGGTCTGTTGGACGCCGTGCCGATCATCGGTGTCGCCATCGCGCTGCTGCTGATCTTCGCTAACCCGTTCCTGGCGGCGTTCGGCGCTTAATCTGCCGAGTCACAGTTGCCGCGCGTTCGCGCGCGGTTTTTGGAGCGGAGAGAGACGCATGAACATTAATGTGACCTTGGTCATCCAGGGACTCGCGTTCTTCGCGGTCGCCTGGCTGGTCATGAAGTTCGGCTGGCCGCACATCATCGGTGCGATCGAAGAGCGTCAGAAAAAAATTGCTGACGGTCTGGCGGCTGCGGAAGAGGGCAAACGCGCCTTGGCGTCAGCCTCCACGCAGCAGGATCAAGTGCTACGTGAGGCGCGTGCCGAAGCGTCGAACATTCGCGATCGCGCCGAAAAAGAATACGGCCAGATTGTCGAGAAGGCGAAGTCCGATGCGGTCGCCGAAGGCAATCGCCAGAAGGCGGCTGCGGTGGCTGAAATCGAGACCGAAACGCACCGTGCGCGGGAAGTCTTGCGCAATCAGGTGGCCGAGTTGGCGGTTAAGGGTGCGGAGAAGCTGATCCGCAAGGAAATTGATGCGGCCGCCCATAAAGCGCTCTTGGATGATTTGATTGCCGAGATTGCCAGATGAGTAACGCCACGACGCTCGCCCGCCCTTATGCCCGCGCTGCTTTCGAACTCGCCAAAAGCGAGAGTGCGCAGGGCGATTGGTCGCGCCGGCTGGGATTTGCTGCGCAGGTTGCTATGCAACCCACCGTGCATGAGCTGCTCGGCAGCCCAAAGTTGCAACCGGCTGACCGTGTGGCGCTCTTTCTGAGCAATGACCAGGAAGCATCCTCGAGTTTCGGTCGGTTTTTGGCGGTGCTTGAGGGCAATCAGCGTTTGTCGCTGCTCGGCGAAGTTGCGTCGCTGTATGAGATGTTGCGCGCTGAGGACGAAAAGCGCCTCCAAGTGCAAGTTCGATCGGCAATGGTGATTGAGCCTATGCAGCAGCAACAGCTGGTTGGAGCGCTGGCCAAACGCTTCAATCGCGCCATCGATTTGGACGTGACGATCGACGCCGAATTGCTGGGTGGTGCCATCGTTGAGGCAGGCGATGTGGTCATCGACGGTTCTGTGCGCGGCAAGCTCAAGCGCCTGCGTGCGGAATTGCACTGAGCACGAAAAGGCGGCTCGGCGAAAGCCTTGCCGCCCTGAATTGGAGGTCAAAGGTCAAAGGTCGAACGCAGGCTGGGCGATCCAGTGTCGATTGACTTTTCGCTTTTTACTTTTTCACTGGCAGCGACGGTGGGGCAGTTGGTCAACTACCCGAACGCGCAACCAACAAAACACATTCGAAAATTGGACGAAACGCCATGCAGACGCAACTGAATCCCTCTGAGATCAGCGATCTGATCAAGTCGCGGATTGAGAAATTCCAATCGGCCGCCGAAGCGCGCAACGAGGGCACTATCGTGTCGGTGTCCGACGGCATCGTGCGCATCCACGGCCTCGCCGATGTGATGCAAGGCGAAATGATCGAGATGCCGGGCGACACCTTCGCGCTTGCGCTGAACCTGGAGCGCGATTCGGTCGGCGCCGTTGTGTTGGGCGATTACGAGCATTTGCGCGAAGGCGATGCGGTCAAAACGACCGGCCGTATTCTCGAAGTCCCGGTCGGCCCCGAATTGCTGGGCCGAGTGGTCAACGCGCTCGGTGCTCCGATCGACGGCAAGGGTCCGCTGAACGCCAAGCTGTCGAGTCCCATCGAAAAAGTCGCGCCAGGCGTGATCTGGCGGCAATCGGTGGCACAGCCCGTGCAGACCGGCTACAAATCGGTCGATGCCATGGTGCCGGTGGGTCGCGGTCAGCGCGAGCTGATCATTGGCGATCGCCAAACGGGCAAAACCGCACTGGCAGTCGATACCATCATCAATCAGAAGGCCAGCGGCATTAAGTGCATCTACGTGGCGATCGGCCAGAAACAGAGTTCGATTGCGAACGTCGTTCGTAAGCTCGATGAACACGGCGCCCTGGCGCACACGATTATCGTTGCTGCGTCGGCGTCCGAATCGGCGGCTATGCAGTATGTTGCCGCATACGCCGGCTGTGCGATGGGCGAGTACTTCCGCGACCGCGGCGAAGATGCGCTGATCATCTACGACGATTTGACCAAACAAGCCTGGGCGTATCGCCAGATCTCGCTGCTGCTGCGCCGTCCGCCGGGCCGCGAAGCGTATCCGGGCGATGTCTTTTATTTGCACTCGCGCTTGCTGGAGCGCGCTGCGCGCGTCAACCCGGACTACGTCGAGAAGTTCACTGGCGGCGCCGTGAAAGGCAAGACAGGTTCGTTGACAGCGTTGCCCATCATCGAAACGCAGGCGGGTGACGTGTCTGCATTCGTGCCGACCAACGTGATTTCAATCACCGACGGCCAGATCTTCCTGGAAACCGACCTCTTCAACGCCGGCATTCGCCCGGCGATGAACGCCGGTATCTCGGTGTCACGCGTCGGTGGCGCTGCACAGACCAAGATCATCAAGAAACTTGGCGGCGGCATTCGACTGGCACTTGCGCAGTACCGCGAACTTGCGGCGTTTGCGCAGTTCGCCTCAGATCTCGACGCAGCCACGCGTGCGCAGCTGGAGCGCGGCCAACGCGTTACCGAGCTGATGAAGCAAAAGCAATATGCGCCGATGAGCGTGGGCGACATGGGTGTGTCGCTCTATGCAGTCGACAAGGGTTTCATGGACGACTTGCCGCTGGCCAAAATCCAGGCATTCGAGAAAGCCCTGCACAAACACATGCGCAGCAACTACGCCGAAGCGATGAACAAGATCGACAGCACGGGCGACTGGAACGATGAACTTGAGGGCGCGTTCAAGAAGGGCATTGGCGAGTTCAAGAAGACCGGAAGTTGGTAAGCGCTGTCCGGCGGCAGTCACGCGAAGTCATCGCTTGTCGATCAGCGAAGCTGCTACCTGACGCCCTTCTTCCAATGACCAACTGACTGCGAAACAAGCGAGCACACATGGCCGGCGCAAGAGAAATTCGAACCAAGATCAAGAGCGTGCAGAACACCCGCAAGGTGACGCGCGCGCTTGAGATGGTGTCTGCAAGCAAGATTCGCCGCGCGCAAGACCTGATGAAGGCCTCGCGCCCCTACGCACGTTTGATGCGTCAGATGATCGGTCATATCGCCAAGGCCAACACCGACTATCAACATCCGTTCCTGGTGGAGCGCGAGGAGATATCGCATGTCGGATACATCATTGTGTCCACCGACCGCGGACTATGCGGCGGGTTGAACGCCAATTTGTTCCGCCGTTTGTTGGGCGAATTCCGCGAATGGCAGCAGAAAGGCGTTGAGATCGATGTGGTCTGTATCGGCCAAAAAGCATCGGCATTTTTTAAACGCCTCCAGGTGAACTTCACCGGTTCGGTGACGCACCTTGGCGAAAAGCCGCAAGTCTCGAAACTGATCGGCACGATCAAAGTCATCCTCGATAACTATATGTCGGGCCGTGCCGATCGGTTGTTTCTGGCGTACAACCATTTCGTCAATACCATGACGCAGAAAGTGACGATCGATCAGGTTTTGCCGTTGCCGCCGTCCGACTCGCTCGAGTCGGCGCACTCGTGGGACTATTTGTACGAACCGAATGCGAAGGACATTCTCGATCACGTGTTAACGCGCTACATTGAGAGTTTGGTGTACCAGTCGACGCTGGAGAATCTCGCCAGCGAACACGCTGCACGCATGGTTGCAATGAAGAGCGCATCGGACAACGCGACCAAGCTGATCGGCGACCTGACCTTGGTGTACAACAAGGCGCGGCAAGCAGCGATTACACAGGAGATTTCGGAAATCGTTGGTGGCGCCGCTGCTGTTTAGACGGGCGGGCTATGATTTGGGACGCGAATCGCACCGATACGGGGCCCGAAATGAAGCGCGAACTTACGCTCGAGTACTGGTTAGATGATGGTTGGTATGTGGGACGGCTGCGGGAAGTACCCGGCGTCTATAGTCAAGGTGAGTCTCTAGCGGAACTAGAACAGAACATCGAAGATGCTTACCAGCTCGTTCGTTCGAGCGATCGCTCCGAAGCGGCGCCGAAATCGGCACTTGAAAGTCTGTGAGGCTGGACGTGGCGTGAATCGCCGCGAGTTCATCAGAGCTGTTGAGGTCTGGGTGCGTGTTGTTCCGCCACGGTGGACGGCACGACATCTATCTGAATCAGAGAAATGGGCGCATGGCGCCTGTGCCGAGGCACAATGAGATCAAGGACTCGTTGTGTCGGGTCATCAGAAAGCAACTTGGGTTGGTCTAGCTGCCAATCCGGACAAAGGATGAATCTGCGCGATCAGCGCGCTGTGGACTGAATTTTGAGTTTGGAGCAGGACTAATGAGCCAAGGCAAGGTCGTACAAATCATCGGCGCCGTCGTCGACGTCGAGTTCCCGCGCGCCAGCGTGCCGAAAATCTACGATTCGCTCAAAGTAGCGGGCACCGAGATCACGTTGGAAGTGCAACAGCAGTTGGGTGACGGCATCGTGCGCACGATCGCGCTCGGTTCCACCGACGGCTTGAAGCGTGGCCTGATCGCGGACAACACCGGCAAGGCGATTTCGGTCCCAGTCGGTCTGAAAACGCTGGGTCGCATTATGGACGTGCTTGGCAACCCGATCGACGAAGCGGGTCCGATTGGTGAAGACGTGCGTTGGGAAATTCACCGCTCGGCGCCGAGCTACGACGAGCAGGCGGGTGGCAATGATCTTCTGGAAACCGGCATCAAGGTCATCGACCTGATGTGCCCGTTCGCCAAAGGCGGCAAGATCGGTTTGTTCGGTGGTGCGGGCGTCGGCAAAACCGTCAACATGATGGAGCTGATCAACAACATCGCCAAGGAGCACTCGGGTTTGTCGGTTTTCGCTGGTGTCGGCGAGCGCACCCGCGAGGGCAACGACTTCTATCACGAGATGAAGGACTCCAACGTTCTCGATAAGGTCGCGATGGTCTACGGCCAGATGAATGAGCCGCCGGGCAACCGTTTGCGCGTAGCGCTCACTGGTTTGACTATGGCCGAATACTTCCGCGACGAGAAGAACGAGCAGGGCAAGGGCCGCGATGTGCTGTTCTTTGTCGACAACATTTATCGCTATACGCTCGCCGGAACCGAAGTCTCCGCGCTGCTCGGCCGTATGCCGTCGGCCGTGGGTTATCAGCCGACGCTGGCTGAAGAAATGGGCGTGCTGCAAGAACGCATCACCTCAACCAAGACCGGTTCGATCACGTCGATCCAGGCCGTGTACGTGCCCGCCGACGACTTGACCGATCCGTCGCCGGCGACGACCTTCGCGCACTTGGATGCGACCGTCGTGCTCAGTCGTAACATCGCTTCGCTGGGTATTTACCCGGCGGTCGATCCGTTGGATTCCACCAGCCGCCAGCTTGACCCGAATGTGATCGGCAACGAGCATTACGACACCGCGCGTCGCGTGCAATCGACGTTGCAGCGCTACAAGGAGCTCAAGGACATCATCGCCATTCTTGGCATGGACGAGTTGTCTGAAGAAGACAAAGCCACCGTCGCCCGCGCGCGAAAGGTCGAGAAGTTTTTCAGCCAGCCCTTCCACGTGGCCGAGGTTTTTACCGGTAGCCCCGGCAAGTACGTGTCGTTGAAGGAAACGATTCGTGGCTTCAAGATGATCGTCGACGGTGGGGTGGACCACCTCCCAGAGCAGGCGTTTTACATGGTCGGCGGCATCGACGAAGCGATGGAAAAGGCCAAATCAATGGGCGCTGCCGCTTAAAATTGCCCCTATGTGCCGCTCCGCTCAACGAGCGGCCGTCAGCGAGCATCTGAAATGAGAAGAAGCGAATGTCGATGAGCACCATCCGAGTTGAAGTAGTCAGTGCTGAGGCCGAGGTTTTTCGCGGCGAGGCTAAGTTGGTGGTGGCTTCCGGCGAATTGGGCGAACTGGGCATCGCGCCGCGCCACGCGCCGCTGATCACGCGCCTCAAGCCCGGCGAAGTGCGCGTGATTCAGCCAAGTGGCGAAGAAGTCCACCTGTACGTGTCGGGCGGCATCATGGAAGTGCAGCCAACTGTCGTGACGATCCTGACCGATACTGCTATTCGTGCCCAGGACATTGACGAAAAAGCCGCACGCGCTGCGCTCGAAGAAGCGCAACGCATCATCGCCGGCCGCGGCGATCCAATGAGCATTGCCGAAGCTCAGCAAAAGCAGATGGAGACACTTGCGCAGTTGCAGGCGCTGGAACGATTGCGCAAGAGCTTGAAGCACTGAGCGCCTTCTCTTCGCCAAGCAAATAGCTGTTGAGAAACAGCCTGCGGGCGCGAACGATGGATGGTTCGCACATGCGTCTGGCACGTAAGTGCTTGATCCAATAACGTGCTAAGGGCAAGCACGTAGACGTCGCTTCGCCAGGCGGGTGCCGAATCGTTGTGGCGGACGTTTCTGGCCGGTGACGGACTGATCGAGTGAAGCGCCCTCCATTGAGCATCGCACATGCCGCCGCGCACGAATTCGTCATGAGCGCGCCGATATTCTTGTCGCGACTCCGATTGCTGTTGGCAAACAATGAGGCCTCTGGTTGCGTTGGTGATGTGCGCGTGGTTTGCCCCGTATGGCGCCGCGGCGGTTGACTGGCCTGCCGTAAATGCGCAACTCGATGAGGCTGTCGCGGATGCTGCGGACCAGCGCCGGGCGGCGGGTGTGGCGCTGGTGATCGTTCACGCGGGCGAACAGCGTGTGGCCATTGCCCATGGGCTGGCGGACAAACGCAGCGGTGTGCGTCTGACGGTCGATACACCGATGCCGATCGGCGATGCGTCGCGGCTGTTTACGGCGGCACTGGCGATGCGTGCGGTAGATCGCAAGTCGCTTGTGTTGGATGCTCCGATCGCGACCGATTTGTCCGTCGGATTTTCACAGGATGCGAGTGCGGTGACCCCGCGGCAGTTGTTGACGCATCACAGCGGTCTGGCGCCGAACTGGTTACGCGGCATGTTTTATCAGGACGGCGAGGCTGATCCGCTGCCGGAGGTTCTGCCCCTGAACTACGCGCCGGGCGAACTGATGAACTCGTCGAATCTGGGTTATGTGGTGCTCGGTCGGTTGTTGCAAAAAGCGGCTGGCGTGTCGTTCGAATCGCTTTTGACGACCGAACTGCTCTCGCCCCTGGGACTTGCCCACACTGGAACGGCCGTGCACGCTCGAACTGCGCGTGCGCATCGTAAGGGGAAGACGCTCGATCCGCTCATGGCGCGCGATACGCCCGCACTGGGCGTGATCGCGAGTGCCGCGGATCTTGGCCGGTTGCTCATCGCGCTGGACGCTGAGTCGCCTGGCGTCTGGCTGAGCCGCGAATCGCGTCTGGCGATGGTCGCGCCGCAGAATGCTAACAACGTCTGGGACGTCGGTAATCTGGTGGGATTGGGCTGGGAGCTCGTCGCGAGTCCGCGCCCTGGGGTTGGGCTGATCGCGACGCAGTCGTCGACCTACCCAAATTTCCGTGCAGAAGTGCGCTGGCTGCCACAACACCGGTTGGGCGTGATCGCACTGGCCAATTGGCGCGAAGCCTATGAGCCGCTCGACGATCTGGTGGCCCAGGCCATCGACATGGTGCTCTTGCAGCAGCGTGGCATTACGCCACGCGAGGAGGATCGCCCCTTGCCAGAAAGCGTTGCGTTGCCAAAAGGGGCGGAGCCAACGCGTTTTGCCGCACGTTACGCGACGCCGCTGGGCATCATGGAATTTGCGCCCGAGGGCCAACGGTTCGATGTGCAATTTCTGGGTCTGGACTTTCGAGCCGATCCACGGCCCGACGGTTGGTGGAGCTTGCGATTTCGTTTCTGGGGAGTGCTGCCGATCAGCATTGATGCCATCAGCCGTGTGCTGATTCGGCCGGTGCTCCTGGGCGGTCGTGCCTCGATGCTGGCTTTCGCCCAGGATCGCTACTTTCTATTTGGATCGAAGATCGAATCCGACGCGATCGATCTGGAGAGTCTGACGGGGACGTATGTTCTGAGCAATCCCGATGCCTTGACGAAACAATTGGAAATCGAGCAGATCGAGCTTGAAGTTGTTGATGGTGTCGCTGCCCTTGCTTACGAGCTGCCCTTTATTCTGACGATCCGCCCGCGCGTCGCGCTCGCTCCGCTCGGCGGCGAGCGTTATGCAGTCGCTGGATTCGGGCCGAACCTCGGCGATGCCGTGCGGGTGGTCCGTGGCGATCGGGCGCGTATCGAATATTCCGGATATGTGGCGGAGAAGGTCGAGTAATCCACGGTATCGACCGTGGTGTACTGTGAGACATTTGGCACTTGGGCCTATCCTGATGGTGCAGCCATCGGGAGAGCGCAATGCCCTATTACTATCCGTTGTTGCGGTTGAACAAACGCGAGCGTAAACCAATTGTTGAAGGTTTGCAGCGCTTACGTTCGGGGTTTCGCCAACCCGTAAAATCACAGACGCCCATCCCTGAGCGCGATTTGCGCTCGCGGCTTCTGATCGCGACCTGGAACATCCGCGAGTTCGATTCCGGAAAGGGCGGCAGACGATCGGACGAGGCGATCTACTACATTGCAGAGATCATCGATCAGTTCGATATCGTGGCGGTGCAGGAGGTTCGCGACGATCTGGAAGCACTGCAGCGCTTGATGGCCGCGCTCGGCAAACACTGGGAGTTCATTTGCACCGATGTGACCTTGGGCGCGCAAGGCAACGGCGAACGCATGGCGTTCTTGTATGACACGCGCAAGGTGCAATTCGCCGGATTGGCGGGTGAGCTGGTGATCCCGCAGAAATTCGAAGCGGTCCAGTTTGCGCGCACCCCGTTCATCACCAGTTGGAAGGCCGGCTGGGCGAAGTTCTCGTTGTGCACTGTACATATCCTCTATGGCACGGCGGTGGCCAACGATGAACGCCGAGTGCGCGAGATCGAACTTCTCGTCGAGTTGCTCGGCGATCGCACCCGCGAACGCGAGGTGGATCGCGGTGGCACACGCGTGAAGCTCAAAGGCGAGAACCTGCTGTTGCTCGGCGATTTCAACATCTTCGCGCGTACCGATCGGACGATGGCGGCTTTGACCGCCAGCGGGCACTTCGAAGTGCCAGCAGCATTGCAGAAGATCCCAGGCACGAACGTTGATAAGAAAAAGCACTACGATCAGATCGCCTGCGGCGCGTACAAAGACCGTTTCGAGCCCACCGATCGCGCCGGCGTGTTCGATTTTTACGACTACGTTTTTCGGCTTGAGGAAGACGCTGCGCGATTTGCCGATCAACATAAGCCGGGCCAGTTCAAACAATGGCGCACCCACCAAATGTCGGACCACCTGGTGATGTGGCAGGAGTTTCGTATCGACTTCAGCGACGAATACCTGGCATCGATAGAATCGGCGAAGCAACTGGGCGGTACGCCAAGTTGAGTTTGAATCCGCCGCAAAACGATGGCGACCGCGCTACGATCAGCGCTGGTTCGAACTGGAGCCGAGGTTATGCTGTCGCGACGCACGCTGCTGACAACGCTGGCCGTCTTGCCAATCATCCCAGTGAATGCGCGGGCCGCATTAATGCGCGCCATACCCGGCGGCGAGGAGTTTCCCGCAGTGGGGTTGGGCACTTGGCAAGCGTTCGATATCGATGCCGGTGCGCCACAGAACGGTGAGGCTTCCGCAGCGCTGCAAGCGTTGATCGATCATGGCGGTCGACTAGTCGACACCTCACCGATGTACGGTCGCGCCGAGGCGGCATTGGGCCGCGCAGCGCAGGGCCATGCCGATCGCCTCTATCTGGCCAGTAAGATATTCACCAGCGGCGAAGCGGCGGGCCGCGTGCAGTTCGAAAGCTCATTGCGATTGCTCAAGCGCGAACGAATGGACTTGATGCAGGTGCACAACCTGGTCGATACCGCGGTGCACCTAAAGACGCTGCGTGAGCAGCGCGAACTCGGGCGCTTGCGCCACATCGGCATCACGCACTACGTCGCGAGCGCGCACGCAGATTTGTGTCGCTGGATGCGCAATGAGTCGCTGGACTTCGTGCAGGTCAACTATTCGTTGCTCGAGCCCGAGGCCGCGTCAACGGTGTTGCCGCTGGCCGCTGAGCGCGGCATCGGCGTGCTCATCAATCGGCCATTCGCAGAAGGTGCATTGTTCAACCGCGTGCGCGGCCAGGCTGTCCCGGAATGGGCCGCGGAAGAATTGGGTTGCTCCAGTTGGGCACAGTGTCTTCTCAAATGGATCCTCGCCGAGCCGGCCGTTACCACCGTGCTTTGTGGGACCCGAAATCCCCGCCATGTAGCCGACAATCTGGGCGCGCTGCATGGACCGCTGCCCGATGCGGCTCAGCGTAGACGATTGGCCAACGCCGTTTTGCATTGACGACGAAGTGGCCCCTTTTGGGGACGCTCTTGCAACTGAATGTCTCCCGGGTCGCGCGTGATACGGGCTGCAAGCAGCTGTCTGAGCAGCGAATGGTCGGCCAGGTATCGCCGATGTCCCTGCGAGTGCGATAACATTGCGGCTTGCTGGCCGTCAACCATGAGCCGGTCGGAATTGAAGCCGAGATCTCGGCGCACGTTCGAACGCACACTTCGCCGGTGTTCAATCTGGCGCCTCGA
Source organism: Lysobacterales bacterium (assembly GCA_022844165.1). Taxonomy (GTDB): domain Bacteria; phylum Pseudomonadota; class Gammaproteobacteria; order Xanthomonadales; family SZUA-5; genus JALHMH01. Next base: position 35,838 of record JALHMH010000043.1, read on the forward strand.
CAACGCGCAGCGCGAGGTCGTTGGCTTCATAAATGCGTTGGCCATCGACCCAAAGACTTGCCATCGCGTGGGCATAGATGCCCCGCGCGTCGATGCCACGCTCGGTGACTTCCAGCGTTACCTGCATGCGTCGGTGTTGCGGAAGAACCTGACCGCGATACTTCCATCGATGCGCCTTGCCGAGTGCGATCGATTCGAATCGCGGCGCGCGCAGCGCAGCGACATGTGCATCCTGCAGCAATACCCAGCGTAAGGTCTGCAGCATCGCTTCGAGTCCGAGCGAGCCCGGTTGCACCGGGTCTTGGAAAAAATGCGCTTTGAAGAACCAATCGCCGGGGTCGACATCTTTGGCGGCACACGCCTGGCCCAAACCCGCTTCGCCGCCTTCAGGCCACCAGGCTTCGATACGATCCAACATGCGCAGCATCCCGGTCGGAAGTCGAAGGTTCGCCGCGCTCGCGGAGCAAACCGCGCGTTCTTGACGAGCGTGCTCCAACAATGCGGTGTGCGTGGCATTGCGGGGCAAACCTGCCTGCGCTGCGAGTGCCTCCGGCGGAAAAAAGCCGAACACCGTCTGCAACCGATACACATCATGCCCGTTCAAATGGCAGCGCACGGTAAATGACTCAATGATCATGCCGGCGCTGGCGGAGACATCGGTTAACTCGACTTCTGTCAGCAACGTGCCGGCTCTTGGCCCAATCTCGAGCAGCACTTCTCCGTTGCCATCGAGATTTCTGAAGCCAAGTTCGCTTTCGGTTGTGAGCGCGGACCCGACGTAACTCGACAACCACCCGCAGGGTTGCAATGCGACTTCGAGCAGCACCGCGAATGGCATCTTGCCGTGATTGGCGTCGAAGTACCACGCTTGCTCGGGCACGTCGTACTGTGCTGTGACACGGGCACCTTTGCGCATCACACCGAGCGCGCCATCGATCGCAGCGATGCGGCTGATGAAGTGATACGGTGGGCTGGGCAGGCGCGCAACAGGTTGGCCGCCATCGAAGCGCCGATACATCGGACCGAAGGCTGCGGATGGTCGCCCGAATGCGCATGCGAGCAGGCTGTAGCGATCGAATCGGAAGCCGTCTGCGAGCGGTGCCCGCGCATCATCGATGCTGTCGATGTGTGCGTCCGTCAGCGGCCAGTCCGGTACCAGCTGCAGTGCGACGCGGCGGGCGTGGAAGGCCTTCAGACCATCGACGCTGCAGAGCAGATCCGCATACACGGTGGGTATGGGTGCGGCGATCAGCTCTTCTACGAAGACCTCAGTGACGAGCAGTTTGGAACCCGGCGTGACCTGGCCGCGACACTGCAATTGATACGGCAATTCCGGCACCGGCTGGAACCGCCAGCCGTCGCGCTTGAGCGTGTGTCCGCCTGAAGCGAGCACGATCGCCATCGCTTGCAGGCAGGCTTCGAACATCAGCGTTCCGGGCATGCACGGATCGTTCTTGAAATGGCCCGCAAAGAACCACTGCGCAGGATCGATGTCGAGTTCGGCGCGCAGATAACCGCGCTGCCACGGCCCACCATCGACGCTCATTTGCGTGACACGATCGAGCAGCAGCATTGGATCGCCGTGGATGCCTGGGCTGCGCGTATGGGTGCGCGCAAATTCGAATCCGGGGCCGAAGCAAGTGGCTGCATCGCCGCTGGAAAATGCTTCAAGCTGTG
>JALHMH010000044.1 GCA_022844165.1 Lysobacterales bacterium
GCGACTTGCTCACCGATGAGGATTGGCCCGCCACCTGCGGTGCCGTTCGTGGTGAACAGGATGTCGAGCGAACCCGATGCGCTCTCCGCGGTGTAGCCAATGCGGACCAGGGAATTCGCACCCACAATCTGAGCACGCGACACGGCGACCTCGATCGCATCGGCCAACGCGCCACCACCGACAGGCACGCCCACGTTTCGAGCCACCGGGTACGGACCGCCAGGCAGCGCCACGGCGCTCTGGAAAGTGCCCCCAACACACTGCGACAGATTGCGCGCTGTGACTTGTGGTGGCGAGCCCGTCACCCGTGCCGTCAGGCGCCAGTCCGCGCCAGCAAAGGTCTGGCCACCACCGTTGACGGTGCAGCCGGTGGTCGTTCGTAAATCTGCGTCGATGTACGCATGGTAGTCGTACGGTTGCGCTAGAGCGAAACTGGCGAATAGGGCCAGCACCAGGAAAGCCGACACAGCGCGAAACATGCGTACGTCCAATCGAGAGCATTGCAGTGGCCAAGGATGCACCGCTGCTTAGTTCAGGACAACTCAGCGTCCGGGCCGGTACCTGACAGGTCGGAACGCTCTGCAACGCTCTTTGCGGACACTCTGCAGCGCTCTCTCTCTGCGGGCGCGATCAGGTGAAGGCATTCTGCCTCGTGGCCTCAAGCCCGTTCTTGCTTAGTGCCAATGACGATTTCCATAGAGGCTCCGCGCTTTCGCGGCATCTTACAGGCCGACAGGCCGTCCGGCAGAAAAATGGGAAGCGGGGAGTTCCTGCTTGCAGTCGGCATCGCGAGCAAGCCAGCGCTGCTCATCTATTCGTTGCAGAAGCCGCGCCGCGATGAAGTGCCGCTCGGGTTCGACGCTGCGCGCTCGCATTTTGAGAGCATCAAGTACATTGGCCGGCACCTGACGGCGCCCCATCATTGCCAGTGTATCCATCACTTCGAACACGCTGGCGGCCGCGGACGCTGTGAATTCAGGTGATGCCAATAGAGCGTTCCAATCAGGCGTCAGGAGCCAGTGCGCGAGCGCTTCCTCGGCCTCGCGGAAGTCTGTGCTTGCCAACGCTCTTACCAGTGCTTCAGCGGTCACGCGAGCACCTCGTCCAATCGCGCGCGCATCAATCCAGCGTCGACGCCGATGGCTGCGACGAGCGCCTCTTCCACGCGAGCACGCAGTGCTGTGGCCGCGATCAACCCGGCACGTTGCAACCGCGCAATGTCCTCTCGATCGACGTCGGCAAACCGAGCGAGTTTGCTCAAGACCAGATCGATTGGCGCGAGTACGTACACAGCCAATACGCCTTCGCCGAATTGTGGACCCAACGCAATCGCATCCTGCTGGTAATCCTCGTGTAACAAAGAGAAATGTGGATTGAATTGGCGGTCGAAATACAGCACGCGGCGTTTGCCATCCGCATCAACGAACTGCTGCCGAAAATCGTCTGCCACGATGCGCCGACCGAACTCCGCATCAACGTCGCTCGTACTCCGCTGCCGTGTCCATAGATGCACTGCCGCACCGCCCGCGATGTACACGGGTATGGGCAGCGGACGAACATTCGCTAGGCGCTGAGCTTCGTGCGCGCACAATTCGGCCAGCGCTCTGACGAAGGGCGTTTCGGGCAACTGGGCGATATATGCGGCGAGGTCCATCGCGCTATCGTCGGGGAGTTGATCGGCGCACGCAAGTCCCTGCCCCGTGGCCCGTTCACGCTCAAAGGGGAGAACACCGCAAGTTGATGATCGCAGCGCGCATTGTGCAACGGGCAGGCATCTTTGCTATCGATGTTTACAGCTACGCGGTGATGAGCAATCCCCTTCACGTCGTGCTCTCTGTCGAATCGAGTGCCGCGCGACTGGACGGACGAGCAGGTTGCCCAGCGTTGGGTGCAGTTGTTTCCAGCGCGTAAGCCGGTGCAGAACGCGGCGAAAATCAGCCCATTGATCGTCGATCAGAACGCACTTGATGAGCGCCGTAAACGGCTCGCCAATTCGTCCTGATACATGCGCTGTCTCGACGAGCACATCGCACGCAAGGCGAACGCGGAAGATGGCAAGAGCCCGTCTGTAGTGGACAAGTGTCATAAACGCGCGTGGCTGTTAGGGCCGCCAGAGCCGACTCATTGAGGCGCGGTGCGCAACCAAAGGCACCATCAAGCCGCCGGATACGTGTCAGAGAACCGTACCGCCGATGTCGCAGGGAAAGTTGATCGAAACGCTGGAACGAAACTGAGTGAACTGACAGCACATGGCAGTCGAACGGCTCGAACTTCGAGACGGTTGGGTTTTGCCCAAAGACCAAGGAAATTAAGCAAGAACGAAGCGGAAATCAGGTGTTGACAGGAGGCGTCCATACGTGTCCGGTTTGTTGTGACTGTCCCCGTTCTTTACGACTCTCCAGAAACGTCGGATTGAGGCCGCAAGGACCGCTAGTCGGCTCTTGACTCACAGTTCGATGGCTGTCCGGTTCTGTCCCGCCAACCACCGGACACAGACAGCTGGTTGGCGACACAAACGATCGGAGCACCGAGTGGACGACGTTTTCATACGGCTGTATGGACCGGAACGGAGATGATTGTCTGGGGAGGGTCCGGCGGAACTAGCGTCGCCAACGGCGGGCGCTACAGGTCGACGACTGACACTTGGCTAACCACACAAAGTGACGGAGCGCCGAGCGCACGAAACCGTCACACCGCTGTGTGGACCGGCACCGAAATGATCATTTGGGGAGGAATCGGTGCCGTGTATCACGCCACCGGAGGGCGGTAAAACCCGAGCAGCGACAGTTGGATGGCAACGCAAACAGAAAACGCGCCAGCCGCGCGCTTCGTGCACACGGCGGTGTGGACAGGTAGCGAGATGATTGTCTGGGGAGGCATTGATGAAAACGCCGCCTTCGCGAGCGGAGGTCGCTATTTTCCAAGCACAGACAGCTGGCTCGCAACGTCAACCAGCAGTGAAGTGAGCGAATTGCATCGGCATACTGCGGCGTGGACCGGCAGCGAGATGATCGTGTGGGGAGGCTGCACAGACAATGGTTGCCCTACTGCCAATGGTGGTCGCTACAAACCCATCACCGATGAGTGGCTCCCTTTGCAGTCGAGCCCGCCGGACGCACGGAGCGGTCACACGGCCGTGTGGTCCGGCAGCGAAATGATCGTCTGGGGCGGCAGCAATTCCGCATCCTCCCTGGAAAGCGGAGGGCGCTATAACGTAAACACGAACATCTGGCAGGCGACGCAGATCGTCGGAGCGCCAACTGGACGGCGCGACCATACGGCGGTGTGGACGGGAGGCGAAATGACTGTTTGGGGCGGCCTATCTCCCGCTAGCGCGTTGATTTTTGTCGACTCCATGGGCATCTACACGCCTGGCGCGCCTGGAGACCCCCTTTTCGTGAGTTCATTTGAGGAATGAAACGGCGCGGATGACGCAACGGTGGTGAAAATGGGAGTCCGAAACCCGTTCCGCAACCAGCGCCTGGCGGTCACAGCCTCGGCGGCACGCACGGCAAGGGTGCCAAGCGACACGAGTTGGTGGTGATGCCTTGGTAGCATGGCGAGCGCATGCTTCTATGGCTGTTGAGGGTCTGTTCTTGGAGCCCTAAACGGCCTTTGCAAACGTACTGGCTCAGTATTGCGTTCGATGTGGCAGCTTATATTCACTCGAATCCGCCCTGCCACCCCCCGCCATGGATCCCGTCGCCTAGAGCAGTGGCGCGATACAAATCCGTGAGGCGATTCTGGTCTGTTCCCGAAAGGTTTCTTTTCGACCAGAACATCAGCCATGGCCCTTGAGGGGTGCTGCCCGATAGCTGCCGGCGTTCTTCGATGGGCAGCAATGTCTCGACGTCCGAGCCGATCAGTGTGTCGAAGATGCGAGCTCGATGTTCGCCAGCGGCCTGAAGGATTCTGATGACGTAACGACCATCGCCTGTCAGCTGAATGTCACCCGAAGCAATCGGCAGCACCCTGATATGACCCGTCTTGCGGTCGCGAAGTAACACGCGCTGTGGAGCCTCATTCGTCGCATAGAGAACAAATCTCAGGTCCCGAGAAAACGTCGACGGCACCGCCAGGTTTGCGCCGGACTCGCTGAGCGATGCACAGGATCGCGCCTGCGAATCCAGATTCAGTATCCAGTGCTGACAATCCGATAGCGCTTCGTACACGATTTCGCGACCATCCGCGCTGAGCTGCGAGAATTGCGGCATGCCGATGGCCTTCGGATATAGCAGTCGCGTTGTCGGCTCGGAACGATCTCGCAGGTACCAGATGCGTTGTGCTGATAGTGCTCCGGACAGCGTTCGACCAAGTGACTGAAAGACCACACGTTGCCCATCGTCCGACACGGCAGCGCTACTTGGAAAAATATCCTCCAAATCCGACTGCAGACCACCAGCGCTCACGTTGATTCGCTCGATCGCGTTGGTCGTCCGATCGAGAAGGAACAGATCGCGTTGTTGGTTGGTATCACCCATGACGTGAGACGACGCGGTCGATGAAAAGAGCACGAAACGACCATCACTGGAAACATCTGCCAGATCGATGATGCCGTCGAGCGGTGTTGGTCCGGTCGGCAAGAGGCGAAGCGTCGTCCCAAAATCGGTATCGCGGACAAACAGACTCTGACCAGAGAGATCAGTCGGCGCTCCTGGAACCAGATTGCTGGCATTGGAGACGAAATACTCCAAACGACCTTCGCGCGTATGCGATCGGCGTGCCACCAATTCGCCCCGGTTGCTCGATCCGTTGGGCGAGCTGGCTAACGTGGTGTTGACTGACCCCATAACAAGTTGCGGTATCGCCAGTGGACCGGCGCTGATTTGAACATCTCCCAAGTCGTTTCGGTCGAGCCCGAAAGGCGACGACGTACCCACGAGAAAAGCGCCGCTTGTATCAATGCCACTGGGGACCACGTCCTGGCGCGCAAAAGAAGTCAGTGTTGTTGCGAGCATGTCTCGATATTTCCATCGGTAGTTCGCGACAAGACCCAAGCCGCCTGGGATGACATTCCGCAGGTAGTACACATGTCGCGCATCCGGGCTCATCCGGATGAAATCCAGTCCCGAGTCCGTCTCCACGCTTTCGTTGATCGAAACCCACTCCAGCGACTGAGAAAGTGCATCGAAGCGATAAACCGATTCTGGGGTGGTGACAGTGGGCAACAAGTTCGTTGCGCGTGATCCAAAGACCACAAAACGACAGTCGTCGCTGACCTGAGCGCCGATAGTCGAGTCGTTGGGGCTACCGCCTCCTTGGGGAACATCGACCGGGACTTCGGTACCGCCAGGCAAATGCAGAATGACCCTACCAGTCGCCGTGCCATAAACAAAGCAATTGGCGCCCCTCGACAAATGCCCAACTTCGCCTTCCTGGGCAACGGGTAATGCGGTCACCGATCCGGTTACGAAATCGATCACTATGACTCGTTGGCGGTCAGGGCTGCCGACAATCCACTCCGACTCCAAGCCGACAAACTGCAGGTGGCGACCGCTGGCCTGGAACGACGCGTTCGAAATCGCCAGAAATTTGGCCTGATAGGGGATACGCACAACGTCGCCCGTCACCATATCTTTACGGAGCAGAGCGCGTCCAGTCGTCGGCGCTGCGAGCAAGTTCGTGGCTTCGGTCACCATGGCGACATAGCGCCCGTCCGGGCTCACTGCAATGCCTATCGTATCGGCGTTTGCCAGGCTGCCGTCCCGTTGCGAAACCACCAGACGTTCGTCGGTCAGCTGATCGAAGCGAACCGTTTGCGCATTTGTCCCATCCAAACCCACTGCGACGTTCGTAGCCGACGTCGTGACCACCAGGTACCGATCGCTTGCGCGGTCCGGGGAAGTGGACTCGCCGTCGGTCGTAGATACGGCCAATTCGGCTCCTTCCGAAATCCAAATCACTGAGTCCGCGACCGCGGAGGAGGCAATGACGGCGGAGATCGAAAGGAAAAAGCAGATTGAATCGATGCGCATAGAAATCTCTGTGCAAAAGTCGTTAGTGAGACAAGACGGAATGACGTGGACTCTCCGATCATATGGGACGAAAGCCGTTCAGACCTATGGCCGTTCTTGCCTGGCCAATCACGCGCAGGGGAAGTGCTATGGCAACAAGACTGGGCGATTCGAGGTCGCGGGTCTTGCGGGCCTCACAAAGAGGCTGTGGGATGCTGCGGCCCTTTGGGCGTCCCCTTGATCCTGGGGCGCGATGCCCCCAACATCGGGGATCAGGAAACAAGGAGTCCCCGATGCTGAAAGTAGGCGATCGTGCACCAACGTTTATTTTGCCCGCCGACGATGGCAGCAGCTTCGATCTGGCGTCGATGCGTGGGCAGAAGGTACTGCTGGTGTTTTATCCCGGCGACGAAACGCCGGTTTGTACCGCGCAGCTTTGCGAGTATCGCGATGGCTTCGAGGACTATCGCGAATTGGGTGTCACGGTGATCGGCATCAGCAAGGACGATGGCGACAGTCATCGGCGTTTCAAGGAGCGGCGGGACTTGCCGTTTTCGTTGCTGAGCGATGTCGATCTGAAGGTGGCCAGGCAATACGATTCATCGGGCCTGCTGGGCATGAAGCGTTCAGTGTTTCTGGTCGACGAGGAGGGCGTGCTGCGCTACGTGCATGTCGAGTCGGTCGCCATTTTCCGGCGACGTCACGATGAACTGATCGCGGCGATTCGCGCTCTGGCATGAGCGAGGTTGCCGATCGATTGCGCGCGCTGCTGGTGCGGGTGCACGCGGCTCACACGCGTGCGCATCAAGACCAGAGCGTCGCGCCACGCCTAAAAGCGCTTCGCGCCTGGCAAGCGCGTCGACTTGCATCGACGTATCTCGATTTGCAGTCTTCGTCGAGATTTTCTGCCGCGTGCACGTTCTTCTTGAACGATTTGTACGGCGAAGGCGAGTTCGATGATCGCGATCGGCAAGTCGAACGGGTGGTGCCGATCATGTTGAAGTTGCTGCCAGCTGGCGTGCTCTACAGCCTGTCGCGTGCGATCGAGCTGAACGCCGTCAGTCAGGAACTGGACTTCGCGCTGGCCTCGGCCTTGCCAGCACGGTGCACGTCTGCCGCTGAGATTTCGTCCCTCGACTATGCTGAGGCTTACCGGCGATCGGCGACCGAGCGGCAGCGACGCCATCAATTGGCGTTGTTGCTTGTGCTCGGTCGTGAGTTGGATCGATTGGTGCGCAAACCGATGCTCAAGGATCTGCTGTCGTTGTGCCGATGGCCGGCGAAATTGGCCGGACTTGGCGCGTTGCAGAGTTTCCTCGAACGTGGGTTTGGGGCCTTCGGCAAGTTGAACGGCGCCGGCCCGTTTCTCGGCACGATCCTCACGCGCGAGCGCGCATTCATGCGCGCGCAGCGCTGACTAATCGCCAGGTTTTTTCGTGCGTTCGCGAGCGCGGCGATCATCGGTGCGAATGGTCGTGGGTTTGGCACGCGGATTGCGCACGCCGGGTTTGGCGCCGGCGGGCGCGCCTTCGCGGCGACTGCCCGGCCCGGATTCGTCGCGGCGCTTGAATTCTCGCGGTGCTGCGCCGGGTTGCTCCGGTCGCGGTCGTCCTGCCGACGCCGGGCGATCGCCACGCGGTGGATAGGGTCGATCGCCTCGCGGTGCGGTATCTCGCGCAGCGTAAGGTGCTGGCTGTCGCGGTGCGGCGTCGCGGCTTGCGGATGGACGCGCACGCGCTGCGGCGTCACCGCGCGGGGAATCCGATCGTTCGCGGCGCTCGAACGGGCGCTTGCTGCGGTCTACGCCGTCTCGCTGAGCGGGTCGACTATCGCTGCGTGTCGTGCCGCGCGATTCGTATGGGCGATCGCGCGGCGTCGTGTCGCGGTTTGGCCGGTCGGCTGGCGCTGAGCTGCGGTACGGCCGATCGCCGGGCGCGCCTTGGCGCTTTTCGAATGGACGTTCGCCCCGCGGTGCGGCACTGCGAGCCGCGAATGGGCGTGCGCCCGAGGCGCCGTCGCGCCGAGCAGAGGTTGTTTCAGTGCGGATGCCTTCGTACCGATGCGGCCCAGGGCGATCACCGCGACGGAAGTCACCACGGCCCGCGCCGCCGCGGTCGCCTGCTGGACTGTCGCGCCGTGGACCGCGCGAGCGGCTGCCACGTTCCGCGAAGCTCTCGTCCGCCTCACGTCGCCAGCCGGGTTTGTCGCCCGGGCGGCGTTCGCGGCGTTGGCCGCGGTCGAACTTGTGCGCGGCTTCGGCCGGCACGATGCGCAACTCAGTGCGCGACGTGACGGGCAGCTCGACGGACTTCAGCAATACTTCGATCTCTTCCGCGACCAGTTCGCGATACCAGCCGCGCTTTAAGTCCTTGCCCAGCTCGATGGGTCCGTAGCGAACGCGTTTCAAGCGACTGACTTCGGTGCCCACGGCTTCCCAGAGCCGGCGCACTTCGCGCTGCCGACCTTCGCGCAGCAGCACGCGATACCAGCGATTGCTGCCTTCGTTCTCGGTTTCGCTCAGTGCTTCAAGCTCTTCGAATTTTGCCGGACCGTCTTCAAGTACGACGCCATGCGTCAGTTGATGCGTGGCGCCAACGTCGATCTCGCCATGGACGCGGCACAAATACTCGCGATCGATCTCGCGGGATGGATGCATCAGCCGATTGGCCAGTTCGCCGTCAGTGGTGAACAACAACAAGCCTGCGGTGTTCAGATCGAGCCGGCCGACCGCGATCCAACGCGCGCCTTTGAGCCGCGGCAGGCGATCGAACACGGTTGGACGTCCTTCCGGATCGTGCGCTGTGGTCACCTCGCCTTCGGGTTTGTTGTAGGCCAGCACGCGCGGGCCGGTGTGCGCTACGCCGCGGACAATAAAGCTGCGCCCGTCGATTTTGATGGTCTGGCCGTCCGCGAGGCTGTCGCCGATTTTTGCCGGTCGGTGATCGACCTCAATCTCATTGCGCAGGATGCGTTCTTCAATCGAGCGCCGGGAACCGAGTCCGGCCTTCGATAGCAGCTTTTGCAGTCGTTCCGGACCGGCGGCCTCGGGCGAAGTGCGCCGCAGCGACAGGGTATTTTTCGGTTTCATTGTCGCGTCTCCGTCGATGGCACTGAGGATGCATCATCGCTCAATTGCGCCGGGATGTTCGTTTGCGATGGGAATTCGAACTCCGGCATCAAACTCTCCAGGTCGCGGATTTCAGCCAGGGTGGGCAGAGAATCGAGGTTCTTCAGCCCAAAGTAGTCGAGAAACGTGCGCGTGGTGCCATACAGCGCTGGTCGGCCAGGTACATCGCGGTGCCCAACGACACGCACCCACTCGCGCTCCTCCAGGGTCTTGATGATCTGTGTCGATACCACAACGCCGCGCACTGCCTCAATCTCGCCCCGCGTGATCGGCTGCCGATAGGCGATCAATGCCAGCGTTTCCAGCAGAGCACGCGAGTACTTTTGGGTGCGTTCTGCCCAGAGCCGGGTCACATAGGCGTGGACATTGGTCCGGATCTGATAACGGAATCCGCTGGCGACCTCAACAAGCTCGATACCTCGGTCCGCGCATTCTGCGGCCAGCGTCTCAAGGGCTTGAGCCAGCTCTGTGTGCGTCGGCCGCTCTTGCTCCAAAAACAGTTGTTCGAGCTGCGCCAGCGACAGCGGCTGTTGGCTCGAGAGCAATGCGGCTTCGAGAATTTGTTTAAGCATCGCCATCTCCAGCGGTTTCTTCGTCCAGGCTCACGCGCGAGCGCACATAGACAGGCGCCAGCGGACGCTCCTGGACGATTTCGATCAAGCCGGCTTTGGCGAGTTCGAGGATCGCAAGAAAGCTGACGACGACCCCCAGGCGGCCTTCGCCGACCGCGATCAATGAGGTGAACTCGCGAAACTCGCCGGCCGGCAGCATGGCCAGCAACTCGGACATTTTCTGACGGACCGAGAGCGGCTCGCGGCGCACCTGGTGACTGGTAAACAGGTCGGCTCGATTGAGCACGTCGCGGAACGCCAACAACAGCTCACGCAGATCCACAGCAGGGGGAATGAGTGTGGTTTTGCGTTCCGGCACGTAGGCTGCCGCTACGCTGGTATCGCGCTCCAGGCGGGGCAGGGCGTCGATGTCCTCGGCCGCCTTCTTGAAGCGTTCGTATTCCTGGAGTCGGCGGATCAGCTCGGCGCGCGGATCGGTTTCTTCGCCCTCGACGTCCGGCGGGCGCGGTAGCAGCAGACGCGATTTGATTTCCGCCAGGATCGCCGCCATCACCAGATACTCGGCGGCCAGTTCCAGTTTCAGGGACTGCATCAGCTCGATATAGCCGATGTACTGTTTTGTGATCGCTGCAATCGGTATGTCGAGGATATCCAGATTCTGTCGGCGGATCAGATACAGCAACAGATCCAGCGGGCCCTCGAACGCATCGAGAATGACCTCCAGGGCGTCCGGCGGAATGTACAGGTCCTTAGGCAACTCGTAATACGGTTGCCCACGCACCACGGCGAACGGAATCTCGGATTGGCGAGCTTGTGCGGCCTCGGGCGTCGACTCAGTCATGGTTTCATTCCCAATCCACGACACCAGCGCCGCGCCGCAAAACTTCGAAGGGTTGGTCCAACAGCGATACGACAGTCGTCGGCGCGAGCAAGCACGGTCCCCCGTCGATGATCAGATCGACGAGGTCATCGATGGCGTCGACCAACTCGTCGATCTCCAGTCCGTACAAGTCTGTTTCCGGCAACAGCAGGCTGGACGACAACAGCGGTTCCCCCAAGGTTTCGATCAGACCCAATGCGATACGATGATCTGGAATACGCACGCCGATGGATCGGCGTTTTTCTGTCGCGACGCGCTTAGGTACCAGATTGCTGGCTGGCAGAATGAATGTGTATGGACCGGGCAGATGCGAGCGGAGCAGGCGGAAAGCGGCATCGTCCAGTCGCGTATATTGACCCACCTGGCGCAAGTCGCGACACGCCAGCGTGTAGTTGTGGCGTGCCTTCAGTTGCCGAATGCGCGCCACCCGCTCCATGGCTGTCTTGCTATCGAGCGTGAAGCCAAATGCGTAACCCGAGTCGGTCGGGTAGGCGACCAGCTCTCCGGCGTGCAACGCCGCCACCGCCTGGTCGAGCAGGCGTTGTTGAGGCGAAAGCGGGTGAACGGACAGGCGTTTGGCCACGGCCTTGCGGTTCGGTCAGCGGGGCGGCGGAGGATACGGGGTTTTGCCTGACTGGTGATTCGGCGGCTGCGAACATCGTGGCGCGGGCAGCCAACTCGCGGCGAATCGACCTGAACCGCCGCGCCTTCAAGTTTGAACTCAACTTGATCCCGAGCCAGTAGACTCCGCTATCTCCTCGAATCGCTCATTGTATGCTCTTCATGCTACTCGGCCGGGATCGGCCCGATTCTTTGCATCGTCGCGCCACCGTGCGGCCGGCGCACCTGGCGCGAATAAAGACGCTCGCCGACGCCGGACGGATCATTGTCGCCGGGCCGCTGCCTGCCAGCGATCGAGCCGATGAAACAACGGTCACCGGAAGTTTGATCATTGCCGAATTCGAGTCGCAGGCGGCAGCCCGAGCTTGGTTTGAGTCCGATCCATACATGATGGAAGGCGTGTTCGAGTCGGTGACAGTCGAGCCGTTTCGGCAAGTACTGCCATGATTCCAGGTGCCGCTGCGCTGAATGAAGTCCGTGTTCAGGAGATTCGAAAGCGACTCGAATCGCTTGAGCCGCTGGCATTGGAGGTCATCGACGAGAGTGCTGCTCACCGCGGTCACGAAGGCGCCAGGGATGGCCGAGGCCATTTTCGGGTGCGCATTCGCAGCGCGAAATTTGATGGCATCCGGCCCTTGGTCCGACATCGCTTAGTCTATGAGGCACTAGGGACATTGATGCAAACTGATATCCACGCGCTGGCCATTGAGGCCTGCGGTGCGAACGAGGAGTCAACATGAGAGTCTTTTGTGCTGCGCTGCTGTTGGCGCTGATTTCATGCGCTCGGAATGAGCCAGACGCGCCCAGTGGCGTGATTGCGTTGGCAGGAAGTCCCAGCGAGTTGAAGGTCAATGGCGAAGCAGTGCCCGAGATCATGATCGAGGCATTCGCGCGGCAGCGCGGCTGGGATGTGCGCGATCCAGGGCAGCGACAACAAGTGCTCGACAGCGTCGCCGATCTGGTCGCGATGGCGCAGGCAGCACAAACCAGCGGGTTACTGGACGATGTCGCTGTCGCGGCGGAATTGGAGATCGAACGGCTGAATCGACTGAGCGGCGAGTTTGTGCGCCGGTCATCGGCGGAACCAACCGATCAGGAACTGCGCGCCGCCTATGAGCAGGAAGTTGCCAACAATGGCAGTGACGAATTCCAGATCGCGCACATTTTGTTCGACAACCAGGCCGCGGCCGATGCGGCGTCGATCGCGCTCAGCACTGGCACGGCGTTCGATGATTTACTGGCCTCTTCGGTCGGACAAGTTGGCGTCAAGGATTCCAAAGATCTGGGCTGGGTCCGCAAGCCGCAGCTGCCGGCGCCGCTGGCCGAGGCACTGCAGGGCATGGTCGATGGCGGTATATCTCCAGTTGTGCAAACCGAGTTCGGATTTCACGTGGCTTTGCTGCGCGCCAGGCGCCCCCTGCAGGCACCTTCGTTCGAGACGGTCCGCGACGGCATCAAAGCCACTCTACAGCGCAAACGTGCGCTCGATTTCGCGGCGACCATCAAGTCCAAAGCGAAAATCGAGAAATGACCGATCCCGGGCTACACCAGGCGTTTGCGCAGTGGCGTAGGGAAACCGGGCGCGGCTGGATGTTCTTTCGGCAATGGCTGCGTTCGCCCTTGAAGACCGCCTCTGTCGTACCGAGCAGCCCGCGTTTGGGTCGTGCGATGGCGATGGCGATCCCGGCAGGCGCTGAAAAGGTTGTTGAGTTGGGCGCCGGTACTGGCGCCATCACGCGCGCGTTGTTGCAGTATCGCGTGCGTCCCGAGAACCTGTTTATCGTGGAACTGAATCCAGAACTGCACGAGGAGCTGACTCGAACGTTTCCGCACAGTCCGGTCGTGTGCGGCGATGCGCGGCAATTGCCTGGGTTGCTTGAGAAGCATGCAGTTTTCGATGGTGCGGCCGATGCGGTGGTCAGCTCGCTGGGATTTCTGTCGATGCCGCCCGCATTGGTCGATGAAATCGTCGTGGCGATCTTTGCCGCGATGGGTCCGCAGGGCACGTTGATTCAGTTCACCTATGGTCCACGTTGTCCGATCTCGCGCACCACACGGCAGCGCCTGGGATTGCGCTCGCGGCGAGTGGGCTTTACCTGGCTCAACCTGCCGCCGGCATCGGTGTACGTATTGGAGCGGCGTTGAGCCCATTGATCCTGCGGCCGCGATCTTCCTGTCTTTCCGCAAACTCGATCCGCTGGTCCCGGCTCTCAATTTCGCGCCAAAGCTGTCTGGTACAAGAGCGCCGTTTCCAGATCGGGGTGTGAACGGAACGTGGCGCGTGCCATTATGTTGCGCATGACGGACGGGATGCCCCAGGTACCAGGCTACATACTCTCTCGCCAACTCGGGCGAGGTGGAATGGCGACCGTCTATCTCGCAACTCAGCAGTCCGTCGACCGCGAAGTGGCGTTGAAGATCATGGCGCCGCAACTGTCGGCCGATCCCAGCTTCGGCGACCGCTTTTTGCGTGAAGCGCGTATCGCGGCAAAACTGCATCATCGCAATGTGGTCAGTATCTACGATGTTGGCGTGCACAACGGCGTGCACTACTGCGCAATGGAACATTTGCCAGGTGGTCCGGTCATGCGCCGAGGCGCACCGCCGCTCGCGCTAAAGCCGTCGGTGCGCTGCGTACGCGAAATCGCCCTGGCGCTGTCTTACGCGCACGAAAAAGGGTTCATCCACCGCGACGTCAAACCGGACAATATCCTGTTGCGTGAGGATGGGTCTTGCGTATTGAGCGATTTTGGCATCGCGCGTGCGGCCGATTCGGGAACGGTCATGACCAAGACCGGTGCGGTGGTCGGAACGCCGCACTACATGAGCCCAGAACAATTACGCGGTAGAGCCATCGATGGTCGAGCCGATCTGTACAGTCTGGGCGTGGTCTTCTTTCAACTGCTGACGGGACGGGTGCCGTACGAAGCGAGTGACTCGTTGGCGATCGGCATCATGCACATGACCGCGCCATTGCCGCAGCTGCCGCGCGAGTATCAGTCTTTCCAGACGGTGCTCGATTTGATGCTCGCCAAAGAGCCGGGCGATCGTTTCCAGACCGGTGCGGAAATCGATCAAGCGCTGGAAAAGGTGCAGCGGCAACTGGAGGCCGGCGAGCTTGATACGCCTCCGCCGCGCCTGAGGCCCCTGGAGACGCGCAAGGAACCGACCATGCGCGCGCAGCGCGAGCGGTCTCTCGAAAACACAGGGAATGTGCGCACAGAACCACAGCTTGGGCGGATGGACGATGTGCACCAGACGCCGCTGCGTGCCACTCCACGGCCGGCGCCCACTGTGAAAGGTCATGGGCTCGGCAAATGGATGGTATTGCTGATTCTGCTGGGTGGGGCTGCGGCGGCTTTTCATTACCAGGCGTATTGGTTGCCGCTGGCGCAGTCGTATTTTGCGCAACCGCCGCCTGGCGAAACCGAACTTGGCGAAGCGGCACTGGCTGAAGGTCGGCTGTTGGGTAGTTCTGGCCAGGATGCGATGAGTTTCTTTGTCGCCGCGCTCATGTTGGATGAGGACGATAGCCGCGCGCGCATCGGATTGCGCAGTACGTTGGATCGCCTCTACGCTGAGTTAAGCGCGAATTCAGATCGGCGACGCATCGACGAAGTTGTACGCAGGCTGCGTGGTGTGCCCGGTGGCGCCGATTTGCGTGCTCGATTCGAGCAACTGATGGTTCAAGATGTCCCGCCACCGCCGGAGCCGCCACCACCGCCGCCGACAACAGAGGTGGGCGCGGCAGAATATGCGGCGGCGCAGCGTGCCGAGATTGCCGGCAATTTCGAAGGTGGAACCGGTGCGTTAGCGCTCTACGTGGCGGCCGCTCAGCTGGGTCGCGAAAACGCCGTTCGCGACGCGCAGCGCATCGCTGACCGATTGGCAGCGGATGCCGAGCGGGCTGTCACGGGTGGTGAACTTGATCGGGCGGAACGGCTGCTCCTGACGTTGACGACACACGCGCCATCTGCTGCAGGTGTCGGCGAACTGACGCAAGCCCTGGCGCGTGAGAGACTGGTCGCAGAACGACGCGCGCAAGTGCCGGCGTTGCTGCGCGAGGCGCAAGCTTTGGCAAGACGCGAAAGATGGGTCGAGCCCAACGGCGCGAGTGCCGCGGACAAATATCTGGAAGCGTTGAAAATCGACCCAGCCAACGATGACGCGCGTCTGGGCCTGGATGCAGCGGTGGCTGAAGCTTTGTTGCAGGTGCAGGCCGCGCTCAACAGCCGGCAGATCGAGCGTGCCCAGCGCCTGGCGAAGCGAGTTCAAGCCTTGGCGCCCAAAACCGCCGGGTTGAGCGATGCGAAAATACGGATCGATGCCGCGGTCGAGGCGGCAAAGGGGCCGACGCCCCAACAGAAGGCCGACCACGATCGGTTGATACGCGAAGGCGAAATCGCGCTGTCCACGGGCCAGCTCGTCGAACCGCCTGGCGATTCGGCATTCGACAAGTTTCGCGGCGCGATGTCGTTCGATCGCAACAGCGAAGACGTGCGCGCTGGCATGGAGGCGCTGGCCCAGGCACTAAAAAATCGCATCGATGAAGCCATTGAAGCGGGTCGCCCAACACGTGCGCATGGCGATCTGGATGCCCTGCAATCGGTCGACGCGCGAGACCGTGAGATCGAGTCGATTAAGCGACGTATCGCGAAGGCATACGCCGACCTCGGCCAGCGGCAACTGGACAGCGGCAATGTCGACAACGCTAGAAGCTCCCTGATTGAAGCCCGGAAGCTCGATAGCGCCGGCGTGGAGGTTGGGCAATTGCGCGAACGGTTGGGAATGTGAGCGATGGAACTGCATGCGCGCGATGGCGTCAGAATCGGTGCTTATGCCCGCGGGGCAGGGTCGATCGGTTTGGTGGTTGTGCAAGAGATATTCGGCGTGACTGCACATATCCGTCGTGTGGTGGACGATTTTGCTCAGTGCGGATTCGCTGCGGTTGCGCCACAATTTTTCGACCGCGTTCGCAGCGGTGTGGAGCTCGATACGGATGCGGCGGGCGTCGCCCAGGGCCGTGATCTGGTCGCAACGCTCGGGATGGACGCGCCATTGCGCGATGTCGAGGCCGCAGCGGCTGCGCTGCGCTGTCGCGGTGCTCGGCGCATCGCGGTTGTGGGTTACTGCTGGGGCGGCAGCCTCGCGTTTCTTGCTGCGACCCGCGTTGGCTTGTGCGCGGTCAGCTATTACGGTCGCCTTGTCAGTCAGTATCTGCACGAAGCGCCCCAAGCGCCGCTGTTGTTCCACTTCGGTGCGCGCGATGAGACGATCCCGGCCGCAGTCATTGATGCGATCGCCGCCCGCTACCCGAACGTGCCGCTGCATCGATACGATGCCGGCCATGCGTTCAATCGCCTTGGCGATGCGCATGGCGAGCCTCAGAGCGCGGCACTTGCGTTACAGCGAACGATCGAATTTGTGGAAAGCAGCGCCCGATGAGCAAGATATTGATCGACTCGCGTTTGGTTTCGGGCAGCGCCGCATTGGCCGAGATGAGTGGGATCCAGGTGCGCGGCAAATTTACCGCACCGTGGCCATGGTTGGTGTTGATTCCGATGAAACCAGGTTGCGTCGAGATCTTCGATTTGTCGGACGCTGAACAATCTGAGCTCGGGCGCCTGACGGTGGCTCTGGCCAGGGCGCTGAAAGCGCAAACGCGTTGCGACAAGATCAACATTGCCAGCCTGGGTAATGTTGTGCCGCAATTGCATGTGCACATCGTGGCCCGGTTCGTGGGCGATCCAGGTTGGCCCGGCCCGAACTTCAGTGTCGATGCTCCAAGATTGAGCGAGACCGAGGCGGAGCGACGGCTCAATGAACTGCAGCGAGTCGTGGCAGCATTGCCGCAGTGACCTTTGCCGTGTTAGCCAATCGGGTTGTGATCGGCTAGGCTTCGGGCGATCGAACTGGGGCGATGCGAAAGATGATCCATCGGGCGCTATGGCACGTGGCGGTGGCGATGATGTTGATTGTCGCCGTCGCACGCGCCGAGCCTCGTGGTTTCCATGCCATGGATGCCCAGGATTCGGCAGCGCACGGCGCTACGCGTTGCGGCCAATCTGGACCGAGCGAGCATGCGATCGATTCTGTGGTTTCTGCGAACGCATTGGCGCCACAGCCGCCGCCTTACTGGAGTGCCCCGGCGCGCGCGGGCTACGCGATTGTTGCCATCGCTCTGTTCGCACTTGCCGTTTGGCGGACGGGTGCGCGCCGACGCAAGCAGGCGCAGACCGATCAGGCTCTTTTGCAAAGCGAAGCGCTGCTCAATCAGGCGCTATGGGGCAGTGGCAGCGAACTGTGGGATGTCGACTTGTCGACACCCGAAGGTCGCATGCGGCGACGTAATCGTCTCGACCACTTGAAGGTGACTCGGAAGGCGGAATGCGACTCTCTGGCTCATTACGCGCCATTTGTGCATGAGGAAGACCGGGCCGGATTCAATCGCGCGCTAAAGGCTGCGATTCGCGGCGACGTCGATCTGGTGGAAGTGCAGTACCGCTCGCAAGATAATAATGGCCAGTGGCGCTGGCTGTTTTCGCGTGGTCGGGTGTTTTCGCGAAACGCAGATGGACGAGCGCTTCGGCTGGTCGGTACGACGCTCGATATCACCGAGATTCGTGCCAAGGACGAAGCACTGAGGCTGTCCGAGGAACGCTTGAAGTTGGCGATCTGGGGCAGCGGCGATGAGCTCTGGGACATCGACTTTCCGACCGGTTCGCTGCGCCGCGAAAATGCTCTGCAGAGCACGTTGATCGCCGGCGAGGCTGTCTTCCCGAGGCTGATCGATTATCTGTCCTATGTTCACCCGGATGACCGCGAAGGCTTGACCCGGGCATTCGGTGACCACGTCAAGGGTGCAGCCGGGCACTTCGAGTTCAGCTACCGCACGCGAGGGAAACGAGAAAACTGGGTTTGGATCCTCGGCAAAGGCAGTGTCGTTGCGCGCGACCATTGGGGAATGGCACTGCGTATGGTTGGTACCAATCGCGATGTCACCGAGCTGAAGCGAGCGGAAGACGAACTGCGATCGCTCAACGACGAATTGGAAATCCGCGTTGCGCGGCGTACCGAAGCATTGGAAAAATCCAACCGGGAATACAAGCGCACGCTGGACGAGCTGACTCGAACACAGCGGCAGTTGGTTGAATCGGAGAAACTCGCGGCCTTGGGTGGCCTGGTGGCTGGTGTCGCGCATGAGATCAATACGCCGCTTGGCGTTGGCGTGACCGCCGCCTCCCATTTGCAAGCTGAAGCGCAGGCGCTGAGTAAACGACTCGGCGAAGGTCAGCTGGGACGCGCTGAGCTGGTGAGGTTCATTGACCAGGCATTACAAGGCGCCGATCTGGTGCTGCGCAACCTGGATCGCGCCAGTCAGCTGGTTCGCAGCTTTAAGCAAGTCGCGGTGGATCAGTCCAGCGAGCAGCGACGTGAATTCCATCTGCGCGCTTACCTGGACGAAATCCTGCAGTCGCTGCATCCTAGAATTCGCAAGACCGATGTCACCGTCGATGTCCAATGTGCCGACAGCCTGATTCTCGATACGTATCCGGGCGCGATTTATCAGATTATCGTCAATCTCGTCATCAATTCGCTCACGCACGGATTCGAGGGTCGCACCGGAAACAGCATTCGGATTGGCGCGCAGCTCGAACAACAGTGCGTGCTCATCGACTATTTCGACAATGGCAAGGGTATGGCCGAGGCAATCAAGCGCCGCGTGTTTGAGCCGTTTTTTACGACTAAGCGCGGCAGTGGTGGCAGCGGCTTAGGCATGCACATCGTCTACAACCTCACCACGCAGCTGCTCGGCGGCGAAGTCAGTTGCGACTCCCGTGAAGGGCACGGCGTGCACTTTCAATTGCGGATTCCGCAAGTGGCGCCGTTGGAGTCATTGAGCGATGCGTTGGCTTAAGCGCCTGAGTATCTGGGTGCTGTTGTGCCTTGCCGCGCAGCTCACCGCTGCGCCCTCGATCGATGCGGTGCGCTTTCGCAATTTCGGGTTGTCCAGCGGACTGTCGCAAGTGACGGTAAGGGCCATCGCTGAGGATGCACGCGGCTTCGTCTGGCTCGGTACACAGGATGGATTGAATCGCTTCGATGGGTACGATTTTATCGCCTTCCACCGCGACCGCAGCGATCCTGGCAGCATTGGCGACAGCCATATGACGGCGCTGTCGCTCGCCGCCAATGGCGATATGTGGATCGGTACGTTGGCAGGTGGTTTGACTCGCCTGACACCATCGACTCGACAATTCCTGGCGTTCCGCCATGGCGCGGGATCGAGCAATCTGGCGAGCGACAACATCACGGCGCTGCGGCATCTGCGCGATGGTTCTTTATTGGTTGGTACCGGCGCAGGCATTGTCCAGCGGCTCGCACCGGGGAGCAGCGTATTCGAAACGCTCTGGGCCTCGGAAGTCGAACTTGGGGTGATCCGCAGCATCGTCGAGGACGACGAAGCGGTATGGCTGGCCGGCAGCAACGGTCTTTGGCATTGGCAGGACGGCCAGCTGCCAGTTCGTTTTGGTGCGGAACTCGCGGCCTTGGACGACATCCAGGCACTGAGCGTCGACCGAATGGGTGGCGTTTTTGTCGGCAGCACACGACAAGGACTGCTCCAGGTGTCCACAGCGGGCAACATCATCGAGCACTTTCGATCAGGCAGCGATGGCGGTTTGCCGGACGATCAGGTGCGTGCGCTGCTGACGACGCGCAACGGTCAGCTTTGGGTAGGCACGATGACCGGCCTGGCTGTGTTGAATCCGGATAACCGCCGGTTTTTGACCTGGCGCCACGATGTGAGCGACACCGGCAGCCCGGCAGGAAATCGCATCGCGACGATCCACGAATCGCGCGATGGCCTTATTTTGGTCGGCACCTGGACTGGAGGACTATCGATTCACGATCCTGCCACACAAGTCGTGCGTCTCATTCGGGCGCATGGCCGCGACAATACGAGTCTGCCGGGCAACCCGGTCCGGACCGTGTCGATCGACGCCAACGGCAGCCTGTGGATGGGCGTACTTGAAGGCGGTGGATTGGTCAATTACGATCCGGTGACCGGTGTCCGACAACGCTTCGTTCACGATCCGGGTGATCCGCAAAGTTTGGCCAGCAATGCCGTCCAGGCGATCGCTCATTCGAACGACGGCGCAGTTTGGGTGGGAACGCAGGGAGGGGGTTTGTCGCGCCTGCGCGATGGCAAGTTCGAGCATTTTCGCCGCGAACCGTCGGACGCTTCGAGCATTCCAGACGATGCTATTCAGTGTCTTTTTTTAGATCGGAGCAATACGCTTTGGGTTGGCACCGAGAACGGCGGACTGGCCCGTTGGCGCGGCGAAGGTCTGGGGTTCGAGCGATTTCAGCATCAGCCAGATCGCGCCGATAGTCTCCCAGGCAATAGCATTTATTTCATCACAGAAACTCGCAGTGGAGAGTTTTTCCTCGGTACATTCGGCGCCGGTCTGGTGCGCATGGACCGTGCTGCAGGAACATTCGAGCAATGGCGGGAGATTCCTGGCGATCTTTCGTCGATCAGCCACAATTCGATTACGATGATCCACGAAGCACGCGATGGAACGCTGTGGATCGGCACCCAGGGTGGCGGCTTGAACCGCGCGACGCGTGCCGGCCCAGAGCTGCTTTTTGAGTCGATTGGTAAACGCCAGGGCCTCGGCGCAGACGCCATCGGCACAGTGATTGAAGATCGAAGCGGCTTGATTTGGATCGGTACCACGGTTGGCGTCAATGCCTACGATCCGCAGAACAGGCTCGTCCGCACTTTCAGTGCCAGCGCCGGGATGGATCGATCCGGATACTTCATCGGAAGCGTGGTGGAGGAGCCAGGCGGCGCGATCTATTTCGGCGGGCTCAGAGGTGCGCTGGTTTTTGATCCTGAACGGCTGCCGCAGCGCCCCGCGGCACCGCGCGTGACGTTGACGGAACTTAAGCTCAACAACGGTCCTGCGCGTCTAGCGCCCGGCGATGACACGGCGCCGCTGCAGCTGGACATCGCTGACACTCAGGCGCTGACGCTTCCGCACACCATCTCCAGCCTGACGATTGGTTTCTCTGCGTTGGACATGGCCAACCCAGAGGGCATTCGATATCGCTACCGTTTGGACGGGTTCGATTCGACCTGGATCGCCGATGCGGGGCGCAGCGCCACCTACACCAACCTGCCAGTTGGGAAGTACACGTTCAATGTGATGGCCATCGGCGACGAAAGCGACTTTCTGGGACCGATTCGTCGCCTTGATATCACATTGCTGCCGCCCTGGTGGCGGTTGCCAACGATGCTCATCATCTACGCATTGATGCTGCTCACCGCGGCTTTGCTGGTGTGGCGTCGTGCCCACGCGCGTTGGGAGCGAGATCACGTTGCAGCCGAAGCGGTCGCGCGCAGCGAGCAGCGTCTGAAACTCGCGCTCTGGGCTTCACGCGATGAAATGTGGGATATCGATCTTCGCAGCGGAACCATGGAGCGAGAAAATACGCTTGCGGTTCTGGGTACCCGCACAAAGGTCTCTTATCCCACGCAAGAGAGCTTTCTCGAATATGTGCATGAAGCCGATCGCGCCAATGTGCTGCGGAATTTCGAAGGGCATGTGTCCGGCGAGACGGAGTTCTACGAGAGCACGTTCCGATACCGCAGCACGGAGAACGAGTGGCGTTGGATTCTGTCGCGCGGTTTTGCGGTCGAGCGCGATGCGTCCGGTAAGGCGCTGCGCCTCGTCGGCACCAGTCGCGATGTGACCGAGAGCGCCGAAGCCGCCGAGGCGCTAAGACGTTTGAACGACGAGTTGGAGGCGCGCGTTCAAGATCGTACTGCGGCCTTGTCTGCGTCCAACCTCGAACTCCAGGAATCGCTCGAAGAGATCCACTTCATGCAGCGCCAGTTGGTCGAGTCGGAGAAAATGGCAGCGCTGGGTAATCTGGTTGCCGGGATCGCGCACGAGATCAATACGCCGATCGGCATTGGCATCACGGCCGCGTCCCACCTGGAAGACGAAACCTCGAGATTGATGCAATTGATGAACAGCGGGAAACTATCGAAATCTGCACTCGACGCATTCCAGACAGATGCCATCAGCAGCGTGCAGTTGATTCTGAGCAATCTGCGGCGAGCTGGACAACTGGTTCGCAGTTTCAAACAGGTTGCCGTTGACCAAAGTACTGAAGAGGCGCGGGAAATCGCGGTGAAGCGATACCTGGAAGAAGTCCTGCTCTCGCTTGGGCCGGCGCTGAAAAAGACCCGGCACCAGGTGCAGTTGCGGTGCCCGGATGATCTGGTCATCTTCACTTACCCTGGTGCCCTGTCACAGATTGTCGTGAATCTGGTCATGAATTCGCTGATTCATGGATTCGACAGTGTCGAAAACGGTGAGATCCGAATCGAAGCCAATCAGTACGGTGATGAGTGGCTGCTGCTGTATCGCGATAACGGTGTGGGCATGTCCGATGTCGTCCGGCAGCGTGTATTCGATCCTTTCTTCACCACCAAGCGTGGTCAGGGCGGGACCGGCTTGGGTCTGCATGTGGTCTTCAACCTGATCACGCAATTGTTGCGCGGCAGCGTCGACTGTCGCAGTGCGCCGGGCGCTGGCGTCGAGTTCCAGATTGTGTTGCCGCTTCGAGTTCGGTGAACAACGCATTTCCCGCGCGTTTCTCAGGTCGCGAGACCGGCTTTCTCATAAGCTCACGCTCGCTGTCAGGATCTGATCGCGCATGATCCAGCGACAGGCTCGGCGAACTTCCGCTAAATCGATGCCAGCAGCAAACGAGCCGCGTATCGACAATTCGGTTCCGTTCTCTTGTCCTTGCTTCAACACGTCCTGCATACGTTACCCTCAATTCGCTACAGCCCTTTAACTTCTACCGAACAAGTCCCTAAGACCTCATTAAGGAGCACGGCGCAAGCTGTCGGCCCGAGTTGCTCAGGCCGCGCCCATGCAGGTCTCATCTTCGACAGCCGTGGTCGCTGCGCCGGTGCGCGTCCAGGCGCGCCGCGCGTGGCTGACATGGGCCGGTCCGTTCCAACCGCTGCTACGCTGCGTGCTGCTCGGAGTGGGGCTGCTGACGTTGTCCAGGTTGGCTCTCGCGGTCTGGCAATGGCCGCGCGTGGAAGCCACCGGGATCTGGCCCGAGGTGCTACTGCAGGGTTTGCGGGTGGATCTCATTATGTTGGGTTGGATCATGGCTTTGCCGGTGCTGCTGCTGCCCCTGCTGGTGCACCCTGGCGGCGCGCGCGCATGGTCCTGGCTGGTGCGGATCGTGTGTGTGGGCGGCCTTGGCTTCTTGTGCTTCATGGAAATGGCCACGCCAGCCTATCTGCAGCAGTTCGATGCGCGCCCTGATCGCCTGTTTATCGAGTATCTGGTGCACCCGCGCGAGGTGCTTGCGATGCTTTGGCAAGGCTACAGGCCACTGCTGCTGCTCAGTGCCGTTGTGATGATGCTGGCCAGCTGGGGATTGTGGCGATGGTTCCGGCCGGCGGCCACGGCCATGCAGCCTGGTTGGTCACGGCGTTGGATCTGGCTGGGCTGGCCGCTGGCATTGCTCAGTGTGTTTGCCGCCATTCGCTCCACCACTGACCATCGCCCGGCCAATCCGGCGATGTTTGCGCTGACGTCCGACCAGTTGGTCAACGACTTGATCCTCAACTCGGGCTGGTCCCTGCTGCAGGCGGCATACGCCATGCGCCACGAAGCCGATGTCAGTGCGTACTACGGCCACATGGACCCGCAGCTGGCACTGGACATCGTGCGCCGCGGCATGCAGCCCTCCAGCGGGAGTCCAGATCCCGAACCGCTGGTCTGGACAGATCCGGAACGGCCCACCCTGCACCTGCAAACACCCACACGCCTCAGAGCCCGGCCGCTGAACCTGGTCATTCTGCTGCAGGAGAGCATCGGGGCGACGTTTGTCGAATCCCTGGGGGGCATGGCCGCCACGCCCGAGCTGGAACAGTTGCGGCAGAAAGGCTGGTGGTTCGAACGCCTTTATGCCACCGGCACTCGCTCGGCGCGCGGAATCGAGGCCGTGGTGGCGGGTTTCATGCCCACTCCGGCCCGTGCCGTGCTTAAGCTGAGTCTGGCGCAGAGCGGTTTTTTCACTATCGGCAGCCTCCTCAAGCGGCACGGCTACCACACGGAGTTCATCTATGGTGGGGAGGCCCATTTCGACCAGATGCGCGGTTTCCTGACTGGCAATGGCTTCGATCATGTGGTGGATCGCGCAGATTTCACTGAGCCGGCGTTCATCGGCAGTTGGGGCGTGAGCGACGGCGATCTGTTCGCGATGACTCATGCCCGCCTTCAGGCCCTGTATGACCAGGGCCAACCGTTTCTGGTGTTTGCGTTCACCTCGAGCAACCACGAGCCCTTCGAATACCCCGAGGGCGTGATCCTCCCGGTTGGCCCCCCGCGCAGCGTGGACAATGCCGTGCGCTATGCGGATCGGGTCATGGGCGATTTCTTTCGGCAGGCCGAGCAGAGCGCGTACTGGGCCGACACCGTGTTCCTGGTGGTGGCCGATCACGATGTGCGCGTGTACGGCAACCAGCTTGTGCCCGTGGAGAAGTTCCATATTCCGGCCCTGCTGCTGGGCGCGGACATCATCCCGGCAGTGACCTCCACCATCACCAGCCAGATTGATCTGGCGCCCACCCTGCTGTCGGTGCTGGGCATTGCAGCCGAGCACCCGATGGTGGGGCGCGATCTGACTCGCACGTGGCCCGATGGTGGTCGCGCCATGCTGCAGTTCGACGATCTCTATGCGTGGCTGGAGGAGGACGCATTGACCATATTGCGCCCGGAACGCCCACCCGTGGCCGGACACTTCGATCCGATCAGCCGGCAAGTTACGCTGTGGCCCGATCCACCCACGCAGCAGCGCGTGCAAAGGGCCTTGGCGCACGTCAGTCTGGCGTCCTGGCTGTATCGCGAGCAACGCTACGGGCTGCCGCTGCAAGCGTCCGATGCCCAGCCGGCGGTACGCTCGTTAAACTCACCTCGACAACGAACGACGGCAATGTAGTGCGTCGTCGCAGTTGGTGCAACGCTCAAGCTAAGCTGCGCCTGCGTCCGCGGTCCGCTTGAGAGAGGGTTGAGCTAAGCCCACTACGCGCCAGTAACAGCGGGCACTGAAACCGGGCGGCGAGAGGTGCGTTGATACGGGATCCCGGCCAAAACACTTCGGGCCAGCGCGGATTCATCGCAACTCGACGGGCGGTGGGGAAATCGCCGGATGTTATCCTCAGGCGCCATGACTCAACGAGCCACCGGCCATGTCCATTTCCGAGCAGCTCAAACAAAGCGCACTCGAGTATCACCGACAACATCCGCCGGGAAAAATAAAAGTCACGCCGACGAAGGCGCTGACAACGCAGCGCGATCTTTCGCTTGCCTACTCGCCGGGCGTTGCGGCCGCCTGCGAAGCGATCGTTGACGATCCGGAGCAAGCCTCCAGCTTGACGGCGCGCGCCAATCTGGTGGCCGTTATTACCAACGGAACGGCAGTATTGGGGCTGGGTGCGATCGGTCCGCTGGCAGCTAAGCCGGTGATGGAAGGCAAGGGCGTGCTGTTTCAGAAGTTCGCCGGGATCGACGTGTTCGATATCGAGATCGATGAGCGCGATCCGGACAAACTGGTCGACATCATCGCCAGCCTTGAACCGACATTCGGCGGCATCAACCTTGAGGACATCAAAGCACCCGAGTGCTTTATCGTCGAGCGAAAGCTACGCGAACGCAGCAAAATTCCTGTGTTCCACGACGACCAACACGGCACCGCAATCATTGTGGGTGCGGCAATGGTCAATGCGCTGCATGTGATCGGTAAGGACATCGGCGCCATCAAATTGGCCGTGTCAGGTGCCGGTGCGGCAGGCATTGCGTGCCTGGACATGCTTGTGCAACTTGGCGTCAACAAAGACAACATCTGGGTCACCGATCGCTGTGGCATGGTCTACCACGGCAGGCCGCAGGAGATGGACGCGGACAAGCTGCGCTACGCGCGCAACACCGAGCTGCGAACGTTGGACGACGCGATCGTCGGTGCTGACGTGTTTTTGGGGCTGTCTGCGGCGGGCGTGTTGAAGCCATCGATGGTCGCCAGGATGGCCGAGCGGCCAATTATCCTGGCGCTTGCGAATCCAACGCCTGAGATCATGCCTGACGAGGCGCTGGCGGTTCGACCGGATGCCATCATTGCCACCGGCCGTTCGGATTTTCCGAATCAAGTGAACAACGCCTTGTGCTTCCCGTACATATTCCGTGGTGCGTTGGATGTCGGCGCAACGACCATTACCGAGCCGATGAAACTCGCTTGCGTGCACGCCATCGCCAAACTGGCTCGCGAGGGCGCATCCGACGTGGCAGCGGCTGCTTACGGCGGCGAAGTGCGCGCTTTCGGGCCTGAGTATTTGATCCCGCAACCGTTCGATCCGCGTCTCCTGGTGCGTTTGGCGCCCGCCGTCGCCGAAGCGGCGATGGCCTCTGGCGTGGCACGTCGGCCCATCTCCGACATGAATGCCTATCGGCAAACATTGACGCAGTTCATCTTCCGCACGGGCTTGATGATGAAGCCGGTGTTCGAGGTCGCGCGACGCGACCCGAAACGTGTGTGCTTCGCCGAGGGCGAAGAAGAGATCGTGTTGCGCAGCGTTCAAACCATACTGGAGGAGGGTTTCGCCAAGCCGATTCTGATCGGGCGCCCTGCGGTCATCGAACAACGCATTGCGCGAATGGGGCTGAAAATCCGTCCGGGTCTGGACTTCGACGTGACCAATATCGATTCGGATCCGCGTTATCAGGAGTACTGGCAGCACTACCATCGCATCATGGAACGCAATGGCGTGACGCCAGCGAACGCCAAGGCGATCGTGCGCTCCCGATCGAGCGTGATCGGTGCCTTGATGGTCGAGCGCGGCGAGGCGGACGCGATGATCAGCGGTATCGTTGGTCGGTTCCCGCGCAAGTTGCAATATGCGCAAGAAGTCGTGGGGCTGGAACCTGGTGTCGATAAACCGGCGGCCATGAGCGCGATTACTTGCGATGCTGGCACGTTCTTTTTCCTGG
The DNA here is from genome assembly GCA_022844165.1 of Lysobacterales bacterium. Taxonomy (GTDB): domain Bacteria; phylum Pseudomonadota; class Gammaproteobacteria; order Xanthomonadales; family SZUA-5; genus JALHMH01. Next base: position 27,240 of record JALHMH010000044.1, read on the forward strand.
ACACCTACGTCAATCACGATCCGACGGCCGAACAGTTGGCAAAAGCCACACTGATGGCAGTCGAGCGGTTGCGGGTGTTCGGCATCAAACCGAAAGTGGCGCTGCTATCCCATTCGAACTTCGGCAGCGATTGGAGCCCGAGCAGTCGCAAGATGCAAAAGGTCCTGGCGCTGCTTCGCGATCAAGCGCCCGACCTTGAGGTTGAGGGCGAAATGCACGCCGACTCGGCGCTCGATCCCGCCATCCGCGATCGAGTTTTCCCCAGCTCTAGATTGCGCGGACAAGCCAACGTGTTCGTATTCCCGAATCTCGATTCGGCCAACATCAGCTTCAATATGGTGCGCGTGCTGACTAATGGCGTGAGCCTGGGTCCCATTGTGATGGGCCTCAAGAAACCCTGCTACGTATTGACTAATTCCGCGACTGTGCGCCGGATCGTCAATATGACTGCCCTGGCCGTGGTTGAGGCGCAAGTCCGTCAGCGCCAAGGCCTGGAGGTAGCCGGAAGCTTGTGATGAGCGGTCACGATCCGTTCCCGAAGCGAATCGTTTGCCTCACGGAGGAACCTACCGAGGTTCTGTATCGCATCGGCGAGCAGCATCGCATCGTGGGTATTTCCGGATTTACCGTGCGTCCGCCCGAGGCGCGGCGAGAGAAACCAAAAGTGTCGGCGTTTACGTCGGCGAAGATCGATAAGATCCTCGACCTCAAGCCGGATCTGGTGATCGGGTTCTCCGACATCCAGGCCAACATCGCTCGCGATTTGATCCGCGCTGGCATCGAGGTCTGGATTAGCAATCATCGTTCGGTGCAGGGCATTCTCGATTACTGCCTGCGCCTCAGCGCGCTGGTCGGCGCGCTGGAAAAGGGCCAGGCGCTGGTGGTATCGATGCAGCAGGCGATCGATACAGCGCGGCGCAGTGCGGCGGAATTGCCAAATCGTCCGCGTGTCTACGTGGAAGAGTGGGATGAGCCGAGGATTAGCGGCATTCAATGGGTGTGCGACTTGGTGCGCATCGCGGGCGGGTCCGATATCTTTCCCGAACGTGCGGCGTGTTCGCTGGCCAAAGATCGGATCTTGGCTGATGACAGTCAGATCATTGAACGTGCGCCGGAGTTGATCATCGGTTCTTGGTGCGGCAAACGATTTTCGCCGCAGCGGGTCAGCGAACGCACAGGGTGGCAGGCGATACCGGCGGTTCAAAACCACAACTTGATCGAAATCAAGAGTGCGTTGCTGCTGCAACCTGGACCCGCCGCCATTCTTGACGCGCTGCCACTCTTGACCCGAGCCATTTCCAATACAGCCAATCGGCGGCCATGAGTCGTTGGACTTTACTGCCGTCATCCAGCGCCTGGCGAGCATCACACCCGGTCTGGTCGCGCCAATTCGCCCGAGCGGTGGCGCTGCCGTCGGCGGCGCCTGGACTGCATGGCGCAATGCCGTCGCGAATGCCCTACGCGCAGTGTCTGGCTGGTGGCGAGCAGGCGCTGATCGCAGATCTGGTCGTCGCACAGGCCGATGCGACTGGGGCACGGATCATGCGGCTCGGTATCGATGCCCTCGAAAAGGAACGAAGTCTGCAACTGCAATCGATGCTTGAGCGGTGGCTGCCGGCAGAGGTGTCGTTGGAAGAGATTCGTCCAGGGCGTTGGCTGCTTCGAGCGCCGGGTCAGAACTTTCGCGGCCTGGGAGCGATCGACCCGGAGGGTGTGCTCGGAGCGCAACTGACCCATTGGTTGCCACAACACCTGTGGTTGGCGAAGTTATGCAACGAACTGCAGATGGCACTTGCAACCACGCCCGATGCTGCGCCATGGAATATGCTCTGGTGTTGGGGCGAGACTTGCGAAGTTCAGTCGTTGCGGTCCATCGTCAGTGAGGATCCGCTATTGCGCGCGCTGCCGATAGCCGCTGAAGCGGCGTTGGATTTGCTGGACTGGCGCATTTTGCCAGCCGATGCGCCTCTGCCCGCCGGGCATTATCGCAGTCTGGATGGCAGCGGTTGGCGCATCAATCCATGGAATGCCTGGCGTGCCCGCGTAGGTTTTTGAGATGAACGCGGAGCGTTCTTGCGGATTGACACCATCGCAAGCGGTCTTTACGATTCGCCGGCTATGCCGACGTCATTGCCAGAGCGAGTCGATGTGCAGCGCGCCGTCGCGGCGGGACGCGAGTTTGTGGGTCGATTTTCATTGGAATACTGCAAACGCCTCGCTGGCATGTTGGTGGATACGTCGGGAGAGGTAAACTATCGATTGGTGTTCGGTCGTGCCGTCACGGGAACGCCCAAAGCCCGGATCGAGGCGGATGTGGCGTTACCGTTGCTGTGTCAGAGCACGCTGGAGCGATATCTGCATCCAGTGTCAGTCAGAAGCGATCTTGGTTTCATTTGGCGTGAGGACGATGAATCGTCTTTGCCCGCCGGTCTGGAACCTGCATTGGTGACGGATGACGGCATCGATCCGCTTGCACTGATCGAAGATGAGTTGATTTTGGCTGTGCCGGTTTTGCCGCGCCGGCCCGGGGCGCCGGCCGTGGAAGCGAGCTTTGCGCCCGTTGAGGACAAGCCAAATCCGTTCGCGGCCTTGGCGAGCATGAAGAAAAAGCCGGCCTGATGGCCATCGATTTTCACGGAAGAATTGTCGTTTAAGGAGTGACACCATGGCTGTGCAGAAAAGCCGCAAGACCCCATCCAAGCGCGGCATGCGTCGTTCGCACGATGCGCTCAGAGCGCCGACCTTGGCAACGGACAAGACCAGTGGTGAAGTTCACCTGCGGCATCATGTCACCAAGGATGGCTATTACCGCGGCAAGAAAGTGATCGACTCGAAGGTTGCTGTTGAAGCCGAAGCGGCAGAGTGAGCCATCACGTCCGAATTATCGGCACGGGCAGCCACTTGCCCGAGCGGGTGATGACCAATGCGGAGTTTGAGGCGCGCATCGAAACCACCGATGAGTGGATTCGCGAGCGCACCGGAATCGAGCAACGTCACGTGGCCGCTGACGGCGAGACCACAAGCGACCTGGCGCTGGTCGCAGCGCAGCGGGCATTGGAAGCCGCTGGCGTGTCCGCCAGCGAGCTGGATCTGATCGTTGTTGGCACAACGACGCCGGACATCATTTTTCCGAGCACCGCATGCTTGCTGCAACATCGGCTCGGTGCGAGAGACTGCCCGGCTTTCGATGTGAATGCGGCTTGCACCGGATTCTTGTATGCATTGTCCATCGCCGAGAAATTCGTCCGGACGGGCGCGGCGCATAACGCGCTGGTGGTCGGCGCAGAAACCCTGACGCGCATGCTCGATTGGAGCGATCGCGGAACCTGCGTGTTGTTTGGTGATGGCGCAGGGGCTGTTGTACTGCGTGCTGATTCGCAGCCGGGTGTCGTGTCGACACATATTCACGCCGACGGGCAATATCAAAACCTGCTTTACAACCCGGTGGGTGTCTCCCGGGGGTTCAAAGATGAGCCGAATCACGGAGTTCGGGTCATGATGAGCGGCAATGAAGTGTTTCGTGTTGCGGTGCGCACCTTATCGCGCATTGTCGACGAGACGCTCGCCGCGAATCGTCTGGGCAAGGAGGCGATCGATTGGCTCGTGCCACATCAGGCCAATCTGCGCATCATCAGCGCGACGGCCAAACATCTGGACATGCCGATGGACAAGGTCATTGTCACGGTCAACAAGCACGGCAATACGTCCTCAGCCTCGGTGCCCTTGGCGCTCGATCACGGCATCAGAACCGGACAGATCAAGCCCGGTCAATTGCTGCTGTTGGAGGCGTTTGGCGGAGGGTTTACGTGGGGCTCCGCGCTCGTTCGATTGTGAGGACCTGCGGCGGCGCATGCGCTGTGCGGCTATGATGCGCGCCCCGTTCACTGGTCCCGACCGCTCATGAGTATCGCCTGCGTTTTCCCTGGGCAAGGTTCGCAATCGATCGGCATGCTGGCGCCGCTCGCCGAGCGCTATGCAATCGTTCGCGATGTCTACTCGCAGTGTTCGGATGCGATCGGCGTCGATCTATGGTCGCTCGCACAGCAAGGGCCCGAAGCTGTGCTGAATGCCACGATCAACACCCAGCCGGTGTTGCTGGCAGCCGGAGTCGCCGTTTTTTACGCGTATCTCGCTGCGGGTGGCAGGCCACCATCGGTACTTGCCGGGCATAGTCTGGGTGAGTATTGCGCGCTGGTCTGTGCTGGCTCTATGCACCTGACCGCAGCTGCCAAAGTTGTCCGCGAACGCGGCCGCCTGATGCAGGAAGCAGTGACAGAAGGGCAGGGCGCCATGGCGGCCGTGCTGAACGCAGAACTGCTGATGTTGTCGGATATTTGTGCGGCTGCGAGTACGAACAGCGAACCTGTGGTGCCAGCGAATCTCAACGCACCCGGTCAAATCGTGATTTCGGGTCATGCCGCTGCCGTGACCCGTGCGTTGGAAGCGCTGACAGCTGCGGGGATACGTCGCGCCATACGCTTGCCGGTGAGTGTGCCCTCGCATTCGCCGATGATGAGAAGTGCGGCAGACGCGCTGTTCGAATACCTGGGTGGCGCCATTATGATGCCCCCGACCATTCCGGTGATCGCCAATTTCGACGTACAACCGCACGCCGGTTGGGCGGCCACCCGAGACGCCTTGAGCAAGCAATTGTATTCGCCGGTCAGATGGATCGAGACAGTCGAGAAGCTGGAGCAAATGGGCGTGACAACGGCTTATGAGTGCGGACCCGGAAAAGTGCTGTGCGGCATGATCAAGCGAATCGCGCCGTCCATGGTTGCTCATGCGGTGGGCGACCCAGAGTCGATGCGCGTCGCACTGAGTTGACCCAAAGGCGATGGCTTAAACCAGCCGTACATCTCGTCGATGCAACCATGGTCGCAGAATCAGGGCCAGCAAAACGCCATTGATGAACCCAAAAACGTGGGCCCACCAGGCAACGGCACCGGATCGCGTGCCCAGCGTTTCGAGAACCTGGAACAGAAGCCAAATGCCGATCAGGTGGACTGCCGGCACGCGCACCAATTGGAAATAGAGTCCAAGTGGCAGCACAATGCCAAGATGAGAACGGGGAAATAGCAAAACGTAAGCGCCAATGAGCGCCGAAACGGCGCCACTGGAACCAATGATCGGTGCCTGGGTCAACGGCGCCATCAATGCGGTAAAGAGGTTTGCAAAAGCGCCAGCAACAAGATAGAGCGCCAGCAACCGCCACGAACCCAGCGTTCGTTCAACGCCCGCGCCGAACAGCCCTAAAAACAACAGATTGCCGAAAAGATGTGTCCAATCGGCATGCACGAATAACGCGCTGAACAAGCGCAGACCGGATCCGCTCAGCAGAGCCGAAAAGTTCAGTTTGATTTCCGCGGGAACCGTGCCCCAGCTTTGCAGCAGTGCGTAGCGCTCTGCTGGAGGCGCCAATGCCTGCCATACGGCAACAAACAAACAGCAGCAGACCAGCAGCGGTGTGACGAGTCGCAGCGGCCGGCGGCGTTTCTCTTCTATGCGCACGAACATGAGTTTCCCAGTACGACACGGCGCGAGCGATCCATCCGAGCCAGGCGCCTGGGAGCGCTCGTAGTCCGTTCCACAAAAATTAAAACGTCTGGCGCGGCAACAAAAACTTCTTGCCGCGGAACTCCATGATTGCACCTTCGTCGCTGATATCCAGCAGCGAAATCTCTGGGCCTGGAGACACACCGTCCAGTTCGTAGCGTTTGCCGTTCAGGACCACAAAGCGCTCCTCACGAACCGGGGAATACACATGCATCGACAAATCGAGCTTCGGCAAATCTTTGCGGATCGAGTACGGCAGCTGGTAGACCATCAACATTTGTTGCGCAGGAGGCATCGATTCGATCGGTGTCGATTCGATCGGCGTCGATGCGGTGCCAACATCAGGCAGGTTCGTTCCCGCATCCATGGCTGTGACAATGCTCTCGGCCGGAGCCGTTGATTCGGCCACAGGCATCATTGCCGGTGCCGGTGGGCTGGTCTCTTCTGCCGTAGCTGCCGGCGAAGTGACTGCCGTTTCCGCTGTGGCCAGTGGTTGGCCTGATGCCGGTTGCGCGATCTGGGCGACCTGGGTAGTCGCGTTCGTTGGTGGCGAATAAAGATCTGCACGTTGTGGTACGGCCAGGCCTGCGGAGCCGCCGGTGCCCGCGGTTCCAGCACCACCCATCGCTACGATCGGTTCGTCCTGGACTGCAGCTGCGATCGGTTGCAGCCGAGCGTCGTTACTCTCTTCGGTACTCGGCTGGGTTGCCTGCGTCTGCGTCGGTGTCTCGACCGAAGGTGCCGTTTCGGCAAGTCCAGATTTTGCTCCGCGAGGTGTTGTCAGCGTCAGCCATCCGGCGCCGCCCGCAGCAAGAATCGCCACGGCCACCGTTGGAACGATCCAAGCTGGTCGATCTCGCTGCACGGTGACATAGGGTGTATGCAGTCGCGGTGGTATTCCACGCGTCCGCTCTGCTTCAGACTTCTTGAGTGCGTCCAAAATCAACGACATAAACCCTAACCTCGCTTCGATTCAAGACGCTCCAACCGCGGGCCTTCCGATGCATACGCAGACAGCGCCATTTGCGTTTCTGGTCCGGCAATGCCATCCGCAACCAAGCCCAAACGCAACTGTAGACGTCGCAATCGGCGTTCGAGTTCCGCATCGAAGCTGCCATCGAAGGCCGATTCATCCGGCGACAGCAACTGTTGCGTCTCTGCAAGCGCCAGGTGCACACGCACCCATTCTACGCCAGGACCGCTGTCGCCGCGCTGCAAAGTGCCAGGGAGATAGCTGGGGGCTCGCCATAGCACGCGATAGTCGCCCAGCCAGTTCAACTCAACCAGCGAGCGTGGTACCTCGATTCTCTGCCCTGCGACTTCCAGGCGTGCGTTTTGTTCATCGATCCCTTGTAGCAATGTCGACACAAACTGTTCGCCAATTCGAAGCCGCAGGACGACCGGACGTTGCAGTGCCGCGAGCCGATTCAAAGGGCCCTGTGCACGCAAGCAGTTGAGGCCAGGCGCAACAATGCCAGCACATTCCCTCAGGTCCTTCAGTGCCTCGCCTGACACCGGCCAATTGAACATCGCCGCATAACGTTGCCAGGTGCTGTCCTCATGCAGATGCGCGTCTGCCAGCAACGACTGCCAGCGTTGCTCTGCCGATACTTCTGGAACCACAGGCGCACCAGCCATCGCGGCGGCTGCGGGTTCTGGCGCACGCGGCCAGGAAATTGCAATGACCAGAGCCGTGATCGCGGCCGCAGCAGCAACGAAATAACGCCAGCTTCGGCGGCGACGCTGGCCGCCATGCAGCGCTTCGTCCGCCGCTTCTTCGACGATGCGTTCGTTGATGCTGTCGAGCGTTCGCGCATACCCCGCCACCATCGCCCGGTCGGCGATGACATTGATCACTCTGGGTACACCGCCTGAGCGCTTGTGAAGGGCGCGCAATGCAAGTCGGGTGAACGGCAAGCGCTCGGAGCCGGCAACATGCAGGCGATGGCGAATGTAGGTTTCAGTTTCGTTCGCCTCAAGGGGTGTCAGGTGGTATCGAGCCGTGATGCGCTGCGACAACTGGCGCAGCTCCGGCCGATCGAGCAGCGAGCGCAATTCGGGCTGGCCGAGCAGGATGATCTGCAACAACTTTTGCGTTGGCGTCTCCAGATTGGTCAACAGACGAACCTGCTCCAGCGATTGCACCGACAGGTTTTGCGCCTCGTCGATGATGACCACTACCCGTTCGCCATCGGCGTGCGCCTTGAGCAGAAAGGCATTCAATTGATCCGTCAGCGCCTTGATGCTGCCCCGGGACCCGGCGATATCGAGGCCTAACTCCTCGCTGATGGTCTCCAGCAGTTCGATGGGCGAAAGCAACGGATTGAGGAGGAGTGCAACTCGGGTCTTCTCCGGGAGCTGGTCCAGCAACAGTCGGCACAAAGTGGTCTTGCCAGTACCGACTTCGCCCGTGAGCTGCACAAATCCGCCCGATCCGCCCTGGCCAACGCCGTAGAGCAGATGTGCCAGGCCGTCCCGATGACGCTCGCTCAAAAAAACGAAGCGCGGATCGGGTGTGATCGAAAATGGCGGCTGCGACAAGCCGTAGAAGTCGAGGTACATTGGCTTAGTCTAGAGGAGGGCGATGGCAAGAACTGCGTTGATTGTCGCCCAGGATTCGTTTTCGACCTTACGGTCATTGAAGGGTTCCCATGCTGATACGCTTTCTGCTCACATTGCGGGCTTTCGGATTGAAGGTCGGATTGACCGAATTTCTGGCGTTACTGCAAGCGCTTAAACAGGGTTGGGCTCAGGCGTCCATTGGCGATTTCTATGTATTGGCGCGAACTGTTCTTATCAAGGACGAAAGCCTGTTTGATCGATACGATCGCGCATTTTCGGCATTTTTCGACGGCATCGCAGACGATGCGTCCGATTGGCTAAGAGAAGTTCCGCCCGATTGGCTCCACCAGGTTTTCGAGCGTGATCTCACTGACGAGGAAAAGTCGCAACTCAAGGCTTTTGGATCGCTGCAAGAACTGATGGATACGCTGCGCGAGCGCCTGGCGCAACAAACCGAGCGGCATCAAGGCGGCAACCGGTGGATCGGCACCGGTGGCACCTCGCCCTTTGGCCATGGCGGATACCATCCGGAAGGCGTGCGAATCGGCGGTCGCTCGCAGCAGCGCCGCGCCGCCAAAGTTTGGGAGCAGCGTGCGTATCGGAACCTCGATGACGATGTCGAACTCGGGCGGCGCAACTTCCAGGTCGCGCTGCGGCGTCTGCGCAAATTCGCGCGCGAGGGTGCGGCCGATGAGCTCGACCTGGACGATACTATCCATTCCACAGCGCGCAACGCGGGCTGGCTCGATTTAAAGCTACGCCCAGAGCGCCATAACGCGTTGAAGCTGCTCTTGTTCATCGATATCGGTGGCTCGATGGACGACCATATCCGCGTTTGCGAGGAGCTCTTTTCGGCGGCAAGAGTCGAGTTCAAACACCTCGTACACTTCTATTTCCATAACTGCGTGTATGAGCGCGTGTGGAAGGACAACCGCCGCCGTCACAACGAAAGTACGCCGACCATTGAGCTGATGCGCAAGTACAGCGCCGACTATCGCGTGATCTTTGTCGGCGATGCGAGCATGAGTCCATTGGAGCTGCTCGAACCAGGCGGCTCCATCGAACATTGGAACGAAGAGGCCGGGCACGTGTGGTTATCGCGCATGGCGCGCAGCTGGCCGCGTCTTGCCTGGCTCAATCCCGCTGAGCGCGAGCATTGGGGCTACACACCCACGATTACACACATTCGACGCATGCTCGGCGATCGCATGTTCCCGTTGACGGTTGCCGGTATCACCGAGGCGATTGACGCACTCAAGCGACCCATGGCCGTATCGGCGGAGGTTGACTAGAGTCCTTGATGAATCTGGATCTTGTCATTTGAGTCTGTTTCTTAGGAGCGGCTTTGGCTTTGGCAGCCCCCTTAAATTAAGGGGGCGATCGAGCGCGCAGCGCTCGATGGGGGTTGTGGCAAGTACGGTGTCTGGCGAAGCCAGCAATGCTCGGCGGTCTGAGGCGAAGCCTCGCTAGTGTGGTGTCCCAAAAATAACTACCATTAAATAGTAATCAATTTCCCTGCCGCACGAGCTACCGCTTCGATGATCGCATCGGCGCTCTTGCGCCAGATGAAGGGCTTGGGATT
>JALHMH010000045.1:0-18830 GCA_022844165.1 Lysobacterales bacterium
TATCGAAAGTGGCTTCAGTTTTGGCCGCGGATTGAACGACTCGACAGGATCGGTCGCAACCGATTCGGAACTCCGCGAGCCGCCCACCGGATTGGCGACAAAATGCGCGACGCTGAGCTTGTCTGCGCGGACTTCGAGAATCTCCTGATGTTCGCGACCGTCCTCCAGCACGCCATTCACCTGATAAACGCCGGGGTCGAGCTCGATCGACTGATTGCTACCGACCGTGGCCACCCAGCGCATCCGCGCATCGCGCACATCGAACTGCCACTGGTTGCCGAGGAGTTGCGACGGAAGTTCCACATCAACACGCAGTTGTCCTTTCATGGTTGCACCTTCGCGGCGATTCGCGTTGCCGGTGGGTCGACTGGAACATATTTGTTGAATGAGCGGTAAGGGCTCGCGGTGGTGATCCTGATCGCACACACGCCGGCTTCGACCTCAGCCCTGGCTGGCCACTCGGAGGAGGTTGCGACGATCTGCATGTTCGCGTCCTCGACGCTCAACGTCGAGGACGGCGCTGCTTCGATGGGGTCGATTGAAACCGTCAGGGTCACGCTGGGCGGCCTGTCGTACACATGAAACACGGCCGGGCGCGGCATTCCGGCGGGTTCCACCCATTGTTCGACACCGGCTGAGGTAGCCAATTCGCTAACGCGGTTCGGCAACACCGTCAGCAGCTTTGCCACCGGCACGTGCCAGGCGTCGACATGGCGGCTATCCGGCCCCTCGGCCGCCGCGCCCGTCGCCATGGAATCGAGCAGCGCATCGGCAAAGAACGTGCGTCCGCCGGGACGTCCATAGGCGCTGGTGCCGGTGATTGCGCTTAGCAGCAGCAGCGAAGAATCGCAGTGACCTGTGTTGACGATGTCGAGCGTGAGTGCGCCGCTCAGCAGGTTGTCGAACTGTCGCGCGATCTCTGGTGGTTGCCGGCATGCATCGACAAACCAGAATTGATGCTTTGGCGCATCCGCGTTGTTGAACGCCCGGTGCACGCCGACCAGATCGATGCTGCCATGCATACGCCGCGCAACCTTGGCGGTGCCGAAGTCTTCGAGCAGGAGAACGGCGCCGGCCATATTCAATTGCACGCCATGGCCGGCGACATACACCACCGCGTGGTTGTCGCGATGCCGATGGCAGATCGCCCAAAATTGCTCCAGTCCGTTCTCGACGTTGGCCCGGGTGGCTGGGAGATTGTCCAGAGCGCGGTAACGATCCGCGATCTGCTCGTCGGGCCCGGGCGACAGGAACAGGCGCAGGCTGCGCAAAGGCGGCAGTCCGATGGTCTTGCGGGTCTCCAGCCATTGCGCGACGTCGCTCGCCGATCGGGCCGCCGATCGCAATTGTTTCATGCCCGTCGATTCGCCCACTTCGGTCGGCTCGCTGCCGTCGGCAAAGTGCCGATACGCACTCACACCGATCACCAGCACATGCGTGCCGGGTGCGCTGTCATCATCGTCAATCACGATCGCCATGGGCATCACTCCACAAACATCGGGTCGTGCAGTTCTGCGAGCGGGCGATAGCCGCCGCGCATGCGGGCTTGCACGCTTTCGTGTACCAGCGGACGGACATCGGAATGCGGTCGGCGTGGGTTCCCACGATTGACGTGCCATTCGCGGCGCCAGATTTCTTCCGCTTCGCCGTCGTCGCCGCTGCGCAGTTCGCGGCGCATTCGCGGAATGGGCAAATGCTCGATCACCCGCCACCAGGGTCTCAAGCGCAACTCGTCGTGGAGTGGGGCGGTTGCGTGCGCCTCCGCCAGCGTCTTGAGGAGTGTGGAATCGTCGCTGACCTGAAGGTCGCCAGTTTGGCTGGCGCTGACCTCCGGCTTGAAAGTGAGTCCGGCGGCCTGCGCTTCGCGTTGCATCCAGGCGAGGGTGATCAACGACAATCCAGCCTCGGCATCGCGATAGCCGCCGCCGATATCGGAGTGATTGCCGGCGAACCAGACCTGGCGCACATCGGTGGTTGTATTGGGTTCCTTGTGTGTCCAGCGATTCTGGACGAACATCACCCGCCGTTCGTCCAGCGCCAGTGCCTGGCGCACGCAACGCACGCGCGGATTGTCGAAAGTGTAGGAAAACCTTTGTGGCATCCATGGCAGGCCGACGGCGCTCACCGAATCGAACAGCCCGATGAAACGGATGTCCTTGATGAAGCGACCATAGTGCCGCCGAAAGCGCGCGCCGGCGTCGTCGCCACGCTGCCAGGGCGCGAGATAAGCCTTCCAGGCGAATGGCACCATTTCGTCAAAACCGCGATGCAATAAGCCAACCCGGGTGAGCATGCCGGCCAGCACGCGCGCGGCAAAAGCGCCTCGCGAGAAACCAAAAAGGTACAGTTCATCGCCGTCCTGCCAGTTCGACATCAGATAGCGATAGGCGGCGCAAACATGCCGCTCAATAAAGATCGCCGACATCGAGTCGATCGTCATCAGCGCGCGTTTGGCAAACGTGCTCAGCACCGACCCTGGCTCCAGTGTGCCTACGCCGGGTTGGTAATACGTGAGCTGTTCGTGATCGCGCTTGAGCATCCGGAACAGACGCTGGATGTTGGTATAGCCGCCGTCCGGATAGTTATTCGTTCCATCGAGACATAAGACGTGCCGGGTCATACCAAACTCCTCGCAGCGGATAGGATGGTCTAGCGGATGCAGTTTAACCAATTGTTGCGAGACGCAGGCGAGGGCGCTGGAGCAGTTCGAATAACCGAAGCGAGCGGCCTGGAGGCAAGGCGGATCCCACTTCCACAGGAGCACACCATGAAAATCCGCAACAACGTTTTGCCTGGCACAGCCGCCCCGGGGACTTGCAGCCTGACGGCGGATACCTGATCTTGGTGGGATATGCTGTACTCAACGGAGACCGCCGATGATCATCGAGCGCATCTGGGTGGGCAATACGCTTCGGAATTTCAACTATCTGCTGGCCTGCCCGGATAGCGGTGAAGCGCTTGCCATTGATCCGCTGGATCACCGGCAGGTTCTCGCCGTAGCGCGGGATCGTGGTTGGCACATCACCCAGATCCTCAATACTCACGAACACCACGATCATATCGGCGGCAATGCTGCTGTGGCCGCAGCAACGGGTGCCAGGGTCATAGCGCATGAGCTGGCCAGCAGCCGGATTCCGGACGTCGATCGCGGCGTTGGCGCTGGCGATGTCATCCAGGTGGGCAGGACGGTCGAACTGGAATGTCTGGACACGCCCGGACATACGTTGAGCCATATCTGCCTGCTGGCCCATACCGGGCAACCGGCATTGTTTTCCGGCGATACCCTGTTCAATGCCGGTGCCGGCAATGTCCGAAACGGCGGCAATGTCCACGCGCTGTACCGCACTTTCGTCGATCAGTTGATGCGACTGCCGGCCAACACTCGGGTGTTTCCCGGACACGATTACATCGAAAACAACTTGGCCTTTACGCTCTCACGCGAACCCGACAATCGCGATGCTGCAGCGCTGCTGGAGCGCGTCCGCGGCCACGATCCGGCTGGGGCACCGGTGGCGACACTGGCCCAGGAGATGCGGCACAACAGCTTCTTCCGTCTGGACCAAGCCAGGATCATCGCCGGATTGAGGCTGAATTTCCCGGATCTGCCTGAGCAGCCGGATGCCGAAACCGTGTTCATCAAGCTGCGCGAGCTGCGCGATCTCTGGTGAGAATCCCATTCGCCTGTCGCGTACCTCAGCCGTGCGCAGACGACTCGCGTCCGCGATACGGACGAGACCGCACCCGGATCTGCGCCAGAATGGCCACCTTGAAGCCACTTGGCAATTTTCCGCGCACCACACTCCAAAGCAAGCTCGCAAGTGCTCATGCTTCGTTGCGCGCTACATTAGCGCCGTTTGTCCGGCGGTGGCGTTGGCGGCGGCGCCTTGGGCAAACCGCCCTGGATCTGCCGCCATAGTTCCATGTTGCGCTCGGTTAAGTCGGTCATCATCGCCCACGGCGACTGTCCGAGCAGCGTGTTCAGCTGGCTGCGAAACTGCTGTTGCTGATCCAAAAACACTTGCATGCTGCGTTCGAGATAGCTGCCCATGAATCCCTGCAGCGAATCGCCGTAAAAGCGTATTAATTGCGACAGCAGTTGGGTGGTCAACAGCGGCTGCCCCTGCTCTTCACGCTCGGCGATGATTTGCAGCAACACCGAGCGCGTCAGGTCCTGGCCCGACTTGGCGTCATGGACCTCGAAGCTCTCGCCGTCTTGCACCAGTTGGCGGATGTCCTCGAGGGTCACGTATGAGGAAATTTCGGTGTCGTACAGACGCCGATTCGGATACTTTTTGATGACGCGCAAGCCGGCCACGTTCACCAGCCCATGTAGTGGCCGCCGTTGATCGACAGATTGGCACCTGTGATCCACGCAGCCTCTTCATTGACGAAAAAGTTCACCGCATACGCGATTTCGTCCGGCGAGCCCAGACGTCCGGTCGGGATTTGCGCAACGATCTTTGCGCGCACATCTTCGGGCACCGCCATGACCATATCGGTGCCGACGTAACCGGGCGATACCGTGTTGACCGTAATGCCGAATTTGGCGTTCTCTTGCGCCAGCGAAATCGTGAACCCGTGCATGCCGGCTTTCGACGCGGCGTAATTCGCCTGGCCGTATTGCCCTTTCTGACCATTGATCGATGAGATCTGCACGATGCGACCCCACATGCGTGCCCGCATCCCCTCGATCACGTTGCGCGTCACGTTGTAGCACGACGTCAGATTGGTCGCGATCACGTCCGACCACTGTTGCTCGCTCATGCGATGAAAGGTGCCGTCGCGGGTGATGCCTGCATTGTTGATCAAGATATCGATGCCGCCGAGTTGCGCTTCGATGGCCTGGACCATGGCCTTGCTCGACGCAAAGTCGGCCACATCTCCCGGCACAATCAAACAATCCACGCCATCTTTCTTCAGCTCTTCCTGCCAGGCGCGGGCCTTCTCTTCGCTGCGGTAGTTGGTGGCTACGCGGTGTCCGGCGCGCGCGAGGCGTTTGATCATGGCCGTACCGATGCCGCCGGTTCCGCCGGTAACGAGTGCAACGCGTGAAGTCATGACTTGATTACTCCTCCCAAAGGTGCTGGGGATTCTACACAGCGCGTCGACATTTTCCGCAGCGCACCATCATGGGATCGTTTGCAGCAACAGCGAGCCGCTGAGACGGTCATGCGCACATTGTTTGTCGCGGTCGATCAGCGCCCACATCAAGCCAACGACGGATGCCATTGACAGCAGTGCCAGGAACGCGCGCAGGGTTGCGCGTGCGACGCTCAGGCGCGACCCATCCAGCGCCCGAACCTCCAGCCGCCAGGCGCGCGCGCCGAGCGTCTGTGCGCCGCGCCACCAGGACAGAGCGAAATACGCCCACACGATGAGGATCAGATACGCCTGAAACCAAAGCGCCCCAGCGGGCACCGCCTTGCCGCCGGTCACTGGCAACACGGCGAAGCCCGCGATCATCAGCACACCCAGCAGAATCAGCGTGTCATAGACGATCGCACCCAGGCGCTTTAGAAAAGTCGCGGGTTCCAGGATGCGCATTCGTAGGACTCAGGAAAAGGGCCAAAGACAATAGCGCTGCGCTGTTCGTTTTTCGCCCCCTGCACCATTCACTCCAGCATCCGCCACTGGAGTCGACTCATGTTGCGTCTTGCCGCCACCTTTGCGACATTGCTTGCGGTACCCGCGCATGCGCAGGTCGTCACATCCTGCGTCGATACCGTCGAGGAATTCGACGCTGCCTATCAGCAGGCGCAGGAGGAAGACGTTGAAATCCGCGTTGTTCGCGGAACTTACGATATGAGCGACTCCTGCATCGGCGCGCTGGACAACGAATTCCGCTGCCAGGACATCGCCGAGGCCATCACGATCAAAGGTGGCTATGCGCCGGGTTGCGGCTCGCGCGTTTTGGACGCGACACAAACCGTTTTCCTCGGGCCGGGCATCGGCGTCGGTGGCCTCGGTTTTCGCATGGTCACGCGCGATCCCATCGTGCTCGATACGCTGACCATCACCGAAAGCGACCGCGGCTTCGAGTTCGAAGTCGAGAGCGACTTTACGCCAGACGCCCGCCTGACGTTTCGCCGCGTGTGGTTCCATCGCATCGGGCCCGTCACGATGGAACGTGGTGCGGAATGGGTGATCAGCAATTCGATGTTCACTCGAACACGAGGCAGTTCCAGCGGCTGCGCTCTGGAGGCTGGCATCACGCAGAACAGCCTGCTGGAACTGGTCTCGCTAACCCACGTGACGATTGCCGACAGCGTCGGCAGTGGACTGTGCGTGGGTCAATCCTTCGACAGCGGTCCTGGCGACATCCGCATGCGACTCTACAACTCGATCTTCTGGAACAACGCCGGCACCGATGTGCGCCTGCGCCAGGTCGGCACCATCGATGCGATTATTGATCGCAATACCTACGGCAGCATTTCGGTGGTGCCGGACCTGCCGCAATCACCGAGCGGTACGTTGACCAGCGATCCACAGTTCGTCACGCCACTGGTGAACTACGAACTGGGCGGTTCGTCCGCCTCGATCAACAGTGCAGGAATCTTGGCCAATACGGCGAGCGACGTCGACCTTAAGGGCGACGCGCGACAGTTTTCGAGCCGCCCAGACCGCGGCGCGCTGGAGTCATCTGTCGGTAGTACCGCCAGCACGATCACCGTCACTTCGGCCGCCGATAGCGGCGTGGGCACCTTGCGACAAGCACTGCTGGATGCCAATCAGACGCCAGATTTGACGCGCGTACACTTCAACATTCCGGGCGCCTGCCCGCGCGTGATCAACCTGCAGACATTGCTTCCAGAGCTCAGCACGAATGTGCGCATTGATGGCTACACGCAACCGGGCGCCAGCCGCAACACGTTGTTTGCTGCCAATAACGCCAATATCTGCATTGTGTTGCACAATGCCAATTCAGCACTGGCCGGCATCATCGTACCAGCCAGCATTCCCGCCGACCGCAGCGTCGTGATCGACGGTGTGGGCTTCTCCAACTTCGCGTTCGGTGGAGTCAATTTTAACGGCGGAGCAAATCATGCGCTGTTCGGTTCGCAGGTCGGCGGCAGCATCAATGGCTATGACGCCACCGCCAGCGGGTATGGTGTGCGCATTGCGGCGGCAACACGCGACATTCTGATCGGCGGCGATGCACCAGGTGAGCGCAACACCTTCGCCGATGCCGCGATTGTTGGCGTCCAGGCGCTCGGCCGAGAGGCAATCATCGAGAACAACTACATCGGCACCAATCGGCTGGGCTCGTCGGTGGTGCCAAACAACATTGGCGTCGAGTTGCGCAATGGCGGGGCCAACATCGTGCGCGGCAACCTGATTTCTGGCAACCTCGAAGCCGGCATCGAGATCGACAACGCTGAATTCAACACGATCACCGGCAATGTGATCGGCACGAGCTCCGTATGCGCGTTCGGCGACTGCGACCTGGGCAACGGCACGCATGGCGTTTTCGTTTTTGGCAGCGGCGCCAGAAACAACGCGATCAACAACAATCGCATCGTTTTCAACAACGGGGATGGCATTTACATCCGCGATGGCGCCAGCGGCAATGTGATCGTCGCCAATCGCATGAGCGACAACACTGGGCTCGGTATCGATCTTGGCGCCAACGGCTTGAACCCTAACGACAGCGATTACGCCACTGCGCCAGCGATCGCCGGCAATCAGAACCAGAACACTCCACAATTGACTCTTGCGTATGGCGGCGCCGGCACGGGCTTCGTCAGCGGTTCCCTGCAGACGCGAAACGGCACCTACCGTATCAACTTCTATGCCGATGACGAATGTCCGTTACCGATTTTCAACGACACCGGCCAAGGCGAGTATCCGCTGAGTCAGACCATCGTCAACGTGGTCGGCGGCGACCCTGGCACCGGCGTCAATGGCATCGGTACATTCACGGACGTTCCCATCAGTCGCAGCGGCGATACGGACTTCTTCGACGTCCCACGCCGCATCCTGGCCACCGCGACCCGTCTTGCAAGCAACGATACGTCTGAGCTGAGCCGCTGCGTGAACTACGATCGGCGACTATTTGCCAACGGGTTTGAGTAAGTGTTGCGTGCGACGTACCAGGCCGAATTTGTTTAACTGCGAGGCTTTGCGCCGGCCCCACGAACAATATTGGCTTCGACGCCGCAGCTGACAGATCTCCATTGAGCTGCGCGTATCCTGCCCGGCGGCGCAGTCGACGGGGTTCGGTTCGGCACACGCCTCGTGGCGCCTAAACGCCGAACCTCAGTCCTCTTCTGACAAGCCGACATGCAGCTGGCAGGCTGTTCCCCGATTGCGATATCTTCAAGGCATCATCGTGGAAACCTCATTTGGACGGGGCAGCGTGCGCGCTCATGGGGGTGCAGGGGTGAAAGCTGGCAAGCTTGCGCGGCAGCCGGGTGTCAGCTTGAACGGCTGGCGACTGCGCCGCCAGACCGGAACGGCGCAATGAGAACGAATAGCCATTCCAACGAGTTGTAACGCTGCGATGCGCCGCCAGAAGGGTGCCACCTGCCCCGTAGCGCACTCACCCGATGGGTGTATCGCCCAAACTGCTGAAAAGGCAATAGATACATGAACCTATGGGCCTGGAGAAGCGGTCAACCGAGGTTTTCAGGATCATGACGCGCAAACCGCCGCCGCCTCGCCAGGACAATCCCGAAGATGCCGCACAGCGCATTGCGCGTTTTTGCGACTCACTGTGGGCCGAACGTGGTTTGGCCAAGGCATCGCTCGCCAGCTATGCAAGCGATCTGAATCTGCTCGCCGTTTTTCTGCGTACCCGGCAACGCACATTGGACGATGTCAGCCGCCAGGAATTGTTCGACTATCTGGCCACTCGAATGAACGAGGGGCTGAAGCCGCGCTCGGCGGCGCGCCTACTGTCGGTGATGAAGCAATACTTCAACTGGGCTCGTGAGCAGGGCTTCCGCGACGATATCCCGAGCGCGGAACTGAGTTCACCGAAACTGCCGCGCGCCTTGCCGAAAGCACTGAGCGAATCGGAGGTTGTTTGCCTGCTCCGGGCGCCCGAGGTCTCTACGCCGCTTGGTTTGCGCGACAAAGCGATGCTCGAGTTGCTGTATGCATCGGGACTTCGTGTATCGGAACTGGTGGCGCTGCGCAGCGAGCAAGTGAGTTTGGCGCAGGGCGTGTTGCGAATCCGCGGCAAAGGAAACAAGGATCGCCTGGTGCCGATGGGGGACGAGGCGCAGGCCTGGATCGAACGTTATTTGAGCGAAGGTCGCCCGTTGCTGCACGACAAACCCCAACCAGCCCTTTTCATCACAACGCGCGGCAGCGCCATGACGCGCCAGGCTTTTTGGGCGTTGATCAAACGCTACGCAATCGTTGCCGGTGTGCGCGATTTATCGCCGCACGTGTTGCGGCATAGTTTTGCCACGCATCTTCTGAACCATGGTGCCGACTTGCGCGTCGTGCAGCTGTTGTTGGGACATAGCGATCTGTCGACAACGCAGATTTACACGCATGTGGCGCGCGAAGGACTCAAGCGCCTGCACCAGCAGCACCATCCTCGCGGATGAACATTCTCAGCGACGAAACTCAGGACACGCCGCGCGGCAACGAAGCGCCGCAACTGGAAGTGCTGGGGCCATTCAAGCTGATTGAATTGCTGGGGCGCGGCGGGATGGGCGCGGTGTACCTGGCCGAGCAGGATCACCCGCGGCGACGCGTCGCGTTGAAGCTGATGCGCAGCGAGCTTGTGGGCAGCGACGACCTGAGACGCTTTACGCGCGAGGCGGGCTTCCTGGCCAAACTGGCGCACCCAGCCATTGCGCGTGTGCTCGAAGCCGGCCATGTTCGCGGCGCACTGGGACCGATACCCTATCTTGCGATGGAGTATGTGCAAGGCACCGGCCTGATTCGGCACGCCGCCGCTCTGTCGCCCGTGGCGCGCATTCGGCTGCTGGCAGACATCTGCCGTGCCGTACAACATGCGCATGCCCGTGGCGTGATTCATCGGGATCTGAAGCCCGACAACATTCTGGTCGACAGCAACGGTTTGCCGAAGATCCTCGATTTTGGGATCGCCAAAGCTGTGGAGGCCGAGGACGACGACCCGACGGCACCGCACACGATGGCGGGGCATGTCATTGGAACGCCGAACTACATGAGTCCCGAACAACTGGCGGGTGCCGCGATCGATCCGCGTACCGATGTATACAGCCTGGGCGCGATCGCCTATGAGGTCCTCAGTGGTGCACGCGTACGCGAGTTCGCGGGCCAATCGCTGGCAGAGGCACAAGCTGCGTTGCATCTGGCGCCGACACGGCTGGCGAACCGCGCACCCGCTACGCGAGGCGATATCGATACGATCGTGATGAAGGCACTGGCCGCCGAGCCGGAGCGACGTTATCAAAGTGCCGCGGAGCTCGCCGACGACTTCGAACGGTACTTGACGCGACGCCCAATTCTCGCGCGTCCGCCCTCCTTCGCTTACAGCGCAGGGCGTTACCTGGTTCGCAATTGGCTGGCGCTCAGTGTTGCCGGCATCGTGGTGGCAAGCCTGCTCGGCGCGACGTTGGTTTCGCTCGGATTTGCAAAAAGGGCCGAACGCGCGCGCGCAGAGGCCGAAACACAGGCGGCAGTTGCGCGCGAAGTCAATGGGTTCTTGCGCTCGATGCTCAGCGCCGCCAACCCGCGTGCGAGCGCGGACCGGCCGACAACCTTGCTGGACATGGTCGACAGAGCCAGAGACGCATTGGCGCAGCGCAACGTGAGCGCTGCGGTCGAACTGGAAATTCGCCGCACGCTGCTGGATACCTACCGCGGCCTCAGTCAGTCCGAACAGGCCCTGGCTCAAGCCGAGGTGATCCTGGCTCACGCCCAGAGTATCGAGGCGCAGATTGAGGCGCAGTTGCATCGAGCGGCGCTGCTTGGAGAATTGCAGCGGCAAACCGAGGTCGCCGCAACACTGACGACGGTGGAATCGCTGATCGCACAATTAGCGACTGTGCCACCGGAAAGCGCACGTAAACTGGCGCTGGAGCGCGCCCGATGGCACACTCGCGACGGACGCTTCAACGAGGCGCTCACTGCCTTCGACGAAGCACTTGCAATGGCGTCAGGCGAGCTACGTCGCGACGACCCCGAACAGTTCCCGATTCGCGCCGATCGCCTCAACGTGCTCGCTGACTTGGGTCAAATCAACGCTGCGATGACTGAGTTCGATGCACTGATCGCTGACGTCGAACGCGTCCAGGGCGCCGATCATCCGGAGACACTGATCCTGCGCAACGATCGTGCGACGCTGTTTCACGGCACTGGCGCCACCGCCAGAGCGGCAGCGGAAATGGAAACGATCGCTGCCGATGCCGCCCGCGTATTCGGTCCCGATCACGAATTTACGTTGACAACGTTGCACAACCTGGCGGCTGTCGAAATTGGACGTGGAAAACGACAACGGGCGCTGGAGTTGCTCAGCGAAAAACGCCGCCGGATGCAAGGCAGGTACGCCCCCGATCACCTGAAACTGATCAATACCGAGTCGTCGCTCGCGGTTGTGGCCGCGCAACTCGGGGATGCCGACGGCGCGGAAGCCATCTATGTGGATGTGCTCAAGCGCTGGCCCGAAACCAAGAGCGGTTTCCCCGCGGAAATCGCAACCGCTCTGTTCAACCTCGCGCGTCTGCGCGCCGACCAAAAGCGTTGGCCACAAGCCCGCGCCGATTTTGAAACCCTCATCCGACGTATGGAGCAGGCAAAGCTCAGCGACTCCGTGTCGCTGGCACGATACCGCGTCGAGTTTGCCAGTCTGCTCCTGATCCACGAAAACGATGTGAGCGCCGCTCGTCGTCAACTGGACTTCGCCCACGCCAAAATCGAGCGAGAGCTGCCCGTCGATCATCCATCGCACAAGCTTGCGGACCAGGTTGCGGCTCGCCTGGGCGAGTCGTTCTGATGGCGTCACGCGAAGCGCGCTTTGGCCCGAACATCATTTTCCTAACGCCAGTTCGATCGCATTGATCAACTCTGGGGCTTCGGGCTTCACTGTCGGCGCAAAGCGGCGCACCACGTTCCCATCACGGCCGATCAGGAATTTTTCGAAATTCCAGCTGATGTCTCCCGGAAAACTGGCGTTCGTCCCCGCGAGCCATTCGTACAAAGGATGACGATCTGCGCCATTGACATCGATTTTCCCGGACATCGGGAACGTCACGTCATAGTTGATTGTACAGAACTGCTGAATCTCAGCCTCAGTGCCGGGCTCTTGACCGGCGAATTGATTGCACGGTACACCGAGCACCTGGAATCCGCGGTCGTTGAACTGGCGGTGCAGCGCTTCCAGCCCCCGGTACTGTGGTGTCAGACCGCAGCGACTGGCCACATTGACCACCAGCACCACTTCTCCCTCGAAACGGTCCAATGGCAAATCCCAACGGTCGATGCCGGGAAGCTTGAAGTCTCTGATGTGCGCCATGTTTCGTTCGAGTCGCGATTGAGGGCGCGAATCATGCGCCTCGTTTCGCGGGCTTGCCAATGTCTCAAGCGACATCGAATCGCAGCGGCGCGACGGCCGCCAATTCCTCGCTGCCTGCCAGGAACTGATGCAAACGATCGACACCCATCGCAACCCCGCAGCAACTGGGCAGCATCGGCAAAGACGCGAGCAAACGCTCATCCAGCAAGGGCAGCGCCCTGGCGCGCGTCAGGCGCACGCTCAGATCGTGTTCGAAGCGCCGACGTTGTTCCGCGCAATCACGCAGCTCATCGTACCCATTGGCGATCTCCAGCGAACCTAGAAAAAGCTCGAATCGCTGTGCTACATGGACGCCGCCGACGCGTTCAACCCTGGCCAATGCCGCCTGCGCGGGCGGGAAATGGTAGACAAAACGTGCCGTGTCGTTCGCGAATGTTGGCTCGATCTGATGCGTACGAATCACGTCAAGGGCGTCGTCGCGCGACAGCCCCTCCGGATCGATACCACAGGCGCGCGCCCGAGCGAAAACCTCTTGGTCGCTGGCGAGCCAGGGATCCAGGCCGGATGCCACGAATAACGTCCGGTAGTGAATCCGCTGCACAGCGCCAAGCGTACGACCGAACGCCTGAGCAACGCGGCGAACCAGTGCTTCGACCTCGTCCATCAGCTGATCCAGCCCGATTCCGACGCGATACCACTCGAGCATCGTAAACTCTGGATTGTGCCGACGCCCATACTCGCCATTGCGGAAAACCGGACCAATCTCGAAACAATCTCCAATCCCGGCCGCCAGAAGTCGCTTCAACGCAAACTCGGGCGAGGTTCGCAACCAGCGTTGCCCGGCCCCTCCGCTCGCCGGTCCGACATAGCTGGTCTCAAAGCTCTCGATATTCGGATCCGTATTGCCTGCTGAAGATAGGATTGGCGTAACGACTTCGACGGCACCTGTGTCCGCAAAATGCGCTCGTAGCGCAGCCAACAGGCGCGCTCGCTCGGCGTAAGCCGCCAGCCGCATCAGATCCGCCCGTGCTGGCTTAACAGTGCGAGAAAGCCCTGCTCATCGAGTATCTCAATCCCAAACTCCTGCGCTTTGGTGAGTTTGGAACCGGCCTTGTCACCGGCGACCACCAAATGTGTTTTCTTCGAGACACTCCCTGACACCTTCGCGCCGAGGGCTTCCAGATGCGCGCCTGCGACATCACGATCCATCGATGTCAACGTGCCGGTCAGCACCACCGTCTGCCCATTCAGTGGACCGCTGGCCTGGACCGCGACGGCCTGGTCCAAGGGCGTCACAACCTCCAGCAATCGATCGACGACCGCCAGGGTACGTTCGTCGGTGAAGAAGCGATACAGGCTCTGCGCAACCACGGGTCCGACATCGGGGATTTGGATCAGCGGCTCGGCTGCAAATGCGGCTTTCAGCGTTTTGTCCTTGAGTGCCTCAACGCTGGCAAAGTACGGCCCCATACGCAGCGCGGCTTCGCGAACTGCCGCGAAGGAGCCAAAATGGCGCGCCAGGGCTTTGGCCGTCGACTCGCCCACGTCCCGTATACCCAAGCCGAACAAGAATCGCTCCAGAGACGGCGTCCGGCTCTTATCGATCTCAGTGACGATGCTGCTGGCAGAACGTTCACCCATCCGGTCGAGCATCGACAACTGCGGCAATGTCAGCGAATAGATGTCGGCAATGCTGACGACTAGATTCGCATCCACAAGTTGTTCGCAGAGTTTGTCGCCCAATCCTTCAATGTTCAGTGCTTTGCGCGATGCGTAATGTCGCAATGCCTCGCGGCGCTGCGCTGGGCAAATCAGACCTCCCGTACAGCGAATGACCGCCTCGTCTTCGACACGCTCGACGCGCGAACCGCATTCCGGGCATGCCGTAGGTAGTGGCGGCAATGTCGCGCCATCGGGCCGCCTTTCTAATACAACCTGCACAACTTCCGGGATCACATCGCCGGCTCGGCGAACCACAACGGTATCGCCCGGTCGCAAGTCCTTGCGCTGGATTTCGTCGAAGTTATGCAATGTCGCATTGGCCACCGTGACGCCGCCCACGAACACCGGCTTGAGACGTGCCACAGGCGTCAATGCGCCCGTCCGTCCGACTTGGATGTCGATCGCTTCTAAAGTGGTCAGGGCTTCTTGCGCCGGAAACTTATGCGCGATGGCCCATCGCGGCGACCGCGAAACGAACCCCAGTTCGCGTTGCCAATCCAGGCGATCGACCTTGTACACTACTCCGTCGATATCGTACGCCAGGGTTTGCCGTGCGCGTCCGATGTCATCGAAGTAAGCCAGGCAGCCCTGGGCATTGTTCGCCACCCGCACTTCGGGTGCCACCGGAAAACCCAGGTCGCGCAGCCAGCGCAACAACTCACTATGCCGCGTGATCGCTGCGCCTTCCGGTGCGACGCCAACGCCGTAAGCAAAGAAGGCCAACGGTCGACCCGCGGCGATGCGCGGATCCTGTTGCCGAATACTGCCCGCAGCCGCGTTGCGCGGATTGACAAATTCGCGCTCGCCAGCAGCCCTCGCTCGCGCATTGAACTGTTCGAAGCCGGCCCGCGGCATGTAGGCTTCGCCGCGCACTTCCAGCTGCGGGGGCGCTGCCGCTTCAAGCTTCAACGGCACTGCGCGAATGGTCTTCACGCTGTGCGTCACATCTTCGCCCGTGGTGCCGTCGCCCCGGGTAGCTGCGCGCACGAAGCGCCCGCCCTCGTAATACAGGCTGATCGCCAGTCCGTCGATCTTCGGTTCGACTGAGAACTCGATCTGTGGTTCGTCCAACGTTTGCCGTGCTCGTTCAACGAAGTCCACAACATCCTGTTCGGCAAATGCATTCGCCAGCGACAACATCGGAACCGCATGGACGACCTTGGCGAAATCGCCACTGATTGCAGCACCAACGCGCTGAGTCGGTGAGTCGGACGCGAGCAAGTGCGGAAACGCCGCCTCCAGGGCTTTGAGCTCATGAAAAAGTCTGTCGTACTCGGCATCGGGAATGGTGGGCGCGTCGAGCACGTGGTAACGATGATCGTGCGCAGCGATTTCTTCGCGCAGCACAGCCACTCGCGCGATTGCATCAACTAAATCCATGGTTCACCAATTGGGTTTGATTTGTAGAGCTTCGCGTTTGCGATCGTAAGCACGCAGTTCATCGCGCAACGACGCGATACGTTGACGACCCAGCGGTGTACGCTGATCGTCGAGCACCTGGGCTTGCAGCAGACCGCCCAGCCGATTCGCGGCCGCCTGCATCATGTCCCATGCCTCAAGGGCAGAAACCGGCCCTGGCAAAGTCATGAAAATTACCACGCCCGGTGTGCTGATCTGATCCATCGAGGCCAGATCAAAATGCCCCGGACGCACCATGTTGGCCATGCTGAATACCGGCCCCAACTCGGGTTTGGTATCGACCAGCCGGTGATAAATGTTCAAGTGGCCGTGAACCATGCCGGCTTTCTCTGCCGCCACCATCAAATCGCTGCCATGAATCTCGAATCCCTCCGCAGCCACTACGTACAACGTGACGATCCGTTCATGGCTCTGTTCGTCGCGCTGCCCCGGTTGCGGCGAACTCTCATCGTCAACTTCCCGCTGGTCAGACTCTGGAGTCGCCGCAAAATCGCCGTCATCCAAAGCGGTGAACGATGGCTCGTCCGGACTATCCAATACAGGTTCGCGCCGCGCCGAAGAGGCGCGCGGCTTCGGCGCATCCGGTCGCTTACGCCCGAACCAGTAGATGGCCGCCAAAATCAGCAGGCCCAGGAGAATCAACACAACGCGAAGTTCGGTGGCAGTCATCGACAAGGTCCCATGCTCAAAGCAAAGCATACGCGGGCGCCAGCGTATCTGTTAAACCTCAAGTGCAAGCGAGTTTGTCTTGTTCTTCGCGAAAGTCGCCATTTTCGGTACGCAAGAGGGTCCGGTATCGTTATCATGAGTCACTCGGCGCCGACCTTGGGCATACTCGACGCCGCCAACCAAGGGGTTGTTCCAGCGTGTCATTTCTCGATCGACTCAAGCGCGAAGCGGATCAGCAAAAGGCTCAGGCCGATGTCGTCTCGCAAGAACGAGACGTGCGCAGCGCGCTCTACAAAACCGAGATCGAACCGCGCATGCTCACGATGGCTACCTTCCTTGAAGGGTTGGCGGCCACGTTGATTCAGGTTCGCCCGTCGATTGTCGTGAAGATGCCAATCCAGGGTTATGGCGATCTGGGCGCGCAACCGTTTTGGGATTATCGCGTCGATCACGAACGCCGCCACCGCGGTTTTTTGATCACGATGCGCTGGACCTTGCGCGTCGATCCGGAACGCACCCCGATCGTACGCGCGGAAGGCGCCACCAAAGTCAGGACCTTGACCTCGGTGTTCCGCAACTGTCAGCTGGCAGGCATCAAAGAAGAGAAACGCGCGCCCAACGGCGAAATCTCGATCGCGACGTTTCATGCTCGCGGCATGATCAAAGCGGAAATGCAGGCCACCATCACCGCCGAAGATCCGGTGCTTCGCCTCGTGTTCAACAACGCCAGTTGGCTTGGTTCTTCTCGACGGCAGGTTCCCTGGCAGCAAATCGATGAGGCTCTGTTCGATCGTGTCGCCCGCTTCATTGCGCGCGAAGACGATTCGCTGTTCACCGAAGAACTCCCGGCGGCTTTGCGCGCGAGTCTGCGCGGCGAGACTGACGCCGTCGATACGCCAAAGAACACCTCCTGGATGGATCGCAATCATCCGGAGCCAACGCCTGCTGCGCCACCACCGCCTTCCGCGCCGAAGCCAGCGGCTCAGAAGGACTCGGAGTTCGCTCCGATAGCCTCAGACATTGCGTACGTGCCGAGCATGATCGCCGCACCGCCACCACCAGATGCCGGCGAAATGATCCCGATCGATCAAACCAAGCTCGAAGCTGCCTCTTTCATGATGCGTATGAACGTGACGCTTTCGAAGCTGCGGGACGACGAACCCGACAAGTCCTGAACGCGATGTTCGACGTCTTTTATGCCGATGCGATGCTCGCGCCGGCTCAGGCGATCAGCCCAAGCGCGCATAAACCCAAACTGGTCGTGGAATCCTGGCAGCAACTCGCGCCACATCTGCAAATCGCCACGCCTGAGCCGGTGACGCGCGAACAACTCGCACGAGCACACGACGAGCGCTATGTCGAAGAGATTTTTGCCGGCGTCGCGCGCAACGGATTTGGCAATTGCGATGCAGCGGTCGCTGCATCCTTGCCGCATACCTGCGGTGCCATGTTGAGCGCAGCGCGCGCGGCGTGGAAAACGGGCAGTGTTGCGATTGCGCCTTGTTCGGGCTTTCACCATGCGAAGTTCGCACAAGCGGGCGGCTTCTGTACTTTCAATGGCCTGATGGTCGCCGCCCTTGCGCTGTTGGGTGAAGGCGCAGCGCGGATCGGTATCCTGGATGCCGACATGCACTACGGCGATGGCACCGACGACATCCTGGCTGAACTCGGCGAACTACGCGTTGAGCACGTCACGCTCGGTGCCGACTACCGGCGGCCGAAACATGCGGCGACGTTCTTCGCCGCGCTGCCACTCATCATGCGCCGTTTCGAGAGCTGCGATGTGTTGCTCTATCAAGCCGGCGCGGATCCCCATATCGATGATCCGCTCGGCGGCTGGCTGACGACTGACGAGCTGCTAAGGCGCGATCTGGAAGTCTTCGGCGCATGCCGGACGATGCACCTGCCGATTGCCTGGAATCTGGCCGGTGGCTATCAATCGCCGCTGCGCAAGGTACTGGATATCCACGACAACACGCTACGCGCGACGATGCAGGTTTTCGGCTGATCTGCGCTTCCGATCCACTTTTTGAGCGATCGGCATCGCCGCTGGGCGTTGTGCTCGGCACACGCCTGCGGCGTGCTCTGGCCAGTTCGCCCGGCCCAGCGGCATCGCCGCTGGGCGTTGTGCTCGGCACGCGCCTGCGGCGTGCTCTGGCCAGTTCGCCCGGCCCAGCGGCATCGCCGCTGGGCGTTGTGCTCGGCACACGCCTGCGGCGTGCTCTGGCCAGTTCGCCCGGCCCAGCGGCATCGCCGCTGGGCGTTGTGCTCGGCACACGCCTGCGGCGTGCTCTGGCCAGTTCGCCCGGCCCAGCGGCATAGCCGCTGGGCGTTGTGCTCGGCACACGCCTGCGGCGTGCTCTGGCCAGTTCGCCCGGCCCAGCGGCATAGCCGCTGGGCGTTCGGCTCGGCACACGCCTGCGGCGTGCTCTGGCCAGTTCGCCCGGCCCAGCGGCATAGCCGCTGGGCGTTGTGCTCGGCACACGCCTGCGGCGTGCTCTGGCCAGTTCGCCCGGCCCAGCGGCATAGCCGCTGGGCGTTCGGCTCGGCACACGCCTGCGGCGTG
>JALHMH010000045.1:18840-33671 GCA_022844165.1 Lysobacterales bacterium
CCCAGCGGCATAGCCGCTGGGCGTTGTGCTCGGCACACGCCTGCGGCGTGCTCTGGCCAGTTCGCCCGGCCCAGCGGCATAGCCGCTGGGCGTTCGGCTCGGCACACGCCTGCGGCGTGTAAGCGCCGAGCCTCACCCACTTGACACGGGCTCGCGTTGCGTCGAACCTTTGCTGCTCTGCACAAAACCGGCATGGCTCATGCGTAGCGACACCATCAAGGCCTTCCCAGAACGCGCTCCGGCTCGGGCAATGCTCCGGGCAACCGGCCTGACACCAGAGGATCTCGACAAGCCACTCATTGCAGTGATCAGCAGCTACAGCAACGTCACGCCGTGCAATATGCATCTTCGCGATCTGGCCGCTGCGGTGCAAAATGGCGTACGGCAGGCGGGCGGTACGCCGATCGAAGGCAATACGATTGTCGTGTCCGATGGCATCAGCATGGGCACGCCGGGCATGCGCGCGAGCCTTGCCTCGCGGGACTGGATCGCCGATTCGATCGAGTTGTTTGTGCGCGGGCACTCCTTCGATGGCGTAGTCGTTCTGACCGGCTGCGATAAGACGATACCGGCCGCAGCAATGGCGCTGGCACGAATGAACATCCCAGGACTCGCACTTTACGGCGGCTCGATCATGCCGGGGCGCTTCCAGGACCGCGACGTCACGATCCAGGATGTATTCGAAGGTGTCGGCGCATGTGCAGCCGGAAAGATGACGGCCGAACAACTGAAAGATCTGGAAGGCAAAGCCTGCCCAGGCGCTGGCGCTTGCGGTGGGCAGTTCACAGCCAACACCATGGCCACGGCATTGGCCTTTCTCGGCATCGCAAGCATGGATGGTACGGATTTGCCGGCGCTCCATCCCCAGAAATCTGCTGCGGCCGAGACCGCCGGCAAGGCTGCGGTCGATCTGGTCAAAGCACAACTGCTGCCTCGCCAGATCATGACACCACGAGCGTTCGAAAACGCCATCTCCGCAGTGATGCTGACCGGCGGATCGACCAATGCCGTGCTGCACCTGCTGGCCATTGCGCGCGAAGCGGGCGTGCACCTGAATCTGGCAGACTTCGACGCAATCAGTCGCATCACGCCGGTACTCGCCGACCTTAAACCGGGCGGCAAGTACGCGGCACCGGACATGACGCTCGCTGGTGGTCTGCGGCTGGTCGCCCAGCGTCTAAAGCACCAGAATCGGTTGCACGATGGAATCACTGTGAGCGGTGTCACCATGCATCGCGAAGCAGACGCCGCGCAGGAGCGCGCAGGCCAGAACGTGCTGCGCAGCTGGGATCAGCCGATCAAGCCCGAGGGCGGCATCGCTATTCTCAAAGGCACGCTGGCACCCGATGGCGCCGTTGCCAAGCTCGTCGGACATGATCGCCGACAACATATCGGGCCGGCGCGCGTTTTCGACAATGAACCGGACGCTTTCGCTGCTGTGCGTGAGGGTCGGATCGAGGCAGGTGATGTTATCGTGATTCGCCATGTCGGCCCAGCCGGCGCGCCCGGCATGCCGGAGATGCTTGCCGTGACTGCGGCTTTGGTGGGCGCCGGATTAGGCGACAGCGTAGCGCTCATCACAGACGGCCGCTTCAGCGGCGCCACGTACGGCTTTATGGTTGGCCACGTCGCACCGGAGGCGGCACGGGGAGGGCCGATCGCACTGATCGAAGACGGCGATCTGATTACGCTCGATATCGATACTCGCCGCCTGGATGTCGACGCGCCCTTAGACCAAAGAGCTGCGCGTTATCAACCTAAGCCTGTTGTTGAATCCTATGGCGTCTTCTGGAAATACGCGCAACTGGTTGGCTCAGCGTCGGAAGGCGCGATGACCCATCCAGGTGCGATCTGACCCCGTTTCACCCTCTTTATCCAAAATCGAGTCCGAGAGACCATGACCAAACTGTATTCCGAACACGACGTGCAACCCGAAGCCCTGAAAGGTCAGCGGATTGCGATCTTAGGTTATGGCAGTCAGGGCCGCGCGCAGGCGCTGAACCTTCGCGACTCGGGTTTCGATGTGATCCCGGCATTGCGGCCGGGTGGGAAAACCTGGGCACAGGCCGAAGCCGATGGCTTCAAGCCCAAGGAGCCCAGCGTCGCTCTCAAGGACGCGCACGTCATCAGCATGCTTCTACCGGATACCGAACAGCCCAAAGCCTATGAGCAGTGGGTAGCACCCAACTTGAAGGCCGGTTCGCTACTGATGTTCGCGCATGGTTTCAACGTCCACTACGGCACGATTGTGCCACCCAAAGACGTCGACGTGGCACTCGTTGCGCCCAAAGCGCCCGGTAAGCTGGTCCGCCGTCAATACGAAGAGGGCCGTGGCGTGCCGAGCCTGGTCGCGGTACATCAAGACGCGACGGGCACAGCCAAAGCACGGGCATTGGCATGGGCATGGGGCGTCGGTTCCGCGCACGCGGGTGTACTCGAGACCACTTTTGCCGAAGAGACGGAAACCGATTTGTTTGGCGAACAGGCGGTGTTGTGCGGCGGCGCCACAGAATTGGTGCAAGCTGGATTCGAGACGCTCGTGCAAGCGGGCTATCAACCTGAAGTGGCCTATTTCGAGGTCCTGCACGAGCTCAAGCTGATCGTCGATTTGTTGTACGAAGGCGGCATGGCACGCATGCACCAGTTCATCAGCGATACCGCCAAGTACGGCGATCTGACGCGTGGCCCACGCGTCATCAACGGCAATGCCCGCAAAGCGATGCGCGAAATCCTGGAAGAGATCCGCAACGGAACGTTTGCCCGCGAGTGGATTGCGGAAAACGCCAACGGCGCACCGAACTACAAGGCCCTGCTCGACCGCGACCTCGCCCACCCGATCGAGTCGGTGGGCAAACGTCTGCGCGCGCGCATGAGCTGGCTGCAAGCAGCACAACCCACCGAGAAAACGGATTGACGGCCGAACCCGATTCGAATGCCGAGTGAGCGCCGATCAGCGTATTGGTTCGTATCGTCGTTGACAGCGGAGATTACCGTGCCGCTAGCAGGCTGTTGAGAAACAGGCTGCGGGCGCGAACCCTGGATGGTTCGCACATGGGTCGAGCACGTAAGTGCTTGATCCATGGAGAGCGAGTCCGGACATGTGCCGGACTCGCGACTTGAGAAACGCACAGGAAGTGCGTTTCTCAACATCGTGCCAGGGCAGGAGATCGAGTGAACGAACACTTCGTTTCGCTACACGAGTTAAGCGCGATGGACGCGTTGTACGCCGAGCGATCGCCGAGTGGCCGTCCATCGGGTTGGGGGCCGCTGGTCGAGTCGTTGCGCGATGTGCGGCGCCTGATCGAATCCGGTACGGCAGTGCGCATCGCCGACGGCCCAGTCCTCGGCAGTTGGTCTGAGTTTTATGCATGGGCGCATGGGCGTTACCACGCTCTCGAAGACGGATACGACGCCTGGATCGGCGATGACAATTGAGTCAGATCTTCTTAGAAGCGGCTTTGGCTTTTGCAGCCCCTGAAGTTTAGGATCAAACAAACCATCGATCTGTCTCGCCCGGCGGTTACGCCAGTGGTTGCCGAAGTCTTGCTGTACGGCGCGCTCGTGTACGAATTGCGCGACGTGGCAACGGAACGCGATGCGATGTTGGCCCGCCTCAAGGGTGCACTCGCCGCCGGTTTCCAGCGTGGAAGCTGGGACCTCAACCCGATGTTCGATGCCGTGTTGCCGCGACTGCCGGATGCTCGACAATCGTTCTATCGCAGCCTTGGGGATGCGCTTCTCGATCCTGATCGCGTGGCGGCCTTGGATTTGCTGCCCGAATGGCGCGCGTTGCAAGTGCGCGATCCGTTGGCACCGGATGCGGGCTGACCGAATGCGTGTCCTGATTTGATTAGGTGGCAATGTCAACAGCCGAGGGCGCCACGAAAGCGCTTTGTCGCCACGCCCGGCGAGGGAAACCATCGATACCGGTCGCCGGATGTGCTTCATGCAGCGTTGGGCGCAGCCATCCACTGCGTTAACCGATGCGGCTCGATTTCGCGACGAAATCCGAGCCGCATCAGCCCATGAGACGCTTAACCCGCCGGAATGATGCGACGACGGGAAATAACAGTCGAGGCATTGGCCGTGTTGTTACTGCCGTTACTATCGTTCGCCGCACCTGCCGTAACGGTTGTGTTGAGCGTGCCGCTGGCAGTCGCAGGTACCGTCACGACGATCGTTGCGGTGCGCGTTGCGCTGGCAGGCGTTGCCCCGGCCCAGGTGCACACCACCGTCGGGCTACCGCTGCATGTGCCGCCGTTGCTGGCGACCGCAGACACAAAGATCGTCGGCGCCGGCAGGGGCAGCGAAATGCTGGCATTGTTCGCGCTGCCCGGCCCGTTGCTGGTCAGTGTCGCGACATACGTCAGCTGCGCGCCAGGCGACACCGGATCGGGACTGTCGCTCAGCGTGACACTGACATCGGCCGCTACCGAACAATTGGTTGCGCATACCGGCGATTGCCGCGTGATGCTGAGTCCCCAGCCGGCAAGAGAGCCCGAGTCGCCCGACAGATCATCGACCACATAAAGCGACCAAATACCGTTGGGATTTATCCCGTTGAAGTCGCTTAACGCACTGCCGTACGGTGCCGCCGGTGCCGGCGCGTTGAAGGTGTCGGTAGCGCCGATGTTGGTTGGGCGGAACGTACCAGAAACCAATGGGCCATTGTCTGGAAGCACGCTGGCTGCGCTGTCGCGTAAAGTGAAGTTCAGGTTCACCGCATCGGTTGAGCTGCCAACGTCCGACATGATCACCACGCGCTGCCCGCCCGGCCCGACCAACAGTATGTCGACATCATCCGGGAACGTGTGGCTGAAGCTGTTCAAGCTGACCGCCACTTCCGTCACAGTCCCACTCAAACCGCTCACTGTGATGTTGCTGGGGTATGGATTGGCGACACCCAGCGCTGCGATCGCGATGGGTGTGTTACTGCCAAAAAACGTCGTCGCGGACGTGGTAGCTCCCAGTACGAAGTTGAAACTCACGGTTCCCAAGTTGATCTGGCCATCTTGCAAAGCAAGCGTCGCGGTGATCGTGCCGCCGCAGCTGCCCGTCGCCGTAAAGGTGAAGGGTCGCGCCGCTGCCGCTCCGCCAGCGATCAGACTGCCATAGGCCTGCGCCGCGCTCGGCGACGTAACGCCGCCGCTGCTTTGCAGGGTGGCGACTAGATTGGTGGTGTTCGCAACACCGACGTTCTGCAACGAGAAATCCACGGTCACGACTTCCGTTGGATCGACTGCTCCATTGTTCGGCGTGCAGCTGCCAGTCACCAGACTGGCGCCTGCTGCGGAGATCACCGGCAGGCTCGCTGAGGTGGCGTTATGGACGACCAACGCGTAATGCTGATCGGTGGCATCTGCATTGCCGAGCACACCATTGCCGTTGAGCGCGGTTGCTCGAACGGCGACGGAAATCGGGGAACCGGCAGGCGTGCCGGCCGGCAACAGAACCTGCTCAACATTGTTACGCGTATCTGCGATGCCGCCCGTGGTGCTCACGCCGGCGGCAAAGACGTTGCCTCGGTAAAGGTTACCCGCCACAGTCACTTCAAGGTCGAGATTATTGACCAACGCCGGATCGGCCACTGCGGGCGGATCGGTCCAGACCAGCGACACCCGTATCGGCGCAGCCGCCGACGACACGGTGCCGACAAAGGTACTGGTGTTGCCGACATTTTCGAGCGTCGTCGTTTGATCGATGTATTGCGTGGCGATTCCGGTGTTCAGCACGCGACGGAGATTGACGCGCCCCCAGCCTTCGGCGCCATTCGGAATCGCGGCGGAAGCCGTACTGCCGGTCATCTCGGTGGCCCCGTTCAAGAGCGCCGCCTTGACCAACGCCGGCGATGGATTGGCGCCTGCATTCCCTGCTTTCCACCACTGCGTGAACAGCGCCGCAGCGCCCGCAACTTGCGGCGCGGCGTGTGAGGTGCCGCTGCTCCAGCGATGATTCGTGTCGATATTGCCGAACAAGGCGTCTGGCCCGGAGCGCCCGCCGCTGACCGCCTGCCCTGGGGCCGTAATGTCCGGTTTCACCCGACCATCGGCGGCAAAACCGCGCGATGAAAAGTCCGACACGTCTTCCAGACTGTTGGCAGCGCCGTCGATTTCTGGACGCAGGTTTTCCGATGACGCAACCGTAATCACATTCTTGGCGACTTTGGGGCGGGTCAGGCCGCTCGTCCCCTGATTCCCTGCCGAGAAAATAATGCTCAGCGGATCGATACTCGCCGCGGAGGAAGCGTCGCGCACGAAGCCGTCGAACTGCGCGGCGAGCGCGTCATAGGCATTGCCGTTCGTTCCCGCGCCCCAGCTGTTGTTGCTCAGGTTGCTGATGACGCCATTCAGGCCAGGGGTCGTCACCGCGTCGTTCGCGGTATTGGCCTCCACGCCTGTGTAACCAGATCGCAAGAACGGAATATTGACGATGTGCGCGTTCGGCGCGATACCGAGGCCATAGTTGTAGCCAGTGGGATCGAGCGTCGAGAACGGCGTGGTGCCGGCAATGATGCTCGCCTGCAGGTGGCCATGACCTTGTGCGCCAGCGGTTGCGCCGCGCAGCGGTCCGTTCACGGTGTTTGCGGCAGTCACGTAAAAACCACCATCGCCGGGAATACCGACACCATCGTCGACAACGGCCACGGTCACGTTGTTGCCGGTCACGCCGAACTGCGCCAGCGGGTTATAGCCTGGAGGGTTCAGCACGTTTCCGACGAAGTTGCCGGCGACGATCTGCGCCGCGCGTTCGTCTTCGCGGGTCGGCGCGATGTACGGATCGACTGCAATGACGCCCGGCAATGCGGACACCGACTTCAGATCCTCCGGCGCCAAGTACACGCGCAGCACATTGAAGTAGTTGTTAGGCAGGACCGCCTGGGCGATCACCTCTGGTTGTGAGCCAAATTGCTCAACCGTCTGACGCACCGATTCCAGACTAAAGCTCTCCAGCACAGCGATATCGTAGAGCGCCTTGAAGCTTTTGCCGAAGTTACCCGAGGGCTTGTCGTTCTGTGCTGCAAACACCCAATCGAGGGCAGGCGCGAGCTTGGCAGCGGCCGGCAGCGCGCCAACCCAACGTACCGTCGGCAGATCGGCCGCGGCCTCAACAGCACTGCGCCGGGCCTTCACCAGAAACGCCTGCTGCGGAAGGTACTGCAAAACGTCGAGACCACGCTTACGCAAATCGGCGAGCGTTGCATCGCTCGCCGGCGCTGCGAGTTGCAGCACAAACACGCCTTCGCTGTCGGTCTTGACCCCGGCACAAGCGGCGCGCACAGAATCGGGGACTTCGCTGGCCGGATCGAAACTGAGATTTCGCAACTCAATGCGCGTGTCGAGCGGCCGCACGCGGCTTTCGATGAACTGCCCGGGCAGCGCCTGCCGCCCAGTCTTGGCCACGCCAGAGACGATCACGTAATGGCCGTGATCGGCCACCACCGGGCCGAGAGATTTCGCAAATGCGTGATCGGCCGGAGTGGTTGTCTCAACGACACTCAGCTGTTTCAGCGCCGCGACCGGCGGCGCGCACAAATCTCCGCCAGACGCTGTTGAACTTGCCAGTACAACCAATCCGCCGATCCACCATCGCGACTGAACCATCGAATCCCCCTGATCTGTGGTTGACGATGAGGATAACGCGAAGGTTCGGGCAAGCCCAGCAACGAAGTTTGACGACACAGAGGCACTTCCCGGCGAGATCGGCTTCACCGAGTGGTCGTTTCGATTCAGCGCGGCTTGGTGAATCGCGCGCTGAGTTATCGTGCTTATTCGAATCCGCTGGCGACTTACTGACTGGCAAGTGCAAGAAACGTCGGGACAAGTTCGGTCTGGCTCGCGCATGATTGCAACGAATTCGGATTTGAGGTGCGCCGTGGCGACCATCCAACCAGACCAAAAACCCAGCATCTGGCGCATTCTTGCGGCTACTCTCGCAGCGCAGATACTTCTCGTACTTGCGGCGGTCGCTTGGGTCGCGATTTACAGTCATCTGATCGCACCGGATCAACCCATGACTGCCTACCACGCGCATGCGCAAGTTTCAGGACCGTGGGTCTCTTTGATCGTCGGAGTTCCGGTCTTCCTGACTCTGTCCATATGGCTGGCGCGAGCAAGGCCTGCGGCAGCCAAATCCAGCGCGCTGTTGTTCGCAGCCGTTTACATCGCGTTCGACCTCGCGATCTTGTTGTTGTTGGCAACGACCGCAATTCCGTGGGCAATGGTGATCCTGAACTATGTCGCAAAAACCGGTGCGGCCTGGTGGGGCGCGCACCACGCCACGCAAAGGTTTGAGCCTGCGGCATGAACCGCGATTGGCAGGCGCTGCAGTCGTTGTTGATGTTGATCCACACGCGGTTGGATGAGCCGCTGACGCTCCGACGGCTGGCCGATTTCGCCGGACTATCCACTTTTCAGTTGCACCGCTGGTTTCAACGGCGCATCGGAGAAACACCGCGGGCCTATGTGGAGCGCCAGCGCCTGGAACAAGCGCGTTTTCGGCTGCTTGTGCAGAACGCGCCGTTGACGCGCATCGCGGCGGATTGTGGATTCAGCTGTTCGGACAGCTTCACAAGAGCATTCCGTCGTCGATACGGGGAGTCGCCAGATCGTTGGCGTGGCGAGTCAGCCCCCAAGAGCGATCCCAAAGTGATTGCCGACTCCGCCGGCAACCCAGAACCTACCCTGAGCGCCACCCGGCATGTACGATTGCAAGCGCTTCATCTGGCAACCCTGCGCCACATAGGACCTTACGAAAACGTGCCGCAAACGCTGTTCGATCGACTCGCATCATGGGCTGACCAACGTTGCCTTCGTGAGCCTCGAATCTGGATGGGAATCGGCCATGACGCGCCCGGCATCACGCCGCCGCAGGCGTTGCGATTTGACGCGGCGCTGGTCATCGGTGAGACCTTTGCGCCCGATTCCGCCATTGCACATCAGATCCTTGCCGGCGGCGACTTCGCCATCACCACGCACGTCGGCCCGTATTCGACTTTGCCGCAAGCGTACGCCACGATACTTCAACGACTGCTCAAACACCGCCGCTGGACGCCCCGTGGTTTGCCCGCAATAGAAGTGTATCAATCCACGCGAGTGGACGTAGGCGCGTTAGTCAACCACACCGATTTGCTGCTGCCGATCGAATTGGTCGCGAGGCCCGAGAGTTGTCACGAGTATCGTCATGCGTCTTGATTTTTCCCACACGGTCAAAGGTAGATTGGCGTGATCGTTACGATGACGCTCACCCGCTCATCTGTTGAGTTGGTGTGTAGTGTGATTCTACTGAGCGTTCTTGGGGGTACGTTACGTTGGCCTGATCGCGCGGCCGGGTGGTTCCAGAATTCGCCGCATAATGCACAGGTGGACTCTAATCGCGAGCACCAAAATCATGGCCACTCTCTCGAAACAGAAAATGCGTCTCGCAGAAGGCGTAATTTTCTCGCTCGCCTGGCTGCAAATGTCCCTCGCATTCGCCGACGCGACCGCCTACCAATGGCGGCAGATCCACGCCGAAGCGCCGTGGCGCAAGACCTACAACTTCCAGATGATGACCATTGGCGACCGACTTTGGGTCTTCCATCCGGATGGTGCCTACAGCTCCGACGATGGCGATCATTGGCAACGCTCGAGATTGACGGACGCGGTGGGGAACCAGGCTTTTCTCGACTACGTGATTCACAACAACGAAGTACTCGCGCTCGGACATTTCGAAGGCAACATCGAAAAACACACCTTTGAGCCACGCATCCAGCGCACGGTTGATCTGACACGATGGGAGCCATTGGGCAACAGCAACCTGCCGAAACGGTTCTTCTATCACCCGTTCGTTTTCTCGGATTCGATCTGGCTGATCGGCGGCGAGGACCAGTCTCAGCAGTACGACGATATCTGGAGTTCGCGCGATGGCTTGCACTGGGAGCGCCGCGCTACGCGCCTCGCCTTCGGCCCGCGTAGCAATAGTCAGATTGTGCGGTTGGATGACTGGCTATATCTGCTCGACCACGATGTCTGGCGCTCCAAGGATGCGCTGCATTGGCAACAGGTGTCGGCTGGCATCGTGCCTGGACAGCGCATCTTCGGCTACAAGGCCATCGTGTTCGATGGGCGCATCTGGTTGTTGGGCTGCAACCGCGATGGTCGCTTTACCTCGCAAGTGCTGACCAGCGTCGATGGCGCATCCTGGCAGTCGCAGGAAGCGCCGTGGCTTCCGCGCGGCGGGATTGCAGCGGCGGTGTTTCAAGGCCGGTTGTACATGACCGGCGGCAAGTACGGCGGAACGCCGGAGCACACCGAGTTCAGATACGACAACGATCTGTGGGTGATGACGAAGTAGCAGAGCAGCAATCGGGATAGCTGGCGGCAGCGTCGTTGTTGCGCATCGATTTTCGGTACTTGCGACGTGCCCTACCTGCTGCGGGACCAAAGGCACATGATTCGGCGCCAGCCCACGGGCAAGATCGCACAAAGAGTCCGTGGAGGCTTGGCGATGTCCTCGACCGTGTTCAACCGGTGGTTTTTCGCGGCACTGCTTGGCTATCAAAGCTGCGCTTCGGCGGAGTTTGTCGATGTCTCAGCCAGCAATTTGCCGCAAGCGGCGCTCGCAGATCGCAGCATGGATGTCGAATTCGCCGACCTCGATGGAGATCGCGATCCGGACATCATCGTCGCCAAGGAATTTGCACGCAACCTGTGGCTACGAAACGATGGCAGTTTCAGCTTCTCGTTGGCGACCAACGCCATGCCAAATACAAACGAAGATTCCGAAGACGTACTCGCAGGCGACTTTGATGGCGACGGCGACACAGACGTGATTTTCGTCAGCGAGGACACAGCGACCAACGAGTATTTTGTCAACAACGGCTCAGGTGCTTTTTCAGTGAGCCCAAACACGTTGCCAGCGAACACTGCATCCAACGCCGGGCTTGTGCACGATCTGGATGGCGACGGCGATCTCGATCTGATCATTGCGCGCAACAACGCGCGCGAACTCATCATGTTGAACGATGGCGCCGGCGCCTTCACCGATGTCTCGAATACCTGGATGCCCGACGGCATCGTCGACATCACGCAGGACATCGAGTTAGCCGATGTCGACGGTGACGGCGATCTGGATTTGTTGGCGGCGAACGAACCCAATAACGGCGGCCGCAATCGGGTCTATATCCGAAAGGGCAACAGCTTCGTTGACGAGTCGCAGGCGCGCATCCCATTGCGTGCAACGCGCGAAGAAACACGCGAAGTGGCTCATGGCGATGTCGACGGCGATCTCGATATCGACATCGTTTACGGCAATGTCGATTTCGCCAACGTCGACAACGCCGCCAACCGCATACTGATCAACAACGGCAGCGGCTTTTTCAGCGACGAGACCGCAACCCGATTGCCCGACATACGCCGCGCGACGCTGGATGTCGATCTGGCCGACGTCGACGGCGACCTGGACCTGGACTTGTTGATCGCCAACTTCAGCTTTGGCTTGCAAGTCCAGCTCAACAACGGCGCTGGCGTATTCACCGAAGCCACCGCTCAGATCCTCGGCGCCTCGGCGTCCAATCGCAACACCATCGACGTCGAGTTCATCACTGCCGCCGGCGCCCGTTGGATCTATGAGGCAGGCTTCAACGCCGTCGACCGTCTGCTGCGCGAAAACACCGATGCACTTTTTGCGGATGGATT
Source organism: Lysobacterales bacterium (assembly GCA_022844165.1). Taxonomy (GTDB): domain Bacteria; phylum Pseudomonadota; class Gammaproteobacteria; order Xanthomonadales; family SZUA-5; genus JALHMH01. Next base: position 30,516 of record JALHMH010000045.1, read on the forward strand.
TGGGTCGTGATTGACCGAACTCGAGCAGACGCATGTGCTCAGATTGACTCGACGGGCCATATAAGCCAGCCTGCACGCCAATCACCGCGCTTGCCAACAGCTGCGGCAACGGTCCGATGGCGGCCTGCTCGGAAAGCTCGAAAACCCGAGGCGGCGACTGGCTCGATCACGCCGCTCGATCAAGGCGTCGCAAGGGGAAACTGCATACCAGCCCAGGGTGCAACCCAGGGTTGATCGTCTAGCGATCTGGCGAATCGGTTTGCCCCGGTGGCAGCGTCAGGCGCGGCAGTAGCTCGCTGGTGATGAGCTTGAGCGTCAGCAGATGCGGCTGGGGTTCGTTGAAGTTCTCGCTGGTGATCACGATGACGACCTGGCGTTCGGGATGCAGGAGCACGATGTTGCCGCCGCTGCCGGCCATGGCGGGCAGCGACAGCGACTGGCCATCGGTTCCCACGGGCAGTTTCATCAGCCACCATAGATAGCCGTAATCGGCGTCTGGCCGTGCGGTGGCTTTGGGGCTGAGCGAGGTTTGCACCCAGTGGGCCGGCACGACCTGTTTGCCATGATGGCGGCCGCCATCGAGGTACAGTTGCCCGAGTGTCCAGAGATCGCGGGTGCGCAGGCTCAATCCACCGCCGCCCTGCGCCAGACCCAGCGGCGAGTATTGCCATAGCGCGGATGGGATACCGAGCGGCGCGAACAGGCGCTGCTCAGCGTAAGCCGGCAGCGGTTGCCCAACAGCCGCTTGCAGCACGGCGCCCAGGGTTGTAACGCCGGCCGTGCAATAGCGAAAACTGCGCCCGAACGGCGAGTCGATCGGCTTGGCGATCCAGGCCGGATACCCCTGGATCGGCAGGTCAAGATAAAACTGCACCCAGTCTTCGATCAGGTACATGCGCTCTTCGTTGCCGCGCGAGTACGAATTCTCATCGTCGCATTCCAGCGCCGAGGACATGGTCAGCAGATCCTCAACGGAGATTGCGAGCTTGCGCGGATCCGCATGGGCCATTTTTCGACGCATCGACCTCGGCAGGATGTCGAGGATCGGCACCGCGGTATCGCGCAGATGGCCGTCGGCGATCGCCAAACCGGTCAGCATTCCGGTTAGAGTTTTGGTCACCGATCGCGTGTTGCGCAGGGTGTCGCGATCGCCGCCTGCGGCGTAGTACTCAAACAGTACCTCGCCGTCTTGCGCCAGCAGCACGCTCGAAATCGATTTGAAATCGCCGCGCGTCAGCCGCTCGCGAACGCCATCGAAGGGCGCCTCGGCACTCGCAAACAGTGACATCAGCAAGAGGCTCAGCAAGCCAGACCAGCGGCAGCTCTTGTTCATCGCAACTCCTTGGCAAAGTATGACGTTCGCTGCGGGTCGGACCGGCGCAACGGCAATCACTTTAGCCTTCGCGGTGAGATCGAACCGGTACGCTTGAAACCTGACTACGTTTCGCGGCGCGCCGCAGCATGCCGGGACGGACGCCAAGTTCCCGGCGCAGGCAGCGACCCAAATGGCTGGCGTCGACGAAACCGCAGCGCAGCGCCGCAGCGTCGGCGCTGTGCCCTCGCGCCAGACAGCGCATCGCAGCGAGCGCCCGGAGGCGGCGCACGTATTGTCCGGGCGACACGCCCAGCGCGCGGCGGAAAACGCGGGCGAGGTAAACCGGGTGTACTTGCGCCGTGGCAGCCAGCGTTGCGACATCCGGCCAGCCGTTGGCCGAATGCAGGAAATCGAGCGCCCGGCGGAGCACGGGCGCGTCCGGCGTCGCAGCGTCGGCACGGCCGAGGTTGCCCAGCAATTCGGCCAGCAGGCACTGCACGACCAGCGGCGTGCACGGATCATCGTTGGCGACGGCGCGCAGCAAGTTCATCGCCTGGCTCATCGCCATCGCACCGAGCCGCTGCGCTGGCGCCCGAACGCCGTCGGTGCTCGCCGCGAAGGCAGCGGCGGGCTGTGTCACAACGAGAAACAAACCGTCGCGACTTCGGAACCGATCGCGGTGCTCCACACCGGGCGGATTGAACACCAGCGTTGGTTCCTGGCAAACCGGCGGCATGCCAGCCGCAGTGCTCACATAGGCGCCGCCGAGCAGCAGGACCAGGTGCATCTCATCGTGCACATGCTCCGGCACACTAGATTCGGGCACGGCCGGGCGCATCAACGAAACGTCGATATCGCCGGCTTGCCGCGCCAGCAAAATCCGCCCGCGCACAGATCCGTGCTCTGCCGACATCGGTATCGTCCTCGTGGTTTTGCGATCCACGCACGCAAACTTCGCGCCAGAGCGGTCGATCGGCGAATGTCCACTGATCGGCGACAGCCGAGGGCCCGACTGTGGGCGACTCTCGCCATAGGGTTGGTGGTACTCGCCGATGTTGAACAGTTCCCGGGGTTGGTGCTCGTGAATTTCCCAAGCGTTCTGAAGGAACGCCGAATGTGCGCGCCATCTGCAACGCGTCCTCGGCGGGTGATTGGCCGGCAGTCTGGCGGTCTGCCACTCGATGCATCGATCAAGGCTGTTCAGGTCCGCTCGCAATGACCATTCGCGCCAAATATTTCAAAGTCGTCGGCGTCAACTTAGCAAGTTCATTCAAGCCAACCGGCGCAGTACGGCGCAAATTGAAACCAACACTGATGCCGACACTACTGGGTTCACCAATCCAAATGCCACTCAACCGGTAGATGCACTTTAAAGAGGAAATGAAGTGGGTTCGCTATCAACAGAGCGCTGTCCGAGAAATTCGTCTCCGCGTGTGAGCTCGCTTGATCATAACGTCCAACTGTATTTTTAGGTTGCCGCCATGGATTTTTGGTACAAACAATTATGGGCTTACTTTAAATTGTTAGGCATCTGGGCCGGTCTTGCGATCATGGGGTCTCAGGCGAACGCTGCGACTCATGACAAGAGCGGTGCCTGGAAAGTGACCGCGATCGGTAGCCAAGGCGGGCCATTTTTCGCTTTGTCCAGTCCCGCCACCTTCAATTGCCAATGGGGGTACTTCTACATCACCGGCACTGAAGCCCAGCAGGAATCTATGCACGATTTGGTTATGTCCGCCGCCCTGGCCGGAAAAACCGTGACCCGTATTGTCTACGATCAGGCGAGCAGTGGCGGATTGTGCAACGTGAGCTTGCTCATTGTACAAATGAATTAAGGAGCT
>JALHMH010000046.1:0-30913 GCA_022844165.1 Lysobacterales bacterium
GCTCATCGAGGCCAGCGGCAGCTTTGCTTCTCAACCACCACCAACCGAGCCATCTGACATCCCGATTGTTCATCTTAATAATTGACGAAAAACGTTGGAAAAAGGTTGACACATTCCGAACCAGGAGCGCACCTTGCTTTCGCTCAGGGTGCTGGCCAACGGACCCACGTAAGGCAGGTAACGTTCGAATATTGCGTTGTCCAGCAAAGATGCGGGCAAAGCGCTGCGGAGCTTGATGGTCTGGTGCGCTTGCCGAATCTGGCCGAGCGCGATCTGCAGATCAGACTTGGCTTTCAACGCCAAATCGCGTTGCTGATTGTCCAGTTTGCGCGCAAGCAGCTTATCAATATCGGCTAACGCAGCTTCGCCTTCGCCCAGATCATGTCGCAGCCGGGCACGCTGCAGGTCTGCCGAAATGAGATCGGGGCGCACCGCTTGGGCCTGCCCAAGATAATCCGCCGCTTGCGTATGACCACCGCGTACGCTTTCGATAGATGCCAACGCTCGCAGCGTCGAATAGTCTGTCGGATCGAGGCGCAATGCTTGTTCCGCGAGTTGCAGGGCATCGTCGCTACGCCGCTGGCGCAGGAACATCGTGGCGCGCGACGACATCTCAGAGGCGGATCCCGATTCCAGCGTCAGCGTTTTGATCGCATCCATCGCCTCCGCATTGTTCGGATCTTCGCTTAGTCGCAGTTCGGCGATCGCCAATCGCGGCGCGCGATCCCATGGTGCAGTGCGCGCCCAGGTATCAAGTACTTGACGCTCACCGGTCTTGTCGTCGCGCGCCTGTGCAATGAAACGTTGGATCGTGAAACGGAAATTGACTGGTAGCACATCGAGATGCGGCAACATGGTTTCCAATGCTGGCAATCCCTCCAGCATCGTGTTGTTGGGATTGACGGTCACACTGAGGTATTTGGCGATCAAGAAGTTAGGATCGAGCGACTGTGCCTTTTCGAACGCCTGTGTGGCGCCAACACGATCCTTGCCCAGGATGACGCGCACGTTGCCCTCGACGTAAGACTTCGCCGCCTCAAGCGACTCCGTGGTCACGCTCCGAATATCCGGATCGTTGGCTTGCGCCAAGGCCTTTGGCGGCGCCAGTTCCGTGCGGACGAGCGCTGCCAGTTGGTTGATCGCGTCCCATTCGTCGCGCGCGCTCAGTTCGAAAGGCCCGAGCGTGGCATCGGGCCGAAGTCGGTAGATGTCGACAATCATCCTGAACATCGGTCCGTCGCGAACGATGCGCCCGCTCACGATCGCACGAAACCCGAGCGCAACCGCAGCGCGACGGCGAACGGCGGCGGGTGCGGCCACAATTTCCTTCACGCCATTGCGCTCCAGGAATGCCATCAGCGCCGGTGTCGTCGTCGAAAGCACCGAGCGCGCCGCAAAACGCCCATCGAAAAAGAGATCGTACTCGGCCAGCAAGGGCAATCCAAATTGCATCCAGGCGTCGTTCGGCGCGCCGCCTGCGTCGAAGGCATAGATGAGCACGTCGCTCACCTGCTCTTCGCGCCGCGCCTTTGGTACTGAGGGGGTTGCAGGCGTCTCGGCCGCAGCTGAGGAGGTCGGTTGCTCCGGCTGTAGCGCGAAGCGCCAGCCGACGCTGCCCGCGCACAGCAGAGCAAACAGCGCAATGAGCGCACGATCCAATCCGGAGAAGATCGCTGGGCCCGGCGCCCCGATTCGCCAAATGAGCAGAATCGCCAGTGGTGCACCGCTGACCATTGCCGTGAGCGACAAATCGACCGATCGATCCGGCCAGCCATAGCGCTCGACCATAAAGCTCAAAAACTGCACCAGCGCCCACATCAGACCGAAATAGCCCGCCAGCAGCGGCAGTACACGGCGTTCCTTGATCTTCGCCCAGAAGCTTTGTTCGCGCACGCGGTCATGTTTCCTGGCTTGTTGGTGTCGAGTTTAGCGAGAAATCCGCGCCCAAGCGCCGGGCCCCATTGCCCGGCGCATTCCAACTCACTTCGGCAGCAACTTCATGACGCTCTCGAGACCGCCCAACACGTTGAGTTGCCCAACGTTGCCGGTGATCTTCTCCAGCGCTTCCAGTTCCTTCAACCGCAGCAACACCGGACTCTCTTCCAGCAGCTTTGCGGTGTTCAGCAAGCTGCGCGTGGCGGCGGTTTCCTCGCGACGCTTGATCAAGTTGGCCTGCGCCAGCTTCTCGGCCTCGACCACCTGGTTCAACAGCGCCTTCATCTCGCCCGGCAAGATCAGGTCCTTGACGCCTACGCTCACCAGTTGCACGCCCACATCATCGAGCTTGGCTCGCGCGTACTCGGCGATCTCGACGTCGACCACGCCCTTGTCTTGCAGCAACGCATCCAAAGACCGCGCTCCCAACGCCTGACGCAAGCCGAACTGCAGCTCGCGATAGGCATACGCCTTGACGTCTGCAACCCGCGACTTCAGCTTCACGACATCGGTGACGCGATACACAGCGCACACGTTGGCGCGGATGCTGACCTTGTCGCGCGTCAGGATGTCCTGGCCGCTGACATCCAACTCGATCAGTCGCATATCCACGGTCTCAACGCGCAGGCTGCGACCGAAACGCCAGAAGCCGTAGACCCCGGACGACAAGGTTTGCGTGAGCGCACCGTCGATCCACACCAAGCCTGTCTGTTCGGCACCGACCTCGACCAACTGCACGGCCTGCGCTACGTCCTTCGCCAATTCCGTCGAACCCGGCGCACGCAACGCGGTCAGCGTTCGCGCCCCGACCGCAGCGCCCGCCTTCAGGTCGATCCGCTCGACGCTGATCGGCTCGGAGGCGCGCCAGTAAAACTGCCGCGAGCCCGGCGCCAAAACGCGCACGAGTTTGCCGCGCTCACGCACCAGCCCAACCTCATCTGCGGCCAAATCGACCTCCACGATCTCGGCCTCGAGCGCGCCGCGGTGCAAGCGAAACAGCGCCTCGATGCCGGCCACGTTGACCTGCGGTCGATCGAGACGATCGGTCAAGAATTGCGGCGCGCGGCCCAAGCCATAGCGAAGGTGACGTCCCGGCGCGAGCACACGCTGAAAGCGTCCATCGTGCAACTCGATTGCGCGCTCGTTATCAGCCACCTGGGTTCGAGTGAAGTACATGGCACATCTCCTTGTTGTTTTTCATATCGTTGGATAACGCCCAGAGCCCCACGCCGCCGGCGTGGGCGATGGGGCGAGTGACTTGCGATCGGCGGCATGACCATCGGCCTGTGCATCGCAAGCGATGCGCTTCGTACCGATGGCGTATCCACTACATTCGCCACCCGCTTGACCACCGCGCAGAACGCGTCTAACGCTGCGTATTGGACTGACGCGTATCCGCCCTGCCCGGCTCGGATACCGCCAGCACCCAACACGCCGGGGCCCTTGGCGCCGCGTCTCGCGACGCGGATGCCGGGAACCGCCCGGCCGGTCTTACTTCCATGCGGCGTGACAGGCCGTTGCGACGGGAGTCGAACCCGCTACCGAGTCATTAACAGTGACTTGCTCTACCCATGAGCTACGCATGTTGGGCTGGGTGGAGTCGAACCACCGAAGGCCCCCGATTGGGCTCCAGTCCACGGTCACCGAACATCGTGTTTCCCGGTACGTTGAACGGCAAAGCCATCAACGCCAGACCGGCATGGTTTCCCATAAACCGGTTATCGCTAGAAAAACACGCCGTTTCGATGCGCTGTTTGAATCGGCCGTTAATCCGATTCGAAATTCGTATATTCCAGGCAATAATCGTCCGTCGTCGAAAACGATTTTTTCGACGTTGAACTCAGGGGGTGCTGGAAAATAAAAAACCCCCGGTGCAGCAGCACCGAGGGCTTTAGAGAATCAAAGCATACTCAGGGCTGCCAACGCAGCCCTGACAAGCAAGGCTACGCGCGACGGCGCATTGGATTGAATCCATGCGGTCGACAGGGAATACCGTGCTTGATCATGCAAGAACCTCCGAATGAGTGCCGCGTATTATTCTCAACTCTATTCTCTTGTCAAGTGGCCATTAATGACCACTCGTCGGATTATTGAACCGACGGGGTTCATTGCCAGAAGGCTGAAACCACCGCAGTGCCACAGAACCACCGCGCTCCACGCACTACTGGACACAACTAACTCTGACAGGGCGCGGCTCCAGTAGACTTCAGGCAAGTTACCAGGAGAACCGCCATGAAAGTTCGAGCCGCCGTCGCCTATCGCGCAGGAGCGCCGTTGACCGTTGAAACCGTCGATCTCGATGGCCCGCGCGCCGGGGAAGTGCTGGTTGACATTCGCGCCACGGGCATCTGTCATACCGATGCGTACACACTGTCTGGCGCCGATGCCGAAGGCAAGTTTCCGGCAATACTCGGCCATGAAGGCGCAGGTGTCGTGGTGGATGTCGGCGCGGGTGTGAAGAGCGTGCGCAAGGGCGATCACGTGATTCCGCTGTACACACCAGAGTGCCGTGAATGCGAGTACTGCTTGAATCCCAAGACCAATCTCTGCCAGGCGATTCGCAGCACGCAAGGTCAGGGGCTGATGCCGGATGGCACCAGCCGATTTTCGATTGGCGGCGAACCGATCTATCACTACATGGGAACGTCGACTTTCGCCAACTACATCGTGCTGCCGGAAATTGCGGTGGCGAAAATTCGCGAAGACGCGCCGTTCGACAAGGTGTGCTACATCGGCTGCGGCGTGACCACGGGGATCGGTGCCGTGATCTACACGGCCAAAGTCGAGCCTGGTTCGCGCGTGGTTGTGTTCGGCCTCGGCGGTATCGGCTTGAACGTAATTCAAGGCGCACGGATGGTCGGCGCGGCGCAGATCGTTGGTGTCGATATCAATCCCGCGAAGCGCGCCCTCGCCGAAAAATTCGGCATGACGGATTTCGTGAACCCTAAAGAAGTCGACGGCGATCTCGTCGCGTATTTGGTCTCGCTGACCAAAGGTGGCGCCGACTACAGCTTCGAGTGCGTCGGCAACCCCACCTTGATGCGTCAGGCGCTCGAGTGTTGCCACAAAGGCTGGGGAACATCCGTGATCATCGGCGTCGCCGAGTCCGGCAAAGAGATTTCGACGCGCCCGTTCCAACTGGTCACCGGACGCAACTGGCGCGGCAGCGCCTTCGGTGGCGCGCGTGGACGCACCGATGTGCCGAAGATCGTCGATTGGTATATGGAAGGCCGCATTGATATCGACAGCCTGATCACGCATACGATGCCGCTGGAACGCATCAACGATGGCTTTGAGCTGATGCATCGCGGCGAGTCCATTCGCAGCGTGGTTCTTTTTTGATGGCCATCGAGATCCTCGCCGAACACCGCTGTCACGGCGGCGTGCAAGGCTTTTATCGGCACGAGTCGAAGCACTGCAACGGGCCGATGCGCTTTGCGCTGTTTTCGCCGCCCAATCCGCGCGGCGCGCCAGTGGTATTTTGTCTCGCGGGCCTGACCTGCACCGAAGAGACCTTTGCCATCAAGGCCGGCGCCCAGCGTATCGCAGCGGAGCTCGGACTGATGCTCCTGATGCCGGACACCAGTCCGCGCGGCACGGGATTTGCGGGTGCGACGGACGATTGGACCTTCGGCGAGGGTGCCGGATTTTGGCTGGACGCGACAGCTGATCCGTGGCGCGAGCGCTTTCGCCTCGCCAGTTGGATCGAACACGAGCTTCTCGCCATCGCCGCAGACTTCGGCGCCGACCAAGATCGCTGCGGCGTGCTTGGACACTCGATGGGTGGTCACGGCGCGCTGACATTGGCTCTCAAACGTCCGCAAATTTTCAAGAGCGTGTCGGCGTTTGCCCCGATTGTGGCACCGTCCGCCGTTCCTTGGGGGCAACGCGTGTTGCCGCGTTATCTGGGCGACGACCCAACGGCCTGGGCGCAGCACGACAGTTGCTCCCTGCTGCGGGCCGGGCATCGCTGTGCATCGCTGCTGGTCGACCAGGGGATGGCGGATAAGTTTCTGGTCGAACAGTTGCAGCCCGAACGGCTGGAAGCGGTATGCGCTGAAATGGGGCAACCGATCAGGCTACGACGACATGACGCTTACGATCACGGCTACTTCTTCATCCAGAGTTTCATCGCCGATCATTTGCAGCATCACGCGGACGCGCTCGCCTAACCCAGGAGCCGCTCGATCACCTGCCGATAGGTGCGCGCCAGCGGTTCGAGATCGGCCACGGCAACGTGTTCATCGATCTTATGAATGCTGGCATTGATGGGACCCAGTTCAACGACCTCAGCGCCCGTTGGCGCGATGAAGCGGCCATCCGAGGTGCCACCGCCAGTATCGAGTACCGTCGCGATGCCAAGTTCCGATTGGATCGCCGCTTGAACGGCGTCGATCAGCGTTGCGCTCACCGTCAAAAAAGGCTCGCTGGAAACGCGAAAGCGCAACTCGTATTCAAGACCGAACGCATCCAGGATCGACTCGACTTGCGCACGCAGGCTGGCTTCAGTACTCGCCGTGCCATAGCGAAAATTGAAGTTCACGAACAACTCGCCGGGGATGACGTTGTTCGCACCGGTGCCGGCCCTCACCTCATAGATTTGGAACGATGTCGGTGGGAAATGCGCGTTGCCCTGGTCGAACTGTGTTGCCGCCAACTGTGCCAGCGCCGGAGCCGCCTGGTGAATCGGATTTCGCGCCAATTCAGGGTAGGCCACGTGGCCCTGAATCCCCTTGACCGTGAGATAGCCGTGCATCGATCCACGTCGACCAATGCGCACACGATCACCCAGGCGCGTCGACGACGATGGCTCGCCAATCAGTGCATAGTCGATGGCGATGCCACGCTCTTTCAGCCAAGGCATCACGGCTTGAATGCCATCGCGTGCCGGGCCTTCTTCGTCGCTGGTCAGCAATAACGCCAGCGTGCCTGTGTGATCGGGCATGGCAGCGACAAATTCTTCCGCTGCGCAGACCATTGCCGCGATGGACGCCTTCATGTCCGCGGCACCGCGACCGTAGAGTTTTCCGTCGCGCACATCGGGCTCGAAAGGCGCGCTCGACCACTGCTCCAGCGGCCCGGGCGGAACCACATCGGTATGGCCAACCAGAGCCAGGACCGGCGCACCGCTGCCACGCGTGATCCAGAGGTTATCAGTTTCGCCAAAGCGCAAGTGTTCGGCGCGAAAGCCGCACTGCGCCAGACGCTCCGCAATCAGTGCCTGACAACCGGCGTCGTCGGGTGTGATCGACGCACGCGAAATCAGCGCCTCGGCTAAAGCTTGTACGCGCATCGTGCTCTAACTCCTCAACAGCTCGTTGATGCTGGTCTTCGAGCGCGTTTTTTCGTCGACGCGTTTGACGACGATCGCCGCATACAAACTATGCGATCCATCCGCCGCAGGCAGGCCTCCTGAAACCACCACCGAGCCTGCGGGCACGCGCCCATAACTGATCTGCCCGGTCGAACGATCGTAGATGCGGGTGCTTTGCCCGAGATACACACCCATGCCAATCACGCTGCCACGCTCGACGATCACGCCTTCGACCACTTCCGAGCGCGCGCCAATAAAACAATCGTCTTCGATGATCGTCGGTGCTGCCTGTAAGGGCTCCAGGACGCCACCGATCCCAACGCCACCCGACAAATGAACGTTGCGTCCGATCTGCGCACATGAACCCACCGTCGCCCAGGTATCGACCATGGTTCCGGCGCCAACATACGCGCCGATGTTCACGAAGCTCGGCATGAGTACGGCATCGCGGCCGATATACGCCCCTTCGCGCACCACAGCGCCAGGAACCACACGCGCGCCAACCGCCTCGAACTGCGCCGCGTCGGCCGCAGCAAAGCGCAGTGCGACTTTGTCGTAATACGCAGCGGGCTGTGCCGGCATGGTCACACTGGCCGTGATCTTGAAGTGCAATAGCACCGCTTTCTTGATCCACTCGTTGACTTGCCAGCCGCCTGGCGTCGGCTCGGCGACCCGTCGCTCACCCGTTTCGAGGCTCTGTAGTACCTCGCGTACCGCGGTACGCAGGTCCGGCGAGCCTTGTTGCGGCGACAGTTCGCTGCGACGTTCAAAGGCGGTTTCGATGAGAGTTCGCAAAGAGGACATGCAAGGCAGGCTTCTGTTTTCAGTGCAAAGACTATAGCGAGCCTGGGCTGAGTTCTTGCTATGACGACCAAAGGGTCTCCAATCTCTGACCAATGAGCGCCCAACCCGTTGTTGAGGAACGCACTTCCTGTGCGTTTCTCAAGTCGCGAGTCCGGCGCATGTCCGGTTTCTCAACAGCCTGCCAACCAGCCTATAGTTGCACGCAATCGACCATCCGATGAGCAATGTCCGTCAACGCCGAACATACCAGCGCCTATCCCAAGCCACACACGCTGCTCGAAGATTGGGCGCAAATCGCCAGCAGCGCCGACTGGGAACCGGGGCAGCAGCTCGGACCCTACGTGCTCAAGCAGCGCTTGGGCAAAGGCGGCATGGGCGTGGTCTGGCTGGCCGAGCAACTCACCCCGCTGAAGCGCTATGTCGCGATCAAGCTGATGGCGCACGAACAGCGTTCGGCGGTCGCCGAGGCCTATTTCGAGATTGAGCGACAAGCGCTCGCGCAGTTGTCTCATCGCGCGATCGCACAAATCTACGATGCTGGGCGGCTGCCCGATGGGGCGCTTTTCTTTGCGATGGAGTACGTGCCTGGCGCGCCGCTGGACCAATTTCAACGCGAACACCCACTTAAGTACTCACAACTCGCCAGGTTGTTCGTCCAAATCGCCTCCGGCGTGCAGCACGCGCACCAGCGTGGGTTGATCCACCGCGATCTGAAGCCGCTCAATGTGCTGGTGCATGTCGCAGACGGCGAGGCACTGCCCAAGATCATCGATTTTGGTATCGCCATGGGTTCTACGCCCGGCGCCGCCATGAAGATTGACCAGTCGCGCTCGGTAGGTACACCGGCGTACATGTCGCCCGAACAAAAGCGCCCCAACGATCTGGGGATCGATGCCCGTACCGACATCTATGCGCTTGGGATGATGCTCGCCGAGGCACTGGCGCGATGTGGCAACCTCAAGACCGAGAGCGGCGCCATCGACAGCACGGTATTTCGAAACGCGGTGCAAAAACGCTTGAGCCGCGGTCTCGAACGCGGCATCGATTCGGAGTTTCTCGACAAGGCGCTCGTCTCGGCACCCAAAGAGCTGCTCGCGGTGGCCGCCAAGGCACTATCGCCCGAGCGCGACGAACGCTACGAGAGCGCCGCCAGTTTCGCCGACGATTTGGGCCGTTGGTTGCAACGCCGTCCGGTACTCGCTTATAGCCAATCGCCCGGCTACTCTTTTTGGTGCCTGGTGCGCCGCAACCGCATCGCCAGCGTCGCGGCGACACTGATCGTGCTGGCGATTGCCAGCGGCACACTGCTGGCGCTGCACGGTATGCGCCAGGCGCAGGCCGCCCAGACACTCGCCGAACAGCGGCGCAACGATGCTGAGCGATTGATTCAATACATGCTTGGGGATTTCGCGGACAAGTTGCGGCCGATTGGGCGTTTGGATTTACTGGATGGCGTCAGTAACGAGGCGCTCAGGTACCTTGGCGCAACTGTATCGATTGACGAAGCAAGCGGACTAGTCAGAGCCCGCGCGCTGCGAACACTGGGCGAAGTTCAGGTGACTCGCCAGCAGTTTCCGCTCGCAAATGAGACGCTAACGACTGCCGCGAAGGTGTTGGTCCGTTGGGAAGAGGCTGCGCAGAATGACGATTTGCTGCTCGAATCTGGAACCATTTCGTACTGGCGAGGGATGATCGCTTTTAGGCAAGATGACTTCCCCTCTGCAGAGCGCCACTGGCGACACTATCTGGCGGCTGCCCTAACATATTCGCAGCGCGCGCCCAATGACGCAAAGCGGCAACTCGAAGTCGCGTACGCGAACTCAAATCTGGGGACGTTGGCGCGGTCGACGGGAGACTTCCAGAATGCCCGGCGTTTCTTTGCGGAAGCATTGAATCGGATGCGCGCTGTGTCGCAAGCGGGGATCGACGTCGCCAGCGACATCGCAAATACCCAGGCATGGTTGGCGGACGTATATCTGGAATTGGGCGACGAAGTGTCGGCATGGACCACAACGAATGCAGCTTTGCAGTTGGTTGGCGATTCCGAACCGCAAAACGCCATCGAACGCCAGATGGCGATAAACTTCAGAACGGCGTTGGGCCTGCAAGCAGTCGATCTTGGACTGGTCGATATTGCGCGCGCGCAACTGACGCAAGCGTTGCAGCTTTCCGAGGTCGACATCGAGAACGATCAAACGCAGCCTCGTCGGCTTGCGATTCATGCAAGAATTTTGATCGAACTTTCCCGACTGCCAGGCGCCAATTTCGAAGCGCTCATGGCGCGTGCTGAACGCATCGCGGGCGAACCGATCTTGAATCAGCTGACCGCGAGTGAGCTCGCTGAAACCAAGGCACTCTCTGTTGTCGCTCGTGCCGAACGTGGTGGTGATGCTCTGCCAACGATCGAAGAGATGCGCGCCTCAATAGAGTCGTTACTCAATGGAGGGGAATGGTCAAGCATTCGCCTCGCACGGCTCTACCAATGCATGGCAGCTTTGGCGCGGGTATATCCGAAGGAAATGCAGAGTCACCACGCAGCACTGGAGAAGCTCGCCGCCGAAGAAGCAGTGGAAAGCCGCCCGATGCTCCGCTTAAGGCTTGCGCGCCTTCGCGTAATGCGCGAGATTGGTCCCGCTGATCTCGCCATGGCGTTAGATCGGCAGATCAGAGAAACCAGAGTACGTTTTTCTAACACAACTTCAGGGGGACCAAATGAGCATTGATATTACGACCAACGTGAGCGTGACGATCACCGGTACGTACCCAGACTACGTGGTCACATTCAGTGATCAGGGCACAGAAAGTGTGCCGCAGAACACGACCAAAGCCATCGTGTACAGTTTCGCTCAGGGCACAACTGGTTTCAGCTTCGTCGAAGTCGTCGACATCGAGAAGGATCCCGAAAAGTCGTCTGATAGCATTAGTGTGTCTGGATCCGGCCAAAGTTTGACGGTTACTGCATCAAACACTGACGTCGGCGCCGCAAGAATCGACTACCGAATCCAGTTTTCAGACTCGCAAGGTCGAAAATTCGACAGCTCAGATCCGGCTGTAGTGTTCGAACCTGAGTGAGCTGAGGCAGGATTACGAAGGCGAACCCGAATGAGCCCTTGATCCAGCCTTAGCTGGCCCTGGAGCGATCACCAGAACGCACCCTGCACCCGTTGCCGTACATAACCACCGGCCGGGGTGCGTTGGATCAGGCTGTAGAAGCGAAAATCCCGATCGCCGAGTCGAACATCAGCGCGGGCGACGAAGAAATCCGATGAGACTTTCAGGTCTTGCATCGACGCCGGATCCATCACCACACCGGCTTGGGTGATGGCATCGACGATGTCAGCGATATTGCGGTATTGCGCTCGGCCATTGGACCAAAGGCGTTTGGCGAGTTCTTCGCTGATCCCATCGGCAAGGCTCATGAATCCGGCAACGCTGGCGGTATTGACGTTGAATCCGGTTTCTGGCGGCAGCGCGGCCACCTCTGGCGCCAGACGCGCGTAGATCTTGTCGTCGATCCCCTTTAGTTTGCGCAGCTCGGAGACATGCGCGAAGGCGCGATTGGCGGCTCGATAAGGCGGGTCAGCGCGCAGATACTCCAAATCTTCGGCGCCCTGCCCCTGCGCTTGCGCATCCGCGTCGATCCAGTCTGCTGCCACGTCCGACAACGCGGTGTCCAATTCGAGCGCGGCCAAGAGTCGCGCGAATCGCGCCATCGCCACAGGATCGCGCTCGCCGTTGCGCAGCAGCGAATTGAGGTTGAAACGGCCATCCAGGTCCTCAAGCTTGCCGGCGATCACACCGCCTGGCACGGGCAGCGGCGGCAGCGTGCTCGCCCAGGCATCGCTGCGCGTATCAATGCCATCGCCCGATTCCGCGTCGCGCCAGAGCAGCACAATCGCCCAGTCTTCCATCCCCTTGGCCAGATGCGCAGCATCCGCCAGGCGCGCCTGGGATTCGGTGCGCGCCATGCTCGATGTGCTCACTGTGAATATCCGCACCGCAATCATGGTGGCGAGCGCGACCACCAGCAGTGCCAGCAGCAGCGCGGCGCCGCGTTGCGATTGCCTCCCCGAGCGCTTCACGGACGCGTCTCGGGCAGTTCGATGAGCCTGACAATGTCACCCAGATCGCTCAGGACCAGACGGATCTCCACCGCTCTGGGCAAACGCTCGCTCGGCAAACGGCCCAATCGCGGTGGCCATTGGTCGATACGTTCCACTCCGTTTTCGATATACCGCCAACTGACCCGCTCGACATCGTCGAGCACCACGCGTACCGCTGCGGTATCGCGCGGCGAGCGGTCGATCACGGAGTCAACACGACGACGCCATTGTCTGCCGACCAGCGAATAGTTGATCCGTTGCAGTTGCGGACCCACAGTACCATTGATCGCGACCAGATCCATCGATGTCCATTCGATACTCTGGTCGCCGCCGACCATCGCTGGCAGATCTTCTCCATATGGCCCACGCGCCGGTCGTGCCAATGCCTGGCTCAAATCGCGCTCCAGGCGCAGCAGTGTCAGTTCGATGGCACGCTGCCGCCCTGCCGCGACCTCAATGCCCTCCTGATTCCGCGCCATCGCAGCGAGCCCCTGATAGGACATCACGGCAACCACTGAAAAAACGCCCAAGGCGACCAACAGCTCGATCAAAGTAAATCCACGCTGCCTCACGGCGACCTCGATCGTGCGCCAGCGAAACCAGAAACGGTCACAATCGGTGCGGCAACAGAGACATCCGCATCGGCCGGAAAAACACTGGCATCAAGGCGGCGCATATCGCCGTCGGGCGTGTCGCTCACGCGCAGCCGCCAGCGCCACGAACGCCCGGCCATGCGGACTTCACCATCACGTTCGCCCAACTGCGGCCAGCGTTCACCCAGGCGCGTTTCGGCAATGACATTTGCCGCCACATATCGCGCCAACACCAGGTCCTGACGTTGGCCGAGCCCACGAGCGTACTGGCCCGTGGCCATCACGGCGGCCGATAAGGCGATCGCCAACACAGCCAGTGCAACGAGCACCTCAATCAGGGTAAAACCGCGGTTGCCTGCCATTGACCTCGCTCGTTCAAATCGATGCGCCACTGCCCGTCCGCACTGGCCACACGCATGTCGAAATCTGCGCTGTCGCCCGCAGGCGAACAAATCCACTGCGGTTCAGCTGGCAAATTGCGTTCCAAAACCGTATCGCCGCGCTGCAACACAAAGCCCTTCGGCAGTTGACGTGCGGCGAGCGGTCCAGCATGGCCCACCGGCTCCCAACCGTTTGCGCCAAATCGGAAGCCCACATATGCACGCTCAGCGAAGCCGAGTCCGAAGAACCCTGCTTCGATCGTTGCTCGATCGCACACAAGTTCAGCAATCGCACGCAAGCGCTGTGCTTCGTTTTCCAGTTGCCGGGAAGTACCCGCAGCGGCACTCAGAACGACGCTCGCAGCGATGATGGCGATCAATGCGACCACGACTAAAGTCTCCAGCAGCGTGAAGCCGCGGTGCATCACCAATTGCCGATGTCGGCGTTTTCGCCTTCGCCGCCAACCTTGCCGTCCGCGCCGAGCGAAAAAACATCGTAACGACCGCGTTGCCCTGGGCTGAGATATTGGTACGGCCGGTTCCAGGGATCGGGCGGGAGCTTTTGCACGTATGGTTTCCAATTCGGCGCCGCAGGTTCGCCACCCGGGCGCGTCACCAGCGCCTCCAGCCCTTGTTGCGTCGAAGGGTATTGAATGTTGTCGAGTTTGTACATTTCGAGCGCACTGACTAACGCCGCAACATCCTGTTTAGCCCGCGATACGCGCGCCTTACCTGGCTCGTCCGCAAGATTGACAATGACCACAGTCGACAAGATCGCGATGATTGCGACCACCACCATGATCTCAAGCAAGGTAAAGCCCATCTGGCGACGCATAGAAAGTCCTCTGCAGCGAACCCATCGATCATAACCGGAGTGCACAATGGTGCCATGCAGATTCACACGGAAAACCCCAGGATCGATCAGCGGAGTACGCGCACCGGATTGCTGTAAACGTTGCAGCCACGTGCACTCAAAAAGCCGATCAGAGTGATGCCCGCCGCCTCGGCCAGTTGGATCGCCATACTCGATGGAGCGCCGATCGCCGCCACGACCGGAACGCGGGCGCGGGCGGCCTTTTGCAGGAGTTCGAAACTGGCACGGCCAGACAACAGCAAGATACGTCCAGACCAGGGCAGTCGATCGGACAACAACGCATAGCCGAGCAATTTGTCGAGCGCGTTGTGGCGACCAACGTCCTCACGCACGGCCAACAAGCCGCCATCCGCATCAAAAAGTGCGCACGCATGCGTGCCACCGGTGGTGGCAAAGCCCGCTTGCGCTTGACGCAGAGCAGACGGCAAGGACCGCAGAATTTCCCAGCGCACGTGCGGGCCATCGGCCAACCGTGCTTCGCTGCCTGTTAGCGCCAATGACGCCATTGACTTGCCGCAGGCGCCGCAGGCGCTGCTGATCGTACCAACCCGCTGCAGCCGGGCGAAATCTGGCAGCGGCCCGGCGATCTCAATGCGCACAGATTCGCCGTTGTTGCATGGCGCCAGCGCCGCGATGTCCGCTCGTGACTCGACAATGCTCTCGGCGTACAAATAGCCGGCCGCCAGCTCCAGATCCTGTCCCGGCGTGCGCATGGTTGTCGCCAGTACCCGAGGCTCAACGCCGCGAGCTGCGAGTCTGAGTTCCAGTGCGGCCTCAACTGCAACCCAGTCCGCGACGCGGTGTTGTTCGGCCTCGGTCAACCGATCGACAGGCACTTCGCGGCGCGAGCGCTCAAGCATGGCGTCAAGCGTCGCTGCGCAGCGCCGCAATGGGATCGAGCTCTGCGGCTTGTCGGGCGGGATAAACGCCGAACAGCAAGCCGATCGCCGCGCACAAGACCACGGAGGCGATGACTGGGAGCGGTGCCCATCCAACATGCCAGCCGGCGAG
The DNA here is from genome assembly GCA_022844165.1 of Lysobacterales bacterium. Classification (GTDB taxonomy): domain Bacteria; phylum Pseudomonadota; class Gammaproteobacteria; order Xanthomonadales; family SZUA-5; genus JALHMH01. Next base: position 15,015 of record JALHMH010000046.1, read on the forward strand.
CCAGGCAATCGCGTAGGCCAGCATCATTCCAAAGACCAGGCCCAAGAAAGCGCCGACGCCGCAGATGACGCTGGTTTCGCGCATGAACTGTGCAATGACGTCTTGTCGACGGGCGCCGATCGCTCGCAGCAATCCGATCTCGCGGCGACGTTCAAGTACATTGGCGAGCATGATGTTCATGATGCCGATGCCGCCGACCAGCAGACTCACCGCCGCGATCGCGCCCATGACAAAGCGAAAAATGCGCTGCGTTTGCTGATGTTGTTGATACAACTGTGCCGGCACGATCAAGCTAAAGTCATCTTGCCCGGCGTGGCGCTGATCCATCAGCGCGGCCAGCACACGCGCACCACCCTCGATACGCGACGGATCGTCGAGCTTCAGCAGAAACCTGTCGACTGGGTCTTCCATCGGCTGAAAGCGTAATCGCGCCTGCGCGGTCGACAGCGGAATAAAAATACGATTGCTGTCCAGGCCCAGTTGCACGCCCTCGAAACGATCCGCCGAAAGGTCACGATCAGCGAGTATGCCGATCACCTCAAACCACGCATGATTTACTTTGACCCATTGGCCGAGCGGATCGACGCCAGGAAACAGTGTGCGCGCGGCCGCATGACCCAACACTGCCACGGCCGCAAATGCCGCCTCGTCTTCGGCAGTAAATGGGCGACCGCTGGCGACCACCAGATTGCTCAGATCGAAATAGTCCGCGCTGACGCCGCTGGCCTGCGCATCGCCGCTGCCAAGATCGCTGAACGCCAGAAACGTACGCACGCGCTTCTCAGCCGCATACAGCATTGCGCCCGGCACCACATCAAGCGCCGCACGCGCATCGTTGGCGCTCAGACCCGGCGAACGCGCGCGCACCTCACGCAGCGTTTCGGTGTCCAGCGTTTTCGCCTCAACGATCAGATTGTTCAGGCCCAAACCCTCGACCAATCGCAACGCTTCCTGGCGACTACCCTCGCCTACGCCAAGCATCGCGACGATGGCGCCAACGCCGAAAATCATGCCGAGCAACGTCAACGCGGTCCGCAGGCGACGACGCCACAACTCCTCGAAGGCCTCCTTCCAAACGCGCTGGCGGATCATCCTTCGCTCTTCCGATCAGGAATCAGCAGCACCAGATCGCCCTCGACCAAACCAGATTGCACCACCGACCTTGCTGTGCCCCGCGCCCCGAGCTCTACGCCGACACGTTCGACGTTGTCGCCGCGAAACACATCGACCATGGTGGTTTGGCCATCTACGATCAAAGCGACATTGGGTACCGAGAGCACGTCTTGGGCACGAGCGTGATACAGGCGGGCGCGCACGCCGGCTCCGGGCACCAAACCCAGACGCGCTGCGTCCTCTGCTGGCACAGGCGCTCGCATCGTGACAAATTTGCTGGTATCTCCACGGCTACGAACTTGCGCCGCCTGCGAGACCTGCGAGAGCTGGGTACGGATGATCAAATCCGAGCGGCCCAACGGCGAAAGTTCGACTTCGGCACCCACTGTCAGACCTTCAGCATCCAGCTGTGGCACGGCGAGCGTCACCTCAAGTTTGCCTGGATCCGGCAAACTACCGAACTCGCGTCCGGCCCACATACTGCTGCCGACTTGCGGCTTTTCGCCGCCCCAGTCGGACTCAAGGGCAAACACGCCATCGTTCGGCGCCCGCAGTTCCAGTGCTTTGAGATCTTCATCTCGCTGACGCACGCGAGATTGGGCACTGGCCTTGGCCGAATCGATGACGGCAACTTCAGCCGCACCGCGCGCTTCTGACTGGCCTTGTTTCCAGGTCAAAAAATTGCGCTGCACACCGAGGAATTCAGCATCCTGCACGGCATCGAGTATTTCGTTGCGCGCGAACATGTCGAGGTCCGCATCCGCATAACGTTCGGCGATGACGAGATTGGTGTCAACCTGCGCCAGGGCTGCATCCAGACGCGCACCTATCGTACTGAGCTCTCCCTGCTTCCCGGCGCGAGCCAGCAGCTGCCGCCGCACGTCGATTTCTGCCTGGGTCAATTCGAGTTCGCTTTGACTCGCACTGAAACGCGCCACGACATCGCCAGCCTTCACCCGTGTGCCATCGGGCACCATCCAGGTCAATTGTCGACTGGCGAACTGCGGCCCCGGAACTTGCAGTAACGTCGCTGCCGTGGAACGCAACTCTCCCTGCGCCTCAACAAAGAGCTCGGCTTTGCCCGACACGACCATCTCGACAGGCAGCTGCGTCCGATCCTCGGCACATCCACCGAGAAGAAGCGGCAGACACCAGCAGGCCATAACGAGGCTTCGCCACGGACATCGGGGGGAGAGCAACGTCCGAATCGACACCTTTGCCCGGCAACTCTGCGGTAAAGGACACCGTTTTATGGCATGGTCCTGGGGGAAGGGACAACCCGACATCACGGCGCGCCCTCGACAGCGATCTCGACCCGCACCGGTTGCCCTGGCCGCAGGCCCTGGCTGTCGACTGCCACGATGGCATCGACGATTGGCTCTGGTTGCACGCGCGAACGCGAACGTACGACTCGACCGATATCCACAACTTCGCCAACCAGATTAACGCCAGCGCCACCTTCGCCGCGCACCACGACTCGCGCGCCTTTTTTGAGCCTGGGCAGTTCGCGCTCCGGCACCAGCGCCCGCACCGCCAGAGAACTCGGGTCGGGTATCTGCGCAACCGATTGACCACGAAAAACGCTGGAACCTGCGGCGAACTTGCCTTGCCAGCTGCTCAGATGCAAGACGATGCCATCTCGCGGCGCCAGCACCGCCATCGATTTTTGCGCTGTCTGCAACATGTTCAACTCCGTCTCCAACTGTGCAATTTCGGCGCCGATCAAAGCGCGGTCTGCCGCATGTTGCGCGCTGCCCGCAACACCTCGTGCCAGCTGACTTTCATAGCGCGCAACCGTGCGCTCGCGATCAATGACCAATTTGGCATAGTCGATTCGACCGATCAGGTTCTCCGGTTGTTCCGCTTTACGCGCAGCCTTGTCGCGTTCGGCACGCGCCGACTCCAGATCCACCCTCTGCTGTCGCTCAAGTTCTGCCAGCTCCAGGAATAAACGCTCGCGCTGCGTTTGCTTCTCGGCGAGGCTCGATTGTGCAGTGACGACCCTTTGCACGAGACCCGAACCGTCGAATACCGCCACCGGCTTCCCGGCTTTGATCGGTGCTCCTTCCGGGGCGAGTTGGGTCAAGGTCAATTGCCACAAATCGTCGACTTGCGGCGGTGAAATCTCCGAACTGCGCTGCGCGAACACTTCGCCATCGACCGTGATGCTGCGAACGTCCGAGGCGCTACGCTGCAGCGGTGCAATCGCGTCGGTTTCCACGCGTACACTCATGCCCGGCATGAGCCTCGCGTCGGTCGCAGGCAATCCGATATCGACCGTGAGCCAGCGACCCTCGCCCCACTCGCGGCGATTGTCTGGCGCCGCAGAAATTCGCTCGACGTTGGCGTCGAGCCGAACTTGAAGCGCATCGAACTTCAGGCTCACCGCCTGACCAGTCGCAAGGCGTTCGCGATCGGTCTCCGGCGCATAGGCACGCACCATAAGCCGCCCGGAAGCGCCGATGATTCGACCGGCTTCGTTCCCAGGCGAGACGCTGGCGCCTTCAACAATACGTTGCCCGGAACGCGGATCCGTGCCTGCGACAATCACACCGTCCATGGTGGCACGGACTTGCGCTGACGACACCATCAGCTCGTGGAACGAGAGCTGCGCGCGCAGGCGTTCGAGCTCTAAATCACCGTCGGAACGGCGACGCGCAACCGCCTCGCTGGCACTCGCACGCTCTTTTGACCGCACCTCAAAATCGCGCGAAGCCCGTTCCAGCTCACCCTGGTAACGATCGAAATCGAGCGCCGACAGATGCGCCTTGGGAATGCCCGCGTCGAGCCGCGCGCGCTGCAGAGCCGCGTCGGCGTCAATCCGTGCCAGTTCGGCATCGACAGCTGTCACGTCCAATGCTGCCAGTTCCTTGGCCAGACGCGCCTGCAACTGTTCGATCTGCGTCAGCAACTGCCGTCTCTGCTGCTCCGAACCACCTGGATCAATGGCGAGCACCACGTCGCCCTTTTGCACCAAGGTACCATCGGTCGCAAACTTACGCAGCACCACGGGCGATGTATTGGACGGCGGCACGATCAGCGGTTGTGCATCGAGCGCAACCACTTCGCCGGTCAGCGCCAACCGGTGCGCGGCGAGAGGAAAACTCAACAACACGGCAACGATCGCCCACACCATCCGGCATCCGCGCTTGCGAGCCATGTTGCGGCCCGCCACTGGATCTACCTTGAGCATCATGCGTTTCGCTCCGGGTGATCCAATGGTGTCTGGGGCTTTTTGCCGTCCTCGGCCACACGGCCGTCCTTCAACCGCACATGCCTGGGCGCACTGCGTGCGATATCAGGATCATGCGTCACCAGGACGACGGTCTGCCCTTGGGAATGAACCTCGCCGATCAGTGCCAGGACCTGTTCGGCGCTCTTTGAATCCAGATTACCGGTTGGTTCATCGGCCAACAGCAACTTGGGCTGCATGAGCAGCGCACGCGCGATGGCGGCACGCTGCATTTGACCGCCCGATAGCTCGCCGGGCCGGTGCGTGGAGCGATCGCTCAGACCAACACGCGCCAGCAACTCGTGCGCACGCGCCTCCAGATCCAGCTGCGGCGGCGCAAACCGAAGCGGTAACAGCACGTTCTCCAGCACTGTCAACCGCGGCAACAAATGGAATGACTGGAAAACGATACCGATGTCCAGATTACGAACTCGGCTGATCTGGGTATCGTCGAGCGACGCAAGCTCTGTGCCGCCCAATCGGTAGCGACCGCGACTGGGACGATCCAGGCCGCCCAGGATATTCAGCAGTGTCGACTTGCCCGAACCGGAGGCGCCGGTAATCGCGACAAACTCTCCTCGCTCGATCGACAGACTCACGCCGGCCAGTGCTCGCACCGGCTCATCGCCACTGCCGTACCAACGCTCAACGTCTGACAATTCGATCAATGCCATTTCATGACCCATCGGCAACCCATCTTCGAGGGTAGAGGGCGAGCAAAGTTCCGCACGTCTCAGGAATTCATCCAGCGCAACGACAACGGTTGTTCCGCAACAACGGCGTAGTGGTAGCTGCCGATCTCACCGGTGTGTACGCGCAGCGTTGCACGCCGCAGAGGTACACGCGCTATCGCGCCGCCGTCGATCAAATGCACACCGCCCAATGCTGGCCACAGGCGCCAATCGAGCGCCTTGACGACCGCTTCGATCACGCAGAATCGTTCGCGCAACGCGCGTCGCTGTTCATGAAAATCGAAGCGCTGCCAGCGTGTCAACTCGGCAGATCCGAACACGCGCCTGGCCAGGCGCGCAGGCTGATGCATGCCACGCTGCGCCATTAAATCGACACCGAGTCGACGCACGTTGGCCACGGCAAACAAAGCCATCTCATCGTCGTGGCTCAAACTGAAACTGCCTTTCAATCCGCTGAAACTCGGCTTGCCGTTCGGGCTGCGCTCGATCCGGATTTCGTCGATGCGACACTGGCAACGTTCCGCCAGCAGCGGAATTACTGCGGCCCACAATCCCGCCGAGCGTTCGCGCATATCGGCGCCACGCAAGACGAAGCGCCAAACGTCGACCGTCGTTGGCACATCTGTAGCTCTCGGCGCATGATCCTCAGGCACGGTGGTCGCATCAATGAAGTTGCGCCGATAATGCCGAATCGAAGGAGTCCTTGCCCGTGAAGAAGATGCTGCTGGTCATTCTGGTGTTGCTGTTGGCGTTGGTACTGTTGCTTGCCACGCGAAGCTATTTGTCGCGCAGCAATCCCCCGGAACTGGGCCTGGTGGCGGGGATACTGCGCGCTTGCGGCGAGCGACCAAACTGCGTTGGCAGCGAGGCGAACGGAGAACTCGGCATTCAGCCACTGCAATATGTGGGCGACCGGGCCTCTACCGAAAAAGCCATGATCCAGGCACTTCTGGCGGTTGGCGCAAACGTGCAACGTCGACAGGGCGACTACTGGCATGCGATTGCGGTCAGTTCGCTATTTCGTTTCATTGACGACATCGAACTGCGCTTCGACGACGCCGCGGGGCTGATCCACGTACGTTCCGCTTCGCGCGTCGGCTACTCCGATCTTGGCGTGAATGGCAAGCGAATTGAGGCGCTACGCGCAGCACTGAAATAGTCCACCATGTTTGGCCTGCCTCGCACTGAGCACTGGCTACCGGAGTTTTGTCGCGCCCCGACCGTATTCGCGATCATGCTGCTGGCCGAGCTTGTGGTTCTGATCGCCGTACTTGCACCGCACGGCGGCAAGGGCGACACACTATCTGCCGTCGCCGTGGCCAGTCTGCTGGCGCAATCCATCGCGCTGCCCTGCACTGCCGTACTCTGTTGGTTGCGGACCTGGCTGTTGCGCTTGCCATCGCCCTTCGCGTTGGCCGCAGTTTTGGCTGTCGTGTTACTGGCGACTTTTGCGATGAGCTGGCTGGCGATCAACTTCGACCGCGCTCTGGATATCGGCCTGGTGCCCAACGATGTTACAAGCAGCGACTTCGTAGGCGGGTGCATTCTCCTGGCGCTGCTGATGAGCCTGCTTGGTGTGCGCTACGGATACATGCACACCCAATGGCGGGCTCAGATCGAGGCCCAGGCACGCGCAGAGGTCGACGCACTGACAGCACGCATTCGCCCGCATTTTTTGTTCAACAGCATGAACACCGTAGCCGGCCTGGTTCGGGTGGATCCAGAGCGCGCCGAACAACTCATTGAGGACTTGTCCGAGCTGTTTCGAGCCGCACTCACAGCAGGCGCAGAACCACATTCGCTGGAGCGCGAATTGGATCTCTGCGAGCGCTACCTGGAAATCGAACGTTTGCGCATCGGCGATCGCCTGCGCGTTCGTTGGCGAATCGACGATGCGCTGCTGTCGCAGCCTGTGCTGCCTCTGCTGCTGCAGCCGCTGGTGGAGAATGCCGTGTACCATGGCGTGCAGCCGCTCGCGGCGGGCGGCGAAGTGGAGATCCGCGCCGAACGCCGGGGTGCAAAGCTGCGCCTTTGCATCACAAATCCGATACCCGACTCGCCATCGCCGACACGCGGTCATGGAGTGGCCTTGAAAAACATCGAACGTCGCTTAGCCTTAGCGTACGGTAGCGGCGCGCGCATGGACATCGAACGCCAATCCGATCGCTTTCTGGTCAGCGTCGAACAACCGATGAAATCGCCATGAGAATTCTGGTTGTCGACGATGAACCGCTCGCGCGCGCGCGACTCGTCAAGATGCTGGCCGACATCGGTGGCGTCGAAGTTGTCGGCGAGGCTGGAGACGGTGCGGCGGCGATGAACGCTGTGGACCTGCACACACCCGATGTGATGCTCTTGGACATCCGCATGCCGGGCGTAGATGGAATGGAAGTTGCCCGGCGTCTGAGCACCCGCGAAGACGCACCAGCGATCGTTTTTTGCACCGCATACGATCAGCACGCGCTTGCCGCGTTCGAAGCCAGGGCCATCGACTATCTGCTCAAACCCGTGCGCCGCGAACGCTTGCTCGATGCCCTCGAGCGCGCGAGGCGCTTCAACGGATTGACTCACACGCCGGCGGCTACCCCCAAGGCGCAGAGAACCCATCTTTGTGCCCGTGTCCGGGGCGATATGAAGATGGTTCCGGTGACTGCGGTCGCTTACTTCCTGGCCGACTCGAAGTACGTGGAAGTGCATTACGACGGCGGCGCCGTACTGATCGAGGAATCGCTGGTTGGACTTGAGGATGAGTTCGGCGAGCGTTTCGTACGCATTCACCGCAATTGCCTGGTGGCGCGCGACCGCCTCGATTCGCTCGGTAAGAATGCCGACGGCGAGCCCACCGTCAGATTGCGCGGGCACAGTGAGCCACTAGAGGTCAGCCGGCGCAATCTGCCGCAAGTCCGCAAGTTTATTCGCGGCAAATAAAGCCTCGTCAAATCAACTTGATCTCACGCAACCGCTCCATTAAATAACCGTGTGCGGTGATTGCAGTCGGATACCGGCTGGGGTTCTCTGCAGACACGCAACCAGGCAGCACGTCGATCAAAAAATCAGGATTCGGATGCAGGAAAAACGGCACCGAAAACCGAGGTTGTCGCGATTTTTCGCCTGGCGGATTGACGACGCGATGCGTCGTCGATGGGTACACGTGATTGGTCAGCCTTTGCAGCATATCGCCGATGTTGACCACGATCGCATCACCCTGCGTGGTGACGGGCAGCCACTCGCCCTGGCGCGTCAGTACCTGCAATCCTTCGGCGCTGGCGCCCACCAGCAACGTGATGAAATTGATGTCCTCGTGCGCTCCAGCACGGACGTTCGGTACATCGGGTGTGGTGATGGGTGGGTAGTGAATCGGGCGCAAGATGGAGTTGCCAAAATTGGTTTTGTCGTCGAAGAAGTCCTCTGGCAAGTCAATGTGCAACGCCAGCGCCCGCAGAACGCGTGTGCCGAGTTGATCGAGTGCCTCATAGAGCGCGTAAGCCTTCTCTTTGAACTGCGGAACTTCCGCCGGCCACAGATTGGCAGGCATCACTTCGCGATACGAAGAACCGTCCGGCAGTTCGCGGCCGACATGCCAGAACTCCTTTAGATCCGCATAGCGGGAATCTTTGGCGGTTTCGACCATGAATGGCGTGTAGCCGCGCGCACCGCCGCCGCCAGGAACGTGATATCGGCGTTTGACCTCATCGGGTAGCGCGAAAAAGTCATAGAAGCACTGGTACGCCTCGTCGATGAGTTGCGGCCGGATGCCGTGCCCGGAAATTCCGCAAAATCCGAACTCACGGTAAGCCGCGCCGAGATCGGCGACGAATGCTTCGCGATCATGATCGAAGCGACCAATGTCCAAGGTGGGGACGGCCATTTGAATTCTCCCGGATGTCGATTCACCATTCTAAGCGTTTGCCGCGTCCCGTACCGCCTTCGCCAGCGGCTCGATCGCGGCTGCGATGAGTTCATCGCTGAGCGCCTCAACGGTCACTCTAATCAAGGGTTCCGTACCCGAGGCGCGCAGTATCAGCCGTCCTTGTGTGCCCAGCGCCTTTTCGGCCGCGGTGCGCGCGGCGATCACGGTCTCTCGCGCCAGCAAAGTCGGATCGCGCGAAGGCAGCCGCACGTTGATTGTTCGTTGTGGGAAACGCGACAAACCGCTGAGCCAATCGTCCAAACTGCGACCAGACTCAGTCAACGCATTGAGCACCAGCACCGCCGTCAGCAAGCCATCACCGGTGGGCGCGTAGTCCAAACACAGAACATGCCCGGATGCTTCTCCGCCAAGTGTACCGCCCGTCTCCCGCAGCATCTGGTGCACATAACGATCACCGACAGCAGCCCGAGCGAACTCGATGCCCGCCGTTTCCAATGCGCGCTCGATACCCAGATTACTCATCACCGTGCCGATCACCGGACCCTTCAGCCGCCCGGTGTTTTTCCAATGCAGCGCAAGCAGATAGATCAGATCGTCGCCGTCTACGACCCGGCCAGTCTCCGTGATCGCCTGCAATCGGTCACCATCACCGTCGAGCGCAAAAGCGAGTGCCGGTGACCGCCCATGTTCGCTCTTGAGCGCCGTCAAGTCGGTAGCACCGACACCAGCGTTAATGTTCAGGCCGTTGGGCTCCACACCAATCGCTCGGACGTGAAAGCCCAGGCGCTGGAACAGCATTGGCGCAACGCGATATCCGGCCCCGTGGGCAGCGTCGATCAGAAGCGTATGTTGTTTCGCCGCGAGCCCAGGCAAGGCCATGGACAGAAGAAAGGCCAAGTAGTCTTCGGACGCGCGCTCATGACGACGCGCACGGCCAAGGTCGGCGGCGCCAACCATCGGCACCGCGCGGTCGATCCGTGCTTCGATCGCCAACTCTAATTCGTCGTCGAGTTTTTCGCCCAGCGACGAAAACAACTTGATGCCGTTATCTTCGAAAGGATTGTGCGATGCTGAGATGACGATTCCGGCGCTCGCGCCCAAACTTCGAGTGACCAGCGCGATTGCCGGCGTCGGCAGCGGCCCAACCAGAATGCTGTTGACGCCGCTCGCGGAAAGCCCGGCCTCAAGCGCACTCTCGAGCAAGTAACCGCTGCTGCGCGTGTCTTTACCGATCACAACACTGGAAGCCCGCGGCAGGCTGGCGCCAATGGCGCGCCCCAAAGCCAACGCAAACTCCGGCGTGATTGGGTGTTCGCCCACGCGACCGCGAATGCCATCGGTACCGAAGTATCTGCGTTTGCTCATGGGCGACAGCATGCGGCGCATTTGGGGGCGCGGACACTATCAGGCGGGTTCGCCCGCTCACAAGCGATCAAGTGGATGGCCGACATCAATCGACCCTTTCCAGCCGCGCACCAAGCGCCTGGCCCAGCCGCTCGCGTTCGGCTTCGCTCAGCGCCTCGCTGCTGGCGCTCGCCACAGCGAAAAAATCTTCGGCGCGTTCGCCGAAGGTTGCGATCCGCGCGCTTTGTACGCGCACGCCGGCGTCGCGAAACGCATGTGCCACGCTCGCCAGCAGCCCTGGGCGATCCGGGCAAACCAGCATCAGCTGCGTTGCGTTTTCTCCAGGCCGCTGCTCAAATTCGATCAACGGCGGAAACCGGAACAAACGCTCCTCGCGCGTGCTGCGTCGCCGTGCGAGCTTCGGTTTCAGCGGGTGCTCGGACAGGGCCATGGTCAATGCCATTTGAATCTCTTGATTGCGCGTCATCGCATCCTGAGATTCGCGCCGCAAATCCAGGACCTGAAACGTATCGAGCGTCAGGCCGGACTTGCAGGTCATGATACGCGCGGCGATGACCGACAAGTCCATGCGATCCAGCGTCGAAGCGATCGTCGCGAAAATGCCGTCCTGGTCGTGCATGCGCACGAAAATTTCGCGAGTGCCATCTTTGCCCACTGCGCGAACCGCCACCAGCGGCTTGCCCGGTCGCACGTTGGCGATGATCGCGTGCGTCAACCAACGCAACTGATCGGGCGAATAGCGCCAGAAACTCTGTTCCGGGAAATCCAGCCACAGCGCCTCGACGGTCGCGAACATGACACCCTCACCCGTCAGCAGCTCAAGCGCGCGCAAACGCGTCGCGGCAACGCGATCGCGGCGATCCAGCGCCTCGCCGCCCTTACGCAATTGCATCCGCGCGGATTTATAGAGATCGGACAACAACCGCGCTTTCCAGCCGTTCCAAAGCTTGGGGTTCGTCGCACGAATATCGGCAACCGTCAGCAGATACAAACACTCGAGTCGCTCCCAATCGCCCACTTTGAGGGCAAATTTGCGGATCACCTCTGGATCTTGAATGTCCTGCTTTTGTGCGGTGGTCGACATCAACAGATGCTGCTCTACCAGCCACGCCACCAGATCGATATCCGCCTTGGGCGAACCGATCATTTTCAAGTAGCGCCGCGCATCCTTTGCGCCAAGCGTCGAATGGTCGCCGCCACGGCCTTTTGCAATGTCGTGAAACAAAGCTGCAAGAAACAGCAGCTCCGGTTGGCGCACACGCAGCATCAGCTCATGCGCCAACGCAAACTCTGCATCCTCCGGCGGCACAAAGAACTGTTGCAGGTGTTTGACCAGGAACAGCGTGTGCTGATCGACCGTATAAACGTGGAACAAGTCGTATTGCATTCGACCCGTCACCCGGGCGAAAGCCGGAATCAGTTCGCCCAACAATCGGTGGCGATGCAATTCCGCCAACGCCGGATAAGGGTGGCGCGAACGCAGAACTGCCTCGAGTTGTTCATGTGCATCGCGGTCCTTTCTCAGCGCCGCGCGCAGCGCTCTGGGCGCCCGTGCGATCGCTTGCGCCAGCACCGGCCCCAGGCGCCTCGGGCCATCGATGCGGGCAATGGCAACAAAGGGCTCAAGCAAGTCTGCCGGACTCGCCAGGCCGGGATGACCCGGCAGCGCCTCAACTCGATCGCCGTCCAGGGCCAGACGCGCGCTGCCGGCAATCGGCATCCACGCAAGTGCGCGCAGCGACAATCGTTGTTCGATGCGATGGGTCAGCGCCTCGAACAGACGATCCACATCGCCGGCCGCACGAAAATACCGCTGCATCAGCGTTTCGACCACATGGTGCCCAGCGTCCCTGGCGTGCACGAAACGCGCCGCGAGCGCTCTTTGAAAGTCGAACAGGAGCCGCTCCTCGCGGCGTCCAGCCTCGCGATGCAGCGCAAATCGCAAGTCCATCAGCAAGGTCTCTGCTCTGCGCAGAGTCGCCATTTCATCGCGCTCGGCAAGGCCCTCGCGGATCCAGTCGGCCGCTCGATACAAACCACAACAGCGCATCCCCAGCCAGCGCAAGGTATCCAGATCGCGCAACGCGCCGCGCCCGTTTTTCAAGTTGGGCTCAAGGTTATGTGCGGTATCTGCGTATCGCTCGCGTCGCGTTTGCGTTTCGTCGATCTTCGCCCGGAAAAAAGCGGCCGGCGTGAAACGGCTTCTCGCCAACGTCGCCGCTATCACGGTCGCCATTTCGGGCGCACCGCCAAGCATGCGGGCGTCCAGCGCTGCGGTGAAGCCACTCAGGTCTTGATCGACGAATGCCGACCATTCGTCCAAGGTGCGGACGCTGTGCGCCAAATCCAGCTGCAAGTCCCAAGCAGCGGCCAAAAATGCGCGAACAGCAGCTTCGCGATGTCGCGATTTTTCCCCTGGCACCAGAATCAGCACATCCACATCTGAGGCTGGAAACAACCGCCCTCGTCCATAACCGCCGGTGGCGATCAAATGGCAATCGGCCAAGGTCTGCGCCTGCCATAGCTCGATCAATGCGGCGTCGGTCGCGGCCGCTAATGTGCGGCACACGGGGTCGGCTCGTAACTCGGCGTTGAAGTGCGCGTATGCGCTGGCACGAACCGCTGCCAGCCGCGCCCGCAGTTCGCTCAAAACGTCTCCTCGGCGGCGAGCGTCAGGATTTCAAAGCCCTTCTCGGTGACCGCCACCGTATGCTCCCACTGCGCGCTCAAGCTGCGGTCCTTGGTCACCACTGTCCATCCGTCGGGCATCAATTTCACATGCCGCTGGCCCGCGTTGACCATGGGCTCGACCGTGAACGTCATCCCGGGATCAAGACGTTCGCCTCGCCCACGTGATGAGTCGAAGTAGTGCAGCACCTGCGGCTCCTCATGGAAACGCTCGCCAATGCCGTGCCCACAGTACTCGCGCACCACGGTAAACCGCTCCGCTTCGACGAAGCGTTGAATCGCCTTGCCGATATCGCCAAGGTAAGCGCCAGGTTTGATCAGCTCGATCCCCAACTTCATGGCCTGGTAAGTGGTATCCACCAGGCGCCTCGCCAACACCGACGGTTCTCCAACAAAGAACATCCGTGAGGTATCGCCATGAAAACCGTCCTTGATCACCGTGACATCGATGTTCACGATGTCGCCGTCTTTCAGGACTTTAGGGCCTGGGATTCCGTGACACACCACATTGTTGACGCTGGTGCAAATCGAACGCGGAAATCCTTTGTAGTTCAAAGGTGCCGGGATTGCGCCTTGTGTGTCTACGATGTAATCGTGACAGATCCGATCGAGCTGATCGGTGGTCACGCCAGCTTTCACGTGCGGGCGGATCATCATCAGCACGTCAGCCGCGAGCCGTCCGGCCACGCGCATCTTCGCCATCTGGTCGGGCGTTTTATAGGTGATGCCACTGGGGGCAGTCGCGGGTGGTGCGCGCATAGTTTGCCTTGTTCCAAAAAGTCCAGTTATTATCCCGAAGATTTTTCGCGCGCCCAAGGGGTCCCCGGCAAGCATCGCGAATTCTCCGTTGGTCCGATGTACGCATCGTAAGCCAATGACTACACACACGCACGGTGTTTCTTCTTTTTGGGGTGCTCGAAGGATCGAGTCCGGCAAGAAGCGTTGCGTGGGCGAACCCAACCCAGGCGTCGCAAGTCGACGCACAAATCTCAAGGATTGAACATGCCACAAGTAACTATGCGCCAGATGCTCGAAGCTGGCGTACATTTCGGCCATCAAACGCGCTATTGGAACCCGAAAATGGGGCCCTACATTTTCGGCGCACGCGGCAAGATTCACATCGTCAACCTGGAAAAGACGATGCCGCTGTTCCACGACGCAATGAATTTTGTGTCCGGTCTCGCGCAGCGTCGTAGCAGCATTTTGTTCGTCGGCACCAAGCGCTCCGCTCGTGAGGCGGTCAAAGACGAAGCGTCGCGTTGCGGCATGCCCTACGTCAGCCAACGCTGGCTGGGCGGCATGCTGACCAATTTCCGCACCGTGAAACAATCGATTTCCCGCTTGAAAGAGCTGGAAAGCAACAGCACCGATGGCACCTGGGACCGCCTGGTCAAACACGAAGTGCTTGGCTTGAAGCGCGAGTTGGAAAAACTCGATCAGAGTCTCGGCGGCATCAAGAATATGAACAGCCTGCCCGACGCGCTGTTCGTGATCGACACCGGCCACGAAGAAATTGCAATCAAAGAAGCCAAGAAACTTGGCATACCGGTGATTGGAATCGTCGACACGAACCACAATCCCGACCACGTCGATTATGTCATTCCCGGCAACGACGATGCGATCAGCGCCATCCAGCTGTATGCGCGCGCTGCTGCCGATGCCGTACTGGAAGGCAAAGCCGCTGCGCCGATCATGGCCGGCTCAGGCGACGACTTCGTCGAGCTGGATGCCCAGGGCAACCCCTTGGCCACCGAAGCTAAGCCAGAAAATCGTCGACGCGATGGCAAGAACGACCGCGATCGAAAGGGTCCGCCGCGTCGTCGGCCGTCCGGTGACCGCCCGCAGGCGGGTCGTCGTCACCAACCGCAAGATGACTCCGGCGAGTAATCGTCGCGTGGTTTGATTCACCAGCGGCGCTTCGGCGCCGCTGAACTATGACAAAACGGGGCACGAGGCGCGGTGGACACGCGAAACGGCGACAGCGAACGCTGTCTCCGCGCGCCATACCTTGATCGTGTCGTTTGCCCCGTGCCCTGTGCCCCAAAGAAGGAATGAAGCCTGTGGAAATCACTGCTGCCCTGGTGAAGGAACTACGCGAGCGCTCTGGCGCCGGCATGATGGAATGCAAGAAGGCGCTCACGGAGAACGCCGGCAACATTGAAGCGGCCGCCGACTGGTTGCGCAAACAAGGCTTGGCAAAGGCCGACAAGAAGGCAACCCGTGTTGCCGCAGAAGGCCGAATGGCGCTGGCTGTCACGGACGGTCGCGCCGTGCTGGTCGAACTGAAC
Organism: Lysobacterales bacterium; assembly: GCA_022844165.1. Taxonomy (GTDB): domain Bacteria; phylum Pseudomonadota; class Gammaproteobacteria; order Xanthomonadales; family SZUA-5; genus JALHMH01. The sequence continues at coordinate 30,264 of JALHMH010000046.1, forward strand.
TGCGAAACGGATTTCGTCGCCAAGGACGAGAACTTCGTCAAACTGTGCAATGCCGTTGCCGCAGCCGCTTTGGAAGCCAATACCTCAGACATCGAAGCCATCAAACAATTGGTTTTGGCCGATGGCCAGACCGTCGATTCCACCCGCCAGGCCCTGGTCGCCAAGATCGGCGAAAACATGCAGGTGCGCCGTGCCGCATTGCTGCAAGGCGCGAACATCGGCTCTTACATCCACAGCAACAACAAGCTGGGTGTGTTGATCGCACTGGAAGGCGGCTCGGCCGAGTTGGCCAAGGGCCTGGCGATGCATATCGCCGCGATGAATCCGCAGTATCTGGACATGAGCCAGATCCCAGCGGATGTGATGGCGCGCGAACGCGATATCGCACTCGATCAGTCGAAGGATTCCGGAAAGCCGCCGGAAATTCTGGAGAAAATGATCCAAGGCAAGATTCGCAAGACGCTGGCCGAACAAACATTGCTCGGACAGGCGTACGCTGCGCCCGACGCAAACGGCATCGGCGTCGAAGAGGCGCTCAAGAAAGCTGGCGCCAAAGTCACTGCGTTCGTGCGCTTGAACGTTGGCGAAGGCATCGAGAAGAAAGAAGAGAATTTCGCCGAAGAAGTCATGAAGCAGGTCAAGGCGAGCGA
>JALHMH010000046.1:31013-32818 GCA_022844165.1 Lysobacterales bacterium
AAGGACAACATGCCGCAATCAGCCCGCCCCATCTACAAACGCATTCTCTTGAAGCTCAGCGGCGAAGCACTGTTGGGCGACGAGGACTATGGCATCGACCCTGAAACCTTAAGGCGCCTTGCCGAAGAGGTCATTGAAGTCGCCCGCGCAGGCGTGCAAATCGGCTTGGTGGTGGGTGGCGGCAACATCTTCCGCGGCGCGGGACTGGCCGCAAGCGGCATCGATCGCGCTACTGCCGATCACATGGGCATGTTGGCAACCGTCATGAACTCGCTGGCCATGCAGGATGCCATCGAGAAACAAGGCGCCAGTTGTCGCGTGATGAGCGCCATCAAGATCAATGAAATCTGCGAGGACTACATCCGCCGTCGCGCCATCCGACACCTGGAAAAAGGGCGGATCGTTGTTTTCGCCGCGGGTACCGGAAATCCTTTTTTCACCACAGACTCCGCCGCCGCGCTGCGCGCGATCGAGATTAACGCCGAACTGATGATCAAGGGCACCAAAGTGGACGGCCTGTATACGGCCGATCCCAAAAAAGACCCCAGCGCAACACGTTATGAGCGGCTTTCATACGACACCGCGATTGAGCGTAAACTGGCGGTCATGGACACCACCGCCTTTGCGCTGTGCCGCGACTATCGCATGCCGATTCGGGTGTACGATCTGCACCGCCGCGGCGATCTGATGCGCATGATGCTGGGCGAAACCGTAGGCACATTGGTCGAAGCCTGAGCGACAATACCTGCCTGACGAGGCGCCATGGGCACGTTGCCAATCCTGGCCTTAATCGCGATTCCGCTGACCGCGGAGCCTTCGCTGTTATTCATCGACCCGCAACCCGTTGCCATCGACGGCTACACGGGTGACGCCATGGAGCCCTTCGTCACGCGCGACGGGCGTTATCTGTTATTCAACAACCGTCCGGAATCGCCCAACACCGACCTTTATTACGCCGAGTATGTCGATCCACTGCGCTGGACCTTCCGCGGCGAAGTGCGCGGCGTGAACACACTGAGTCTGGAGGGCGTTGCCAGCCTCGATCGAAGTAACAACTTTTACTTCGTCAGCACACGAAACTACGAACAAACCTTATCGACAGCGTATCGCGCCCGATTCAACGCCGGAACCGTCGACAACGTAGAGCTTGTGCCGGGCATCTCGGTGCAGATCTTTGGCCGCCTCAATTTCGATGTCGATATCAGCCAGGACGGCGGCACCCTGTATTTCGTCGATTCGCAGTTCACCGCAGAAGGCCCTATCGCAGCGGATCTTCGCCACGCACGACGCCTGGGCGATGGATTCGTGCGCCTCGACGAGACGATCCTCGCCGCCACCAACACCATCGACCTGGAATACGCACCTTCGATCAGTAGCGATGGCTTGCTGTTGCTGTTCACACGATTGCGGCGAGAGACCTTTGACGCTGGCATCTATGCAAGCCTGCGCAAACGCAACGATCTGCCATTTTCGCCCGGCGTGCGACTGGCTGCGTTGAGCGGCTTTGTCGAAGCAGCTTGTTTTACAACCGACGAAACCGCCATCTACTTTCACCGCTTGGACGGCGATCGCTATAACCTCTATCGCGCATCACAACCGTAGCGATCAATCTGAACGAACGGCCGCATGACGTTTGTGTTTCACCCTCAGCGACCCTATTGTGAGAAGGGCAAACGGGGGCGCAATGGCTTCGACGGAAGTCACGAGACCTTGGGTGCATGCCGAGGGGGTAGCTTTCCTCGTTAATCCAGCTGCAAGACTCTAGTCGCGAACGACGAAGTCTACGCTCTAGCAGCCTGAGGGCT
>JALHMH010000047.1 GCA_022844165.1 Lysobacterales bacterium
AGCGGCAGCAATGCGTTTGGCGCGCAGGCCGCGAGTGAGGATGCGGATGGGAATGGGTCGGTGGTCAAGTTTGACCTGCGGTTCCCTGGGCAGCAGTGGGATGCGGCGGTGGGGTTGCACTACAACTACTTCCGGGACTATGAGGCGGGCACGGGACGGTATGTTGAGAGTGATCCGATTGGGTTGGATGGGGGCATTGCAACTTACAGCTACGTCACTGGTGCGCCTCATAATGCTTCAGATCCGTTAGGCGAAACGCCGCTCATCGCGCGTGTCTGTGCGCGGTTTCCTCAGGTGTGCGCTGCGTTCGCGGCTTGTCGAATCAACCCAGCCAGTTGTCGCCGTCTTTACTGCAACGCGAGTTCCGAAATCGGCAAGTACAAGATTTTTTGCACAGGAACGCCATCATGTCGCGGCAACGAGATTCCTTGGGCCCGAGAGCTAAAGACGGCCGGTTGGTGCATCTGCTGGGCAAATAGGGTTTTTGAGAAATTCGTCTGTCGTCGCGGCCAGTCTGATGCTGGCCATGATCCGCCGATAGAACAAGCAGAGGAACATTGTCGAAGGTGTTTTGAAGAGTGCCTCAAGTGACTTCTCGTCGCTCTCAGATTGTAGAAGCGGCGCGAGATGGCGATTGGTCGGAATGCGTTCTCTTGATTGAAGAAGCAACTGCAAGCCATCCATTCTTGCAGTCGGAGAAAGGGTTGCTGAGTGCAATGCTTGATCTTGATGCACCTGACTACGTGGTCGCATCGCTGATCAAGGCGGGATACTCTGTGGGAGATTTTGGCAGCATCCCTAGTCCATTCGAGCGATGCCTTGAGGACTTTCGCCTTTCGGAGCGGAAGGCGGCTATTGCTCGGATTCTCTTGGAATGTGGCGTCGACGCAAATGCTTCCCTTTCCACGGGAAGAATGCCTCTCACGGAAGCTGTTGCACGGGACATTCCGGAGCTTGTTGGGATTCTGCTTGATCACGGTGCCGATCCCAACAAGCTAGACGTCCATGGAATTGAGAGCACTAGTCCGTTGACTCTCGCGCGAGAAAAGCGCAACGCTGCTAGCTTGATGCTTCTGAAACGAGTTGCCTCGACGAAGAACGAGCGAAGAACGAGGACAGCCTAGCGAAGAACGAGGACAGCCTAATTTTGATAAGCGCTCTTCGAGTCAGCAGACGTCTAAACGTTTAGACGTCTGAAATTGCTGTCAGAAAAAGGCTGCGCTTTTCGCGCGGCCAACGCGCCCAGACGCCGGCGGCGTCAAGAATGCGCGGAGGTAGAAGAACGAGGACAGCCTGATTTTGATTAGCGCTCTTCGATTCAGCAGACGTCTAAACGTTTAGCCGTCTGCAATTGCTGTAAGAAAAAGGCTGCGCTTTTCGCGCGGCCAACGCGCCCAGACGCCAGCGGCGTCAAAAATGCGCGGTGGGACAAAGAACGAGGACAGCCTGATTTTGATTAGCGCTCTTCGGGTCAGAAGACGTCTACACGTTTAGACGTCTGCAATTGCTGTCAGACAAAGGCTGCGATTTTCTTGCGAGCAACGCGCCCAGACGCCGGCGGCGTCAAGAATGCGCGGATGGGTCTGCTCACCGGTTGGCGGCAAGGCTCCGCGCGTAGCCGATGCCTTTGAGCCACTGCTGGTTGAGCGCTCTGGCTTTCTCCGCCATTGCCTCGACGCCACCAACGAATCGCTGGTACGCAGAGCGTAACCCTTTGACGTGGCCGGTCCAATAGTCGCCATCGATTCCAAGCTTTCGCAACGCCGGTGGCTCGCTTGAAGCGATCACACCGCGTTTGCCGGGTTTGAGTTGGCGCCCGGTGTAGTCGACAAGTTCGATGTATTGCGCACTCGTCATCGGCAGACGGCTGCCGATTGGCTTTACGTCTCCATCGAACTTGTCGCCGCTCGGCAGGAACACACCGAAGCCGGCGATCGGCATCAGCAGTTGGTTGGCGTTGCTCGGATTCTTGCGCAACTCTGTTGCTCGCGCCTGCACGCTGGTGTGATCGGAACCTACGACACTCTCAGCAATGCCGGCGCGCACGGGATTGAGATCGACGTACGCCATGGCAGCGGCCAGCGCACACTCATCGGCGAGCAGCTGACTCTTGAATCGTCCCTCCCAGAATCGCCCGGTCACATCGTCCTCGGCATTCGCTCGCCGCGCGATGTACTCATCCAGACAGCGCATAAACCACGACAAATTCATCAGTCGTTTGCGGCGAAGGTCGACGGCGGTGGAACTGGCGAGCAGCGCGGCTTTCTGGCTCAGATGCCAATCGGTTGGTAGCGATGGCCAAAGCGGATGCGGACACCAACCCATCGAGATCGTGATTGCCAAATCCTGCCCGGCAACGGTGAGCGGGTTGGCCAAAAGCGCTTGTTGAAGCGCTTCGCAGCGTCCCGCGGGAACCTCGGCCGTTGTGCCCGGCACGAGCCAGAGAAACTCCTCGCCTCCCCAGCGAACCACCACGTCGTTTTCGCCCTGGCAGCGTTGCAGCAATTCGGCGAGATGCACGAGCGCCCGGTCGCCTACCAAATGGCCGAGACGGTCGTTGATGCGCTTGAAATGGTCGATATCGACCATGATCACAAATAGCGGCTCGGCGCTCGATTCGGTGCGCTGCTGCATGAACTCCTGAAGGAAGCGTCGGTTCGGGAGTCCGGTCAGCGCGTCGCGCAGGCTTTGAAGACGAATAGTCTCGTTGAACTGTTCGAGGTTTGCGCGCTGCGCTTCGATCTCGCGGTTCTTCTGTTCCAACAGCGCATTGGCGCGGGCTTTGAAACGAACCTGACGCGCCAGCAGCGCCGCGAACAGACTGAGCGCCAGCAGGCTCAGGCCCATGGCGATGCCGAGCGTGCGCTGGCGTGCTTGCGCGGCTTTGGCTTCGGCTAACGAGGACTCTTGCAACAATCGGTCGCGCTCGGTGCTGGCCAGTTTCTGTTCGGTGCGCGCTAACTCGATCGTGGCCTCCAGCTTGGCGATGCGCTCGTTCGACTCCACGGAAACGCTCTCGTCGCTGAGCGTCTTGAACTCGCGCATCATCGCGAGCGCCTCGGCATGACGTCCTAAGGCCTCGAGGTTGTCGATCATCCGCGGATAAGTGAGCTGTCGACGATTGCCGTACGGCCAAGGGTGCCGACAATGCTCATAATCCGTTCACCGCCTCTAAGTCGTGTTCAGATCTCCACGACGCCACCAGAGCGGTCAGGCGGAAGAGATGCCCGAGCGCTGACGCCAGCTCAGAGCCACCAACTGAGGGCGAACACACCGAGCATCGTAAAGGCCAAGCCAATTTTCGCCACCGAGCCCACCAAAAATCCCAGCCATGCGCCAACGCCGGCCTTCGCCGCCTGCTGCAGTTGTTTGCCGGCGATCAACTCGCCCGCAAGCGCGCCCACAAAGGGACCGATCAGTAGACCGATGAGCCCAAAGAACAGGCCAAGCAGCGTGCCAACGGCCGCGCCAACCACCGCCAGCTTGCTGGCGCCCATGCGTTTGGTGCCGAGCAACGTCGCTACAAAGTCGACAATCAAGGCGAGCGCCGTGAGCAGTCCCAAGACCACCAGCGTCATCCATCCGATCCGCGCGAAGTCGTCGACCCAGGCGGCGAGAAACAAGCCCGCGAAGACCACCGGCAGACCCGGCAGCGCCGGCAATATCGTGCCGGCAAGGCCAATGAGGACCAAAACTGCGGCGAGCAAATACAGAACGATGTCCATGCGCTCAATGTTACGGACACACGACGCGGGACGCACCATGCCGAAGGTCTATGATGTCGCTTTACTTCGGAAAAGCGCCCTATGTCTCTTAAACTCACGCCGCTCAACGCCGCGCATCGTGCGCACCATGCCAAGCTCGTCGATTTTGGCGGATGGGAGATGCCGCTGCACTACGGCTCGCAAATCGAAGAGCACCATCAGGTTCGTAGCGATCAAGGTATGTTCGATGTGTCGCATATGACTGTAGTCGATTTGAGCGGCGATCGCTGCAGAGCATTTTTGCGCAAGCTGGTCGCCAACAACGTCGACAAGCTGAAAGTCTCTGGCAAAGCGCTCTACACCTGCATGCTGAACGAACGTGGTGGTGTGATCGATGACTTGATTGTGTACTTCATGCGCGAGGATTTTTTTCGCCTTGTCGTGAACGCAGCCACGCGCGAGAAGGACCTGGCGTGGATTCGAACCCAGGCAATCACCTTCGACATCCGTGTTGACGAACGCGAAGATTTGGCGATGATCGCCGTGCAAGGCCCGAACGCTCGCAATACCGTCGCCAGCCTGTTGGGCGAACAGAACGCTGCGGCACTCGCGCTCGGCCGCTTCGCCGCGCTGCAAGCGGGGGATCTGTTTGTCGCACGTACCGGCTACACCGGCGAGGACGGCTTCGAGATCGTACTGCCGGCAACAGCCGCCGCTGATTTCTGGGCACGGCTGAATGCTGCGGGCGTCAAACCTTGTGGGCTCGGCGCGCGCGACACGCTGCGCCTTGAGGCGGGATTGAACCTCTACGGGCAGGATATGGACGAGGCCATCACGCCATTCGAAGCCAATCTCACCTGGACGGTTGCGCTCGATCCACCCGATCGCGATTTCATTGGCCGCGCCGCGCTGGAGGCACAAAAGATGCGCGGCGTCGAGCGCGTGATGGTGGGCCTGGTGATGGACGAAAAAGGCGTACTGCGCCACGGCCAGGTGGTACACACCGATCAAGGCAGCGGCGAGATCCTCTCCGGCACATTCTCGCCAACGTTAGGCAAAGCCATCGCGTTGGCCCGCGTGCCAGCCGGCGCCATTGGCGCCGCGCAAGTCGACATCCGCGGCAAGCTGATGCCAGTGCGCATCACCGGCGCGAGTTTTGTGCGCGAGGGCAAGTCGCTGGTTTGAGCCAATGTTGGATTTCGCATGGTACGCCGGGCCCCAGGATCGTCATTGCGCCCCGAACTTGTTGCGCAACCTTCGCACTTTGAGACTTCGATGTCATCGGGCTGTCACTTTGGATTTATAGGTTGCGGCGCTTCCCCAAGCCAGCCGAGTCCGATATGTCCCGCCAGCCGCTACGCCATCCTCTGTTGATCGCCATTGCTGTCGCGCTCGCGCCAGCTTCGCTGTTAAACGCCCAGGGCGCAGAGCGCAGCGAACGAATTCGCATCGAAGCCGCCGGCGCTGCGGGTGTCGTGACGGGCCGGGTGCGCGAAGCGGGTGGCGTCGGGCTTGCAGGCGCAGTTGTCAGGATCGGCGACCGGCAGGTGGTCACCGATCGGGATGGCGTCTTTCGATTCGCCAATGTGCCGGCCGGTGAGCAAAGCCTGAGTATCGACTATGTCGGTTATCAGCCACTCGAAACCACGTTCGAAGTGGGTGCCAATGCCGGACTGCGGGCCGAGCTGACGCTCGTCAGCACGCTGGCGACAGGCCAGTTCGATGCCATCGAAGTGCGTGCATCGCGCGATGCGCAGGCGCTGGCACTGAACCAGCAGCGCAGTTCCGGGAACTACGTCAATGTGGTATCTGCCGACTTGTTGGGCCGTTTTCCGGACGCCAATGTGGCTGAATCCACGCAGCGCATTCCTGGCGTATCGATCTCGCGCGATCAAGGCGAAGGCCGATTCGTCAACGTTCGGGGCGCGCCTCCGGAGTTTACGAAGGTCTCCGTCGATGGCGTGAATCTGTCGGCGCCCAATGCGTTCAGTCGCGCTGTGGAACTCGATACGATTCCGCCCGACGCCGTGGCCGCAATGGAAGTGACTAAAGCGCTGACCCCAGACATGGACGGCGACGCGATTGCGGGCACCATCAATCTGGTGACGCAAAGCGCACTCGACCGCGACGGCCCTATCTTGCGCGCATCGGTGGGTGCCGGCCAGTACGAGCTGGAATCAGGCGAAAACACCCGGGTCAGCGCCTCGGCTGGTGGCCAATTCGGCACAGCGGGCAATTTGGGCCTGCTGTTGTCGGTCTCCGGCAGTCGCGTGGGACGATTGACCGACAACATCGAAACCACATTTTTCCGCGCCGACGATGGGCGACTGCTGCCGGAGCTCACCGAGATTAAAGACTACGACGGCGAGCGTACGCGCACCGGCGTCACGCTGCGCGGCGATGCGCGGCTGTCAGAAGACCATTTGTTGTATGCCGTACTCGGCAACTCCAAGTTCCGCGACAAAGAGTATCGCAACACACTTTCGATCACCTACGAGCGCCATAGCGCCGATGCCAGCGACATTGGCGGCGTCGCTGGCCGCGCGACTTTCGACAAGGAAATTCGCGAGCGCATTCAGGAGCAGCGCATTCGCACGGCCAACGTCGGCGGCGAACACTATTTCAGCGATTGGAATCTCGATTGGCAAGCCGACTACAGCCAGGGCAAACTCGATCTGCCGGCGCGCCAGCAATTCATCTATCGCAACACCGTGCGCCCGGCAATGCGTTACGACTACAGCAATCCCGATTTCCCCACCTTCACATTGCTCAACAGTAACGGCAGCGTGCTCCAGGAAGGCGTGAATCTGGCCGAGTCGAGTTATGCCTTCCGCCGTTACAACCAGCGCTTCGAACAAGCCGACGAGAGCGAATTTGCGCTGCGACTCGACCTGCAGCGCGAACAGAGTTTTATTGGCGATGCTGGAACGGTACAGTTCGGCTTGCGCTCGCGGTTGCGCGAGAAGGACAGCAACGACGATCGCAATCGCAACGGTGTGGTCGCCAATGGCCCGGCCTATGCGACATTGTTGTGCGACCGCATCGCCAACAACTTCGGTCGTTATCCGTTTGGGCGCGTGTTTTGTAACGACGTGTTTACCCGGTTCGGCGGCAACGTACAAAACGCCAATCTGCTGCCGCTGGTCGCCGACTCGATCGTCAGCGATTATCGCGCCGATGAAGACATCCTGGCCGGCTACGTGCGCCTGGATGCCGAATGGGACAACGGCTGGTCGATGATCGCCGGCGTGCGCTTTGAACAAACCGATACCGCCGGCGACGCGTTTCGTTTCGACGCCGACAGCCTGAGCGCAGTTCCAGTCAGCGTCGACCGCGACTACAACGATGTGTTGCCGAGCCTGCATCTGCGCTATGAAGTTACGCCGGACACGATCTTTCGCGCCTCGGTCTCGACAGCTTTGTTCCGACCCAACTACTTCGACACCGTGCCGCGGGTGGTGGTCAGTGACGATGATCGTGAAGCGGAAGCCGGCAACCCGGACCTGAAAGCCACGTACTCTCGTAACTTCGATGTGTCGATCGAACGCTATTTGCGTCCGCTGGGTTTGTTGTCGGCCGCGTTCTTCTACAAAGATCTCGACGATCCGATCTTTATTGCCAGCAGCGAGCAAGTCGGCGGACCGTTCGACGGATTCGATATCACACGCCCGGAAAACGGCGAAAGCGGCAGTTTGCAAGGTTTGGAACTGGCATGGCAGCAGACCTTCGATCAACTGCCGGCGCCGTTCGACGGATTGGGTGTGTACGCGAATTACACCTACACTGAGTCAGACGCCGAATTGCCGTTCGGCATCGGCAGTACTGAGTTGCCCGGCACATCGCGGCACAATTACAACTTTGCGCTCAGCTACGAAAAGCACAAAATCAACGCCCGCATCGCTTACAACTACCGCTCCGAGTACATCCAGGAGTTTGCCGTGGGCGATCCGGACTTGAACGTCTTCTGGGATGCGCGCGAAATCGTCGACTTCTCGTCCAGCTATGAGTTTGCAGAACAGTGGCAGGTGTTCGCTGATGTCAACAACATTACCAACTCGCGTCAGCGCAGGTTCCAGGGTGTCAGCAGCCGCGTACTCGAGTTGGAAGAGTTCGGTCGCTATTGGTTGGTCGGCTTGCGTTTCAAATACTGAGCAAGCTCCGCCAGAGTCCGGAGCGACGCGCCAAATACCCGACCGATCCGCCACACGACCTGAGGAAGTTCAGAATGATCCGCGCCGCTTTGACCGCCATGGTTTTCTCCGCCTCCCCGGCCCTGTTGGCCGAGGAGGCGATTCACTTCGTCGCCTTCGGCGACAGCGGCTACATTCCGGCCTATGAACGTCCCGATCCGGAAGAACCGTTGCCGACAACGCTGGGCGACTATCTCGCCCTGGAAGCGGCCGACTGGATTGAACATCACGGCAACCTGAAGGACTTTACGCCAACGCCATGGGTGTTTGAGAGTTCGCTTGGCGGCTATCTCGCGGCCAGCGGTTTGTATCCCGTCGCCAAGGCAATGACGGAACAGTGCGCGCGCGATCGTTGCCGCTTCGCGCTGATGCTCGGCGACAACATCTATCCCGACGGCGCGACCCTGGGCAGCGACGGCATCAGCGACGCGCGGCGGTTCGAAGATATGTTGGACCGTCCGTTCGCAGCGCTGGGACAAGGCATCGACCACTTCACCACCTACGCCATCTTGGGCAACCACGACTGGCACCACTCACGCGAGGGTGCGCTCGCACAATGGGAGTACTTGAAGGCGCATCCGCGTTTTACCATGGACGGGCTGTTTTACAGCGCCCAACCGAAGGGCCTTGAAGGGCAACTGGAGCTGTTTTTCATCGACACCGAAATGCTGTTGGCGAGCACCACGGTGCGCAAAGACGAACTCGATGGCGAGGGCAACGAAATGGACTCGGGCGAGCTGGAAGAATTTCCCGAATTCGCGAAACCTGCGACCGACGCGGAGCGCGCGATGGTGGCCTGGCTCGATCGGGCGTTGAAGCGCTCCAAAGCGCGCTGGAAGATCGTGCTTGGCCATCATGCACTGTGGTCGGGCGGCGGCAGCAAGTATGAAAAGGCGCGTGCGCTGCGCAAGATGCTGATGCCTTCGCTCTGTGCTGGCGCCGATGCTTATCTATCCGGCGACGATCACATGCTGGAGGTTTACAGCCATCAGTGCGCCAACAAAAAACCACTGCCAACCCTGGTGACCGGTGCCGCCGGCAAATACCGCGCGATGCACCCCAAATTCATGGCGCAACAAGCGCGCAACAACCCCGAAATGCGCCATCACTTCACCAAAGCGTCGACCTGGGGATTCATGCTGCTCTCGCTTCGGGACAACAAGCTTCGGGTGCGCACTTACAGCACCGCCGGCGACATGCAAGGAAGACCAATCCTGGAGCACGAAACCAGCTTCGATCGTCGCGGTTAACGCCAAAGGAATCCAGAACCCATCCTATTCCGAATCATGGATGCCATCGCCATCGGAATTTCCGGTAGGTGCGCGGATTCAGCACCGCCGGCGACATGCAAGGGCGACCGATCCGGTTGGGTCTTTGTTGAAACGGGGCTGCGAGTCCGCCGCCAGGGCGGACTCGCATAAACAGCCGTTATTGTTGGACGCAGAAAACACCGTAGGGGTTCCAGCCGAAACTCTCGGCAAGCTGCCGGCGTTCTTATTGCTTGCGGCCCGCAGCTTTTCCGAAAAGGACTCCAAATCTGCCTGAATCCGGGTCTCGATCGCCGTCGGTTGATGCTTGATCGTGGTTTCAGTCAAATCGGCCGAACGTTGCTCGACGATGTCGGCCAGTGCGGCTCTAAACAACGTGTTAGTTTTGTGCCAAGTTCGTCGCAGCTGGCGCGAGACCAGACGGGCAAGAAGCGAGCATCGTCCAGGGGCGGTTCGAATAACCTGCTGCGCGGGTCGATAGCTGCGTTGCTCCGTGCTCGGAATCCTCACGGACTCGACGTCCGCTGCGGTTCGTGCGCGCGGTGCGCCTTGCTCTCGACCCGCTCGCTACGGTTATTCAAACCGCTCCCAGGAAACGCCCGCGGTCAGGCCACTGCCGCCGTTACGACAATCTCAATTTTCCATTCCGGTTTCGCCAGGTTCGCCTGTACGGTGGCGCGAGGTGGCGCATCGCCGGCGGGTAACCATGCCTCCCAGACAGCATTCATGGCGGCAAAGTCAGCGAGGTCGACGAGAAAAATCTGCGCCATCAGAATTCGTGATTTGTCGCTGCCCGCGCGTGACAACAATGCGTCGATCGCCGCCAACACTTGCCGTGTCTGGCCCGCGATGTCCGCGGTCGCGTCATCCGGTACTTGGCCGGCAAGGTATGCAACGCCCTTGAAAATCGACATTTCCGACAAGCGCGGACCCACATCGAATCGTTTGATCATGATCGGCGCCTCAACGGTTGACGATTGCACTTTTTATCACGTTGCCATTGCCATCGCGAGAAAAACTTGGGTGGCTGGCTTTGCAACGTGGCAACGCCGCGCTGCGGGCCATCGCATTCACTGGGGAACACACAGTCGTCCGATCGCGAAGCGACGCGTGAGCGCAAAGGGTGCTCTGCGGAGCGGCGCAATCCTGGATGCGTGGAAAAGCACCGAAACCACTCGACTTGAGACTCGCCGCTCCAGGCGCAGAATCAAACGAGAATCAACTGCTCGCCAAGTACCGCCACCGGCACCTTAGCCAAGGACGCACCGCGACAGGGACCGCCGATGCAAAAACCATCTTCCGGGCGGAAACTTGCCCCGTGCGCAGCGCACACGAGTTGACCATGGGCAAACAAGAACCGTCCAGGTGCCCAGTTCAACGGTCTGCCAGCATGTGGGCAGATGTTTCGATACGCCACGATCTGCTCTCCCAGTCTGATCACGATGAGCGTCTCAACGCCTGCCTCATCGGTTGGATCCGGAACTTCGGTCGGTGCCTCGGCGGAGAGTTCGTTCAGCTTGCAGACGACTTGGACCATCTTGTTTCACTTGCGCTTACGGAAATCCACGTCATGCTACGCCTAACTGATGAGGGAGCCATGCCATGAGTCCAGCTGCATTGATGGGTCCGACGCCACTTGGCCAGCGCGTGCTTGCGGTGCTGGTCTGGCTGGTCGGTGCCTTGATCACCGCTGGTCTGCTGGTTTTCGGATTTTTCGTTGGCGCGGCGTTATTAGGCCTGACGGCCGTCGGCGCCTTGATTGCACTGGCGCGCATGCGTTGGCGCAAACCGCGTTCGGGCAGCCGGTCCGCCGTCATTGAGGGCGAGTTTATCGTGGTGCGTCGGCCATCCGACCCGGCCTGAAGTGGGTTCGTGATGGCGCTTCGACGTCGAGTCGCCGAGTACAGTTTGTCCCCAGCAGGCGCTTCTGACAGCACGCCAGCGGGTCATTGTCACAGCTCGCCAATGGCCTCCAGAGAACGGATGCGGCGCTGCTCGGCCTCAGAGAAGCGCGCGCGCAGATACTGGTCCAACGCAGCACTATGGTCGGCGCCGGTTGCGTTCAGTCGCTGGCGTTCTCGTTGGTAATCCGTCACGCGCACTTGCCAATGTAGCCGTTCGCGATCGAGTAACTCCATGCGCGCTGCTGCGGACTCGCCGAAGCGCTCCTTGCGCCGCGCAAATCGCTCCGAGCCGCTGCTGGTTGCGCTGTCGATCGCCATCGCATCGCGCAGATCTGCCTGGGTTTGTCGGTGTTCGAGAATCGGCGCCTTTAGCTCCAGCGGTAGTGTGTCGACCAGCTCCATTTCGCGGCGCGTTCGCTCTGCGGGCGATAGCGAGGGGTCGAGTTTGCGCACCGCAAGCGTATGTTCCTGATAGCGCTCTTCGCGCCCGAAAAATGCGCTCGCCATATCTACTCCGAGCACAGAGCGCCGCAAGTCTTTGAGCATGTTCAAGCGTTCTTGCAAGTCCAGCCCCGATAGCTGCGGAGCTGCCGATTGCGCCTGCTGCAAATAGCGCAGGTAGCGCTCGAACAGGGCCAGCGCCTGGGCGGCGGCGCGCGGGTGCGACAGTTCGCCCAAACGACTTGCCAGCAACGCGCGAATTTCATCGAGCGACAGCTCGCCGGCACTCGACAGCACATGATCGAATAGACGACGCAGGCTCTCGTCGACGATGACATCGCCTTTATCATCGAGCGCGATTGCGCCGTCGATCTCTGCGCCGGCCATGGACGGCGGCACCGCAGTGGTATCGACCAGCGGCTTGCCTGCCGTTTCGGCACGCATCTCAGCTGCAGTTGCATTGGCCGGGTCATGCCACGAGGCGTCGACCGCCGGTGCTTGGTATCCAGCGGTGAATTGATGCTGTTCGCCACGCGGCAAGAGCAGCAACGCTGCGACCGCGGCAGCGATCAGCAGCGCTACGAGCGCCTTGCGCATCGCTATAGCCCGGCGTTCTTCAGGCGATTGGCGTGCGCTCGATACACCGAGGTCGGGTTCGATGCGAACAAGCCGCGCAGGCCCAGCACCTGGTTCACTTCATCGAGGTGATTCCAGCCGTAGTCATCGCGCAACACCAAACCCCAGCGGCTGGAACATCGGCCAACCAGTCCATCGTTCTGCTCGAAGCCAAAAAACAAACTGCTGGCACCCAGCATGGCGTCGGACGCGTCGAAGATATTGGTTAACACACTAGTGCCACCCATGGAGTAATAGCGCACGTTATGGACCATGGCTGCACCGCTGCCGCAGCTGGTCGTTGGGCGTCCCTGCGGATGGCGTTGATTGAATGTTGCAGCGCCTGCGGAACTCAACGACGCCAGCGCACCGAGCGCATCCTGCGGGTCGCTATCGCCCGACAAGAACTCAATGAACACACTGAGCGCATTGACGAAACCCGCTAACGTGCTTTCGAGCCATGACCCGCGCGGCGCGGCGGTCCGCAGGGCGTCTGCCACTGCGCTACCGGTGTGCGGCGCGCCGACGGTCGTCACCGACGCCACCAGATCCGGTCTCACCGAAGCTACATAACGAATGGTTGGCCCACCGTGGCTGTGCCCGATCAAATTGAACTTGCTGTGCCCATAAGTGGCGCGCAATTGGTCGAGGTAGCGAATCAGCTGCTCACCTCGCACTTCGCTGAAGTTGCTTGATGAGACGTTTGCAACGTAAACCCGCGCGCCGCCGGAACGTAGCTCTCCTGGAATGCCGTAGAAGTAATCCAGAACGCCCAGGAGGCTATCGAAACCCAGCAGCCCATGCACCAATACGACTGGGTGGCGTGTTTGCGTGTAGCCCGATTGCGCCAGCGAGTTTGGCGAATAAGATTGCAAGACGAACAGCAGTGCTGCCAGAACGAAACGATGGATCACGACTCCCTCCCCGAAAGCGCAAATTGAACCGGCTCCCCAGCCGGCCCCGAAAGACTATACGCTACCGTATGGTAATGCAAGGAGGTGTAACGTACGGATGCGCATGGTGCGCGCTGAACCTCTGGGTCCGTTCAAGCAGCGGCTCGAATCAACCGCGCCACGAGCACATCCTCGACCCAACTCTTAAGCCGCCAATCTTCGATGAAACCACAATGCCCACCGTGCTCTGCGAGCACGAGCTCCGTGTGGTTGGGCAGCTGAAGTTCACGATAGTCGGCAACCGGAATGACCGGGTCGTCTTCTGCGGTGATGATCGATGCTGGCACAGTCAATGCGGCCAGACGGTCGCCGACAATCGAGTATCCATCGAGATAACGCTCCAGTTTGCCGTAATCGGTAAACTCCTCGACGAGGCGCGCAGTGAGGTCGCGCAGCGTGGGTTTTTTCAACCACTCGCTGAAGTCGTAGCGGTGCGGAAACAGCGCCTGTTTGCGGCGCAACGAATCGCTCCACTTGGTGATGAAGTAACGCTCGTACACCCAGGGCGCAGTTTCGATTTGCGTCAGGCTGCCCGCAGGATCGATGGGCGGGCAGACCGCAAAGGCGTAAGCGATGTTCAGCCCGTTGGCAGGCGCGCGCAGCGCCACGCGCAATACAAAATTGCCGCCTAAAGAAAACCCGGCAAGCAACAGCCGACGTGGCTCGAACTTCGTTTGCACGGCCCGCACGGCGCCGACAACTTCATCAATGCGGCAGGAATGAAACAAGCCTTCGTTGAGGTGGTGCGAGTCGCCGTGATCGCGAAAATGCAGTCGAAACACATCGAAGCCCGCCGCCAGCAGACGGCCTGCCGATACCATCATGTAACTTGATTGCGCGCTGCCCTCCCAGCCATGAAACAGAACCACCAACCCGCGAGCACTGGCCTGCACGCTCTGCACCGACAGGAACCCCTGCAAACGAACGCCGTCGCCGCAGTCCAAAATGTGCTCGCTGCTGGCTTCGTGCAAACCCGGGAACCGCATCCGCACCGCAGCTCGGCGCAAGGCGCTCGATGCCAGCAGAGACTGCACGTGAGGATTGGCTAACGCGCCGCGGCGTTTGAAGCTCAAACCATGCGTATGCAAAGCCGCACTCATGAGGGCGGCGTCGCTAACGCGCCGACAATTCTCTCTCGCGCCGCCTCGGCAAGCCGCCGTCGACCTTCAGAATGCGCTGGAATGACATCGAGGAAATGCACTTCGGCCACCATCGGCGGCTCACCCAACAAGCGCACGAAGTTGACAAAAAAGCTCTCGCCCGACAAAAAAGGTACCGCAGGGTTGGGCGCGCCATCGCACAGATAACGCAGTGCGATCGGTTGCACGGGCACGTCCGCTTCCACCGCCGTTTGGAAGATCCTGGCGTGGAATACTCTGACTTGCCGACCATCGGTCGTCCCACCTTCCGGAAACACGCCCACCTGAGCGCCCTGACGCAGGCGTTCCACCATCATCTGCGCCACACTGGCGAGCGATTCGGTACTACCGCGGCGGTGGTAAATGGTGCCGGCGCGGCGTGCAAGCCAGCCAACGAACGGCCATCGGCTGATTTCTGATTTGGCGACAAACTCGACCGCACGTTGGCTGTGGATCAGCTCGATATCAAGCCAGGACAGATGATTGGCGACGACCAATGCGGCGCCATTGAATGGGACACCAAGACGGCGAACTCGAAAGCCAAAAATGCGCATTAAGCCGGCGGACCACCAACGAATAGCCCGATGGCGCAGATGCTCATCCCCCCAGCGAATTCGCTCGCCCAGCGGAGAAACCAGCACCAAAGTCAGAGGCAGATGCACGATGAGATGCCAAAGCAGGGCGGGCACCCGAATCAAATAACGCGCCCAACGACGATCTCGAAACAGCGGCTTTTCCAGAGTAGAGATGCCTTGGTCCATGGTCCCAGATCCGATATCGGCCACTATTGAAGCACGAATGCTGTCGAACAGTCAGGACGAAAGTAGAATGCGCTTAGCACCTCATGGTAACCGATTGCGATTCAAGCGAATGCTCTTGCGCGGCTGATCGCAGAGTGCGACACCTCTTGTTCAGCTGAGTTGCAAGTGACGATCGGTCGGTTGTAGTTCGGACCACAAGCGACGACAATCTCACGCGCCGCAGCGAACCAATGGCCTGTGCATCCGCAGCGCCACGTTCCAACGTACATGCTCACGATGACTTCACATTCTCACATCGCCGCGCTTGACCCCGCACTGCAAGAAGCCAGGGCGCCTGCTGTCGATGCTTCGCGACGGGCGGCCATCTGGGAGGTAGTGCAATCGCGTCTCAGCGCGCAACATATTGTCCGTGCGCATGAGGGCGAGTGGCGCTGCCTGCTGCCGGGTGTCGAAATTAAACGCTTGTATCTCGATCCAACGACGCACATCGAAACGTCGCTATGGCGAATTCAGGCTGGCGCATACGTACCACCTCATCCGCATTCGCACGACGAAGAATGCCTGGTTCTCGAAGGCAGCATCGTCGATGGCGACAACTGCTTCGACGCTGGCGATTATGTTCTGGCACGCGCGGGCTCGATGCATGCGCGATTAAGTTCACCGCAGGGCGCGCTGCTGCTCATTCGCTCGCAGGTGCATTAGCCGGGTGTTTTCGCAGCGAGATGATGGGCTTTAAGGAGCC
Source organism: Lysobacterales bacterium (assembly GCA_022844165.1). Taxonomy (GTDB): domain Bacteria; phylum Pseudomonadota; class Gammaproteobacteria; order Xanthomonadales; family SZUA-5; genus JALHMH01. The sequence goes on from JALHMH010000047.1 coordinate 15,718, forward strand.
TGAGCACTGGTCGCTGCAAAAAAATAGGGGCGGCTTTTGCGGCCGCCCCAAGATCTGCGATTCGGCGCCGTTGACGAGCGCCTTGTAGATTCGACTTACTTGCCTTTCTTCGCTGCCGGTTTCTTGGCAGGTGCCGCCTTTTTCGCAGGCGCAGCCTTCTTGGCTGGCGCAGCTTTGGCTACCGGCTTCTTGGCGGGCGCAGCGGCTTTCTTCGCTGGCGCAGCCTTAGCTGCCGGCTTTTTGGCGGGAGCAGCTTTCTTCGCTGGCGCCGCTTTCTTTGCTGGCGCCGCTTTCTTTGCAGCGGGTTTTGCTGCTGGCTTGGCGGCCGCTTTCTTGGCCGGTGCCGCTTTAGCCGGAGCAGCTTTCTTCGCCGGCGCAGCTTTTGCTGCTGGGGCTTTCTTTGCTGCCGGTTTGGCGGCGGCTTTCTTCGCGGCCGGTTTCTTGGCCGGCGCTTCTGCCGGTGCTGCTGGTGCGACTGTTTCTGTTTTCATGATGGCACTCCCCTTCGAGGATGACGATTTGGTTTTGACGCCCGACAGGCGTTTTTGAATCGCGTCTCCCAATTCCGTGGGGGATTGCACCGTCGTCACTCCGGCGCGCTCCAGCGCTTCAAACTTGGCTGCGGCTGTGCCCTTGCCGCCGGCGATGATGGCGCCAGCGTGACCCATGCGCTTCCCCGCCGGCGCAGCAACGCCGGCGATATAAGCGACCACGGGCTTAGTCACATACTCCGCAATGAACTCTGCAGCTTCTTCTTCTGCATTACCGCCGATTTCGCCGACCATGATGATGCCCTCGGTCTGCGGATCGTCTTGAAACAGCCGCAAACAATCGACGAAGCTCATGCCATGGATCGGATCACCACCGATACCGATGCAAGTACTTTGTCCGAGGCCTACTTTTGTCGTTTGATACACGGCTTCGTACGTTAGCGTGCCGCTGCGCGACACGATGCCGATCTTGCCCGGTTTATGGATGAAGCCGGGCATGATCCCAATCTTGCATTCACCCGGTGTGATGATGCCGGGGCAGTTCGGCCCGATCAGGTAAGTGCTGGGATAGTAGGTGCTGAGCACATGTTTGACGCGCAGCATGTCGAGGACCGGGATGCCCTCGGTAATCGCAACGATCACTTTGATTCCAGCATCAGCCGCTTCCAGTATCGCATCGGCTGCGAACGGCGGCGGCACGAAAATCATGCTTGCTTCGGCGCCGGTCTCTTCGACCGCATCTTGCACCGTGTTGAACACTGGCAAACCGATGTGATCTTTGCCCGCTTTGCCCGGCGTCACACCGCCGACCAATTTGGTGCCGTAGTCGAGCGCCTGCTCGGCGTGGAACGTGCCCTGCGTGCCGGTGAAGCCTTGGCAAATCACTCGGGTTTTCTTATTGACCAATACCGCCATGGGAATGCTGTCCTTGTCTTAGGCTTTGGCGGCAGCAGCAACGGCTTTTTGCGCGCCGTCGGCCAGATCGCTCGCCGGAATGATGGAGAGATTGCCGACTTTCAACATATCGCGGCCTTTCTCGACATTGGTGCCCTCAAGACGCACCACCACAGGGATATTGATCCCCACCTCTTTGACCGCCGCAATGATGCCCTCGGCGATGAGGTCGCAACGCACGATGCCACCGAAAATGTTGACCAAAATCGCTTTGACTTTCTCGTTGCCGAGAATCAGCTTGAAGGCCTCTGTCACGCGTTCTGTCGTCGCGCCGCCGCCAACATCCAGGAAGTTCGCCGGCTCGCCACCATAGAGCTTGATGACGTCCATCGTTGCCATCGCCAAACCAGCGCCGTTGACCATACATGCGATGTTGCCGTCGAGCGCAACGTAGTTGAGGTCGCTCTTCGCTGCTTGCGCTTCCAGCGGATCGTCTTGCGACACATCGCGCATCGCTGCAAGTTTCTCATGCCGGAAGAGCGCGTTATCGTCGGCATTCAGCTTGCCATCCAGCGCCATCAGATCACCGGCGCCGTTGATCACCAGCGGATTCAGTTCGATCAGGCTCATATCGAGCTGCGTGAACAGCTGGAACATCGCCAACATGATCTTCGCCAGCTGCGCCGTTTGTTTGGCACCCAGTCCCATCGCGAATCCGAGCTTGCGGCACTCGTACGCCTGCAGGCCCTGCATGAAGTTGACTTCAACAGTGAATATTTTCTCCGGGTGCTCGCGCGCCACCTGCTCGATATCGACGCCGCCCATCGGCGATGCGATAAATGTCACTGCGCGTGCCGTGCGATCGACGAGCATGCTCAGATACAGCTCTTTCGAAATCTCAGTGGCTTCGGTGACCAGCACCTGATTGACCGGCAGACCACGTCCCGCACTTTGATAAGTGACCATGCGCGTACCGAGCATCTTGCTCGCTGCATCGCGCACCTGCGTCAGCGATTTCACAAGTTTCACGCCACCGGCCTTGCCACGACCGCCTGCATGAATCTGCGCTTTCACGACCCACTGATCTCCGCCGATCTGACGTGCCGCTTCGACTGCGGCATCGACGGTGTTCGCTACCATGCCCTGCGGCACTGGAATTCCAAACTGTGCGAACAACTCCTTCGCTTGATACTCGTGAAAGTTCATCCGTTCTCCTGCGCTGATTCTTGCGTCGATCTCAATCGCTGAGATCGTCCTGGCAAATTGGCGCGTATTGTGATGAAAGCGACACGCAAAAGCCAAGGGGTATTTGCAATAAAAGTGCGCTGCGAGTCAGGTTGTCGTCGTCTCATCGATGCGTTGTCGAATTTCCGCGTTGAATTTCGTCGCTTCGTCGCACGGAAGAAGCGAAGATATTTTCTTCGAATGTGCGGATCGCATGATCATCAATAGCTCAGCTTTGTGGCCTTGCCCCAGAACACGCGATACGAGTAGATCGTGTAGGCAATGATGGTGGGCAACGTGATCGCGGTGCCAATCAGAATGATGCTCAGCGCCTCGTTTGAACTGGCGGCCTCAACATAGGTGATGCGGTCGATCACCAGATACGGATAGAGACTGTAAGCCAATCCAAAAAACGCGAACAGAAAAATGCCGACCGCGCAGACGAATGGCGCCCACGCCCAGCGGTCCAGGCCACGTGCATTGCCCGCCTTGGCATCGCTCGCCAGACGATGCAGGAAGATGTGCGCGAAGGCGAACAACACCACGGTCATCAGCGGGATCGGCATCAGTGCGATCAGCGCCGGCATGGAAAACCATTTGGCAAAAATGTGCGGGCTCGCCAGCGGCGTGGCGATCGAAACTGCCGCAACGCCGAGAGCCGTGAGCCAGAGACTGCCGCGGGCCCAGGCGATTGCGCGCTGCTGCAGGTCACCATCGGTTTTCATGATCAGGAAGCACGAACCCAGCATCGCATAGCCCGCCGTCAGGCAGGGTGCAATCAGCAGCGCAAATCCGTAGGCCACCCAAGAATGCTCGAAGCCGACGATGTAGTGCCCTAACATGAAACCTTGTGCCAATGAAGCGCCGAGTGAGCCTGCGTAGAACGCACGATCCCACGCAAGTTTCCTTTCTGGATTCACCTTGGCGCGCAACTCGAAAGCAACGCCACGAAGCATGAGCGCGAGCAACATCAGCGTGACTGGCAGGTACAGCGCACCGAGAATCGCGCCATGCGCTTTCGGGAAGGCGACCAACAGCAAACCAACGCCAAGCACCAGCCAGGTTTCGTTCGCATCCCAGAATGGGCCAATCGCGGCGATCATCGTGTCCTTCTGCTCTGGTCGTGCACGACGCAGCAACACACCGACGCCGAGGTCGTAGCCATCCAGCACAACGTAGGCAAGCATCGCAATCGACATCAGCAGCAGGAAGATCAGCGGGAGATTCATGTGCGTGGTCAGGTAGGTAGTGGATGGTGGATATCAGCTGTCGAGATCCGGGCGCCTTCAGGCCGCCTGCAAATCACTTCGAACAGCCGACCTTTCGCCGCGGGCTTTTTCAGCCAGCAAGAACACGACCCGAACGTAGGAAATCAGCAGGGCGATGTAGACGACCAGGTACAAGGCCAGACTCAACCCGATCATCGACGCGGGCACGGCAGAGGCTGCTTCGCTCGTGCGCAGCACGCCGTATACGAGATACGGTTGTCGCCCTATCTCGGTCACATACCAGCCCGCGAGCGTCGCGAGCCACCCGGAGAAGCTCATGGCCACCAGCGCTCTGAGCAGCCAGTTCGGCAGTCCGCCCGCGCTTCTTCGCAACTGCCACCAGGCGCTCCAACTGACGAGCAGCATCAACAGGCCGACGCCCACCATCACGCGAAAGCCGTAGAACAGCGGCGCTACTGGCGGATGCTCGCCTTCGAAGCTGTTCAGACCTTGAATCTCGCCGTCGATGGAGTGCTGCAAAATCAAACTTGCCAGATAGGGAATCTGGATTTCGGCATGGTTGGTTCGCGCCGTTTCATCGGGAATGGCGAACAGCCGCAGTCCTGCGCCACGCTCGTCCTCCCAAATGCCCTCCATCGCCGCAACCTTGGCTGGCTGGTGCTCTAACGTGTTGAGTCCATGCAGATCGCCTGCGAGGATTTGCAATGGGATCAACAGCGCCGCCAGGCGTACGCCAAAAGCGAGTGACAGGCGTACATCTTCACCGCGATCGTCGCGCAGCCATCGCCATGCCGAGACGCCCGACACCAGGAATGCGACTGTCAGTCCCGACGCCAACAGCATGTGTGTCAGGCGATACGGAAACGACGGATTGAAGACCACGGCAAACCAATCGGTAGCGTGAGCCACGCCGTCGCGAATCTCGAACCCTGCCGGCGTATGCATCCAGGAGTTCAAAGCGAGAATCCAAAATGCGGACAGCGTTGTACCGATCGCTACCAGGAAAGTCGCCAGGGTATGTACACGCGGCGACACGCGATCAGCTCCAAACAACATAATTCCGAGAAATGCCGCCTCCAGAAAGAACGCCGTGAGCACTTCGTAGGCCAGCATTGGGCCGGCAATATTACCGACGCGTTCCATGAAACCGGGCCAATTGGTGCCGAACTGAAAGCTCATCACGATGCCGCTGACAACGCCCATCGCGAAGCTCAAGGCAAATACCTTGACCCAGAGTTTGTAGGCCTGCATCCAGGCGTTGTGATTGGTGCGATGGAATCGCCATTTGAAGAACAGCAACACCCACGCAAGCGCGATGGTGATCGTCGGGAACAGTATGTGAAACGAGATGTTCGCGGCGAATTGAATTCGTGCGAGGATCAAAGCGTCCATAGCGTCAGCCATGCGTTCGTGGTGGGTGATCGTCGCGATGGGTCGCTACTTGCGCCCCACCACTTTGTCCTTCATTTCCAACAGTCGCACCACCGCGCCGCCCATCTTCAGCAGCTGCTGCAATGTGCCTGGGGACAGCTTGCGTACGTCCGCAAACCAGGTGGTGAGCAAGTCGATCAGATCGTGCATTTGCCGCATGCGAATTTGCGCATGCTGCTCTTCGGCGCTGATCGGCGTTGCCAGAATCGCATCGCGCAAAGTGGTCAACGTTGGCTCAACCTCGCGACGTAAGCGCTCGTCGGCCAGCGTCATGAAGATCTGCCACACATCTTCCGGCGCGCTGAAATACTCGCGACGATCGCCCGGCAGGTGCGACAGGCGCACGAGGCGCCACGATTCGAGCTCCTTTAAACCCATCGAAACATTCGAGCGCGACATGCCGAGTTTGAGAACGAGATCGTCGGCGTTGAGTGGCCGATCGGCGACAAACAGCGCCGCATAGATCTGCCCGACGGTACGATTGATCCCCCAGCGCGAACCCATCTCGCCGAAGTGCAGCACGAAGGTCTGAATCAGCGGCGGCAGCTCCATGTTCTATATTTCAGTAATTTCTGAAAATGCAGAATTACTCAAAACACATGAAAATAAAGTGAAGCGCAGAGGGCATTCAAGAAGGCGCACCTCCTGCGGAGCGGATCACAGAGTGCGAATGCTGTCAGCGACAGCGCGAGAGAATGGCATCCCTGTGCGAAACCTCTGTCAGGTCTGCGCTCGTCCGCGCTGAGCAGATGCGGCGCAAAGCGCTCAGAGATCCAGCCGGAGCTGACGCGACTGCAAAAGGTACCAAACCTATTGTCTCTTCGACCATCGGATCAGCACCCAGGCTGCCAGTCCGGCGAGTACCAGGGGGATCAACACACGTACCGATCCACCGAGGATCTTCGGTAACAACAACAGTGCCAGACCCACGCCTGCAACACCACCGACGATGAGGAAAGCACGACCGAGTGCATCGGTCGCTTCCGGTGGTGGTGGCGCGACGATTTGATACGCCTGGCGCACCCGCTCCCGCCAGAGTCCGTCGCGATCGGCGCTCTGCACCGGTTTGGTTTCTGGCTGCCAATCGAACAGCCGCGCCAAACGCACGACTTGTGCAGCGCTCAGATCTCCGCCGTCGGCGAGCCAGTCCCGCAAGTGCCGATCTGCGCCCGCCCGAGTGTCGGCGTCCAACCAACCCTTCACGGGCCGCAGCATGACCAGCAGCGCGTCGAAATCCGGTGCCTGGCGAACGAACCCGAGCAAGGTGGTTGCCAGCATATCGGGCGAAGGTAACGGCGCCGCGGATGGCAACCTCAACGGCGGACCATCGTTTGTCGGGCTCGCGTCTGCCGCAGGCTCGCGCCAAGGATTCGGATAGTCGGTGCCATGCGGCAAGAAGGACGGATCGCGCTCGGCGACGATTCGTCTGGCCTCCAGAAATGCCTCTTCGAGGCGCGCCGCCTCCGCCACGGTCATGGAGCCTGCCCGAGCTTTGAAAGCCTCGTAGGCGGCATCGACTTCTGCAGGGCCAGCATCGGGTTGAAGGCCAATGGTTGAAAACGGGTAGGACATGGTCTTTCGATACAACGGATAATGGCGCCAATGTGTACGGTTGCAGTGCAAACGTCAAGGCGGTCCGCAATGGCCGTGCACCGTTCGTCCATAAAAATGCAACGCTCCGAGGAGGATTCGGTTCAAACAACAGCCTCCGGCTGCGTCAAGAACGGCGCACATCGATACCGTATTTCTCCATGCGGCGGTACAGTGCCTGGCGCGACAAACCCAGAGCTGCGGCTGCCTCGGCGACAATGCCGCCGGCACGACGCAGTTCGGTCTCGATATCGTCCCGGGACGGTTCGCGCAACTGCGCCTCCGCGTTCATCGCAGGTGGCATGCCTGGCAGACCGAGGTCATCGACGTCGATACGCGCGTTGCTCGCAAGCAGCATGGCGCGGACAACCGCGTTCTTGAGTTCGCGTACGTTCCCCGGCCAGGGATGCGCCAGTAACGCGCGGCGCGCACCTTCGCTATAGACAAAACCGCCGCCGGCAAAATGCACCGCGAGCGGCAAAATGTCGTCGCGCCGTTCGGCAAGCGGCGGCAATTTGATTTCGATAACGTTAAGTCGGTAGTACAGATCCTCGCGAAACTCGCCGCGGCGGATCATCGCCGGCAGGTCGGCATTGGTCGCCGACAGCACGCGCACCTTGACTTCGCGCGTGCGATTGGACCCTAAGCGCTCGAAGCGCCCGGTTTCCAGAAAGCGTAGCAATTTCATTTGCCCGGCCAGCGGCAGATTGCCAATCTCGTCGAGGAACAGTGTGCCGCGATCCGCCATTTCGAAGCGGCCCTCGCGCACTTTTGTAGCACCGGTATATGCGCCCGCCTCGGCGCCAAAAAGCTCGGCTTCAAGCAGGTCTCCGGGCAGAGCGCCGCAGTTGACTGCAACAAATGGACCATCCTTGACACGCGAGTTCGCGTGCACAATTTCGGCGATACGTTCTTTTCCGGCCCCGTTCGGCCCGGTGATCAGGATCGCCACATCTGCCTTGGCGACCTGGCATGCCAGGCGCAACGCGCGTTCGGTATTCGCCGCTGCGTAGACGATGCCGCACAGGTTGTACTCCTGCGCCAGTGTTTGAGCGCCCCGATCGCGCACCTGAAGCGAGGCAGCGCGCGCGTTGCTGTCGGCCAATTCCAACAGATTGCGCACGCTGGTGAGCAGACGCGCATCGTCCCAAGGTTTGCCCAGATAGTCGGCCGCGCCCGCCTTGACCAATTCGACCGCCTGATCGAGATGCGTCCAGGCTGTCAGGAGGATCACCGGCAGGTCTGGTTCTAGATCGCGAATGCGCTTGAACAGTGCGATTCCTTCATCGCCCGATGTGGTGTCGGCGCTGAAGTTCATATCCTGGATGACCAGCTGTATTCCCCCGCGCGACAACATCGCCAGACCTTCTTCGGGCGATGTTGCGGCGCAGGTCTTATAGCCCTCAAGGCCTAAGAGCAGGTCCAGCGCAGTGGCAATCGCCGGGTTATCGTCGATAATCAGGATGGACATGGCTAAGCGTGACCGGCAAGTGTTCGCGGCCACTCTACCAAACCAACGCAGATCGTACTTCGCGCCTTGATTCTCATCATCCTGCCGCCATATCGTCGGGCCTGCTCACCAGCTGCGAGGTTCCATGAAACTGTACTTTTCCCCCGGCGCGTGTTCGTTGTCGCCGCACATCGTTGCCCATGAACTTGGCTTGCCACTCGAAATCGAGCGTGTCGATCTCGGCAAAAAACTCACCGCGAGCGGCGCTGATTTTTTGCAGATCAACCCCAAGGGTTATGTGCCGACGCTGGTGTTGGACGATGGCACAGTCATGTGCGAAGCCGCAGCGTTATCGCAATACCTGGGCGACCGCAAACCCGAAGCTGGCCTGATTCCGCCGCATGGCAGCGTCGAGCGCTACCGAATGATCGAGCGCCTGACCTTTATCTCAAGCGAAGTGCATAAAGGGATGGGCGCACTGTTCGGCAAATGGTCCGACGAAACGCGTGCGGCCATGGAAGCGAAACTTGCAACGCGTCTGGACTGGTTGAATGCGGATTTGATCAACGACGATTACCTCGAAGGCAACCGCTTCAGCGTCGCCGATGCGTACCTGTTCACGGTATTGGGATGGGCGCGAATGGTGAACATCGATCTGACTCGCTGGCCTGCACTCGTCGCCTATCGCGAGCGGATCGCTGCACGGCCTGCAGTCCACTCGGCGATGGTCGCAGAAGGATTGATCAAGGCCTGATCTGCGGCATTGGCGGTCACCGTGACCGCCAATGTGCGTCAAACTGTCGTCTTGTCAGTCATGTTCGGTCCTCAATTCTCGCAAAACATGGTCAACAAGTCGGCGACTTCCCGATTAACCACGCTCTACCTCCATTCGCGCCAACGACATGATGTGCACTTCATCCGGACCGTCGGCGAGACGCAGCGAGCGCGCACCGGCGTAGGCGTGGGCGAGAAAAAAGTCGTCGGAGAGTCCCGCGCCGCCATGGATCTGCATGGCGCGATCGATCACGGCGCAAGCCATACGCGGTACGATGATCTTGATCTGCGCCACACGATCGCGCGCACCGCGCGTTCCGTACTTATCGAGCGCCCAGGCCGTCGCCAACGTGAGCAATCTGGCCTGTTCGATTTCGCAACGCGACAGCGCGATGGCCTCTTGAGCCATGCCATGGCGTGCAATCGGCTGGCCAAAAACCACGCGCGACTTTGCGCGCGCAACCATGGCTTCCAACGCGCGCTCGGCCAACCCAATGAGCCGCATGCAGTGATGCACGCGCCCTGGCCCAAGGCGTCCCTGAGCGATTTCGAAACCCTTGCCTTCGCCGAAAATCAGGTGCCCCAGTGGCACTCGCACATCGTCGAAATGCACCTCAGCGTGACCATGTGGTGCATCGTCGTAGCCGAACACGGTCAACGGGCGCACGATACGCACACCTGCCGCGTCGCGCGGAACGATCACCATCGACTGACGCGTATATGCTTTGGCCTCCGGATCGGTCTCGCCCATGACGATAAAAAATGCGCAGCGTGGATCCATGGCTCCCGTTGTCCACCACTTCTTACCGCTGATCCGGTACTGATCGCCCTCGCGCAAGATTCGACAACGAATGTTGCCGGCGTCCGACGATGCCACGTCCGGTTCGGTCATCGCGAACGCCGACCGAATGTCGCCCGCCAGCAAAGGCTCCAACCACTGGCGCTTCTGATACTCGTTGCCGTACAGGTGCAGCACTTCCATGTTCCCGGTATCGGGCGCGGAACAGTTGAACACTTCCGACGCGATCATCGATCGCCCCATTAACTCCGCCAGCCGCGCATAGTCGAGATTCGACAGGCCCGCACCATGGCGCGCGTCCGGCAGGAACAAATTCCATAAACCCGCCGCTTTGGCCTTCGCTTTCATTTCTTCCATCGCCGGCGGAATCGACCAGCGTCGGCCGGGCTGCGCAACATGCTCCCAGTAAGCTTGTTCCCCCGGTTCAACCACATCCTTCAAGAACGCAATCAAGCGCTCGCGGATATCGTTGGCGCGTGCAGAAAACTCGAACATGATGCGGGTCTCGTCGCTGGCGATACCGCGAGGCTACCGCGTATTGAGCAGCTGCACATCGGGTCGACCGTGCGGCATCCGCCTACCCCTAACCCAACCCGGAGGTTGCGCATGGCCGCTGGAAGCCATCACCCGCCGATCAGCGCCGCCACCTGGGCGCGTTCCTGCGTGAGCCAGGCTGGATTGTTCTTGCCTGAGGCGAGGCGTTGGTCGGCGTCGCTCAAATGCTGCGCAGCGGCGAGCCGGTCGTTTCTGGCCAGGGCGCACAGGGCGCGGGTCAGTTGCAGCGCGGTCAGGATGGTCGGGCTGGTGACTTCCGTGCTGGCGAACGCGGTTTCGGCACGTTGAAGGTGCTCGTTCGCCCTCGCCGCATCGCCCGCACGCGCGGCGACCGCGGCGAGCATGCGCTCGGCGTTGATCACGCCCACCGGTACGCCGTTATGCGCATAGCGTAAGGCGTGCGTCGCAAACTCATCCGCCAGTTCGAAATCACCGGCGAGATAGGCACAGGTCGCCACGCGCCAGGCGGGATTGAAGGCTTGCGAGCTGCTCTCGGGCGTTCCGCCAACGGTGGTGTCGTAGGCAGCGCGCGCGTGGACAATGCACTCGTCGAGACGCAGGCGTTGGAAGTACAAGGTCGCCAGATTGAACTGAAGCTGGGCCGTCACGATCTGCGCGTCGCCATCGCGCAACTTCACGGTTCCCAGCGATGCCAGGGCCTGCTGCAAAAGACGCTCGGCTTCCTCGGTCCGGCCGATGCGGTCGAGCGACGCTGCGAGATGGCCGATCGTTGTCAAGGTGCTGCGGTGAGTGGGCCCGAGTGTCTTGGCGCTGATCTCCGCCGCGCGCCGGAGCAGGTCGGCAGAGCGCTCGAATTGGTTGGACGCCTGAAGGTTGACGCCCAGCATGCGGTAGCTTCGATACTCCTGCTCGTGAGACCCGCTGCGCTTCGCCAGCGTGAGCGCGCGTTCGAGTTCGAGATTCGCCTCTTCGAGCTTGCCGTTGAGCGATAACAACTGGCCCTTATCCGCGAGTATCCACGCGCGCAGCCGATCGGCCTCCGGAGTGGCGTTGTCGGCCAACGCGCGTTCGGCGCGGTCTAGCCATGTCCAGGATGGCTCGCGCTCGTCCAAGGCCAGATGGCACTCCGAACGCATGATCGCCAGCTTTGCCTGCTGTACGCCGGACGCGGCTCGACCGTCTTGCTCGGCCGATGGCGAAGAAAGCAGCGACAAACAGCGCTTGGGCTCATCGATCATGGTGTACACATTGGCGATCGCCTCGCGCAATTCGCGACGCACATCGATCGATTCGTCGAGCCCGGCATCCAGTCGCTCGGCCGCGCGATCCATCGCTTCCAGCACCGTGCCGCCGCCAGCCGAGGCGCCCCACGGATTGGCCTGCGCAAGTGTGTCTACCAGGAACTTTGCGATGGCTTGGGCACGTTGCTCATTGGCCAGAGCGCGATCGCGCTCGTTGCGCAATTGCACGGCTGAAGCGATCAACCCGATGGATAGCGCCAGCGTTGCGACGGCGGCCACGACGATCGGTAAGCGATGGCGTTCGCCAAAGCGCGCCGCGCGAATGCGCAGCGAGGTGGCGTGCTGCGCCAGTGGGCGCCGCGCCAACAGCGCCGCCAGATCCTCGCGCAGTGCCGACACCGTGGCATGGCGACGGGCTGGTTCGGCAGCGAGGGCGCGATCGATCAGCGCAGTGAGATCGAAGCGCGCGCTGCTCGGCATGGCCGGCGCCGTTCCGGCCTGCATGAGGCGTTTCAGCACCAGCCCCAATTGATAGATATCGGTCGAGGTCGTCAATGGCTCGCCCGCGATCTGCTCCGGTGCGGCATATCCGGGGGTCATCGCGCGATCGCCGCCATCGCCGGCGGACTGCTCGAAAGCGATACCAAAATCGAGCAGCCGCGGATGGCCATCGCCATCGACCAGAATGTTTGCGGGCTTGATGTCGCGGTGAATCAGCGCGCGGCCGTGCGCGTACTCGACGGCGCCGCAGACCGCGTCGAACAACTCGATGCGGGCGCGCCAGTCCAGCTTTAGCTGTTCTGCGTAGGCGTCGATCGGCACGCCCTCAACCAGCGCCATCGCCAGCCACAAATCGCCTTCGGGCGTCTCGCCGGCGTCGATCAGGCTGACGATATGCGGATGGCGCAAGGCGGCGATCAAATCGCGCTCGTGGCGCAAGCGATCGACCAGCCCGGTATTGCGGCGCACCACCTTCAACGCCACGAACTGCTCGAATGCGTCGTCTGTGCGCTTGGCGAGATACACATTCGCCATGCCGCCGGAGCCCAGGAGTTCCAACACTGTCCATGGACCGACTTCCGCACCGCTGGACAGCTTGGGGCCTGCCCCAGCTTCGTCGACCAAATGGCCGAACAGGCGCCCTCGCAGCGCAGCGCCCGTGCGGAAGCGGTCGATCAGTTCGGTCTGCGCCTGATCCATGCCCTAGCTCATCTGCTTGGCCAGCCACTGCCGCGCTTCGTTCCACTCGCGTTGCGCGGTGCGCAGGCTCAAACCGAGTGTATCGGCGGTTTCCTGTTCGCTCAGCCCCGCGAAATAGCGGCACTCGAACACGCGCGCAGCGCTGGGATTGACCTCGGCGAGGCGATTCAGCAACTCGTCGAGTTCGATCAGGCTGGTGGCCTCGGCGCTGAGTTCGGCATCGACCTTGGACAAAGTGTCGTGCGGCGCACCGCCGCCGCGTTTTTCGGCGATACGTTCGCGCGCGTAGTCGCACAACACCTGACGCATCGCGCGGCTGGCCAGGTTGAAAAAATGGTGCTTGGACTCGACGCTGATCGCTGCCGGCTCGACGATTTTGAGATAACACTCGTGCACCAGCGCCGTGGTGTTCATCGTTCGCCCAGCAGCGCCGCCGCTATTGGCATGCGCAAGACGACGCAAGTCGTCGTACACCAGAGAAATCAGCCGCGCCGAGGCCTGCGAATCGCCGCGCTTGAAGGCTTCCAATAGCGTCAGAAACTCGTGCGTCGCAGCCGACATCCATTGCTCCCAAAGTCGCCCTCGAAGAATAGCGGCTCTGGGAACGCTGAGTTGCATCGGGCCTTTGGCTCTTCGTGTTTGCCAACGACCAAATGCCAGTGAGCTTGCCGAGCTATCCAGCGTCCCGAACGTCGACGGCACCCTGGCAACGCGGAGTTGCACCCGGTGTTTTGGGGTCTTTGGTGCGTGTCCGGCTTCTCAGAATTCTTTTTCCTTGCAATGGGCCGCGCAACCATCGCAACCCGTTCAAAAAAGTTGGCGGGATCGGCCCAGGCGCTCCGTATCCAACTGTGAGGCCCAAAGAACGAACGGGCCATGTGCTTTATTACTCGAGGCCCGCCAATGATTAACGTCCTCAATCCGACCGCAGTATCGACCGCTGGCGATGCCAGTGCCAAACATCCGCGAGTCAGCGTGGCATTGAACGCACTAAGGATGGCGATGTGCGCCTCAGTGCTATCGGTGGCACTCCCCGGCGGCGCATACGCGACCGATTTTTGCGTCGGCAGCGGCGATGACCTGTACCAGGCACTGGAAGAAGCAGAGGGCAACGGTGCATCGGACGTAATCCGCATCCGTGTCGGGACCATGCGGACGCTGTGGAGTGTTGGCGGTGCTACCTGGAACCTGAACTACTCGCCGTTTGGGGGAGGGGGTGTTGGGGGTCTCTCGATCAGCGGCGGGTGGAACAGCGATTGCAGCCAACAAACGCTGGATCCAACGCTGACCGTACTGGATGGTCAGAATCTGAGGCCAGTGTTGGGAATCTTTTCGACAGTGCCACTTCCTGGTAGAGACAGTATGCAGCTTTCGGTCAGCAACCTGACGCTGGATCGCGGCCGCGCGATCAGCAGCTTCGTGGTCGCAGGCCTGACCGTTCAACTCACGGATGGCGTTCAAGGCGATTCCATTTCGGTTGAAAACGTTGTGGTCACGCGCAGCAGTTCGGCGGTTTTTCCTTCTGGCAACGCTGGCCCGCGTGTTGTCTCTCTCGTTTCCACGGCTGGGAACGTTCGGTTTCGCAATAGCGTCGTCTATAACAACAACGTCTCCGCGGGCTTCGGGGGGAATACCGTATCGGTTGTCACCGACCAAACCGCAGTCGCTTTGATCAGCAACAACTCGATCTTCGGAAATGTCGGCTCATCCGGGTTTGGCGGCGGAATGCAGGTGTTCGGCGTTGCCACGTTGAGCAACAACGTGATCGCAGAAAACAGTTCCACCATTTCTTCGGGCACGATGCAACTTTGCATTCTTAGCGCTGCAACCGTGACGCTGGTCAACAACCATATACCTGCCCTCGGCTGCAGCGGTGTTCCGTTCAGCAATGTGGGCACGACCGTTGGTGCGGCACAGTGGAGCGGCTCTGGCCCATTCCGTGTACCCAATGTTGGCTCGCCGCTTCGCGATAGCGGCACCAATTCGCCGACAGGTGGGCTTGCAACCACGGACGTGCGTGGACTGCCCCGCGTCGTTAACGTCCTCGTCGATCGCGGCGCGGTTGAGGCGCAACCACCGGCCAACACCGGGCCAACGATCACGGCGTTGGATCCCCTCGCCGGCACTACGACCACTCTGCCCGCGACAAGCGGCTCGGTTCGTACTGCACAGCTATTCTTTCTGACACAAGCCGGCACCGGAACAGCGCAGACGACCTTGGATTGCGCGGCGACGGCCGGCAATGCTGCGGTGACCTTTCGCGGGCAGCAGACCATTAGCAACGGTGGCTGGGCGCTGCCGGTTGATGTGGCCATCGACAATCCGGGACCCGGCGGTGGCAGCGTGCAAGCGACGTTCGTTTGCGACGTTTCGCGCGAGAACGCCAATAGCTATTCACTGACCTACCAGTTCGTCGTTAGCGACCAGCCGCTGTTCCGTAACGGTTTCGAGTAACACGATGGCCTAACCCGGATATTTCATGAGGTCGCGATGAAATGGCTTGATTTCGTTGTTACAGCGTGGAAATCATCGAGTTGGTCGTACTGACAGAGTGTTCGCTGCCATTTCCTCGCTAACACGGCTGCGCTTCC
>JALHMH010000048.1 GCA_022844165.1 Lysobacterales bacterium
CCGCATCCTGCGCCGTGCAGCCGTCCATCTTGCACAACACTACAAAGCGCGTCGTGCGCTCGACGAGCGTTCCGACCGCCGAACGATTCATCGCACCCTTGATGAAATCGCCCTCCCAACGGAATGTGTCAACCTTTTTCCAACGTTTTTCGTCAATTATTAAGATGAACAATTGGGATGTCAGGTAGCTCCGTAGGTGGTGGTTGAGAAGCAAAGCTGCCGCTGGCCTCGATGAGCGTCTGGGCTGTCGTCGTCGGCCCGCTGTCGAGTGGATTGATAGCAACTAAAGGGGGAAGTGGTTTCGACTTCGGTGGGCCATTTGGGTATCTCTCAGGGTGTGCTTCGTAATGGCAGTCAAGTGCGGCCTGGCGGGTCCGCCAGATCTCTTCGGCGGTGCCGTTGAACGCTTGCTCCGGCGTGTACATCGACAGGCCCTGGTGTGGGCGCTGATGGTAGGTATCGAAGAAACTCTTGAGCCACTCGCGGGCGGCTGTGGCGTCGGCGAACTTCCCCGGATAACCGGCGGCGTACTTGAGCGTTTTGAAGTGGCTCTCGCTATGTGCGTTGTCGTTGCTGACGCGCGGTCTGGAGTAGCTCTGCTCGATGCCGAGGCCGTCCAGCAACTCGCGAAAGGTGTTCGCCGTCATCGGTGCGCCGCGATCTTGATGCACCGTTAGTTGCTCGGCGGCGATGCCGTGATGCTTGATCGTATTGGCGAACAGGATCTTTGCCAAGCCGGCGTTTTCCTTCACCGAGACCATCCAGCCGACCACATAGCGCGAGTACAAATCGAGGATCACGTACAAGCTCAGGTAGACACCGGCGACCAACGAGTAGAACAAGTAGAACAGGACAGCCATCGTATCGTGAGTCAAGCGCCGACTGGCGGTCCTTGCGGCAAAAATGCGACGTTTCTGGAGAATGATTTCAGCGCGCAACCAACACGCCCAGACGCCCGCGGCGTCAAGAATCCCGTGTGATGGCTCTCACCGGGTCACAAGGCTCCGGGCATAGCCGATGCCTTTGAGCCACTGTCGCTTCCACTCGGCGGCTTTGGCTTCGAGCGCTTCTACGCTCGCGACCAATCGCCAATACCCGGAGCCGATGCCCTTGACGTGGCCGGTCCATTGTTCGGGTTCGAGGCCAAGCTTGCGCAGCGCCGTTGGCTCGCGCTCGTCGATCTTGCCGCGTTTGCCGGGCTTGATCTGGCGGCCGGTGAAATCGACCAACTCGATGTACTGGCGATTGCTCATTGCCAGTCGCGCAAAGGTGTCGCTCTTGAAAACGGCAATTCCCAGGCGAACGCCAGCAATCGGCATCAGCGGCGAATCGGCCTTGCTTGGATTGTTGCGTAAGTCCTCGGCGCGCTTCTGGATGCTGGTGTGATCGCTGCTCTCGATGCTGCCCGCGATGCCGGCGCGCACTGGATTCAGATCAACGTAGGTCATCGCCGCAGCAAGAGCTGCTTCATCGTCGAGCAGTTGGCATTTGAATCGCCCTTCCCAAAATCGACCTGTCACATCATCTTCCGCATTCGCCTTGCGCGCGATGTGCTCGTCGAGACAGCGCATGTACCAGGACAAATTGGCGAGCCGTTTGCGGCGCTCCTCCAGCGCGTCCTTATCGACGATCAATGCACTGATCTTCGCCGCGTTCTGCTCCGGCTCACGCGCGGGAAACAACTGCACCCAGCGCTCGGCAACCTGCTCCTCCGTCCAGTCGCGCGCGGCACTCGGTTCGACCGAGAGCACCACGTGCAGGTGATTGCTCATCACCGCGTAGCTGTAGACATCGACAGCAAAGATGCCCGCCAGTTGCACAATGCGCGCCGCGATCATCGGCTTGCGGTGTTCGTAATCGACCTTCGTGATCGGATCGATCCCGCACAGCCACGCGCGCCGCACGCAGCGCGTAACGCAGTGGTAGAAGGCTTGCTGGCCTTCGGCGACGGTGAGGTGGCGGGCTTGAGTCATGCGGCGATCATCGCCACAACGATGACGTGTGTCTGTCAGGCAAACGCTGAAAGTTGTGTCAGAATTTTCTGACAGCGAACGTGATCCGGTGGTTCGCCGCTTGGCTGCGATTCCTTGGCGCTTCCCTGGCTGTCCGCGATTCCGCCTGTCCCTGGCTGTCCGCGATTCCGCCTGTCCGCGATTCCGCCTGACACGAGGCAATGCGCCATCGCAAGCGTTGCCTTGGTTCCTCGGAGTCCTAGACCCGCTTCATGCGTGGAAGGATCGTGTCGGAACCTGGGAGAGCCAGCACGCGGGTCATGGATGACCGCTGACGATGAAGGCCGAAAGCGTATGAGATCGTCGGATAAGCGGGCTGGCAGTCAGACGAGGTCGTAGTAGCGACGAAGCGGGCGAACAAAGTCAGAGGATTGGCGGCGGAGTCAGTGGAGCGAAGGGCCTCGGCAGAGAGGAGTCGCGGGAAGCTGAGCCATGGCGGGGACGCAGAGCCCTGTGCAATTGGACCTTAGTGACTTGCGGCGCATGGGCGACTGGGTGTGGGATTCAGATCTGACGTTATTGCACGGCTCGACGGATCGTGCCGAGGTGGTCTCGCTCACCCCAGCCGGTTGCCTATGTTCGACTCGATGCAGGAGCCGGATGCGTTAGCAGCGCACGTCCGGATCTGTGCGGGGGGGGGGGCGCCGGGTGACCGGCGGCCGTACCGCGATTCGAACTGTGAGTCAAGAGCCGACTAGCGGTCCTTGCGGCCTAAATGCGACGTTTCTGGAGAGTGATTTCAGCGCGCAACCAACGCGCCCAGACAACAGAACTGAACAGCCATCGAATCGTGAGCCAAGGGCCGTCTTGCGGTCCCTGCGGCCTTAGCGCGACGTTTCTGGAGCGCGCATCATCCGGGACGTTGCTCGGTCCTGGCCCTCTTTCCTACGGCAATACGTTTGACTGATGACGTGCTTCTGGCTCAAATGGCGTTCGATCGAGATCGGGCGCGCCGATTGCAAGGGGAAGACCATGCCCAGGCATACCAGTATTTTGTTGTTGCTTCTGGTCGGCTGCTCGTCCTCGATTGACGCCAAGGACTCCTTCCACCGATACGAGCAGGCCGGGTTTTTGGTCGACATGATCGATCTGCCTGTCGTCGTCGATGAAGGTATGCCGGGATTTGGAAAGTACAAACTGAGTACGGCGGACAAGTCCACGAGCACCGAAGTGAGCTGGGAAGTCGGCAATCAGCTGTCGCGGGAAACGGTTGAACATTTGGTGGCGAATATCTTCAAAGGTACGGTGATTGATTCCAAGTTGATCGACAGTCGGGCGGGCGAGGGATGGGTGGAAGCCGCCGCAAGCGGATCGATCAACGGAAAAGTCCACATGCGCCTGATCATTCGCCACTGTCAAGCAAGCGGATTGCAACTAACCTTGGGCTTCACGTCGGTCGATGAAAAGCGCAGTCGCGCCATGTATGAGCGCGGCCGCCGAAGTTTGCGCTGCAAGCCTGCGGATCGGAAAGACTTCCGAGGCCGGGAGCCACCGAGCGCCGCGCTGCCTGAGACGTTCGGCTATCTCAGCATCAATCTAGGCAAATTTGAGGGGCTGGTGAATAAGGAAGGTTACGCGGTGGCCTACGAGGGCGCCGCCAAAGACAACCTCGAAGGGGCGCTCAGGCGCCCGGAGCTGCTGACCAACGTGTGGGCCAACACCCTGGGCATTGCACTCAATGAACCAGGTCCGGTGACCGTTCATGCGGGTCTCGGTGGCGCGACCCAGAGCCGATTGACGGCCAAGAGCGCACGGAGCGGATCTGCATATCGTTTTGCCGTGATGTTCTGTCCTGACGATGGTCAGCAGTATGTTCTCGTTGCATTCAATGCGCTCAAGAAGTCGGACCCGGCACGGCTCGATCCGCTACTCGATCAAATGGGCTGCCCCAGCACCCAGCCGGGGAGTCTGATCAATCGACCGACATCGTGCGACATCGGACATACGGCCACCTGCAAAGACGCTGAAGCACAGTAGTGGGCTACCGACTTGACAACGGCGTGAGAAGGGGTAACCAGTCGGAGTCAGCATGTACATCCAAGAGCATCAAGAGTGGACAGAGCTTGGGATGCGACCGGCCTGATCTGACGACGTCGCTGCCTCTTATGGACCGAGGGTCTTGGCAGGGCGATGGCGACGACGAGCGACGCAGCTTGTAGGCGAAAGACGCGGAAAAAGTCCCCACCGCGATCGGGAGTTACCTCCCGATATTTTCGAGGGCATGCTTTAGCGCTTTTTCACTTCAGGCGCGCCTTCTTCGCCGTCGCGTCTGAAGGCTGGCGACCAGACGCTGGTATCGACGAGCAGGCTCACGACTTGCGGGCGCGTTCGGCCTTGTCGTCGTAGCCAGAGTCCCAGTCGAGCTGACCGAAAAGCTCGGCGACGCGTCGTTGTTCCCGTCGGGCGATGAATTCCTGAAGGGCTCGCGTGACTGCTGCCTTCTTTGTTGGCTCGCCGCTGACCTGGAAAGCGCGGTCAAGAAGATCTTGGTCGAGAGCCAGGTTCGTGGCCATGTGTGACGCCTTGTGGGCCAGTCTACAGATCCGGTGGCCGCCTCAAATCGTAGGACGTCTGCCCGCATTTGAGCCGTCCAGCATGTGAGTGACTACACAACATCGCCGGGTTTTTATGGCCAGGGGCGCCGCTCGGGCGCCCCTTTTCAACCGCATTCACGCATCGAATCAGTTGATGCGCGTGGCCTGGATTCCACCGACCGCGGCCGTGAAGCACACGGCGACGCCATCGGCGCAGGGGGTGCACGATGAGCGTGCGGCGCGCACGGCTTCGCAGACCTGGCTCGTGTTTCTGGCCATGCCGGTTTGCACCAGGTTGCGCGCATCGACGAGTGCCTCGGCACGGCCGTCGTAAAAGCGGCTGCCATCATTCGCGACCTGAAACGATAGCGACCTGGCATTCACCGACATCGCCAACGGACCAGCGCGCAGTTGCAGCGGCCCGGAGCCTGCGACTAAACGACCGCGTTCGAGCCTGGTGGCGTTGAGCAGGCCTGCGGTGGCGCCGGGTTGGCTTCCAGACAGATGCCGCAACTGTAGCGTGCGCTGCGAGAGATTCGGCTCCATCATCAGCGGATCGAGCAGCGCCGGCAGCATTGGGAAGCCATCCGGTAACAGCACGTAGCCCGCCGACGTGTCGGTCCGGTAGGTGCGGCGATCGACAGCGCTCGGCGAGGGCAACGTGGCATGCGTCTGCGTCGACACCGGTCGGCTCGTTGGCGCGGCCTGCAAGGCCTCGACAATGTTCTTGGCCTGGCTGTAAAGCGAACCACTCGGTCGACCGTTATTGCAGATCAGCGCGACGCCGATATCGGCGCTGCCAACGGCGTTCGGCCATAGCGACCACACCGCGGAGTGCGCCGAGCGATTGGCGCCGCCGACGTAAGGGCCAATGTCGCCGCCGTGATACACCGAGCCGTTGGCGTCGTCGACGATCAATCCCAGGCCATACGGCGGCAAATTGAACGCATCCGGGCCTAAAGCGAGATGGCCGATCTCCAACTCCATCCACGACCGCGAGCTGGCGTTGACAATGCGATTGGACTGGTATGCGGCCAGCAGCCGCGCAAAGTCGCCGATCGTGATGGCCCAGCCGCCGGAAGGTCCGAACCAGCTGGCTTGCGCTGGTGTCGACTCCCAAGCCTCGCTTTGTACCCAGTTCTTGGGCCCGACGCCGAGGTTGCCGTCGTAGTAGCCAACGGCGCGGCCCGGAATATCGGTGGCGCGGTGGCGATGCGTGATGGCCAGGGACGTGGCCTGTCCTGGTGCCAGCGGATTGTCAGACCAGGTGCCAACGTGGTCCCAAATGAAGTCTTCGTAGCCGCTGTAACCATGATCTTTTGCCACCGCGCCAACCATGGCCCCAGCAACGCTATAGCCAACGTTGGAGTAAATCGCCTGCCAGCCATCGCCTTGCCCATTGCCGTCGGCATCCACGACCGCGAGATTTTCCTCGACGTTGTTGGCCTCATTACTCGCATAGTCCTGGGCAAGATCGGTCGGATCCAGCGCGGCGCGGTGGACTTCAGTGCACAACGGATCGGCAGCATCCGGCGTGGTGGCGTTGCGACACTGATGGAATGGGCTGCCATTGTCCCAATTCGGCTGGAACGCAGCACTGGCGCTGGCGCCACCAGCGCCAGCGGTGTGACTCAGGAGTTTGAACAGGATGGCGTTGCCAAGCTCGCCGCCAATGGGCAGCCGATGATCTACCTGGTCCTCGAAGTCTGCCCAGCCGCGCTCGACCTGGCGCATGGCACCGAGCGCCGTGAACGTCTTCGACACCGACCCAATTGAGCCCATTGTCGCCACGTTCCAGTCGTGACCACTGATGCCCAGGCGCGCGCGGCCGTAGCCCTTGAGGTACGTCACCTGATCGTCAATGGTCACGCCGACTGCACAGCCGGGTGCTGTTGCACCATCGAGCCAATTGACCATCAGCGAATCCACCATGGGCCAGGCGAGGGTGTTGAATTTGCCGTCTTTGGCCGCCGACAATGCAATATTGCTATCGGGAACGTGGTCGGCGCCGAATTGCGTCGGCGCTTGTCCGCAGCCGACCAGGAGGGTCGTTGCTGCGGCAATGGCGGTGGTGAGGTAGTGCTTGCGGCTACGCAAAAGTGCGTGCATGACGATCTCCAGGTCAAGCGCCTGCCTCCGCGCACCCGGTATGGGCGCGCCTGGCGATGCAGGCTTAACCCGCATATTTCATGAGGTCGCGATGAAATGGCCTGATTTCGTTGCAAATGCGCGGAAATCTTCGATTTGGTTGGAATAGCAGACTGTCCGCTGCCATTTCCTCGCGACCTTATGAAATATGCGGGCTCAAACTCGGAGACGTTTTGCGATGCAAGAAACGACAGACACGTTGCCGCGACAATCCGTGATGCGACTCGGTTTGCGCTTTGGTGCGCCGCTTGCAGCCGGCGCTCAGCGCAGCGCGGCGATCAGCGCATCGCGATGGTTGGCGAGAGTTTGTGCGTTCGCCGGCCGTGCCAGCAGTTTTGCCAGCGCTGGCGGTACCTCGATCCCTCTTCCGATCAGCGGCTCGACGACGTCGTCGAACTTCGCCGGATGCGCGGTCGCGACGATGAGTCTGTTGCTTGCAGGTACTCGAGACAGCACCGCGAGGGCGCACGCTGTGTGTGGACAAAACGCCATGCCGGTGCGCGCATGCCAGGCCTGAATCTGCTGGCCGATCGTCAAATCGTCGACCGTCATCGCTTGAATGTTGCTGCGCCTCAGGTCCCGATCTTTGAACCACCATTGCAGCCGCTCAAAGTTGCTCGGATCGCCGACATCCATGGCGTTTGCGAGTGTGGCGATACTCGGTCGCCCCTGGTATTCGGCGCCACCGAAGTAGTCGCTCAAGGTGCGATTGGCGTTGGTCGCCAGTACGATGTGTCCGATCGGCAAACCCATTTCACGCACGACGATCGCAGCGAGCGCATTGCCCAGATTGCCGCTGGGTACGATGAGTGTCGGCGCCGTTCTGCCGCGGCGATGCCACTGTATCGCGGCATAGGCGTAGTAGGCCATTTGCGGTAACAAGCGCCCTAAGGATATCGAGTTGGCGCTGGTGAGATTCAATTGCCGCGCGAGCTCCACATCGCCGAGCACACTTTTCACCGTGCGCTGGCAGTCGTCGAAGCTGCCATCGACTTTGTAGGTGACGATGTTGTCGCCGAAAGCCGCGAGCTGATGCGCCTGACGCGCCGACACCCGACCGTCCGGGTACAGGATCACCACGCGAAACCCCGGACGTTGGTGAAACGCGGCAGCGACGGCGCCACCCGTGTCGCCGCTGGTCGCAACGAGCACCGTGCTCTGCGGTGCATCGCTGTGGCGCAATCGCGCCAGGCAGGCGGCGAGAAAGCGCGCGGCAAAGTCCTTGAATGCCGCCGTCGGGCCGTGGAACAGCTCAAGAACACTGGTGGTGTCGTCCAGATCGATGATTGGAATTGGCAAATCGAGCGCCTCTGCGCAGATTTGCGGCAGTTGCGACGCCAGTTGGCTGTTGACGAAGAACGGTGCCAGCAGACGGCTTGCGATCTGCGGCAATGAGTCCAGGCCGTCAAACTCGCCCGTCGCAAAATGTGGCAGACGTTGCGGGACGTAGAGTCCGCCATCGGGGGCCAGGCCCGCGGCGAGAGCTGCGTCGAGCGTGGTCGTGTGCGCTCTTGCGCGCGTGCTCAGGTAGTTCATCTTAAGATCGTCATCGAGCGTGGCGCAGTCTTCGATTCAAGCGACGCCAGCGGCCTGCCTCTGGGTCGATTCCGTCGTTTGCGGTGGGAAATATGCAAGGGTCGACACGTTACCACTTTCTGGTGTCGCGTCTGGAATGATGACTCAGCCCGTGCCGATCAACATTGCAAGTGTTTCAGCAACGATAGCGGGCTTGCTTTGGCCTTCGACTTCGACCGTATTGGTGATCTTGACGATCTTGCGTCCGCCACCCTGATCGGTCACTTCAGTCAGCACCGCGCGATTGCGAATACGCGCGCCGACGGGCACCGGAGCAGGGAAGCGCGCACGATCGATGCCATAGTTCAGCGCCGCCGCACAATCGTCGGGGATGGCGCCGATCTGCGTCATCATGCCTGCCACCATCGATAAGCTCATGAACGCGTGCGCAATCGGGCCGCCGTAGGGGCTTTCGCGTTTGGCACGCTCGACATCGACATGAATCCACTGCCGGTCGCCGGTGGTCTCGGCAAACTGGTCGACCATTTTTTGCGTGATGGTGATCCATTCGGACACGCCGAGTTCTTTGCCGACGAATTCATGCAGCGTGTGGAAACTGTATGTGGGTTTCATGGATGCAGGCAGATCGCAGGTTGGAGCCGATGGCGGCCGATTGTTGCATCTATTCGCTTCGTACAAAAGGCGCCCGAAGGCGCCTTTTGATGTCCGATGTTGTCGCCCAATCGAGCGACTATTCGTGCTGCGGTTCGTTGCGGTCGAACTGAGGCTCGTCACGCGACTCTTCCCGTTCGAAGCGCGGTTCTTCGCGGGGTTCGAAGCGTGGTTCTTCGCGGGGCTCGAAGCGCGGTTCTTCGCGGGGTTCGAAGCGCGGTTCTTCGCGGGGTTCGAAGCGTGGCTCTTCGCGGGGTTCGAAGCGCGGTTCTTCGCGTGGCTCGAAGCGCGGTTCTTCGCGAATCTCGTAACGCGGCTCCTCACGTGGTTCGAAACGGGGCTCTTCACGGGGTTCAAAGCGTGGTTCGTCGCGAATCTCGTAGCGCGGTTCGTCGCGCGCCTCGAAACGCGGCTGCTCGTACACGGGTTCGTCGCGCGCCTCGAAACGCGGTTGTTCGTACGGAACTACTGCCGGTTGTTCAAAACTTGGCTCCGCGGGTTGCTCGAAACGCGGGTTCTCATACGCCGGTTCGCCGCGCAGGCTATCGGTCTGCGACGGTAACTCGCGTATCGGATCGACCGGCGGCAGCGTCGTCGCCGTGCCTTCGTTCGACGGAACCTGCCATTCGCGGCCGCGCTGGAAATTCTCGTTCGGGGACGCAACGGTTCCGCCGACAACTTCCGGCATGCTCATGGTCGGCGCATCGCCGACCACAGCTGGTGCGGTGTCGGATTTGCCATCGCCGATGCCGCCGCGTCCGCTGGGGTTGGGCTGTGCGCCAAAGCCATAGCTGCCATCCGGGAACGGCGCGTTGAAGCCGGGGACGGGCGCCCCAGCGCCGGGCACAGCAACTTGCTGCGCACGTGCATCGACGACCGTGCCGGCTGCTACCGAGGGCAGGCCAAAGTCACGCCCACGAGCGGCGGGCTGCGGCACGCCAGCCGTCGCCAGATCACGCGCTTCCCAGTACGCAGTGGTGGCAACTGCGCGCGGGCTGACATAGGCCGGCGGTGCGGCGGAAATCGCCGGCAGGCCGATGGTATTGATCAACTCGCGGCGATAGTACGGATTACGCTCGATATAGACGTTGTAGTTGCGCACTCGCGTCACCCACACGGTGCTGAAGGTGTTGCAATGGCGATAGTAGGCTGGAGACGAGAAGTACGGCTCCCAGCCCCACACCGTCGAATACGCAGTGTCGTAGGTGTAGTAGTCGCGACGACGGCGGTCTTCCCAATGGTCGACGAAATAGTCGTACTCATCGAGGTACCAGTAGCCGCGGTCAAAGTGATAGAAGTCGAAGAAGTACAGCAGATCGGCCGTCCAGCGAGTCAGCGGTCCGAGCGAATACACCGTGCCGCGGTATGGATCGGCGGTATAGACGATGCCGAACCGATCCACACTGTAGGCCCAACCCGTCGTCGGATCGAGGAACCAGACATCGCCGCGAGAGTACGTGTAAACCACGCGATGGCGCGGTGCCGATCGCCATTGCCAGCGCGGATCGAAGCGGCGGTGATAGACGCGCACGGCCCCGCGAGGTGCCCGGTCCCAGCGTGCGTTACGCACCGGCGTGGCGACACGGATCTGCTGGCGCCAGCCGCCCTGGTACGTTGGTGCAAGCAGCGCGGCCTGCTGCGCTGCCAGCGCCGAAGCGTGCGGTCGTGCATCAATCGGCGATGCGATCACGGCGCCGATGGCGAATGTCAAAGTCGAGAGCGAAACACCTAACCAACCCTGGCGCATACGGTCCTCTTGTATCGCGCCGAAGTGCTCGACATGAGCATTTAGGAGTCGGCGCGCGTTAGAGAAAATGTTGCGCTTGCATTTCTGAAGGCCCGCCTAATTTTCCGGCGACGCAAACGGGGGTTCAGAATCGGTTGCGGGTTGCCGGGCGCGGCAGCCGCCAGGCTCAAGTTGGATCGTAGACCTCAACGCGGTCACGTCCGTCGTTTTTGGCGCGGTAGAGCGCCAGGTCGGCGAACTCGATCAGTTGCTCCGAGGTCTGCGCAAGGCTGGCAATGCGTTCTGCCACACCGATCGAGACCGTGCTGGCAGAACCTTGGCGATCGGTAAAACGCAGATCGCGGCAGATCGCGTTGGCACGCTCTGTCGCTGCACTCATCGCCGTATTGGGCAGCAGCATCAAGAATTCCTCGCCACCATATCGCGCCAGGGTATCGCCGGGCACTACCCAGCCTTTGAGGCGGTCGGCGAGTGTCTGCAATCGCTCGTCGCCGAGCAGATGGCCATGGGTGTCGTTGTATTGTTTGAAGTGATCCACGTCAATCATCAGTAGCGCCAGCGGCCCGTGGCTCTCGATGGCTGCCTGCCAGCTCTCCTGCATCGCGGCTTCCAGTTTGCGCCGATTGGCGACGCCTGTCAGTCCGTCGATATCGGCGAGCGCAGTCAGGCGCTGATTGGCTGATTCCAATTCCATGGATCGTTGCGCGAGCGCTTGCGTACGCTCTTCGACCATCGCCTGCAATTCGGCGTTCCTAAAGCGCAGCGACTTGGCTCGCCAGAGATACAGCAGCCACGGCAATAGGATCAGTGCCGCCAGGAGGATCATGCCGTTGACCATCAATGCCCGCCAGTCGCGGGCAACTGCGAATGGCAGCGCCGCAACCGTGCTGTAACGGCCGGCGGTGTCGATGGCTCGTAGCTCAAGTTCGTAGTTTCCGGCCGACAGCGCGAGTTCTCGCACGGCGGGCGCCGGTGCATCGAACCAGGTGCTCTCAGAATCGAGCCGCGTCTGGTAGCGAAGGCTGCCGCCCAAGAATGGCGATGCAAAGTGGATGCGCACTCGGTGCCCGGCAGGCACCAGTATGGGTCCGGCAATCGCTGCGAGCGATGTTTGACCGCCCGGTGAAACAAACTCCACTTGTTCGATTCGCGGCGCTGGGAGTGCCGGCAAACTGCCGCCGTGCGTCGTGTCGAAACGCGCCAGGCTCGACCAAGTGACGGCCAGCAACTGGCCTTGACCACAGGCCACGGCGAAAACGCCCGGCGAGCGCCCTTGCATCGGGTGCAGTTCGCGCCACTCGGTTTGGCGATTTGCTTGCCAGAGCAGCCTGCGCGCCGTGGATGCCAGTCGGTCGCCATTTTCACAACGACTAGTTTTCAGTTCGGCGGATGGCGCGATCCCGGCTTCGATCCAGGGATGCTCGGATACCGGAATGGCCCGGTCGCCCTGGAAGCGATACAGGGCATGGTCGGTACTGACGTAGGCATCCTGCGAATCGGCCGATACGGAGCCATTCCGCAACGGCTCGGAACCTTTCAGGTCAGTCGGCCCGGTCAAGCGTTGATTGCGGTCGAGCACAAATCGCAGTGGCGCACTCAAGAGGCGATCCACGTAAACATCATCTCCAGATTCGACGAGTTCGCTGAAGCGAAAACTGGGATCCAGGATGCGCTGGCTCTCGTGCAAAATGCCATTTTGGACATCGAACACCAACAGGCCCTGGTCCTCGATTGCATAGATCCGGTTCTCAACGCGCTCTGAAGCGATCAGCGCCAGAACATTGAGGTCTTCTGTCAACGCCACCAGCTGGCCGTCCGCAGACAGCAGGTGCAAGCCGCTGCGAGCGCCGATCACCAGACCGACTGGACTGACTAACAGACTGTTGACCTCAATATTGGCAAAGCCGGCCATTTCGAAGCGGGCCTGTTCGTCGGCGGCTCCTGCAGAAACATATAGCCCGGTGGTCGTCGCCACAAACAGCCGATCGTTCCACACTGCGGCGTGTGTCGGCGGTCCTCCACTGAGACCGTTGCGAGCGTCAATCTCCGTCCATGCCGCATCCAGGGACACGCGCAACAGGCCCAACTCGCTGGCAACCCAAAGGCCGTTTTCGGCGTCCGCCGCCAGTGCAATCACCGGCGAGCCCGCATTCGTGAGCACTCGATGCTGGCCAGATTCCGGGTCGAATCGATAGACATCGCCAGCCAGCGTGCCGATGGCCACATCGCCATCCGGCAGCGCCGCAGCGACGTATGCAGACACCTCGCCGAGATGCGCGTGCGGCGTTGCGACAGGCGTCGCCGCTGATTTGCCGACGCGCAACAACTCTCCGGATTCTGCCACCAGCCACTGGTCCTGGCGAAGGGTGACGATGGCACGAATTCGCAGGTCAGGGGCAAGCCAGTCGCTCCACTCGTCATGCAAACGCAGGATGCGTTTGTCTCGGAGTACGACGATCGGGCTGCCATCGATATCGGCGTGCATCGATTGCAATTCGCCGGGCACGTGAAAACTTCGATGTTCGTTGCCGAAGTCGTAGTAAAAAACCCTGCTGCGAGTGGCGAAGTAGACACCACGGGTCGTGGCCAGCGTATCCCAGACTTCGCCCATCGGTGCGCCGGTGTCGTCGGCGATGAAGTTGCGATCCAGGCGTTGAAAAACATATCGACCATCCGCCTGGCGATTGAGTACGCCGAACAGGTGATAGCCGCCAACATAAACCTCACCGTTCTTGCCCGGCGCAAGCGAATAGGCGCTGCTACCGACCTCGATCAACTGCCACCGCTGACCGAAGTGGCGCAGCACGCCGTCGTAGTTCGCCACAAAAATCTCGCCATTGGGGCGTGGCAGAACAGCGAAGCTATAGGGCTGAGTCCCGGTTTCGAGTGGCGAGTATCGTTGTGTGATGGGTTGCCCCAGCTGCCCGGCAAATACGGTGTGGGCCAGCAGCAGGGCAAGCAAAGATACGAAGCGTGCCATAACCGTCTCGACGAGTGCCGGCAGACTATGGCACATCTACGCGCCGCGTTTTGCGCCGACAGGCGTCCGAGCAAAATCTGATCTGCTCCCAGACCTTTTCCCAGCGCTTACGCCAGATCATCGGTTTGCCGCACGCCGCGCAGAGTTTCTGCGGAAGGTGGCTTTTCTTGACGCCCCTGGGCATGACCAACTCCCAATTCCCGATTGTGCGAATTTTTGTCTAATGGGCAACGACGGACGACTTTTCGGCCAGATGCTGTCCGCTGGAGGATCGCCCGGTCGTCTATACGATGTTGGAATCACCCAACGCATGAAGGAGCGACAAACATGCAATACCTGTTGGCCATTTATGAAGACGAACGTGCCTATAGCGGCGGTCCAGAATCCGAAGCCTGGCAGAACATTCTAAACGCCCACAACCAAATCGCAGGAGAAATGGCGCAGGCGGGCATTTTGCGCGGTGGGGCGGGGCTTGAGCCAACGCATACTGCAACCACTGTTCGCACGCGCGGCGGCAGTCAACAACTGCACGATGGCCCCTACACGGAAGTACGCGAACAGCTGGGTGGTTTTTATCTGATCGATGTGCCATCGCTGGATGCGGCAATCGCCTGGGCCCGACGCATACCGCTGCACGGCGATGGAGCCGTCGAGGTTCGCCCAACGCTGCCGGATACCGAGTAGTCCGGTGAGTGACTGGGATGCGCTGTGGCGCAGCCACGCGGCGAGCTTGCTCGCCGCGTTGGTCCAGCGACTTAAGAACCTGGATGTGGCCGAGGAGGCGTTGCAGCATGCGCTCGAAAAGGCTGTACGCCGCTGGCCTGGAGATGGCTGGCCTGGCGATCCCGCGGCCTGGTTGTATCGCTGCGCGTGGAACTTCGCGCTCGATCAACGCAAGCATGCCGTCCATATTGCCGCGCATGCGGCCGTGGTGCCCCTGGAGGAGGAGATCGGACCCAGTCTTGAGGAGCGACTGGCGATGTTTTTCCTCTGCGCCCATCCTGCGCTGGGTGTCGATACGCAGGCGATGCTCATGCTGCGCTTTGCAGCCGGATTGCCGATGGCCGATATCGCACGTTGGTATTACTCTGATGTTGCCACGGTTTCCAAACGTCTGCAGCGCGCCAAACAAAAAATCGAAAAGACACGCATCGAGTTTGAGCTCCCGGCCATCGATACCTGGCGCGAGCGACTACCTCCCGTGTTGAGCGCGATCGAAGTGCTTTACGACCGCAGTTATGCCGATGTCGGCGGCGACACGTCGGTTCGCGCCTATGGGCGTGATGCTGAACAACTGGCGCTGTCGTTAGCGGCGCTCATGCCCGGCGAAGCGGCGACACTCGGATTGGCCAGTCTGATCGTCTTCGCCGAGAGTCGCCGCAACGCGCGTCTTGATCCACATGGCGTCATCGTGCCGCTCGACCGGCAGAACCCGCAGGATTGGGACGGCGTGCGTATTCAACTCGCGGCTGAGTTGTTGGTGCGCGGTGCTGCACTTCAGGCCAAAGACGCGTACGTCGTGCGTGCTGCGATTTCTGGCGCGCACGCTGAGCGCCGACGCAGCGGCAGCACGCCCTGGCGCAAGATCGCTCCTCTTTACGAGTTGTTGTACGCAATGACCGGACATCCGCAGGCGCGTTGGCATCAGTTGTTGGCTATGGCGCA
The DNA here is from genome assembly GCA_022844165.1 of Lysobacterales bacterium. Taxonomy (GTDB): domain Bacteria; phylum Pseudomonadota; class Gammaproteobacteria; order Xanthomonadales; family SZUA-5; genus JALHMH01. The sequence continues at coordinate 15,274 of JALHMH010000048.1, forward strand.
CGCCGGGCAACCCCGCGAGGCTCTGCTGCAATGGCGGATGCTTCCCGCGACGCCGCACGAAGCCGCATTTCATTTGATCGCCGCTGAGCTCTATCGCCTCAATGACCAGTCACACGAGCGCAGGGCGCACTTGACCGCCGCTCTGCGTTTTCCGTTGGGGTCGGCGGAGCGCCATTGGGTCGCTGCCCAACTGGTTTGAGACGCGCTGTACACAAAAGGGCTTGGCGCCATGCGCTGATCCCACCGCAATAGTAAACTGTGCCCTACGGGAAATGCGCCGCACCGGCCAGGGGATGATCATGCTGCGAATAGTATTTGCGGTTTCGCTATTGATCGTTGCCGCCGACGCGTTGGCGCAGAAGGTCTACAAATGGGTGGACGAGCAGGGCCGGGTGCAGTACACCCAGAAGCCACCGCCCGAAGGTGTGGAATCGGATGTCAAAGAGGTTAAGACCACTGAGCTCAGCCCGTTGCGCAAGCGCTACTGCGCTGCCATCCGCGAAGCGGCCATTGAAACGGCGATGTTCAAATTGCGCGGCTATACGATGCGCTCGGTGTCCGAGGCAGTACGTGCGATGGAAGTCAGCCGAGGGCTCAACGTAGGCGAAGTGGCGCTTCGCGAACTGGTGAGTTTCGTCTGGAATCAAGTTCGCCCAGGTGTGGACGTCAACGAAGTCGGCAACCGCGCTTTTGATGCGTGCGTCGGCGGGTCTTTTGGCACCTTGGGCGAGGGCAAAGTCGATTCGGCTGAGGCGGGCCCGCAGCAAAGAAAAGGACCCAGTAGCGGTACCGGATGGGTGGCGCATGGGCTGGTCGTGACCAACCACCACGTGATCGAGGGCAGCCGCCGCATCCGCATCCGACTGGTTAATGGCGAAGAACGATCGGCAATGGTCCGTAGTCGCGATACCGAAAACGATGTCGCGGTATTGAGCGTCAATGGCTCTCTGCCGCCAGGATTGCCGATTGCCTCGGCGGAGGCGGGCGTCGGTGCTGAGGTGTTTACGTTGGGCTACCCACATATCGACATTATGGGCAGCAATGCCAAGCTCACAACGGGCATCGTCAACTCGGCGACCGGCATGCAGGACGACCCGAGGATTTACCAGGTATCGGTTCCGGTGCAGGCTGGCAATAGCGGAGGCCCACTCCTGAATCGGCGCGGAGAGGTCGTAGGTCTGGTCACAGCGAAGCTGTCGGCAGCCAAGGTCTACCAATGGACGGGAGATTTGCCGCAGAACGTGAATTACGCCGTCAAGATCCGATTTGCCAGGGCGTTACTCGGGGAACCGCGGGGCGAAACGCTACCTGCGGAAAGCGCCGACCTGGAACAACTCGCAGCGCGCGTTGGCCCCTCGGTGGTCATGGTCATCGCAGAGTAGAGCCTCAGGCGTGCTGGCGTATGAACTCGCCTACTTGAGGGTACACCACCTCGCGCCAACGGCGGCCGCTGAAGATGCCGTAGTGGCCGGCGCCCTGCACGGTGAGGTGGCGTTTTCGTTTTGAGTCAAGGCCGGTCGTCAGGTCATGTGCTGCCTGCGTTTGGCCCAAGCCGGAGATGTCGTCCAGTTCGCCTTCAATGGTGAAAATTGCGGTCTCTTCAATTGCTTCGGGCGCTACGCGGGCCCCGTGCACGTGCCACAACCCGCGTGGCAGCAGATGTTCCTGAAAGACAATACGGATCGTGTCGATGTAGTACTCGGCTGGCATATCGAGTACCGCGTTGTATTCGTCATAGAACTTGCGATGTTCCTCAGCGTCCTCCAGATCGCCGCGCAATAAATCCTGATAAAAATCCCAGTGCGACGAGAAATGGCGCGACGGATTCATGGCGATGAATCCAGCGTGTTGCAGGAAGCCAGGATAGACGCGACGGCGGTGACCAGGATAGTTGCGGGGCACGTCGTGAATCACTGTGCTCTGAAACCACGACAAAGGTTTGGTTGTGGCCAGATCGTTGACTTTGGTCGGGCTCTTGCGTGTATCAATCGGCCCGCCCATCAACGTCAGAGAGCGCGGCGTCACTTCGCGCGCCGAAGCCATCAGCGAAATCGCTGCCAGGACGGGCACCGTGGGCTGACAAACACTGATCACGTGCAGGTCTTTTGCACCAATCAGCGACATGAATTCGCGCAGGTAGTCGATGTAGTCGTCCAGATGGAACGGTCCCGCACTGGTTGGCACCATGCGCGCATCCACCCAATCCGTGATGTAAACCTTGTGATTCTTCAGCAGCGTACGAACCGTGTCGCGCAGCAGCGTGGCGTGATGGCCGGACAGCGGCGCGACCACCAGTACCACGGGATCGTCCTTCAACGCGGAAATCGTTGCCGGATCATCGGTGTAGCGCTTGAAGCGAAGCAGGCGGCAAAACGGCTTCTCCAGCGCAACCACTTCGACCACGGGAACCTTATGGCCATGGGCATCCACGCTGCGAATGCCAAAATCCGGTTTTTCGTAATCCTTGCCGATGCGATGGATCAGTTCGTACGCCGCCGCGATACGCGGCGCGCCCGGCAAACGCGACAGGAAACTGGAAGGTTTGGAGTACATCTTGGCCGCAGCGTCCGAGAACGCGACGAACGGACTCATCAGCGATCGCTGAAACTCCTGCAGATGGTAGAGCATCGGTGTGCCAAATTGCGCGGTGTCCTATGTTGCAGCGCAACAGTTCGGATTGAAAGAGCCCGTGACAAAGATTTTGTGTTCAGGCGATGAAGCCCATCGCCAAAGGTCCGATCGACAAGACCGAGACTTGGCGTCACCAGACCCGAGTCACACCGTACGCATCGAAGATGATCAGCGTCAGTCCGTGCCTTTGTGCTGAGCCGTTCAGGCTGTGCCATCGTGCCGCGCAGAAACCAGCCCCGAATGAGACAAGGTGGCGCGAGCGATAAGCGTGCAAAGGCGTTGACCCGGCCGATGTTCGATGGCGATGTCGGGTCGCTCGAAGGCATCGACCTTGCGATCGCGCATCTCGAACAGCTGCGGCTTGCGGACGTTGTGACGGAGGATTACCCTAGCGATTCATTACCCTGGTAATCGCAACATGCAAAGCGTGAGTCGAATTACAACGCAAGGTCAGGTATCGGTGCCGGCGGCGATCCGCAAGGCGCTGGGCGTGGGGCCGGGGGGAGCGATTCGGTGGGAGTTGGTTGGCGATCGCATCATTGTGACGCGGGCGACGCAGTTTTCCAGCGAGGACATTCACCGCGCGGTGTTCGGCGCCGCCAAGCCGAAGCGCAAGTCGCTGCGCGAGCTGAAGCAGGGCATCGCGAACGACATGCGCAAACGCTATGCGCGCGGTTGATACCAATGTGCTGGTTCGCCTCATCGCTCGCGATGACGAACGCCAGACGGCGGCGGCCGACGCTTTCGTTGAGCCTGGCGCTTTCGTGTCGCACCTGGTGTTGGCGGAGACCATCTGGGTGCTCAGGAGCGTTTTCGGATTGACCGCCAAACAGCAGACGGATGTGGTTGCGATGCTGTTGGCGCATCGGAGCCTGTCGGTGGAAAGGCCGGATGTGGTTGCGTCGGCACTGGCCCAGTTTAGGGCCAACACGCGTCTGAGCTTTACCGACTGTCTGGTTGTTGAGATTGCCCGATCTGTGGGGCATTTGCCTGTCGGCACTTTCGACCGTGCGTTGGGGCGCGTTGAGGGTGCGGAGCGCCTGTAGGTCGCGTTTCGATCGCAACATTGCTGCCAAACTCACGCGATGAGTTGTGCGCAGCGACGCAGCGCGAGTCAGTTTCGCTGCTCGCCGAGTACCGCCAATCACGTTACTCCGCCCTAAGCGCCAATGCCGGGTGTTGTGCGGCGGCGTGGCGGGCGGGCAGCCAGGACGCGACGGCTGCGGTGGCGATGAGCAGCAGGGTGGATGCGGCGAGCGAGATGGGGTCCCAGGGTTGCACGCCGAGCACGGCCGCGCGCAGCGAGGTTGCGGCCAGGGCGTAGGTGATGAGCCCTGAGGCGATGCCTATGGCAGCGAAGCGCTTCTCGATATGGGCGCAAAGGCAGTCGACAGCGTGGTACTGGATGGCGACGCGCATCTGGTATTTGATGGCGTTCGCCTGCCGCTGCCGAATGTGTATATCGCGTGCGGTGAAGAGGAGGTGCTCAGACGAGCAAACCTGGACGAGAGCGAAAACCGAGCAGGCGATGCGCAGAGCGGGCATGCTGCCGACCGAATAGCGCCTGGTGGCATACGAGCGATCGACCATTTTGCGGATGGTTGCCTGGCTCGTGCGCAAACCTGAAGCCCCGAGGCGCACGAAGACAAGCCAGAGCGTCAGCCCTGGGTGATGCATAGAGAGACCAGCGACACAATTGTCTCGCCCCAACAGGGGCTCATCGTTTTCCTGTGTTCGTGACTTACGGGCACGACACCGCCGGATCGAATGGCTTGCCTTTGGTCTTCGCCCAGTTCGCCACAAAGGCTTCGTACGCAGCTCGCTTTTGTTCCACGTACCCCGCCGGGAATAAGCGCGCAGCGTCCTTCGCTGGCACGTCCATCACCTTTCGAGACGTGCAGGCTTCGCTGACTTCTACGTGATCTTTGCGCGACTGTTCTGCCTGGGCCAGCTGCTCAGCCAAACCCCCCATGGTCTGATCGTGTTGCTTTTGCCGAGCTTGCTGCTCGCGCATCGCATGGGTTTCTCGCACCGATCCGCCCTTGCATTGCCCAACGTCGAAATTCTTACCGGTGAGCTGACGGTAATGCGTCTGGAACTTCGCCAACTCCTGGCGCGCGTCTCGAGCGAGTTGGATCTCAGCCTGGCTTAGCACAGTGTCCAACTCGCGCTGCACGGCGTGGCGTTTCGCATCTTCAATCTTCTGTCCGGCAACCGCTTCAACCGGAACGCCTTCACCCGTTGAATGTGGCGAATTCAGAGTTCGATGGTGCGCCATGCAGACGTTGGCCTCGGCATCGTCGAGCTCGCCAATTGCAGGCTGCGCGCCAAGCGACCCGGAGGCCGAGGCAAGCACGGAAATGACGATCATCGATAACCGTAGGTCTCTCATGGGTAAGCCTCGCAGACCATCAAGTGAACTGTCCGTCCCGATGAACGCATGGTCGCGTTACGACTGTTCGTTCGCTCGACAGTATGGTGCGCCATAACGGTTGGCGCAGTCCCTGGCGGAGTCTCGTCTGCATGGTGTTTTTTGCCAAGAACCGGTAACCCACGACATTCGCGACGGCGTGCGACGAAGGCTTCAACCTGTCAGGCCACCCAATCCTCAACCCGCAGTCCGACGATTCGCTGAAACTCTCGAGTGTTGTGGGTCACCAGGCAGGCATCCTCGGCCAGCGCATGGCATGCAATCCACAAGTCGTTTGCGCCAATCGGCGTGCCGGCTTCCTTCAGGCGCGTGAATTGCTCTGCGTAATGGCGGCAAATGGCGACGCCCGTGGGATAAATCACCGTCACCTGACGGGCCAGTGTGTCGAGCCTGCGCAAGACGTCAGGTTTACGGGTACTACGCTCGGCACCCTTGAGCAGTTCGGCCCAGGTGATGAAAGACATGCATAGCTGATCGTGGTCACCCAGCGCATTGATGCGTTGCGCAACCGTCGGTGGATGGTTCTTGATCAGATAAATCAGGATGTTTGTGTCGAGCAGGTAGATCACATCGCCTCGCGCTCCTGCAAGGGCGGGGCTGCCGCCTGCTGAGATTCCAGGGCAGCGATGAAGGCATCGTCGATCTCGCCCAGCGCTTGTAAGGCCCGAAGCAGCGCGTCCCCGCGATCGGCACGCAAAGGACGGATCACCAGATCGCCGTGTTCGTTTCTAGAGATGCAAACGCGGTCCGTGTCGAGCCGAAATTCAGCCGGAATGCGCACGGCCTGACTATTGCCGTTGTTGAACACTCGGGAAGTCAGTGAGCTCATGGCCAGACTCCATGTGTGTACTGCAATGTATGTATTTTGCCCGCAGATGGAGCTGCGCGCAATGTTTCGGAATCGACAGGAAAGGCGCAGGTGACCTTTGGGATTAGATTTCGCCGCTCCATGAAAACGGGCGCTAACCCGCGCTAACCCAGGGCGCAAGCCCTGGGTAAGACCGCCAGATCCCAAGAGAGCCCTGAAAGGGCGACATCAATGGCGCAGTCGCTGGCGGAAATCCTCGTCCACGTCGTGTTCTCGACCATGAACCGAGAACCGGTGCTGTCCGATGACGTTCGCGATGAGCTGCATGCCTATGGCGGTTTCGTCGAAAACCACGGTGGCGCACTGCTCAAGGCAGGTTCGGTTTCGGACCACGTGCACCTGTTGATCTCGCATCCGCGCACGTGCTCGCCGTCGGCGTTGGTCGGGCAAATCAAGGTGGGCACGACGCTCTGGCTCAAGTCCAAAACGCCGACGTTGGCTGACTTCCACTGGCAGGCCGGCTACGGCATGTTTTCGATCAGTCCATCCCATCGAAAAGCGCTGGAGCGATACATCGGCGCTCAAGCCGAACACCACCGCACCGTAACATTTCAAGACGAGTTCCGGCGCCTCCTTGATCGGTACGGCGTGAGCGCAGATGAACGCTACCTTTGGGACTAGATTTCGTTTCGCCCTTTCAGGGCTCCATGATGAGAACGGGCGCTGACCCAGGGCTTGCGCCCTGGGCTATTGCATTGCGCCCCTGCGGGGCTGGGTTTTGCCGACGCTGACGAGGGCACAACGCAACAGGCGGGGTATTCGAGATGCGTTGGCTGGAATCCTCGGAAAGGAATCTGCGCCTCCTGAAGCTCGCGGCATCTGCAAAGTCCTCTTGTCTGAGCCCATGGTTGCGAGCGATCAGAATCTGCGAGAAATGGGCAGTGTCCCAGCAGTGAAAATGCTGCAAGCATTGCAAGGGTCCCTCGATTGCAATCGAGTCCTGCCTTTGATGTCTTTCTCTTCCGCTAGCCGATGAACGATCTCGTCGTCGAATCCGTGCCCCTCGGCTCCGAGTCGCTGGGTCAAGTTTGGGAACTTTATCGCAGGAACTCACGCACTCTGGGGTTCCTTCCGCGAGGAGCTTTTGATGAGTTCGCGCACGCCGGTTGCATCGTTGCAGCCAGTATTGCAACAAGGTTGGTCGGTTACTGCGCATGGCGACTCGCCGCAAACCACGCCATCCTTGTCCACCTATGCGTTGCGGAAGAGCATCGCGGTTTAGGCGCATCGGGGCGACTACTGACGCAGCTATTTGAACAGACCAAGGAGTGTGCGGTCGTCCGCCTTCGTTGCCGGAAGGATTACACGTCAGCCAACGGCCTTTGGCTGCGACACGGGTTCGCAGTAGATCGCGAGTTATCGGGTCGTGGCGCGGACTCGATGCCGCTACTTGAATGGCGACGAATCAACTTTGATGACGCTCCACTGCTTAGTGAAATCGCGAGAGCGACGACGGCAACTCACATCATCGCGATAGATGCGAACGTCTTTTTTGATCTGCTGGATACCGAAGCCACTCACCACGAAGAAAGTCAGGCGCTTCTGGCTGATTGGCTAGACGACTTGGACGTGTGCGTCACACGCGAACTCAAAAACGAGATATCGCGCCAAGAGAGTGGTAAGCGACGCGGGCAATCGCTTGCTTTTGCCCATCGCTTTCGCGAATTGCAGTGTCCGCCGAATGCGCTCGACGATGCGCTCAGTCAGATCGGGTCAGTGCTTCCCAAGCCAGTTAATGATTCGGATCACTCTGATCGCCGTCAGCTCGTTCATGCATGGGTGGGTGGCGCCCGAATTTTCGCGACTCGCGACACAACGCTACTCGATCACGCGAACAGCCTCAGCACAATCACGGGGCTTGCAGTTGTGCGTCCAAGTGATGCGGTGGCAATTGTGCATAGCGCGGGTCAAGGCGCCAACTACGCCCCTGTTCGTCTGCGTGGCACTGAGCTGATTCGCCGGCCTCCTCAGTCGGAAAAAGAGCTACTGCCGTTCCAGCGATTTGCGGTCGCCGAAGAAAAGGCAGCTTGGCTGGCATCTATTCGCTCAGCCTCGGCTGCCAGGGACCGCTGCACAATAGAGGTCATTGGGGAAGTCGATAAAGCTCCTCGGCTCGCGATAGCAATCGATTGGTCCGCTCCTGACGAATTGCATATTCGATTTCTTCGAGCACTGAGTGGTTCGCTGACAGCGACACTGCTTCGACGTGCGCTTTCAGATGTGCTGGTATCCGCCTGTGAATCACGACGGGCTCGCGTGACCATTGACGATCCTGGGTCAGGCGAAGTCCTCGACGCTTTGAATGATCTTGGATTTGAGAAATTGAGGGACGGGCTGCTCGTTCGGCACGTATTGGTGGGCTTAGTAGGGCTCGACGACGCGCGCCGTGCAGTTCGCGAACTGAGTGCGGACAGCACTAATGCCGTAAAGTTCTCAGCCGTTGAGCTTGAAGCGAAGTATTGGCCGCTTAAGGTTGTCGGCGCGGGGATTCCCACTTATGTCATTCCTATTCAGCCCTACTGGGCAGCCTCACTTTTCGATCAGCAGCTTGCAGATCAGGAGCTATTCGGGGTTCCAATTCCTCCCGCGCTCGCGTTGGAGAATGTCTACTTCTCCGCTTCGAACGTACGCATAGCGAGGGGTAGTAGAATTCTGTGGTACGTCAGTGGCAAAGTTGGCGCTGTGCGGGCAGTCTCGATTTGTCTTGAAACGATCACCGACACAGCAGCTGCATTGTCGCGGAAATACCACCGGCTTGGCGTCTATGACTGGCGACAGATACTCAGTGCCGCGCACGGTAAGCCAGATGGACGCCTGCGTGCATATCGTTTCGATCGGACTGAGCTATTGATCAAGCCGATTCCGTGGAGTCGCCTTAAGGAACTCGTGATGCTTCATACCAGAACCCGAAACCGCATTCCGTCACCGATTCGAGTTCCGGAGGGACTGTTCGCCGATGTCTATCGCGCAGGCACGGATGCATCCGCATGAGTCGCATTGCGGTCTTGCTATCGTTGAAGCCTGAGTTTGCGAGCAAGATCGCCACAGGGTTGAAGACAATCGAGCTTCGACGAAGATTTCCTTCGGTTCCAGTGGGGGCATGGATATATTTTTACGTAACGCTACCGGTAGGTGCAGTTACTGGTCGATCCAAGGTGGCACAAGTCGATGTCGCGCCCCCCCTGGTTATCTGGAGGCAGTATCGGACAAGGACTGGCTTAACGCGAGCCCGCTTTGACGAGTACTTCCAGGGCAAGAAAGCGGGCTTCGCAGTCAGCCTCACTGACTACGAAGCTCTTGCGCCTGTCCATCTCAGCCGTCTGCGCATTGAACTTGAGGGATTCGTAGCGCCGCAGGGTTATCGATTCCTTGATGCTGCAGATCAGAAAGTCATTCTCTCGGGTTCGATGTCTATGCAGACCCAAATTTCAACTGAAAACGGGACTTCTTCCGGTCCGCGGCCACACAATCCGGATGTGTCAGTTCAACAACCGTTTACTGGCCAGGACATTCGCCGTGCAGCGTTTGGTGCAGCCAAGCCTAAGCGCAAGTCGCTGCTCGAGTTGAAGCAGAGCAACCCGAACGACGTGCGCAAACGCTTTGCGCGCGGTTGATGGCAATGTGCCGTTCGCCCGATGGGTCGCGGTGACGTACGCTTGACGGCGGCGGCCGACGCTTTGTTTGTGGCGTCGAGCATCCAACGCAATCCGTTATCGCAGGCTAGGGTTTTTCGAACTCAACCTGCTGATAGATGTGTTTCAGCAGGAGTGAGCAACCCGGGCAATCGAGTGCGATTTCGTCGTCCAGGTTGACGTAGGTTTCGAGCAACCAGGCGGACTCTTTGCGTCGATACAGGTCGACCTGGACGCGGTCCTGGGCGATCAGCAGGTAGTTCAACAGGGTGCCGATCTGGCGATAGTTGTAGAGCTTCTCGCCGCGGTCGATGCGTTCGGTCGACTCGCTCAACACTTCAGCGATCAGACAAGGTACTTCCGTGTAATGCGTGGGTGCGTCGTTTTCGCACACGACCATGACATCGGGGTAATAGACGACCTCGGAGACGCGAACGCGCATATCGGCTACATATGTCGCACAACCTTCGTCTGATGCGGCGGTATCCAGCGCCTTAGCCACATTCAGCGAAATTCGCGCGTGACGCTTGCTTCCGCCCGCCATCGCGAATAGATGTCCGGCAGCATACTCATGGCGGATCGGGCCGCTCTCCTCGGCTTGCAGATAGTCGGCCATTGAGATGGGCGGCATCGCGACTGCGTTGCCCATGACAGGAACTCTAAGCGGCTGTGCTGAAAATCGTACCCCAATTCGGCGGCGTTCGCGTGCGATCCTCGGAGTGGCGGTGCAGCGGTCGTGTGCTTCAGCGAAGGCGCGGATTTCGTCGGATCACATCGAGCCTTGCACTCACTCCGCGCGAAGCGCCAGCGCTGGATGTGTTGCGGCAGCTTGGCGGGCGGGCAGCCAGGATGCCAGGGCTGCGGTGGCGATGAGCAGGAGGGTGGATGCGGTCAGGGACATGGGGTCCCAGGGTTGCACGCCGAGCACGGCCGCGCGCAGCGAGGTTGCGGCCAGGGCGTAGGCGATGAGCCCGGCGGTGATGCCGAGGGTGGTGACGATCAGGCCGCGGACGAGGACCGATAGGGCGATGTGTTGAGTGGTGGCGCCGAGGGCGCGGCGCAGACCGAACTCGCGGGTGCGCAGGGCAACGAGGTACGCGATGACGCCGTACAGGCCGAGCATCGCGAGTGCCAGGGTGACCGCAGCTGCGGCGGTGATCAGCGTGAGCAGGAGCTGGAGGCGCGCCAGCGATTGCTGGGCGACGTCGGACATGGCGCTGACCTCAAACACGGGAACGCCGGGATCCAGTTCGCGCACGATGTTGCGCACGGCGGTGACCAGCGGCTCGAGCGAGCCGTTCGATCGCACGACCAGGGTCATGCCGGGCAGCGGGGCGGGTTGCGCGGGATCGGCGGCCACCACTTGCGGTCGATAGACCATCGCGGCGGCGGGTGTGGCGAGATCGTCGTAGCGCACGTCGCCGACGACGCCGATGACGGTGTAGGTGGGGCCGCCGGGATCGAGGGTGAGTGTGAGGCCGAGCGCGTACCTCTCAAAGGGTTGCTCGGACTTAGCTTGCGCCAGTGGATCGAGCGATCCGGTGCCCGAACGATCCGCGAACAACGCCAGCGCGGCGCGTTGGTTGATCAGCAATTCGTCGGGGCGTTGCGATTCGAGCGTGCGGAAGTCGCGACCGGCGCGCAGCGGAATGTGCATCGTCTTGAGGTAGTTGTCGCTGATCACGTTGACGGCCAGCGGCCGGGTTTGAGGATCGCCATCGACCCGAAAGTTCTGTTGCGGCAGCGCGCCGGGCGCGAGCGGCAGTTGCGCCGTCAGCGCAGCGGCTTGCACCGATGGCAAGGCGCGCACGCGCTCGATCAGGCGTGCGTGGAATTCGACGCGCGCGGTGTCTCCGTAGCGCGCGAACGGCAGCAGGATCTGGAACGTGGTCACGTCCGCGGCGTTGAAACCGGGATCGACGTTCTGCAGCCGTTGCGCGGTGCGCAGCAGCAGCGCCGATCCGGCGAGCACCACCAGCGCGGCGGCGATTTGCAGCACGCTGACGGTGGCGCGAAATCGCTGTCGCACCGTTCCTGCCGATTGCTGGTGTGTGGCGGCGTGCATACGCCGCGCCAGACCGGCATGTCGGCGCCGTGCGCAGGTCAGCAAGATCAGGCCGCAGCCCAGCGCTGCTGCGCCAGCGATGAAGCCGATCGCCACAGGTCCAATCGACAGTTCGGTCAGACGCGGGAGATCGGTCGGCCCGAATGTGCGCAGTGCGCGCACCGCGGCGGAGACTGCGAATGTGGCGAGCAGCGCGGCCACCGCGCTCAGCAGCACCGACTCGCCGAAGAATGGCGCGGAGGCGCGGAGGGAACTGGCGCCCAGCGACTCGCGTACGGCCGCGTCGCGGGCTGCGGCGTCGGCGCGGATCAGCGTGAGGTTGGCGACGTTCGCCCATGCCACGAGCACAACCAGCGCAGCCACGCCAGCGAGCAGCCACAGCATCGGCGCCACCTCCGCGGTCATCGCTTCGCGCAAGGCTATCGCGCGCGGCAGCGGCTTCATCTCGTCGATCCAGGCCGCCGTGGAGCCACCAGAGCCGAGCTGCGGATACAGCTCGGCCATGCGCGGCAGGATCGCTTCCAGTTCGCTCTCCGCGCTTTCTGGCGATGCGCCGGGCGCGAGTCGCGCCACGCCGCTGTAGAAGAAATCCGTGGCGATCGATTCGTCGGACGCTCGGGCCGGCAGCCACAGGCGCGTGCTCGCGGTGGGGAAGGCGAACCCGGCCGGCATCACGCCGATGATCTCGCGCACGACATCGTTCACGACCAGCGTTTTGCCGATGATGTCCGGCGCCGCGCCGAAGCGCGTGCGCCATTCGCGCTCGCTCAAGATCACGGCCTGCGGACCGCTGCGGCGGGTTTCCTCCATGGTGAACGCTCGGCCGATGGCGGGCGGGACCTGAAGCACCTGCATCATCGAGGCGGAGACCCAGCTCACGGTGAGATTTTCGGCCAGGGTCGCCTCCGTTCCGCTCACCACATTGGCGCGACCGACGCGGTACAGCGCCACATCCTCCAGTTGCGTCGCGAAGCGCTGGTAGGTGGCGAGCACCGCAGGCGCGTGGCCGATGCGGCTGCCATCCGCTACGTCGATCTGGAGACTTACCAGTTCATCCGGCTGCGCGTAGGGCAGCGGCGCGAGCAGCAAGCCGTGCAGCACCGCGAACATGGTGCCAACCGCGGTGAGGCCCAGGCAAAGCGTCAGGACGACAGTGATCGCGTAGACCGGAGCGCGTTGCAAGGTTGTCAGGATGCGACGCAGCAGCATGGGAAGGCTCCGCAATGGCGCGGGACGGGGAGGCGCTCAGCGGCGAACGTCGCTGACGATGCCATCCTGCCAGTATCGGAAAGGCTGAGCTGCCTGGATTGAGTAGCTGCCCGTGAAGTGCCCGATCTGATCGTAGTTGCGACTGCAGCGTGGGAAGCGGACAGTCTCTTCGTTGCAACCCGCCGCACTTGAGTTATCGGCGCTCGCCTGCGCGCTGAAACGATGAGACCAGCGCGTGTTTCGCCCTTTCAGGGCTCTCCTTGGAAATAGCGATCTTTCCCAGGGCTTGCGCCCTGGGCTATTTCATCGCGGCCCTTTGGGCCTTGTTTCATCGAGAAAATCATGCCGCATGGCAAGTCGACTGGCGCCACTAATACGGAGCAACTGATACGGCGCTACGCAACTGATAGCGCGCACCTGATTCGGCGCCAATGAATCGACGCACCTGGTACGGCACAACTGATGCGGCACGAATCGCGAATCGTCAAGGCGCGATGGCGTCGTATTCGTGAGCGCCGACGTCGAGTTGGTTTTGGCGTAACCAGCCGCGCACGTCAGGTTCGCCGGCGATGGGCGGGAGCAGGTTGCGCAAGATGGAGATGGGCTGGGCGATGCCGACCACGGGATAGGGTCCGCCGTAGTCGGCGAATGCCAGGCTGAGCTTTTCTGAGGTTGTCGCGACGCCGGGGCAGCCGATGCTCTGCAACACGAAGTTGTTGCCCGCGTCGGACACGCTGCCGGTGCACTTGGCGGTCATCACGCTGGCCGCGAGTTCCACCGTGCCGGAGGTGTCGATGCTGCCGGTATCGGCCAGCGAGGTGCTGAACGCGATGCTCGATCGGCCGCTGATATCGAAAGCGCCGCCGTTCGATGGATTGGCATAGCTCGACACGTGACGCAGCGCCACCGCGCCGAAGCTGCGAAGCGCACCGCCGCGCGCCGCCTGGTTTTGCCACAGACTCACTTGATCGAGCACGATATAGGGCGACGATTCTGCAGCGTTCAGCAACAGGCCGCCGCCGTTACCGGCCGCCGTGTTGCGCGCGAACGCACTTTGCTGAAGCGAGACCGTACCCAGCGGCGCGCCGCCGAGGCTGGTGATGCACATGCCGCCACCGCTTTTCTTCGCGACGTTGTCTTCGACTCGCAAATAACTGATCGCGATGTTGCGGGTGGGGAAGTTGAGAAGGGACGACTCGTCTCGGATCCTTGCGCCACCGCAGCTTTCGGTGTCGGCCAGGTTACTGCTGATTTCCAGCAGGCTCTTGCTGCTGCCGCGTACAAAAGCGGGTCGGTACGCATTGAGGCCACCGCCCATCGTTGCGGAATTGCGGGTGATTCGCGAGCCCTGCTCCAGCGCCATCGACGCTCGCTCCAGATCCACGCCCCCGCCGTACAAGGCCCGATTGCCCGTAATCAGCACATTGTTGCCCAGCAACTGCGCCACCGGTTGGTCGTTGCTGTTCCGGACGTAGACGCCGCCGCCGAAAGCAGCGTGGTTGTTCCGGACGGTGACGTT
>JALHMH010000049.1 GCA_022844165.1 Lysobacterales bacterium
GTGCTGCGGCAACGACCACGGTCGGCGCGTGCAATATCACCGGTGGTGGTGCGGCATTCCCAACAACGACGATTGCGCAATTGTCGTTCGTCGGCCCAACAACGACGGCGCAAAACTTGAATCTGCCGAACTGCACGCCGCAAGCCGCGATCACGAATGCAACGCTGACGTGTCCTGAGACAGCCGGCGCGGGTGCGGCGGTCAATCGCACGTGGACGCTCGCCTGCCCGGCGGCACCGCCGGTGAACACAGCGCCCTCCATCGCCTACAACCCAACAACGGGTTCGACGATCACCTACACGGGTGGTGGAACGGCTGCACCGATTGTTGCAACGCCGTCGGGTGGTTCTGGCTCTGGCGCTGCTGCAACAACTACCGTCGGCGCGTGCAATATCACGGGTGGTGGAGCGGCATTCCCAACTACGACCATTGCGCAGCTGAGTTTTGTCGGCCCAACAACGACGGCGCAGAACCTGAATCTGCCGAACTGCACGCCGCAAGCCGCGATCACGAACGCAACGCTGACGTGTCCTGAGACACGGGGCGCGGGTGCCGCGGTCAACCGCACGTGGACGCTCGCCTGCCCGGCGGCAGCGCCGGTGAACACACCGCCCACTATTGCCTACAACCCAACAACGGGTTCGACGATCACCTACACGGCTGGTGGAACGGCTGCGCCGATTGTTGCTACGCCGTCAGGTGGTTCCGGCTCTGGCGCTGCTGCAACAACTACTGTCGGCGCGTGCAACATCACGGGTGGTGGTGCGGCATTCCCGACCACGACGATTGCGCAACTGAGTTTTGTCGGCCCAACGACGACGGCGCAGAACTTGAATCTGCCGAACTGCACGCCGCAAGCCGCGATCACGAATGCAACGCTGACGTGTCCTGAAACGCAGGGCGCAGGTGCGGCGGTCAACCGCACGTGGACGCTCGCTTGCCCGGCGGCACCGCCGGTGAACACACCGCCCACCATTGCCTACAACCCAACAACGGGTTCGACGATCACGTACACGGGTGGTGGAACGGCTGCGCCGATCGTTGCTACGCCGTCGGGTGGTTCCGGCTCTGGCGCTGCTGCAACAACTACTGTCGGCGCGTGCAACATCACGGGTGGTGGTGCGGCATTCCCGACCACAGCGATTGCGCAGCTGAGTTTTGTCGGCCCAACGACGACGGCGCAGAACCTGAATCTGCCGAACTGCACGCCGCAGGCCGCCGCTGTTAACGCAACGCTGACGTGTCCTGAGACAGCCGGCGCAGGTGCCGCGGTGAATCGCACGTGGACGCTCGCCTGCCCGGCGGCAGCGCCGGTGAACACACCGCCCACCATTGCCTACAACCCAACAACGGGTTCGACGATCACCTACACGGCTGGTGGAACGGCTGCACCGATTGTTGCAACGCCGTCGGGTGGTTCTGGCTCTGGCGCTGCTGCAACAACTACCGTCGGCGCGTGCAATATCACGGGTGGTGGAGCGGCATTCCCAACCACAACGATTGCGCAGCTGAGTTTTGTCGGCCCAACGACGACGGCGCAGAACTTGAATCTGCCGAACTGCACGCCGCAAGCCGCCGCTGTTAACGCAACGCTGACGTGTCCTGAAACGCAGGGCGCGGGTGCGGCGGTCAACCGCACGTGGACGCTCGCCTGCCCGGCGGCAGCGCCGGTGAACACACCGCCCACCATTGCCTACAACCCAACAACGGGTTCGACGATCACCTACACGGCTGGTGGAACGGCTGCGCCGATTGTTGCTACGCCGTCGGGTGGTTCAGGCTCTGGCGCTGCTGCAACAACTACTGTCGGCGCGTGCAACATCACGGGTGGTGGAGCGGCATTCCCAACCACGACCATTGCGCAGCTGAGTTTTGTCGGCCCAACAACGACGGCGCAGAACCTGAATCTGCCGAACTGCACGCCGCAAGCCGCCGCTGTTAACGCAACGCTGACGTGTCCTGAGACACGGGGCGCAGGTGCGGCGGTGAATCGCACGTGGACACTCGCCTGCCCGGCGGCAGCGCCGGTTAACACACCGCCCACCATCGCCTACAACCCAACAACGGGTTCGACGATCACCTACACGGGTGGTGGAACGGCTGCACCGATCGTTGCAACGCCGTCGGGCGGTTCAGGCTCTGGCGCTGCTGCAACAACAACTGTCGGCGCGTGCAACATCACGGGTGGTGGTGCGGCATTCCCAACCACAACCATTGCGCAGCTGAGTTTCGTCGGCCCAACGACGACGGCGCAGAACCTGAATCTGCCGAACTGCACGCCGCAAGCCGCGATCACGAACGCAACGCTGACGTGTCCTGAGACACGGGGCGCAGGTGCGGCGGTGAATCGCACGTGGACGCTCGCCTGCCCGGCGGCAGCGCCGGTCAACACACCGCCCACCATTGCCTACAACCCAACAACGGGTTCGACGATCACGTACACGGGTGGTGGAACGGCTGCGCCGATCGTTGCTACGCCGTCGGGTGGTTCAGGCTCTGGCGCTGCTGCAACAACTACTGTCGGCGCGTGCAACATCACGGGTGGTGGTGCGGCATTCCCGACCACAACGATTGCGCAACTGAGTTTTGTCGGCCCAACGACGACGGCGCAGAACTTGAATCTGCCGAACTGCACGCCGCAAGCCGCCGCTGTTAACGCAACGCTGACGTGTCCTGAGACAGCCGGCGCAGGTGCCGCGGTGAATCGCACGTGGACGCTCGCCTGCCCAGCTGCGCCGCCTGTCAACACGCCGCCGAACGTTGCTTTCAGTCCCGCAACAGGAACAACCATCACCTATACCGGCGCTGGAACTGCAGCCCCAATTGTGGTGACGCCTTCTGCTGGCTCTGGCTCCGGCGCGGCGGCAACAACCACCTTTGGCGCCTGCAACATCACGGGCGGTGGTGCGGCGTTCCCAATCACGACAATTGCGCAACTGTCGTTTGTGGGTCCAACCACCACGGCGCAAAACCTGGTGCTGCCCAATTGCGTACCGCAAGCGGCCGCCACCAACGCGACACTGACCTGCCCAGAAACGCAGGGTGCGGGCGCGGCGGTTAACCGCGTCTGGACACTGGCCTGTCCGGCAGGTGTGGTGAACACGGCACCAACGTTGACCTACAACCCGATGCCGAACACGTCAGCGGTACCGCCGGGTGGTCCGTTCACATCGATTCCGTACGGATCGAGCGCCAATATCCAGGTGTTGTGCGCAAGCCCGAGCCCAGACGGAACGGCTTGCGGTGGTAGCGGTGCAGGCGATCCGGCGACGGCACGGCTGCAAAACATCACGGTTGCCTACATCGGCGCGCCGTTCAGTCCGCTACCGGCCAACCTGTCATGCGTGTTTGCAAATCAGGCCAACGGAACGGTGGCAAGCCCGCTGAACTTCGTGGCAGGCCAGGCCGATCCAGGCAACATCCGTTGTACCTGTGCGAACAACCCGACGAGCACTGATAACTATCGTGTCAGTGTGCAGGAAGTTCGGCCGGTGGGTGCTGCGCCTGTGACGCGAAACTTCGACATTACCTGCGGTGGTGCGGGCGTTGTGTGCGGATCGCTGACGGCAACGCCGGCTTCGGGCACGATCAACCTGAACAACGGCGGTGCTGCGGTGCAAGTGACGGCGTTGCAAGCAGCCGGCATTACGGCGCCGAACACCCGTTCTGTGACCTGTGCGGTGTCGGGCGCGTCGGCTGGTTCGACCTTCACCGTGTCGCCCACGAGCCCGATTACGGTAGGAGCGACGGCTGTGAATGTGACAGCGAGCTGCACGAACTCGGCGACGGCCACAGGAACAGCGACGTTGACTTGTACGGCGGCTGCCAACGTTCCGCTGCAAGGATGCCCAGCATTGACCGCGACGTACACGCTGAGCTGCCCTGGTACGGTCGTGGTGCCACCTGCCGCTCCGGCAACGCCAGTTCCGGCGATGAGCGATCTTGGTCGCATCCTGCTGGCTTCGCTGGTGTTGATGTTAGGTCTGGTCGCGGTTGGATTTCGCCCCCGCGGTTAAGATAGAAACGCCGTAACCTAAAGACGAAGGGGCCGAAAGGTCCCTTCGTCGTTTACCGCCTTCGATACACGCAACGTGACGACCAGGCTGCAACCATGGCTGCGCCAGAAGATGGATCCGTAAGAATGGACTGCAGCAGGGCGACGGATCAGCTGGAAAGGACTACTACAGCAGCTCGATCCATTCGCCCTCCGGGCCGGCCAACATGCGCGCGGTTGGGTCGTCGACAGCTTTGAGGCGAAGCCCGTTTGCTGAGCTACGCGCAAAGCTCAACATGCGGATTCCTGTCCGCAATTCGCCGCTGCATGGTGGTAGCCAGGGAAGCGCATCCAACTCGATGAGATGTTGGCCCGATAACTGTGCGCAAGCCACAGGATGGCGGTCGGCTTCCTCACGCCGGTGCACACGATTGACCGATCCCAGTCGAGTATCGAATCGCCAACGACCGACAACGCCAAGCCCCTCGTAGAAAGCCAAAGTCGTATCGCGATTGCAGCACCCAAGAACCGCGACGAATAAATCGTCGATTTTGTGTTTAGCTTGCGGCAAATCAAACGGTGGCACGGGCCGTTTGACCTGCGTCAGGTAGAGCACTTCGCCGTCGGGTCCAACGACCTGCATCGCCCGAATCGCATCCGAAACGTCCAGGTTTGCCGGCGCGCCCAGTACTCGAAAGTGCTCTTCGGATAGCTGTGCCGCGAGTTCATCGACGTCGAGAACGATGACCTCAAGTGCCAGCCACCCCCTGGCGTCGAAAGGGCTCGAACGCACTGCGTCGGGCACTTCGATCAGATGCAACCAGGGATTAGCGGCGTGACCACCCAGACGCGCGACGCGAGCAGCGTTGAGCTTCGCTGAGCCCATGGCTAACGCCCGCGATTTGTCGACACGACTGAGCTCCACCAGGCACATGCCCAAATGCCCATAGGCCGCGAGCGAACGATCAAGATCTCGACAAATGACCGTGGCGGCGGCGATGGGGCCTAAGCGCATGTGCTTACCAACATATCAGGTCGTGTCCGGTCCATTTAGCACTTTGTTGAGAAACGCACTTCCTGTGCGTTTCTCAAGTCGCGAGTCCGGCACTTGTCCGGACTCGCTCTCCATGGATCAAGCACTTACGTGCTCGATCCATGTGCGAACCATCCATGGTTCGCGCCCGCAGGCTGTTTCTCAACAGCCTGTTAGACGCTCGGATTATCGAACAGATTTTGTTGCGATCACTGTCGAGAGATGGCAAGAGCGTCCCGCTTGACGCCACCGGGAGCAGCGCGAGGCCCCGCTCAGCGCAACGACTCAAAACCGTCCCCAAACAAGCGCTCAAGATCGACGATCAACGCGGTGCCCTCCAGTGGATTGTCGATCGCTTCGCCCGGTGCGCCGAGAACCAGGACACCTTCATGCAGGGCGACGCTACGACCCACTGCGCTGCCGTTGCCGGGTAGAGAGCTGATCAGACGCGGTGCCTGGGCCCAGGTATTGCCGTTACGAAGAAAGCGATAGGCCGCACCAGCGTTGCTCACACCGTCGACATCGACGCCGCTTGCGCCCAACAAGATCGAGTCGCCTTCGATTGCCACCGAAATGCCGACCGAATCGCCGGGGCGTGCACCTTGTGGCGTCAGTGTCGCTTCGGTGTTGCCTGATAAAAGGTTGAAAACGTATGCCGCGCCGATGACGGGTGAGCCATCCTGAAAAGCGCCCACCAGCGCCGAGGCTCCGTCGGTGTCGACAGAAAACCCGAACGCAGCGCCTTCTCGCAGAATCGGCGCAGACAGTGCGCGAACGAAGGTGCCGGTGCGGGTGAACTGATATGCCTCACCCGCGCCAGCCACGCCGTTCAATGTCACAACAGGTGCGCCAACGATGACCGCGTTTTCTCGTAAGGCCACGCTTGCACCGAAGGCAGATCCGAACTGTACGGTTGGCGCGGCCAGCGTGGCGCCCTCAACCCAAACGCCGTTCTGGCGTTGGAACAGATGTGCGCGGCCACTGTTGGCGAACGCGCCGCGTGCGCCGATCACGGCCACATCGCCGTCGATATCGACGGAGAACCCGAACAAATGGGATTCGTTGCCGAGCGCAGCAGTCAGTTTTTGCTCGAAGACGAAGCCAGTTCCGTTGCGCCGAAAGACATAGGCCGAACCTTGGTCGACGTTGTTGCCCACAATGTCCCAATAGGCGCCCACAATCAGACGCTCGGCATCGAGCGCAACGGCAATCCCATAACGATCCTCGCTCTCGCCATCGGGTGCGGGCAACGCACCGCCATATTGCCAGCCACTGCCGCTACGGCGGAACCAGTGCACGTTGCCGGCATCGACGCCTGCCGGTGCATCTTCGAGATACGCGCCCACTACTGCAATATCGCCATGAACCGCCACCGATGTGCCGTAACGGTCGTACATTCCGCCATCGCCCGTGTCGATCTGCCCGGACGCCTGCCAACTCGCGCCGTTGGGTGCATAGGCACGGACGGAACCCTGACCGCGATTGTTGCCGACGGTCGATTGATCGGTGCCCGCCAGCAACAATTCGTCGACGAACCCGACGGAGATGCCAAAGCGATCCGCCGTTCCCCCATTCGCGATATCGATGCGCGTTGGCGTGCCCAGTGCCGTACCGGCACGCGGATAGGCGTAAACAGCGCCATCACCACCGAGCGCAGCAAACGCGCCAACCGCCAGCCTCGAGTTGTCGATCGCCAATGCAGCGCCGTAGCGCATTCCTGGCGTGCCATCTTGCGCGGTGATGGTCGTCGCCAGTGTCCAGTCGCCATTGTCTAAACTCAGAACGAGCGCCCGACCGGCATCGCCGCCGGGTGCGCCGACAACCGCGACATTGCCGTGAACCGCGATTGCGGCGCCCAGTTCGCTGCTCGGCGTTGCGTCGAGACCCAGCCGAGCCGGCACCGAGAACTGCCCCCCAATCCTTCGTGCGCGGTACACCGCGCCGCCGCCCGATGCGTCGGGCGCTCCGATCAGCAACTCGTCCCCGTCCATCGCGAGGGCGTGGCCGAAGAGCGCTTCACCGGCCCCGACTTCCGGCCACAGAACCTGTTGGCGCTCATATCCGCCCAGCCCACGAACGAAGATTTCAACGCGGCCCGTGCCATCTCGTGGAACGCCCACGGCAAGGACGTTCCCAGACGCGGCCAACGCAAAGCCAAAGCGTTCGTCCGTTTGCGGCGTCACCGCGCGCAGCACCTGGCGTTCCACCGCACCCGATGCATTGAAGGCAAACAGTTTGACGATGCCGGCCTCGGTCACGGGCTCCACTTCTGCGCGCGGGATGCCGACCGCTATTTCGTTCGCCAAAAACGCGAGCGCGGTCCCGGTATTGTCGCCATTTCCCACCAATGGTCCGTTGATCAGCTTGCTGACGCGGGTGAAGGAGCCGTTCTGTTCGCGTCGATAGAGGATCACCGAACCGGTTTCCACGCCGTTGGCCACGCCTGGCACGACCAACGTATCGTTGGGCGCCGCTACAGCTATCCACGGCGCTGCACTTGCAAGCGAAAATCCGAAACTATCGCCGGACGCGCCATCGCCGGTCACTGGCGATAGCAAGCGAGTTGTCACTGCCGTGTCCTGCGCCGATACCGCGCTACAGGCGAGCGAAACTGCGACCAAAACAAAACGAGAAGAGAAAATGTTCATTCGCGAAATCGAATCCCAAGACAACGAAGCCATGGCGCGGATCATTCGCCAAGTCATGCCAGAGTTTGGTGCACAAGGCCCCGGATTTGCTATCAACGATCCAGAAGTCGACCACATGTCGCAAGCCTATGCCGCTCCACGTCATCGCTATTTTGTCGTGGTGGAGAATGGCACGGTGCAAGGCGGAGCAGGTATTGCGCCGCTGACTGGCATGGAAGCAACACACTGCGAACTGCGCAAAATGTACTTCTTGCCGGCGCTACGCGGTCGCGGAATCGGCAGCGAAATGATGGTGCGGTGTCTTCAATTTGCGCGGACAGCGGGATATTCGCATTGCTACCTGGAGACGCTCACCGGTATGGATGAAGCGCAGGCCCTGTATCGACGATTCGGTTTCCAGCCGATCCCGGGAGCTCTTGGGGCAACCGGACATTTTGCCTGCAACCGGTTTTTCCTGTTGGGCCTCTAGCAGGCTGTTGAGAAACAGGCTGCGGGCGCGAACCATGGATGGTTCGCACATGGGTCGAGCACGTAAGTGCTTGATCCATGGAGAGCGAGTCCGGACATGTGCCGGACTCGCGACTTGAGAAACGCACAGGAAGTGCGTTTCTCAACATCGTGCCAATGTGGTGTCCCAAAAGTAAGGTGAACAATTTCCGCGTCTTTCGACCCGAATGCTGCGTTGTTCGTCGTCGCCATAGCGCTGCTATGGCTCCTTCTCTCGCCTTGCCTCGGACCGAAATCCATCGGAAATTTAGTTCAACTTATTTCTGGGACACCACACTAGTCGATCGCGCCGCGGCATAGGCGCTTTGCGCATCGTGATTGCCGATGCGCACTCGTTAATTTAGCGCGAGCGATGGGACTTGTGCTTCAGGGAGAGCGCGCGCTTGCGGCGCTGGTCGCATGTTTCGAATGCCGCCGGGGCGCCGCTGCAGCGACGCCCCGAAGCGTTTCGATCAGAAGTGCAGTCGAAGCCCAGAAATCGGATGATTGAAGTACCGCTTCGGGCGTGAATAACCGCCAGGGTTGCCGTCGGCACTCGATACATTCGCCATACCGGGCATCGGTCCCTTGGGTGGCCACGAGATTTCTGGCAGGCCGCGTTTCTTGAGATCGCTGTTGATCTTGGCGAGATCGCCAGCGCTCAGTTCTTGGAACTTGCTCGCGATCGTCGCGAGTTCGCCCTCAAGTACCGCGACACGCTGCATCTGATAGTCGGTCGGCCGACCCTCGTAGCTCATGATCGCACCATAGGCCTGATCGGTATGCTCGCGTAAGCGCTCTTCGCCAGTGATTGCGCCCCCTTCTTTGGTCGCCACGATCTCCTTGCGAATGAACTCAGCCTTTTCGCGGAAGTCCGATAGCCGCGTCGCCAGCTTATCGCCTTTGGGCAATTTGCTACCGATGCCATCGGCCATCATCTGAGTAAAGCCGATGCGATCGGTCAGCGCCGTCATATTGCCGAATAACTTGTGCACGCGCATCGCGGCGTCAAACTGAACCTGGCGATCGGCCGCCGTGTAATCGGCGCGGCGATCAAGACCGATTTCAAGCCTGGTCTCATAGACCTGTTTGTTCTTGGTCATGCGAACTGTGTAAGTTCCCGGCACCACACGTGGTCCCTGGATGCCAGCAAATGCCACCTGAGCTGCTTTGGGCACACGGGGTGGCTTCACGCGCATTGACCAGGTGATGCGATTGATACCGCGACGTTTGCTGGCGGGCAGCGTGTCGACCACTTGACCATCCGGTCCGATCACTTCGATCTTGAGTTCGCCGAACAGATGACGTGTGCGCTGGTAATACGTAATGGTCGCGCCCGCAGGAGCATTTGGACCTACGAACTTGGCATCGCCGTCCGACCAACCGCCGACGCCGCCGATACGTTGCTGGGTCGGCCGCGAGCTCAAGAACTTCGCCTCGGCTGTGAGAACGCCTGCGTCGAAGTTCCGCAGCGGCGAAATGTCGTCGATGATCCAGATGCCGCGGCCATGCGTGCCCAGCACCAGATCATGTTCTCGCGACTGGATCTGGATATCGCGCACCGCCACGGCCGGGAAGTTGCTGCCCTGGTATCGCGCCCAGTTGCCGCCGTTATCGATACTGATCCACAAGCCCAGTTCGGTACCCAGGAACAGCAAATCGGGATCGACCAGATCCTGGCGAATCACATGCACGTAGCCTTCGATGCCCTGACTCTGATCGGCGATACGTGACCAGGTCTTGCCGTAATCGCCGGTTCGGAACACATGCGGCGCCATATCGCCGAAGGTGTGGCGGTCGACTGCGACGTAGGCCACCGCTTCATCATGCGGACTGGCTTCCACCCAGCTGATCCACGAGCCTTTAGGCACGCCTTTGATGTTGCGGCCGGTTTCAGTCCACGATCCGCCGCCATCGCGCGTGATCTGAACATTGCCATCGTCGGTGCCAACCCAGATCAGATTCGCATTCTTGGGCGATTCGCTGATCGAGTAGATCGTCGTATGCATTTCGGCCGAGGAGTTATCGACGGTGATGCCGCCCGACAGTTCTTGCTGTTGCTTGGACTTGTCGTTCGTGGTCAGGTCGGGGGAGATGCGCTGCCAGGTATTGCCCTGGTCGGTCGAGCGATTGAGGAACTGCGATCCCAGGTAGATGGTGCCAGGTCGCGTTGGGCTCTGATGGATCGGGGAATTCCAGTTGTAGCGCAGCTTCTCACCTTGAGCCATTGCTTTGGGTTGGATATCGCGCGTGTGTTTTGTGTCACGATGGATGCGCGCGATATTGCCGCCTTGGTATTCAGCGTACACCACGTTCGGATCCTTGGCATCCGGGATCACCCAGAAACCGTCACCGCCGTATAGGTTCTGCCATCGACTGTTGCTGACGCCACCGGGGTGCGAGGAGTCGCCGACCCAGCTCGAGTTGTCCTGCAATCCGCCGTACACCTGGTACGGGTCCTGATTGTCGACAGCAACATGATAAAACTGGCTGATCGGCAGATTTTCACCTTTCCACCAACGGCCGCCACCGTCCTGGCTGTACCAGATACCGCCGTCATCGCCCATGATGACTTCTTTTGGATTGGCAGGATTGATCCACAAATCGTGTGAGTCGGCGTGTGTGGAGCCGGCGGCATCGGAGAAACTCTTTCCGCCATCTTCAGATACGATCAAACGCAAGTTGGTTTTGAACAGACGATCTGGGTTAGTCGGGTCGATCACCAACTTGGCAAAGTAAAACGGACGCCAGACCATCATCTGGCTCTTGTCGCGTTGTTCCCAGGTCTGGCCACCATCGGCGGAACGAAACAGCGCGCTGTCGACGCCCTCGATGAAGGCGTAAACGACGTTGCTGTCCGATGGCGCAATCTCCACCTCAATGCGACCCCATGGACCGCTCGGCAGGCCGTTTTTGCCATCGGCCTTGAGCTGCGTAAACGACGCGCCGCCGTTGGTTGTGACGTACAAGCCACTGGCGCTCTTGGCGGTTGGTCCTTCGCCGCCCGAACGAAACGTCCAGCCCTTGCGGCGGAAATCCCAGGTGCCGACGATCAGCTTTTCGGGATTTTTGGGATCCATCGTCAGGCCCGCGCAACCGGTCGACTGGTTGCCCTTGAGAATGTGGTTCCACGTCGCGCCGCCGTCGGTGGTCTTATACAAACCGCGGTCCGGCGAGTCCGACCAGAGTTTTCCGGGCACGCAAACGTAGGCCGTGTTGCTGTCCTTCGGGTGCACAAGAACTTTCGCGATACGCTCGCTCTCGGGAAGTCCCAAATACGTCCAGCTCTCGCCGCCGTCGGTGGAGCGATACATGCCGTTGCCGATCGAGACCGAGTTGCGCGTCCAGCTCTCGCCGGTGCCCACCCAGACATTCTTTGGATTCGACGGATCGAGCGCGATGGCGCCGATCGACTGCACCGGTTGCCGATCGAACACCGGCTTGTAGCTGGTGCCACCATCGACGGACTTCCACACGCCGCCGCTGGCAGCGCCGACGTAGATCGTCTTCTGGCCATTCTCGACGTGAACTGCCAGTGCTGATATGCGGCCGCTCATTGCCGCAGAGCCGATGTTTCGCGCCGGCAGACCTGAAATGGTGCCGGCATCAAAGCGTGGTGCAGGTGTTTGCGCCAGGGCGTTTGTTGCAATAAGCGCCAACGACAGCGCCGACAGAGTCAGAGTTTTCATGAGATGTGCTCGCTTAGGGCGTCTTGGCAGCAGGGAAGGCAAACAATGCGTCGTCGATATCGACATTCACTTCGGCTTTCTCGACGATAATTTTCTGCCCGCGCGGTCCGCCCTTTGGCCCGCTTTCGCTGGCGAACGGCCAATACACGCCACCGACGTTTTCGTAGTTGCCAAGTTCGGTTTCGATCTCGCTCTCGATGCCGCGACGCTTGACGATGCTGGTGACCCGGATTTCCAGGAAGTAATCCGGATCGAGGTATCGGTACTGCACATCACCGTTAGCCAACTCGACTTTCAGTTTGTGCGCTTCGGTGCCGTCCACATCTTCCAGACCCAGGTACGAGACCTTGTGGCCTTTTGCCTTCCAGTCGACCAGCGGTCCGTCGATATCGGACTCCACTTGCATGCCCTTGGCATCTTCGGCGCTCATACGCTCTGGATCGCGGCGGCCCTGAAACGGCTGAATGCTCCAGCCTTCCTTGCCGTCGTAAGCACTCACCTGAGTCAGCCCTTGTAATGAAGCTTCGGTGCGCAGTTTGTTGCCCCGTTCGTTCATGCTGACGAAGCCCAGATCAACTGAAAAATCGCCTCCGGAAAAGTTCATTCGTCCAGTCGATTTGACGCTGTTGACCGCGCGAATCGCGTCGATGCCGCCGCGCGCCTCAATGTTCTTCTGAACCAATTCGTCGGCAGTGAGCGCATGCCCGACACTCGACAAAGCGAGCGCGAGCAGCGCGCCTAAGGGGCGCAGCAGCATGAGGGTTCTCCAGTCGTGACGGATGCGTGATGCTCCGACTGGACGCGGACGCTACTCCTAAACTACTTGTCCAGGAATGGGGCGAAAGTCATGCGGCGAAGCACGCTGTCAAGCGCCGCAATCGGCGGCCACCAGATCGATCGTCGCCATTTCGTCGCCGTCGCGGTTCTGGTACTGGTAGCGAAGCGTCGCACCGCTCCTGAGCAGTTGCACCGATCCCGGATCGGCACAGGACGAGACCTTAAGGTTCTCGCGCATCGCTGTGGAGAACTGTCCCCGATCAAGGTCGCCGCGCCCGACGGTGTGCAGGAGCAATCGGTGTACCAGTGCCGAGCCGTCGACTTTGACGGCATGCAGACGCGTATCGGCATCGATCTCAATGGGTAGTTCTTTCATGATGGCCATTTCTGCCGCAGCCAATACGTCGGTGAGTGCACCAGCACATTGCGACGCGGAGCGCGTTTCCGAATGTTCGGCGACGATCTTCCATTCGCCTTCAATCAACGCCAGATCCATCGTGTATCCAGCGTCGAGATGGCAGCGCAAGTGCGAATAACGTTTAGCGCTGATCCGCCATCTGCCATCTGCCGCGGTCACAATCACATCACTAAAAGTCGAGCGATCGTTACGCGCTTTCGCCGCCGCCATAGAACTCGCAATGAGAGAAGCGTACTGCGCGCCGTCGATTTCCAGTCGCTGCTGGCCATCCCGCAAGGTCGTGATCTTGGCGTTTGGCGCGTAACGCCACGCGACGGCTGGGTCGAAAGCGTCCATTTGCGCTCGAATTTCGTCGAATGCGGCTCGCGCGCTTTTTTCGTCCGCAAAAACCGGGGCGCTCGCCAGAGCGAGCAAAAGCAATAGACGCATGGGTCGATCTCAATGGTTGTGCCAGACAATGAGCATAGGGCAAGGCATGGAGAACGCAGAATGGCCCGTTCAGGCAAAGTGAAACGCGGGTGCGCAGCTCGGTCGGTCGCTTCGTCGCAACGGCGGCAGAGACGATTCTGTGTCTTGAGAGAAAAAGACACCGCCCGACGGCGGCATTGAATGGCGGGCCCGGAGGGACTCGAACCCCCGGCCACCTGGTTCGAAGCCAGGTGCTCTATCCAACTGAGCTACGGACCCGCTAGTGAGAGGCAAGCATAGCGGTTTTTGTTTAGTCGTACTCGATTGGCCAATTCGTCCAGCGGCCCGTTGTGCCGACACGCCACAAGCAGTCGCCCACCCCTACCCATTCGTCGCCCCTTGCTATAGCCTCGCGGCTTCTCTCAGCGCGCGGACGGATGGGCAATGGCCAGCCAGATGTTTTCGAGGAAATCGATTCAGTCGATTATTGCCGACTCGCAAAAAAGCGAGCTCAAGCGTACGTTGAGTGCGTGGAATCTGACCAGTCTGGGTATCGGCGCGATCATCGGCGCTGGCATCTTTGTGATGACCGGTGACGCCGCCGCCAACTACGCTGGTCCCGCCGTCATCATCTCCTTCGTTCTCGCCGGATTGGTCTGCGCGGTGGCCGGCTTGTGTTACGCGGAGCTGGCCTCGACGATGCCCGTTTCAGGTTCGGCCTACACCTACGCGTACGGCACGATGGGCGAAGTGTTCGCCTGGGCGATGGGCTGGTTGTTACTGCTGGAGTATGGCATCGCAGCATCGACCGTCGCCGCCGGTTGGACCGGCTACATTGTCGAAATCCTCAAGGACTTTGGTCTGGTGATTCCTGCGGCACTGACCAGCGCCTCAGTGGTTGTGCAGGAAGTCGCGCAGCCAGACGGCACTTTCTTACTCAAGTCGGCCATTGAGCCGCAGCTGAATCTGGTCGGCGCCTTTGGCATCCTGATGGTCACGGCTTTGCTGGTGATCGGCGTCAGCGAATCGGCCAAGTTCACGAACATCGCGGTGATCATTAAGGTTGGTGTGCTCCTGGCTTTCATCGGCATTGGTCTGGTCTACGTCAATCCGGATAACTGGACGCCGTTCGTGCCGGAAAACGATGGCACAGCCTGGAACCACTTCGGTTGGATGGGCGTCGCGTACGCTTCAACGATTATCTTTTTTGCCTACGTGGGTTTTGAGGGCGTTTCGACCGCTGCAGGCGAGGCGAAAAATCCGCAGAAGGATCTACCGATCGGCATTCTCGGTTCGCTCGTGATCTGTACGGTGATCTACATGCTCGTGGCGCTGGTGCTGACCGGTGTGGTGTCTTACACCCAGCTTGGCGTCTCCGCTCCGATTGCCGTGGCGATCAACGCGATGAATCCCACCTGGGCGCAGATTCCGTGGCCGTTCGTCGAGAGCGGCACGCTCAACGGTTTTTCGTTCCTGATCAAGATCGGCGCGATTATGGGTTTGTCGAGCGTGATGCTGGTGCTGTGTTATGCGCAGACTCGCGTGTTCTATCAGATGAGCAAGGATGGTCTGGTGCCTGAGGTGTTCGGCCGCATCCATCAAAAATTCCGCACGCCCGCCTCCGGGACCACACTGCTCGGCATCTTGATTGCGATCGCCGCCGCAACCTTGCCGCTCAATCTGCTTGGCTCGCTGGTTTCGCTCGGTACCGCCGCAGCGTTCGGCATCGTGTGTTTGTCGGTGATCTATCTGCGCAAAACGGCGCCCGATATCCATCGGCCGTTCCGCGTTCCGTTCTATCCCGTGTTGCCGATCGTTGGTGTCGGTCTTTGTCTTTGCATCATCGGACTGATCTTCCTCGACAAACTGACGAAGTTCATGGCGGGCAACTGGGCGCCAATGGCCATTCTGATCAGCTACTTTGCGGTTGGCGTGGTGATCTATGCGGTTTACGGTCGCAAGAATTCGCGCTTGGCGAAGGGCGGCTAACCGTGCTTGACGTCATCCCCGCGAAAACGGGGATGACACAACGACACGATGAACCTGGCGTATGCGCTGAATCAGTATCGTGATCGCACTCCCAGCGAGCGCGATACTGCGCAGCGATTTCTCGATTTCCTGTCGAGCGGCGACGATGTGTATTTGCGCACCCGGCTCGATGGGCACTTCACCGCTTCTTGTTGGTTGCTATCGCCCGATCGCCAATCGGTACTGCTAACGCACCATCGCAAGCTCAATCGCTGGCTGCAATTGGGCGGTCACGCAGACGGCGACGCTGATCTTGCGCGCGTCGCCCTACACGAGGCGCAAGAAGAATCCGGTCTCTCTGCCCTTGTCGTGTTGCCGGAGATTTTCGATATCGACGCGCACACGATTCCGGCGCGAGCGAGCGAGCCCGAGCACACGCACTGGGATGTGCGTTTTGTGGTGCTTTCACCGAGTTTGGTCTTTCAGCTATCCCACGAGTCGAACGCATTGGCGTGGCGATCCATTGCCGAGTTGGTCGACAGCGGCGACGAATCGATCGCGCGCATGGCGCGCAAGTGGCTCACCGTCAGGGCTTCTGCGCCTTAAGCGTCAACTAAGCCAAAAGTTCTTTCTTGAGGAGGGGGCGGCGGCCGTCGCGGACTGCGCAGAACCGACGCGGTCAAGAAGAACTATCCGTAGTGCAGATCCTGACGCGGTGCGAAAACCGCGTCTTCGCTCCGCGGGCGAGACCAGCTTTAAGCTAGCGAGGCTTCGCCTCAGACCGCCGAGCATTGTTGGCTTCGCCAGACACCGTACTTGCCAAAACCCCCATTGAGCGCTGCGCGCTCAATCTCCCCCTTGTACTCAAGGGGGCTTCAACTGCCAAAGCCGCTGCGCAGAAAATTTGACTCAAATGTACAGATCCGGCTCCGTCAAGGACTCTAGAGCCAGGTTTCCACAGGAAACCTGGCTCTTAAGGCGGCTATCTCAACTCGCGCGCAAAGAACGTCCACGCCAGCGCCGTCATGAACGCCCGCTGCGCATTGTTCGCGGCGCCACCGTGCCCACCTTCGATGTTTTCGTAATACAACACATCGTGGCCCTGTTCTTTCATTTTCGCGACCATCTTACGCGCGTGGCCGGGATGAACGCGGTCGTCGCGCGTGCTGGTGGTGAACAAGGTGCGCGGATATTTCACGTCGGGTTGGACGTTCTGGTATGGGGAGTACTTCTGTAGAAACGCCCACTCTTCGGGCTTGTCCGGATCGCCATATTCGGCCATCCATGACGCACCCGCCAGCAGCGTGTGATAGCGCTGCATATCCAGCAGCGGTACCTGACAAACGATGGCGCCGAACAGGTCGGGGCGCATGGTCAACATATTGCCCATCAACAACCCACCATTCGATCCGCCCTGGATGCCGAGGTGCGGCGTGGACGTGACTTTGCGCGCGATCAGGTCTTCGGCCACCGCGATAAAATCCTCATAGGCTTTATTGCGATTGGCCTTGAGCGCCGCTTGATGCCACTTCGGACCAAACTCGCCGCCGCCGCGAATGTTGGCAACCACGTACACGCCACCCTTGTTGAGCCAGTTGTCGCCGGTTGCGGCGCTATAACTCGGCGTCATAGAAACTTCGAAGCCGCCGTAACCGTACAGTACGGTCGGATTCTTGCCATTAAGCGCAAGACCCTTGGGTCCGACCTGGAAGTACGGAATCATCGTGCCGTCAGCGCTCTTGGCCTCGTGCTGGCTGACCATCAGGTTGCTGGCATCGAAGAACGCAGGCGTTGATTTCAGTTTCTCTGGCGCGCCTTTGCCGATTTCGCCAAGATAAAGCGACGTCGGTGTCAGAAAATCGGTGATCGTCAGGAAGTAGGCGTCGGAATCGTCGCTATCGACGGCGCTGGCGCTGATCGTGCCAAACTCCGGCAAGCCGCTCATCGCTTCGCGCGTCCAAGCCCCATTTTTGTACGTCAGGACGTAGAGCCGATTCTTGACGCTGTCCAGCTCGTTCAAAATCACATGGTTGCGCGTTGGTGAAAAGCCGGCAAGCGATTTGCGCTCGCCCGGTTCGAACAGCACGTCGAACTTGCGCTCGCCTTTCAGAAAAGCGTCCAGGTGGGTCGCTAATAACGCGCCAGACGGATAGGTTTTGCCGCCGACCGCCCAGTCTTCGCGCAACGTGATCAGCATCCATTCGCGAAACGGTGTCGCCTCGGCGCTGTCCTGTTTGTCGATTTTGACCGGCTTGCCATCCACCAACAGATACAGCTCATTGGTGTAAAACGTGGTGCCGCGCAGAATCGCCTGGCGCTCAAAACCGGGTGTCAAATCGCTAAACGCCCACACCCAAACGTCGTCCGGTTTGCCCTCGTAAACCACCTGCGCCGCACTCAGCGGTGTGCCGCGTTGCCAGCGCTTGGCGATCCGTGCGTAGCCACTGGTGGTCATCGAGCCATCGCCAAAATCGGTGCCGACCAACACCTCGTCTTTGTTCACCCATGAGATCTGGCTTTTGGCTTCGGGCAGCGCAAAGCCGCCCTCGACAAAAGACTTGCTTGGAATGTCGAACTCGCGAACCACATCGGCATCGGCGCCGCCGCGCGATAGCGAAATCAAACAGCGCTCATATGCCGGCTGCAGACAGTTGCTGCCCGCGAACACCCAATTCTCGTTCTCGGCCGTCGCCAGCGCATCGACATCGAGAACCGTCTCCCACTTCGGCTCGTCCTTCTTGTATTCCGCGAGCGTCGTGCGCCGCCAGATGCCCCGCTGATGCGTCGCATCGCGCCAGAAGTTGTAATAGTGCTCGCCCATTTTGTCGACGAACGCGATTTTGTCGTCCGAATCCAGGATCGCGCGCGTGCTCGCTTCAATGCGCTTGAAATCGCCTGAACGCGTCAGTTCATCGACAGCGTCGGCATTGAGATTCTTGACCCAATCCAGCGCCTTCTGGTCTTCCACACCTTCCAGCCATTGGTGCGGGTCGGCGGCGGCAGTTGAAGCAGCGAGAGCAATCATGAGCGACAAAACAATTCCTGAGCGGCGCATAGCGCAGCATCTCCAAGTGGTGTGGGTTACCGGCCAAGCATAGCCTTCTTTCGGCCCGTGCAGACCAAGAGCCCCAACAAGGCGAGATGAGATAGCCCAGGGCGCAAGCCCTGGGTAAACCGGGCAGCGTCGGGCGAAGGGCAAATCATGAAACCGGATTGCGGCCGACCATTCACAAGAGCCTTTTGAGCTTCCCAAAATCTTCATCTCTGCAGTCTCCGACGAGTTCGCGACGCTGCGATCAGCACGTGGATCCTGCGCAGGCTATGAGCCTGATTCGATGAAAGCGTTCCCGACGGGCGAGGGCGACTTGCCGCAGTTCTTGCGCGAGCGGATCGACGCTTGTCAGGGATTGATCCAACTTGTCGGCGCAGCCTATGGCCGCAAGCCGCCGACCGTCGATCCCGACGATCGCCGCGTTTCGTACACGCAGTTCGAGTTGCTTTATGCGCAGCTCAAGGGCAAGAACCGCTGCATTTTTCACCGAAGCGTTCGACGAATCTCGCAAATTCTCACATCGACGCCGGCCGTCCATTCTGCGCGCGCACAATCCTTAGACTCGCAACCTACGTGAGGCAAATCGCAGCGCGCCAAGCTCACGTTGCTAAACCCGATCCGCCGATTGTGTTGTGGCCACGCATCCGAACTCGCCGAGGGTAATAGCCCGATAGAGCGCGCCCAAGATGATCCTGATGTCATTCGAGAAGAACAGCGACAACCAGGGAAAACGTAATGACCATCCAACTCAGCGTTGGCGCCAGCCACCGGCTGGAACTTGACCCCGTACACCCGTTCATTTCCACAACCGTCGGCGCCGCCGCCGGCGAGACGTACCGCCTCGAAGCAGCTGGAAAATGGCAAGACTGCATCGGCGATGCCAACGGCTCGCGTCGCATACCCCTTGGCGGATTTCTTGTGGATGTCGGCTGGTGGCGCCGCTTCAATCGCGTCCCCGCGTCGACTGGTTCGTGCTTATTGCCTGGATCGGGCAAGCCCTCAACACCGCCAGAACCATCGGCACCCACGGCGAGATCGTTGTTGGTCATTGGTCTTAAGGGTGAGTTGGTGCGGCACTACCCTAGAAGAAGGATAAATTGCCTCACCCAAGCTAACCGAGGCATTCCGAGAAAACTATTGTCTTGTTCGACACCGAACGCGTAAGCCCGCAGCACGCTCACCACTCGTCGCAATAGCGTTGAGCGACATCGACATTGGAGAACATCGCCATGCCCCACCTTATCGTCGGCCATACCACAAGCAGTTCCGCCCGCATTTGGGCGCGCGCACTTCCGCGCTGGCCTGTTGCCCATCTGGAGGTTTTGGACGCAAGCGGCAACGTCATTCACACGGCCACGCCGGCCGTCACCGTGGATGCTGAGTTCCACACCACCATTTTCGATGTCACTGGCCTGCAGCCAGATACGCCCTATCGCGCCAAACTGGCCTTTACCAAGACCACTGCCAAGGAAGAACCGCGAATCCGCCAAGCCTATTGCGAATCGCGCTTTCGGACTTTTCCAACGGACCAAGGACAGACCCTGCGGTTCTTTCTGGGGTCTTGCAATCTGCATTCTCTCGGCATCATCGCGCGCCCCGACCATGCATGGAACACCATCGCCGATCAGATCCGCACGCAAAATCCACACTTCATGCTGCACTGCGGAGACCAGATCTACGCCGACATACCTTTCCAACCTCTTGTAAGCCTGGATCACTATCGCCGCAAGTACCTCGACGCCTGGCAAGATTGCGTGCCGGCGCAAAGCGTGCTGACGATGTGTCCGCATTACATGATTCTGGATGACCATGAGATCGACAATGATTTCGACAACGGTCGAGCGGATCACCGGGATGCGCAACTGCTGCGCTCCGCAGCGCTGAAGGTCTACTGGGAGTTCCAGCATTCGCACAACCCCGACACCGCAGCCGGCAATTACTACTACCAGTTCAATTGCGGAGCGGCGAAGTTCTTTGTGCTGGATGTCCGCACTCAACGCGACTCGACGCGCAAAAGGATCGTCGAAACCCAACAGCTGAACGAACTCAAGGGCTGGCTGCTCGCCAACAAGGACGACCTCAAGTTCATCGTGACCAGCGTGCCCTTCATTGCACGCCCTCGCGGTGGCGGTTCGGACAAATGGCATGGCTTCCGTGAGCAACGCGAGTCGCTGCTTGACTACCTTCTGGAAAAAGACATCCAGCGCACCGTGTTCCTGACCGGCGACATGCACAGTTCGATGGTCAGCGAACTCACCTTGAAGGCCGGCAAAAAGTCAGTCACGCTCTATGAGTTGATGTCGAGCCCGATCAACCAGTTGACGCCCGATACACCGCTGGAGTCGCGCTACGACGTCAGCTACAAGGGCAATACCAAAGCTGGCAACAGCTTAACGTCACGGATACGTGCCGAGTCCTTCTATCCGCACTCCAACATCATGGCGATCCAAGTGCAGTTCAACAACGGAGTCCCCACGATTTCCTACTCGATCCATCGCACCACCAGGAGCGAGTCAGGACCTGCCGGAGTCATTACCTTTTAGCAAGGAGCCCCCGGCATCAAGCAAACCCCCGCTGCGCATTTTGCGGGGCCATGCCGGATCGGTTTCCAGCCGCAACAAAGTCGACTTTGGAGAAGGTCAGTTCATGCCGACCGAGCCAGTTCCGCGCAGTCCCTTCGACGTCTTTTTGAGCTATGCGCGGGCGGACAACCACCCGGCCGATCCGCAGCAGGGTTGGGTGACGGCGCTGCACGCCTTCATCCAGAGCGCGGCGCGCTTACCCGGTGGCGTGGCGCCGCGAGTGTTCTTCGACACGCAGGACATACGCGACTACGACGACTGGCGGCATCGGATTCTGGCGGCCTTGCGCCACAGCAAGGTGCTGTTGGTGTGTTTGTCGCCGGCCTACTTCAACAGCAAGAACTGTTTTTGGGAGTGGGAGCACTTCCTGCGTCGCCAGGGCCCGCACGTGGACGGCGACGCAGGCGGCATCCAGAGCGTCCGCTTTGTGGAGCTGCCGGGCAGCCTGCCGGCGCCGAACCAGGAATGGCTGGACTCCGTGCGGCGCGGCAACACCATCGATTTGCAGCCCTGGTTCGCCCAGGGTCCGCGGGCGTTGCAGCATGAACCTGCCGCGTTGGCCAGCGCGCAGCGCGCGGTGGCGGCCTTGCTCGCGCGCATCCGCGATGCCCGCCGCGAACTGGCGCGCCAATACGGCAATCTGCGCGCGGCCAATGAACACTTCGTCGGCCGTCGCAAGCAACTTCGCGATCTGCACGAACGCGTCGGCGTGGGTCGTTTGGGCGTGATCACCGCCGTGCATGGCCTCGGCGGCATCGGCAAGACCGAACTCGCCGTGCAGTACGCCAACGAGTACGCGCGCAGCTTTCCCGGTGGCATCTGGTGGATCAACGCCGCCGGGCACCGCGATCTGCGGTTGTGCCTGGCCAGCCTGATCGATGAGCCGCGCTTCCCGCAGCCCGCTGTGCGGAGCACCGACAACGAGCAGCGCTACGCCCATGTCATCGCCGCGCTGCAGGCGACTGCAGAGCATCGCCGCCAGCAAGACCCCGATGGCAACAGCCAGGTGCTGATCCTACTCGACAATGTCGACCACCCCGAACTCTTGGGCGCCAATCAGCGCAGCCTGGTCGGCAACCTGTCGTGGCTGAGCCTGATCGCCACCACGCGCGAAAGCGCCGCCGCCTGGGCAAAGGCCGATCGGCTGCAGGTGATGGAACTGGACGCCCTGGACCCGGACGACGCTCTGGCCTTGATCCGCGAATGGCAGCCCGGCAGCGCCTTCGCCCTCGCAGCCGACGAAGCCGCCGCGAAGGAGCTGTGCGAACTGCTGGGTTGCTTCACCCTGGCGGTGGAACAAGCCGCGATCTACCTGGGCACGCAAGTCGGCGCCAGTCTGCTGAGCTTTCTGGCCGCGCTCAAAGCCGGCGGGCTTCAACAGCTGGATGCGCTGGCGCGCGATCCGGAACTGCAAGCCACCATGCAGCACCGCGAGAAGCAGCTTGATCTCGTGTTGAAGCAAACTTTGCCCGCTG
The DNA here is from genome assembly GCA_022844165.1 of Lysobacterales bacterium. Taxonomy (GTDB): domain Bacteria; phylum Pseudomonadota; class Gammaproteobacteria; order Xanthomonadales; family SZUA-5; genus JALHMH01. The sequence continues at coordinate 22,531 of JALHMH010000049.1, forward strand.
CCGGCAGCCTGGAGCGCGTGCTGCTGGGCTACGCCGCCTGCTGGGGTCCGGATGCCATCCCCAAGCCGTGGATTGAGGCGTTGGTGCGTGATCACCACGCAAACTTGTTGGCCAGCAGCGGCCTGGGCGTGGATCCACTCGCCACCGCCTGGGCCTGGCTAGGCCGTCGTCGCTTGCTTACCTCCACCCAATGGCCGGAACTGCTACGGCTGCACCGACTGGTGCTGGCGCACATAGGACACCAGTGCAATCGGCCAATGACGCATGTAGCGGCACTGGCAATCAACAAAGCTGAGACTTTTGAGACCATCGAGGATTTTGTTCCACCCAACTGGATTCCAGTGTGCCTCGAAGCATTCATGCATAGCGAACAACACGGCGTGTCGTGCCGAATGCACATCGGCCATATTCTCACGCGCTATAAGTTGGCCCATCGCTCGACGCACGAAGCAAAATCGTTGCTGGCGGAATGCTTGGCACTTGCTAACGGCGTCCTCAACCCTGCTTCTTCAGAACAAAGTCGGCATCAGGCAATCCTGATGCGAATGGAGCTTGCGGACATAGATTGGCAGCAAGGTCGACTAGATGCTGCACTGAGCATGTTTCGGAGCAACCTCGGAGCCTTTGAATCGTTGACCTCACGACGCTGGCACGACGAAGCCGTATGCCACGCAAAAATCGCCATGTGCTATGCCAACTTGGGCAATAGCCACCAAGCTTACGAGCACTACGCCCGCTCCCTCGATATCTGTCAGTGGCGTTTGGATACAGAAGTAGAAGATCTCGCAGCGATTCGCCAGCGATGCCACTGCCGAAACAAGATGGCGGAGCTGGTTCGGCAGACGCGACCCAACCTCGCAATCGATCTATTGAAAGAGAATGAGGCTGATCTGCAACCACATAGGGAATTAAGGCGGCTGCGGGAAATGAACCTGTCTGACCTTGCGATGCATCTGGATCCAGATCAAGCAGCGCCCATTCTTCGAGAATCCTGTCGTGTGCATCAGGAATTGCTGCAAGCGGATCCTGAAAGCACGGAATTGCAGAGGGATTGCGCCATAGTCAGCTATCGAATAGCCATGCTAGAGGCCCACTTTGGCGACCTAAACAAGGCAAGTCTGCTGATAGCCGCAGGGCTGGAGTCACTTGAGCGGCTTCTGGGGCGCGATCCCTCGAATATCGTCCTACGAGCTGACGCTATCGATTCTTGCCTGTTTTTGGCTCGGCTCAATCCTACAGTGGCCAGCAGGCACCGCGACGCCGCGAAGCAGCACTATCTTTTCGTCAAACACCGTGGCGCGGCTTTTCCGGAAGATCGGGCCGTAGTGTGGAGGGATCAGATTCGTTTTGAGGATGATGGAACGGTATGACTCAACTCTTCATCAGCCACAGCAGCAAAAACAACGCCGAAGCCCTGGCGCTCAGCCAATGGCTGACTCAAGAAGGCTGGGACGACCAGTTCCTGGACATCGATCCGCAGCGCGGAATCACCGCAGGCGAGCGCTGGGAGCGAGCGCTGCATCAGGCGGCGGGGCGTTGTGATGCCGTGTTGTTTCTGGTCAGCCCCAATTGGCTGCGCTCCGATTGGTGTCGACGCGAGTTCACCATTGCGCAGCAGTTGGGCAAGCGCTTGTTCGTGCTCTTGCTGGATGGCGCCGAGCGTGCGGATGTGGAAGCCAGCATGAAGGAGATCTCGCAGTTGGTGGATCTTTCCAGCGGGGATGACCACAGCGCTCGCGAGGTCACGCTGCCGGATGAGACCAAAACGCGCCACGTCTACTTCTCACGCTCCGCATTGATGCGCTTGCGCGAGGGGTTGAAGAAAGCGGGCCTGGATCCGCAGAGCTTTCCCTGGCCGCCCAGCGACGAGCCAAACCGCGCGCCGTACCGAGGCTTGGCGCCGCTGGAAGCGCAGGACGCTGGCATCTTCTTCGGCCGCGAAGCGCCGATCACCGAACTGCTGGCCCAACTGCGCGGCCTGCGCGAGGCCGCGCGGCCGCGCTTTCTGGCCATCCTCGGCGCATCCGGCGCGGGCAAGTCATCCTTCCTGCGCGCCGGCATCCTACCCCGGCTGGCGCGCGACGATCGACACTTTCTGCCGCTGCCGGTGATCCGCCCCGAGCGCGCGGTGCTGAGCGGCAGGTATGGGCTGGTCGAATGCCTGTGGACCGTGCGGCGCGAACGCAAACTCAACTGGTCGAAACCGCAGATCGAAGCGGCCGTCGGCGCCGGCGCGCCGGCGTTGCAAACCCTGCTGCAGGAACTGGCCCAGCACTGCCAAGTGCCGGAGTGGGACGCCAGCCAGCCGCAGCAGCCGACCCTGGTGCTGGCCATCGATCAAGCCGAAGAGCTGTTCCAAGCCGAAGGCGCCGAGCAGGCCGGCCGCTTCCTCAGCCTGCTGGCCGAGCTGCTGCATTCCGACACGCCGAAGCTGATCGTGCTTTGCACCATTCGCTCCGACAGCTACGAGCCCCTGCAAAGCGCCCCCGCGCTGGCCGACATCGTGCAGCACCTCTTCCCGTTGCCGCCGATGCCGCACGGCGCGTTCCGGCAAGTGATCGAAGCCCCCGTCGCACTTCTCAAACACAGCACTCGCCCCTTGCGCATCGAACCGCAGCTCACCGAAGCCCTGCTGCGCGACATTGCCGAAGGCGGCGCTAAAGACGCGCTGCCGCTGCTCGCCTTCACCCTGGAGCGGCTGTACGTGGACTACAGCGCCGATGGTCTGTTGTCGCTGAAGGACTACCAGGACCTGGGCCGCATCGCCGGCGCCATCGAAAAGGCCGTCGCAGAAGCACTGGAGCAAGCCCAACGCAACCCAAAGCTTCAGAAAGATCCCGATGCGTGCCTGAAACTGCTCCGCCGCGGCCTGATCCCGTGGATGGCCGGTATCGACCGCCACAGCAAACTGCCCTACCGCAAAGTCGCCCTGCTCAGCCAGGTGCCGGAAGAAGCTCGGGCGCTGATCGAACACTTTGTCGAGTTTCGCTTGCTTACCAAGGACACGAATCCGCAGGGCGAAATCACCATCGAACCCGCCCACGAAGCGCTGCTGCGGCAATGGACGAGGCTGCGTGGGTGGTTGGAAGAAGACGCTGCCGCGCTCGCAACTCTGGAATCAGTGAAAACAGCCAGCAGTGACTGGGATAGGAACGGACGAGACTCGACATGGCTGATTCACGCGGATGGGCGTTTGATAGATGCAGTCAATTTGTTCAGTCGCCAGGATTTCGCAGCGGATCTCGGGCAAAGCGGAAAGGAATATTTGGACGAATGCCGCACTCGAGAAGATGAACGTCGTGGCGCAGAGCTGCGCAATACCCAGGAGAAACTTGACTCGCAAAAGCGTAAGACACAGATCTCGTTAGCTTTCTCACTTGTCGTCATGCTGCTGGGTGTTACGGCATGGAAATCTCGGTCCCAGGCGGTTGAGCAAGCGGCCCGAGTTGAACGGGCGTTGGATGATGCTGCTGCGCGCGCGTTAGGGCGAGCCACGGAAAGACAGAAGGCCGGGGAGCCGGCAAACCGCGCCGCGTATCTGTCCGAATCGCTCGAGTTTTCAGGCGCCCTCGCTCAGAAAGAAGCGTCCCGCGCGCTTGAGGAACTAGGCAGTCCAGTGCTGCGAGCTGTGTTGGAACACGATATCGACGTCGCCACTGCCAAGTTCACCCCAGATGGCAGAGGTGTAACAACTCTGGCGGGCGACAACCACGTGCGTGTTTGGGATCTGCGAAGTGGCGCCAGTGTTTCTACACGTCTGGTCCATGAGGGAGAGGTCGACGCCGTCGCATTCAGCAACGAAGGCGCGCGCGTTGTTGCATTTGGCGCGGACAAAACGACTCGTATTTGGGACACCTCAACTCAGATCTCCCTTACTAGACCGCTTAATCTCTCGGACCAAGTGACTCTTCTTGCACCCAATCCAGACGGTTCGCGGTTGGCCACGGCCACGCCGGATGCGAAGGTCCGCATATGGGACACGAGCACGGGCGCGGAGATCGTTGCTCCGATTCGGCACGAGGGGCCGGTAAGACAGATCGCCTTCAGTCCAGACGGAGGGCTTCTGGTAACCGTGGCGCCCGGCAGTGTTGCACAGGTCTGGGATGCGCGGACAGGCGAACCAATGGGAACGCCACTGCAGCATGCAGATCAGATCAACTCTGCGTCCTTTAGCCCCGATAGCACGATGATCGCTACCGCTAGCTCTGACAGGACCGCACGAATCTGGGATTCGCGCAGCGGTATTGCGCTTGGAGAACCAGTGCAACACGAAAACTGGGTAATGTCCGCCAACTTCAGCGCTGATGGGAGCATGTTAGTCACCGCCAGTTTCGACAAAACGGCGCAGATTTGGGAAGTAGATAGTCGCGCAAGAATTTGCGCATCGTTAGAGCACGATGGCGAGCTAACGTCAGCCGACTTCCGTCGTGACGGCTTGCGTGTCGCGACAGCAACCAGAAGCAACACTGCATGGATCTGGGACGTGCGCCGATGCATTGTTATGCAGGGGCCACTCCAACATGAGCACTGGGTATTCGCAGCCAATTTCAGCCACGATGGAACGCGAGTAGTAACCGCCAGTTTCGACAAGACCGCGCGTATCTGGGAGGCCCGAATCGGTGCCGCCGTTGGAGCGTCGCCTAGGCACGCTAGCGAGACAAGCTCCGTCGATGACACGTTGCTTCCGATGGAAGGCTCGAATCGCGGCCTTGCGTACGAAGCGCCACCTGCGGAGTTAGTGGCGCCCAGAGATTTAATCGTACTTACTGGCCGCAGAGTTGCCAAAGACGGTCGGCTACGCTGGCTCTCGGGCAAGGAATGGATGGACCTTGTCAACAGCGTGAGGACCGCCGCTGAGGCAGGTGAAACCAGGAAAGACCTTGTCTTGCGATGGCATTTCGCCGATCGCGCCACCCGTACGATTTCGCCCTTCTCGCAAATCACCGTCCCCCAACACATCGAACGCGAAATCGACTGGGTACTGGAACACCCGCAAACCGAAGATCCCAACGGCCCGAACTACAGCCCGAAGATCCTCATTGAGGCCTACAACCTCGACCCCGGCCACCCGCTGATTCTGCTCGCGATGTCGGTCTTCGAAGATCGCCCGGAAACCAAGGCCCTGTGGAAGCGCCTGAGTTTCCCGCGCTTCGCAAAAAACGCCCGCCTCGCGGCTCGCGCGGCGGAGATTTTGCTGATCGACAAAGACCCCGAAAACGCGCGCAAGGCGGCGGAGATGGCGTTGAGCCTGCCGAACGCGACCGAGGCCGATAAAGCCAAGGCGCAGGCGGTGTTGGCAAAGATCAACGCGTCGGGATCAAGCGCACCTGTTTCCCGACATCCGTGAGCCGGCGCAGTTTACTTCCGGCTGATGTCTTGACTTGCACCATCCGCTACATACACTGTACGTATGATCACGTTCGAATGGGACGCCGCCAAAGCGCTTGCAAACATCAAGAAGCGCGGCGTTTCCTTTGAGGAGGCGCAGTCGGTCTTCTATGACGATTTTGCGGTCCAGTTTTTTGATGACGAACACTCTCAGGATGAAGCGCGTTTTCTGTTGCTGGGCATGAGTGCCGGTCTGCGCTTGCTGCTCATCGCGCACTGCGAGGGCGAGGTGATCAGAATCATCTCCGCTCGCAAAGCAACCCGGCGAGAAGCCGCCTTTTACGGAGCCTGACCATGAAAGCGCAATACGATCTGTCCCGCTTGAAGTCGCGCCGGAATCCCTACGCGTCCCGGCTGAAGACGCCCGTCACGATGCGGCTTTCCGAGGACGTTGTGGCCTATTTCAAGCAAATGGCCACCGACACCGGACTTCCCTACCAGAACCTGATTAATCTCTACTTGCGCGATTGCGTCGCGCAGCAGCGCAAATTGCAGATTCAATGGCCGGGCAAGACCTAGGCGCCACGTAAATTCACGTTGGCCCACCGTGTGCGACGACGAAACGTCAGGTCCGCGATCTGCCTGCCCAGCCCAGAGACCTTCATGAGCAGCCACGCCGAGAATGAACGCCCGCCGCTGAGCAATGCGCCCCACGCCCTGGCATTGCATGTGGGTTTTGCAGGAGCGCGAGACCTGGGCTTTCAGGGCTTGCCGGAAGCGCTGGCGGACGCGCGTTTGCAGATGTTGGTGGATCAACTGGCCGAGACCTTGCGCGGGCTGCATCAGCGGTTGGGTTTGCATGCGGGGTACTTTCCGGTGGGCTTGTCGCAGTTGGCCATTGGGGCGGACAGCGTGTTTGCCGATGCCTGCGGCAAGGCGGGGGTGTTGCAGCGGGTGTTGCTGCCGCAACCGCGCGATGGCTTTCTCGATGGCATCGGCAGCACCGGGCCTGACTTCGATACGCGGCAGAAGCAGGCGGCGATCGATCGCTTCGAGGCGCCGCATGTGATCCAGGAATGGGTGGTCAGCAACTCAGCCGACCGGCGCACGCGGTTTCGCGAATGCAGCTTCGAGATTCTGCGGCTGTCGGATGTGGTGGTCACGCTGCAACCCAAAAACACTGCCACCGGCGGCAAGCCGGGCGGCACGGATGAGTTCCTCGCGGCCGCGCGGCGGCATGGTAAGGTGATACTGGAATGCCAGTTCGCTTTCGATGCGGCGGGCAAGTTGGACTGGTTGGTGCTGCCGACCATCCCGGAAAAGCACCAGTATCCGCAACTGCCGGCGCTATTCGACCAACCTCTTTCTCG
>JALHMH010000050.1 GCA_022844165.1 Lysobacterales bacterium
CCCGCGCCAGTTCGACCGGCTCCGCTCCAGACCCAGGCGCTGCGCACCATGGATACCTTCCACTTCCGCAAATACGATAGACAGCGATCGCCCTCGCGAAATCAGCTGGTCGTGATCGTGGCAGCGAAAACTGCGTCCGTAACCCAATAGATGAAGACTCTCCAGGACGCTCGTTTTCCCCGACCCGTTCCCACCCAAAATGACATTCAGCCCAGCCGATGGGCTGATCTCAACTTTCGATAAACAACGCACTCCATCGACACGCAGCGAAATGACGCGCATCGACCTGACTTCACAGGCGCAAGGGCATCACGACGTGCCGAGTCGTTGGATCCTCCGGCGACTCCACCAGGGCACTGCTGGCACCATCTCGTAGCCGGATCCGAACCGTCTCTGCCTGTGTAGCGTTGATGGCATCTTGCAGGTAATTCACATTGAACCCGACTCCGATACCGTCGACGGTGGTATCAGCCTCGATTTCTTCGGTCGCCTCTTCCTGTTCTGGGTTATGCGCAATAACGCGCAACACCTGCGGCTGAACTTCGATCTTGACGCCGCGATACTTTTCGTTCGACAGGATCGCAACCCGCGATAGAGCCTGACGGATCAGATCGCGGTTGACCAGCACGACCTTATCTGCAGCCAACGGGATCACAGCTTCATAGTCAGGGAAGCGGCCGTCAATGAGCTTGGAACACATCGTGCTATCGCCCAATGATGCCCGCACGTGGTTCTTCGCAAATGCCAACTCTATGACGCCATCCGCACCACTCAAAAGCCGCTGCAGTTCCATGACGCCCTTTCGTGGCACGATCACCTGGCGACGCACATCGCTCTCAGAGGCCCCCGCTGTTTCGGCCATCGCCAGGCGATGACCATCTGTCGCGACGGTTCGCAAACCGTTCTCCCGTAGCTCGAGAAGCAATCCGTTCAAGTAGTACCGAACGTCCTGAACGGCCATCGCGAACGCACTACGGTCCAACAACCGCTTCAAGCTCTCTTGATCAATCTCGATCCGTTCAACCGTTTCGCCAATGTCGGTCGCCGGAAACTCGCTCGCCGGCAATGACGCCAGGACGAACTTCGACCGTCCGCTGGTGAGTTGCACACGTTCTCCGCTCAGTTTGAGATTCACCATCGCGCCCTCTGGAAGCGCGCGGACGATGTCAAAGAGCTTCTTGGCGGGTACGGTAATGTCGCCACTCTCTGCGGTATCAACCGCCATCTTGGCGACCAATTCCACTTCAAGATCCGTCGCGGTAAAGCTTGCGACCGTGTCCTCTACACGAATCAGGATGTTCGCCAGAATTGGGAGCGTATGTCTGCGCTCGACGACACCGACGACTTGTTGTAATGGACGCAATAGCGCTTCTCGAAGTACGCTCAAACGCATCGGGGTGCTCCTTTTGCTTTTGCTTTTGTTTTAAAGAAAAGATTGTAGTAGTGATAGTGCCGCATAATTTCGGTGGATAACACGTAAGGCATTGTTTTATCAAATTATTTCCAGACACCGTGCTGTGGATAACTGCCTTTGAACGTGTCGATCGCCTGGGGACAACCTGCGAGCAATAACTTATCCACAGGAAACCCACAAGGCCCAGGCCTGGTTTGTCCACGACCGACTCAGGCGTTTAAGAGCCTGACCAACTTTTCCCAATCATCCCGAGTTTGACCATCGATCTCGACTTGTTTCTTCACTTCGCGACAAGCATGAAGCACTGTCGTGTGATCGCGGCCACCGAAAGCTCTGCCGATCTCCGGCAGGCTGTGCGTTGTCAGTTCTTTTGCCAACGCCATCGCCATTTGTCGTGGACGAACCACAGTGCGCGTGCGCTTCTTTCCAAGCAGTTCCGCAAGCGAAATCCGGTGAAAATCCGAAACCATCTTTTGTATGTTCGAAAGCGAGATCTGCGCCTCATGCGGGCGCAATACATCCCGGAGCGTTGCCTGAGCGAAGGCCAGATCGATATCCCTCTTGCCGAGCAAGTTGGCATGCGCATGCAAGGTGTTTAACGCACCCTCCAGCTCGCGGACGTTCGAGCGCATGCGTTTTGCGATGAAAGCGCACACCTCTTCCGTCAATTGCATTCCCGCACCTTCGGCCTTGGTGCTCAGAATCGCCATCCGTGTCTCGAAGTCCGGTGGTTCAACTGCTACGGAGATACCCCACCCAAAGCGACTCTTCAAGCGCGGTTCCAGCTTCTCCAGTTCTTTCGGATAGCGATCGCAAGTCATGATGATCTGCTGTTTGCCATCGTACAGCGCGTTGAACGTGTGAAAGAACTCCTCTTGCGTTCGATCCTTGCCGGCGAAGAACTGGATGTCGTCGATCAACAATGCATCAACCGATCGGTACAAGCGTTTGAACTGATCCATCTTGTCCTGACGCAACGCTTGAATCATCTCGCGGATGAACTCCTCCGAGCGCACATACAAAATTCGCGCAGCCGGATTCTCCTGCAAAAGCAGATTTCCCGCAGCGTGCAGCAGATGCGTTTTACCGAGACCTGTGCCGCCGTAGAGCAAAAGTGGGTTGTAGGCCTGACCAGGTTTTCTCGCAACCTGCAGCGCAGTCGCACGCGCCAACTGATTCGACTTGCCCTCGACGAAGTTGTCGAAGTTGTACCGCTGATCAAGCTTCGATTCGGGTGCTTTTTCACCGATGCTTCTGCTGCCGGATTTTGTCGTTTCCGACAACGGGCGCTCGCCATCGTCAAGATCGAGCCGCACCGTGGTGATTGTCGCATCCAGCGCCAGAACCAGTGCGGTAATCTCATCCAAATAGCTACGCTGCACTTTGTCGCGCACGAATGCGTTTGGCGCGGATAACACCAAAGTTTTATCTTTACTGCGCGCAATCAGCGGCTTCAGCCATGTCTGTACGTCTTCAGCGGGCAGCGATGATGCGAGGCGATCTAGCGCCTTCTTCCAGGCACGATGAGTCATGACAACGAACTTAAGCGCCAGAGCGCTGGGCACAGGAGCATAGCCCGAACAAACCTAAGCGAAGGGATCGGGACAGCTAAATTTACTCTTTCGTTTCGCCAATAACGAACAACCATCCCGCAGTATCCGTGCATGGACCTACGTAGCCTCGGCTTCTCTCAATCGATCATCCTGATCTTGCTGTACACGATGCTCGCGCTCGTCGTAAGCCGGGTCGGCGACGAGCCGGCGTACCGCGCACTGAAATACGGCGCCATCTGCGGGGCTGTGGGCGTAGGCCTCAATTCGCTGCAAGGCCTGCTGTCGCCACTGATACCCTTTGTGTTCGGCAATACCCTGATCGTATTGGGTTCGGCCTGGATTCTTGTTGGCGTACGACGACTGAGCGGCGAAGATCCGCCACTCACGCTGGTCTACGTCGCAGGTGCGGTTGTGGCAATGGGCGGATTTTACTGGGGCGTTTTCGCTCCAAATCTCACCGGCCGGTTAACCTTGGTCAACGGCACCTTGATGCTGCTCACTTCTGCCACGACCGTAACGCTGCTGTTCGATCGACGACTCGCCACGATCGGCCCGATCATTCGTTGGCTGGGCGCCATGAACCTGGTCACCACCATTCTCTTGGCCATCCGCATTGCGATGCACTGGCTTTATGCGATTCCCAGCCAAGATATCCTCGAACAGCACCCGGCTAACGTCGCGGTGTACTTCACCCTGCTTCTCAGTTACGCGACGTTCGCCATGGGCCTCAATTTGCTGGTTGTCAGCCGGCTGGTACACAAGGTGTACGATTTGGCGACGAGGGATGCGTTGACCGGAGCCTTGAATCGCGCAGGCTTGCAACGGGAACTCCAGGCGAATCCACTACCGACGATCAGCGGCGTTTTGTTGATGGATCTGGATCACTTCAAACGCGTCAACGATGAACATGGTCATGATGTGGGCGACCGGCTACTGCAGAGGTTTACCGAGATCGTGCAAGAGCATTGCGCACCGGGAGATTTGCTCGTTCGAATGGGCGGCGAAGAATTCCTGCTGCTCGTCAGCGTCGGCGATCCAGCGTCTGTCGCCGAGCGCGTCCGGGCAGGCTTTGCCGATCACGCAGCGGAATTGCAGGCCACCGTTTCGATCGGGGTAGTGCAGTTACACCCGGGCCGGCGGCTGGACCTGCGGCGCGATCTGAAAGCCGCCGACAACGCACTCTATGCGGCGAAACGTGCCGGTCGAGACCGCGTTTACCTGGCCGAACTCGCGTAATCCATCCTGCGTGCTTAGCGCTGACGAACATTGCACAAAAGAACACTGGTACGCCAGGGGCGCTCGGGCGAAACTCCGGTGCGGCGTCGAAATCGCAAGGAAATGAGGCTGGTGATGCAAATGTGGAGGTCAGTTGTCGTGAACGAGGATCGCCACCGCGCTGCCGTCGCGACCAATCGGGGACCGTTGACAATGAGCGAAGCGCAGGCGTGTTCTGGTCATCGAACCTCACGGCGGCAGAACATCTTTTGGAGTGGATGGCCAATCGCCATGATCATCGCGTTAACCAGCTGCGCTTCTGCGCCGCCCCAGAGCATTACGGAGGAAGCCGTCTTCGAACGGCGCGACGATCTGCTGACCGCAGGACTCGGTCTGGACGGCCTTCGGCAGTCAGTTGTACCTACAGCGACCGACGCCGCATCTCGCCGACGTCAAGCCACCTGGAGCAATTGGCGGGCGATAGCCGATGTCAGCGAAGGTGGCGGGTTGGACAACGCGTATGGCCGCGTTGCGCCGATTCCTGGTATCGAGATCAAGTCCTGGCTGGGAGAAGTCGGACTGTTCCATCCGCATGGCGTGATGTTGCAGATACCCGATCGCTTCGACGTTACGCGCCCCTGTTTAGTCGTCGCGCCGGTCTCTGGTTCCCGTGGCATCTATGGGGCGCTGGCGACGGCTGGTGCCTGGGCTCTGACGCGCGGCTGCGCCGTGGTCTACACCGATAAGGGAGCAGGCACGGGCTTTTACGAATTCGCGGCGCGCGAGGGTATTGGTCTGGACGGAGCGCCCGTAACGGCGGGAGACATTGGCGGTTTTATTCCCGACGCACGTGGCGAAGGAGTTGCGATCAAACATGCGCATTCGAAAGACCATCCAGAGGCGCACTGGGGACGCATGACCCTATCCGCCACGCGCTTCGCACTCTCCCTGTTGGAGCGGCAATTCCCTGGCAAGCGATTCACGGCGGGTAACACCCGGATCATCGCAGCGAGTATTTCCAATGGCGCCGGCGCGGTATTGCGGGCGCTCGAACAAGACACCGACGGGTTGATCGATGGGGTGGTCGCCGCGGCACCACAGGTATCGCTGGCGGGAATGCCGAGTTTGCTTGAGTATGCGCAACGCGCGGCGCTGTTGGCGCCCTGCGCGCAGCTTCACCCGGACCTGGCTGGAGCTCCGATCGCACCGTTCTTGCTCGGTCGTACCGCAGAGTTTCAGGCGCGCTGTGCGGCGCTGGCCGAGCGTGGGCTTATCGCCGGCTCTGCACCGGGCGATCAGGCGAACGATGCGCTGCGCCAATTGATGGCTCTGGGTTTTTCGAAGAGCGCGCTCGACAATAACCCAACGAATCTCGCGGCCGACCTCTGGCGCGCCCTGGCGGTGACGTACACCCAGTCTTATGCCCGAGCCGGAATTGCAGAGCGCCTTTGCGGCTACCAATTCGCACCGACCGAGAACGGTCGGCCACGCGCTTCAACGGCAGCCGAACGCGGTCAATGGTTTGGTACATCCAGCGGAATCGCACCAACCGCCGGGATCCAGATCGTGGCGCCTCAGGGCCCTGGTCCTGACCCGGCGCTTGAGGGCCTGTTGTGCCTGCACCAGGCTTTGATTGGCGATAGTCAAGTCGCGGATCGCGTGCGCACTGGCATCGTGCAGGTGCGGGCGACAGCGCGCTTGCCCAACGTGCCAGTGGTGGTTCTGCATGGCCGCGATGACGGATTGCTGCCGGTAGAAATCGCGCGCGAATACGCTCGACGCGCCTGGCGCAACGGTGCCCGGCGGCTGACCTATTGGGAAATCGAGAACGTCCAGCACTTCGATGGATTTCTCGGGCAACCGGCGTACGCGCAGCGCTTCTTGCCGTTGCTGCCCTACTTCTATCAGGCGTTGGATCAACTCTCGGGGCATCTCGATGGTGGACCCGCGCCTGCACCGAGCCAGGTCATACGCAGCAAACGGCGGGCGGGTACAGCAAGCGGCGTCGAAGCACTCAGCGCCGAACATTTGGGTTTCGCGCGATCAGAACCAGGCGTCGACGCGATCCAACTCGATCAGGAGGCTATTCCAGACTAGAAAGGACACTCGCGTTACCCGCACCGGCGAATTCCAGTTGTCGCCACGCCTCGAATGCAACAACTGCCACCGCGTTGGAGAGATTCAAACTTCGCGAGCCAGGCACCATCGGCAGGCGCAAGCGCTGCTCAGGCGGCAGACCGTCGCGAATATCGGCGGGCAGCCCACTGGTTTCGCTACCGAATAACAAGACATCGCCGGCGGCAAATCGGGTGTCGTACACCGAGCGGGTCCCTTTTGTGGTGAGCGCAAAAGCACGGGGTGAATCGAGCGCGGTCAGACAAGTGCCAAGTGTCGGCCAGACCTTCACTCTGGCGTATTCGTGGTAGTCAAGACCAGCGCGCCGCAGCCTTTTGTCGTCGAGTTCGAATCCTAACGGTTCGATCAAATGAAGAGAGAATCCCGTGTTTGCGGCGAGCCGAATGGCATTGCCGGTATTGGGCGGGATCTCCGGTTGATGAAGCACGAGATGAAGCATCGAAAACACCTGACCCGGTCGAAGTGAAGCAGGCAACTATCGCTGAGCGACGCAAAATTGCCGCCAAGCATCGCGCAACACGCCATAATGCCGCATCAATGCTGCCGGCTCGGGAGGCCTCATGGACCAAAAAGTCGACGTTTCGCGCACCGATGTCGATGCGTTGGAAACGCAGGAATGGCTTGACGCGCTGGAAGCGGTGATCGAGCGTGATGGCCCGGAACGGGCGCATTTTCTGCTCGACCGTATGGTCGAAGTGAGTCGTCGCGCTGGCGCGTTTTTGCCGTTCGACCCGACCACCGAATATATCAATACCATCCCGCCGCACCTGGAAGCCAAGAGCCCCGGGGACGCCGCGATCGAATGGCGCATCCGTTCGATCTTGCGCTGGAACGCAATGGCGATGGTCGTCAGAGCGAATCGGCGTCCTGGGGAACTGGGCGGACATATCGCCAGTTTCGCGTCATCCGCTACGCTCTATGACGTGGGCTTCAATCACTTCTTCCACGCCGCCGGCAACGGCCATCCGGGCGATTTGTTGTACATCCAGGGACACAGCTCGCCCGGCATCTACGCGCGCGCATTCCTCGAAGGGCGCCTGAAGGAAGAACAACTCGATAACTTCCGACGCGAAGTCGACGGCCAGGGCATCAGCTCCTATCCGCACCCTTGGCTGATGCCGGACTTTTGGCAAACGCCAACCGTGTCGATGGGCTTGGGCCCGATCACCGCGATTTATCAGGCGCGCTTTTGGAAGTATCTGGAACACCGCGGCCTGATTCCCAAGAGCAACCGCAAAGTCTGGTGCTTCATGGGCGATGGCGAGACCGATGAGCCCGAATCCCTGGGCGCTATTTCGTTGGCCGGGCGCGAGGGTTTGGACAACCTGATTTTCGTGATCAACTGCAACCTGCAGCGCCTCGACGGGCCGGTGCGTGGCAATGGCAAGATCATCCAGGAACTGGAGGGCGTCTTCCGCGGTGCGTCGTGGAACGTGCTCAAGGTGTTATGGGGAAGCTACTGGGACGGCCTTTTCGCGCGCGATGCCAAAGGCATGCTGCGCAAAATCATGATGGACACCGTCGATGGCGAGTATCAGAACTACAAAGCCAAGGGCGGCGCTTACACACGGGAAAACTTCTTTGGGAAAACGCCGGAGACCGCGGCGATGGTCACCAACCTCGCCGATGAGGACATCTGGCATCTGAACCGTGGCGGCCACGATCCGCACAAAGTGTACGCTGCCTATCACGCCGCCAGTCACCATCAAGGTCAGCCAACCGTCATCCTCGCCAAGACCGTCAAGGGTTACGGCATGGGCAAAGCCGGTGAGGCACAGAACATCACGCACCAACAGAAGAAGCTGGATAACGCCGCAGTGCGCGCGTTCCGCGATCGCTTCAATATTCCGATTCCCGACGACAAAGTCGACGAAGTGCCGTACTACCACCCGGGGCCGGATTCGCCGGAGGTCAAGTACGCTCTGGCACGTCGCACCGCACTGGGCGGGCCATTACCCGCGCGTCGACGCAAGGCGGACGAGTCCTTACCGACGCCCGAGCTGGCGGTGTTCGATCGACTGCTGAAGTCCTCCGGCGAGCGCGAAATCTCGACCACTATGGCCTTCGTGCAGGCGTTGAACGTGATCCTGCGCGATCAACACGTGGGCCCACGTACCGTGCCGATCGTCGCCGATGAGGCGCGCACCTTCGGCATGGAAGGGTTATTCCGGCAAATCGGCATTTACGCGCCGTTCGGGCAAAAGTACAAACCGATGGACGCGGATCAGTTGATGTATTACCGCGAAGACGAGGCCGGGCAGGTGCTGCAGGAAGGCATCACCGAAGCTGGTGCGTTCTCGTCGTGGCTCGCGGCGGCAACCAGCTACAGCAGCAACAACCTGCAGATGCTGCCGTTCTTCATTTTCTACTCAATGTTCGGCATGCAGCGCGTGGGCGATCTGGCATGGCTCGCAGGCGATATGCGCGCGCGGGGCTTTTTGCTTGGCGCCACTGCGGGACGCACTACACTCAACGGCGAGGGCCTGCAACACGAAGACGGCCACTCGCATTTGCTTGCTGGCGCAATCCCGAACTGCAAGAGCTACGATCCGACATTTGCGTTCGAGGTGGCCGTCATCCTGCAGCACGGCATGCAGCGCATGCTCACCGAGCAGCGCGACGAGTACTACTACATCACGCTGATGAACGAAAACTACCCGCACCCGGAAATGCCCGAGGGCGCGGCGCAGGGCGTGATTCGTGGCATGTATTTGCTGAGCACGGGGCACGGGGTACGGGGGCGCAGCGAATCGCTTGCGAGCGAAGCTCGCGATTCGCGGAGCGACGCCGAGCTGCGCTCGGCGGCCGGATCGGGGAGCGTGGCCGCGTCTGGGAAGGGCAAGGCCAAGAAAAAGGACAGTGACGCTCTGCACGTCAATCTTTTGGGCTCGGGTACAATCCTTCGCGAAGCGATGGCGGCGGCGGAGTTGCTTTCGGCGGATGAAGGCGTGAGCGCCAGCATCTACTCTTGCCCCAGCTTCAACGAACTGCGCCGCGATGGCGCGGATTGCGAGCGCCACAATCGTTTGCATCCGGGCGCCGAACCGCGCGCGAGCTATGTGTCGCAGGTGCTCAAAGGCGCCAGCGGCCCGGCCATCGCCTCCACCGATTATGTGCGCGCCTACGCCGAGCAAATCCGCCCGTATCTGCCGCATGGCATGCGCTACAGCGTGCTTGGAACCGATGGCTTCGGTCGCAGCGATACCCGTGCGAATTTGCGCCGCTTCTTCGAAGTTGACCGTTACCACATCGCCGTCGCTGCACTCTCGGCGCTGGCCGACGAAGGCAGCATCGAACGCAGCCGGGTCGCGGCGGCGATCAAGCGCTACGGAATCGACACAGAGAAGGCGAATCCGGAGACGGTGTGAGCCAGGGTCAGCCGCGCAAACGGATCGGCCGCTGGGTCGATGCCCTATCGCGGCTCGCATCGTCATGGCGTCGGCCGCCGGAGTCGCTGCCCAATTTCCAGCGCGACTATTCGCATATCCGGGTCGGGTTGGCGACACCCAGCATGGCCGAGCAGATCGCAGCGATGTCGCGCGATGAGGTTGAAGTCGGACTCGGCTGGCAATGGACGCCGCAACGTGTTTGGGAGTCGATCCGCGACCGCCGCTGCAATGTCGCAGTGGTGCGCGAACATCAGCGCGTGTTGGCGTTCGCCATCATGCGCTATGAAGAAACCACCGCGCACTTGATGTTGCTGGCCGTACGGCCAGAATTTCGCCGCAAGGGTTTTGCGAGCGCGTTGATCCGCTGGTTAGAAGACGTCGCCCGCGAAGCCGAGTTGCGATGCATTTTCGTCGAGTGCCGTCGCAACAACGACGCCGCGCGGCTGCTGTACCTCGAATGCGGGTTCTACGAAACCACCCTCCAGCCGCGGATGTACCGCCGCCGCGAGGACGGCATCCATCTGGAAAAGTGGCTGCGCACCCCTGAGGCAGCGTCCGACTGGCGGCGATGGCCAAAGACCGATCGACGGTGATGCAGAGGCATTGAGGGAACGCATGGCAACGATCAAGGACCTGACCCCTTGCCCGGCGCAGCCACTTGTTGAGGATTCGCTGCGCGCAATTGCTTGGCCAGGTCGCGAAAGTCAGTTCGCTTGCGGTAACGTGCCCGCGAACTTCTTCGCAAAGCTGGCGCAGATCAGTGCGAGCTGTGTCAGTTCAACAGTCCGAGCTTTTCGGCCAATGTCTTTGTTCCAGGCAACAACTGCATCTTCATCGCGCCCGTCGCAATCGTCCATTACGTCGCCGCGCCTTGGTATGTGCCGCCTGCGGAGTTCATTCATGCAACGATGACTTGCCCGCCAACGCGCAGTATCGGCTACATGAAGATGTTGTTCGCTAACGGGGCCGTGTTTTGCTCGCAGGGCGCGATTGAGCAGTACCCCTTACGTGGATGTCTCGATGGCTGTGGGACGGAACCGGTCTGCCTAAAGTTGGCGTTCAGGAACAATCGTTGGTAACCAGAATGGCGCCGCTCCGGCATCTGAGCGCGCATCGAAAAGCGTCCGGTCTTTAACTTCGGCGCGAACCAGCGTCAGTGCACGGTGCACATCGCCACTGTTGTCGAACATCAGCGTGGCATCCGCAATCTTTCGGGCGGCCGAAATGGCGGCTTGGGTTCTGGGGAATCGATCCCGCAGCTTCTGCTCGGGGACATTGTGTCCGCCGCGCGCCACGCGCGACAGCACGCGTGCGATCGACAACTCGACATTCGCCAAGCCCACAAAAATGAGCAACACGAAATAGCCGGCAACTTGGAGCTTCTCGATCTTGTCAATCTTGGACTTCGGTCGAGCACCGTCGCCTTGCGGCTGCCAGTAGGAAAACACAGTCTCGAAAGCAAACGGCAATCCTTCGCGCATCGCCCCGACCGTGAAGGCCTCGACGCTAGCCTGTGCTACACGCATCCAGCTTTCGTTGTCATCGCGCAGCGTCTGAGCCCAAGTCGGGAGCGGTCGCTCCCTATCTTCAGGAAGAATCGATAGCATCATGCGATCGGCGTTGATGAGCGGCATTTGCAGCTGATCGGACAAACGCCGATACCAGAGTGTCGACTTTCCGGAACCGTTGTGGCCCGCCAGCACAACGGCCATCGGTTTACCGGACGCGCGGTGGCCGGCAAAAACAGCAGTCTCGGCCTGCGCTGGCGTCACGCTGCGACGAACTGGCCGTCGACCAGATGCCCCTCTTCTCGCTTGCCATCAAGCTCGCGGATGAGAACCGCAGGCTTTCGCTCGTCGATAAAAAACTTCGGCACCGACGCCGGAAAATCGAGCTCGACGCCAGAGCGCACGAATACGCCTTGCGCTCGACGCAGAGCCTCCTGACTGGCCCTAACGTTGGCTGCAAAGACATCAGGATCGCGCTCAGCGCGAAGTTCAACGGAGCCAAAAGAGAGCGTGATCGGCTCGCCATTGGTCGCCTGTCTGGTCTTCTGGTCAATGATCATCTCTGGCATACGTCCTCCAGATAAACCTCACGTCCATCGTACCGCAACTCCATAACTACGCCAACGATGATGGGCAAGTGAACCGTGCCAACGATCGGTAACAGCAAGTCGCGGTCCGCAATACGCCGGACCGCCGGTCGCTCAGGTTGGCTCGCGGCACGCCGCGGTTTTCACCCCTGTCGCAACGCCGCGATGCGCTCTTCCAGCGGTGGGTGTGTCATGAACAGTTTCTTCAAGCCGCTGGCAACCCCGCCCGAAATGCCGAAGGCGGCGACCTCGCTGGGCAATGCACTCTGGCCACGGTTGTTTTGCAGCCGCGCCAGCGCGGCGATCATCTTGTCGCGACCCGCCAACGCGGCCGCCCCGGCATCGGCGCGGAACTCGCGGCGCCGTGAGAACCACATCTGGATCACCGAAGCGATCAAGCCGAAAATGATCTCCAACACGAATACGATCGCGAAGTAACCCAGGCCCGGGCCGTCGCCCGGATTGCGTTTGAAAACGACGCTATCGATCAATTGCCCGATCACCCGCGACAGGAACACGACAAAGGTGTTGAGCACGCCCTGGATCAGAGCAAGCGTGACCATATCGCCGTTGGCGACGTGACTGACTTCATGTGCCAGCACGGCTTCGACTTCGTCTCGCGTCATGCCACGCAATAAGCCGGTGCTCACAGCCACCAGGGCATTGTTCTTGTTCATGCCGGTGGCGAAGGCATTCAATTCCGGCGCGTCGTAGATGGCAACGTCCGGCATGCCGATCCCAGCCGCTTGTGCCTGACGCCGGACGGTATCGACCACCCAACGCTCCTCCGGCGTACGCGCATCTTTGATGATCTGGGCGCCGGTCGAACGCAGCGCCATCCACTTGGACATCGCCAGCGAAATAAAGCTGCCGGCAAAGCCGATGATCGAAGCCATGATCAGCAAACCGGTCATGCTGCGTGGGTGAATCCCGAACGCAGGACCGATGATGCTCATCACGATGCTCAACATCGCGATAATGGCGATATTGGTGCCAACGAAAAGCAGTACGCGGGTCATGATGGAAACCTCAAACCAAGTTTTTCAGAAGATGGGTACAGTCTTGGGAACGCCAAGGGTACTGGAAGCTTAGACGACATTTGCTTAAGGATTTGTTGAGGTTTGGCTGGGCGTAGCGATAAGCTCATGCCAGATATGGTCGCCGGCTGACCCCATTGCCAGACAATCGCTTCTATCGTGGGCGTTTCGCGCCCTCGCCAACGGGGCCACTTCATGCAGGGTCTATCGTCGCCGCTCTGGCCAGTTGGCTGGACGCACGTGCCTACGGTGGACAGTGGTGGGTGCGCGTCGAGGACATTGATCCACCACGGGAAATCAAAGGCGCGAGTCAGGCCATACTGCAAACGCTGGCTCAGCTCGCATTGGTCAGCGATGCACCGGTGCTCTACCAACACACGCGTATCGCCGTCTATGAAGCGGAGATCGAGCGGCTGCTGAAAAAAGGCCTGGCATTCGAATGTCGCTGTTCGCGCCGGGATCTTGCGCCCAGCGGAATTCACCGGGGCCGTTGCTCCCCACTTGCGGCGCGGCGGGCACCGTCCATTCGATTTTTGGTGCCGGCGGCAACGGTCGGTTTCGAGGACCGCTGGGTGGGCAGGTTCGCACAAGCGCTGCATGAGGCGGTTGGCGATGTGGTTTTGCGCCGCGCCGATGGACTCATCGCTTATCAACTTGCGGTCGTCGTGGACGACGCGTATCAGAGCATCACCGACATTGTTCGTGGTCGCGATTTGCTCGACTCGACGCCCAGACAAATTGCGCTGGGTGCGGCGCTAGGTTATCCGCCGCTGCGCTATCTGCATGTGCCCGTCGTGTGCGGCGAAGATGGCCAGAAGCTCAGCAAGCAGCGCCGGGCGGAAGGCGTCGATGCCAGCGATGCGCTCGCGGTGTTGAACCAAGCCGCGCGGCATCTGGGTTTAGCCAGCGCCGCGACCGATGATGTGGCCGCGGCGCTGGCGGTCTGGACCGCGCAATGGCGCGATCAGAACGCCCAGTTGGTCGTCAGCACGTAACGCGATCCGTCGTTGCGACCGAACAGATTTTCGGTGGCGTGGACCCACTGCAGGCCCACGGTCATCGGCCCAAACTCCTTGCTGATGCCCACGCTGAAATCTTGGTAGGAATCGCCGAGGGCGTCGTCCAGGTCATAGTGGCCTGCACTGCCCGTCAGGTTCAACTCGCCCCACGGCAACGGATAGCTGCCGCTGACGCCGTAATAGATGCCGGTTTCGTCCGAGCCAAAAACGTCGTTCGAGTAGCCGAGCAGGAAACTCAGGTAGTCGCCGACGCCCAGCGAGACGAGCAACTCGTTGTAATCGTAAGCGCCATCCGGGACAACATCGCCATCGCTGTTGATAAAACGCTCTTGATCGATGTACACATAGCGCAAGATGGAGATGTCGAAGGACACGACATCGTTGATCGGTGTTGAAAAGCCGATGTACCAATCGGATTCGATATTGGCGCCATCGTTTGGTACGAAGTCGACGCGCGAGGCCCAGACGCCCGCATAAAAGCCGCTGTCGTGCGCGTATTCAGCGGATGCCTGCCACGCCGGGCCTTCGTTGGTCTGCGACACACCGCGAAACGCGTAATCGCTCACGGCACCGAAAGAAAACGCAAACGGACTGGAAGCTTCTTCGTCCTGCGCAAGCGCTGGCAGCGACAAGGTGGCAAGCAAGGTGGCGGCAAGCAAAGTGCGAATCATGGGTGTGGCTCCGTTGGGTGGGTCGGATGAGATTGTGAAGCTAATCTGACCACATTGGCTAGAGTCGTTGCTCAGCCAGTCAGCCATTTTCCTCACACTGACACAAGCATTCACGACTGCGTACACTTCGGTGGTCGAAAAAGCTGGGAAAACAAATGCATCTCGAAGTCCTTGTGCCGGCCAAATCGGCCTGCCCGCTCGATGTGGTTCTGGAAACGGAAGCGAAGATCTGGCTTCAGCGGCAGACAGCCGCAGCGCAGGCGCAACTGGCGGCGCAGCGTTTCGACCCGCGCCGTTTTGCGCATGGCGTTATTTTCGGGCCGGACGGCGAACCGCAATCGGCCGTGGTTGTGGTCAAATCCCTGGCAGACGGCTGGGGATTGAGCATGAGCGCCGCCACGTTGCCGCCGATCGCCTTCGCGGCGACTGTGGACTTGCCCGATTCGGTGCTGGTGGGTTTTGCACTGGGCAGCTACCAATATTTGCGCTACCGGCCTTCGATGCAGCGCCCGATGGCCAGTCTTGTGGTCGCACAAGATGAGCGCCGTGCGCGATTGAATGCCATCGTACGAGCGGTCTTCGGCGCGCGCGATTTGGTCAATACACCCACCGAGCATCTCGGACCAGACGAGCTCCAGGCCCACATCGAGGCGCTGGGTGGCCAATACGCTGCCAATGTGCGGAGTATCAGCGGTGATGCGCTGTTAGAACAGAACTTCCCCGCGATTCACGCAGTCGGGCGAGCCAGCCACCGCGCGCCGCGCCTGATCGAGTTGACGGCGGGCGATCCGCAGCATCCGCGGGTCGCGATTGTCGGCAAAGGCGTTTGCTTCGACACTGGAGGCCTTGATATCAAAGCCGCCGATGGCATGGCATGGATGAAAAAAGACATGGGCGGCGCCGCGGTGGCGATAGAGCTGACGCGTCTGGTGTTGGGCGCGAGGTTGCCCGTGCGCTTGCAACTGCTCGTGCCCGCTGTCGAGAACGCCATCGGGCCGGACGCCTATCGCCCTGGGGAGGTGATCGCCACGCGCGCTGGCGTAACGGTTGAGATCGGTAATACCGATGCCGAAGGCCGCGTCATTCTGTGCGACGCGCTGACCTATGCACTGGAACAAAAGCCAGCGTTGCTGCTCGATTTTGCGACACTCACGGGCGCAGCGCGAATCGCGCTGGGCCCGGACCTGCCGGCGCTGTTTTGCAACGATGATAGCCTGGCCAATGGACTGCTCGCGGCGGGCAAGGCGGTCACGGATCCACTTTGGCCGATGCCGTTGTGGGACGACTATTGTCCGATGCTGGAGAGCAAAATCGCAGATCTCAACAATGCCGGCGCATCGAAGATGGCCGGCGCGGTGACCGCAGCGCTGTACCTGAAGCGCTTCGTGCCGGACGCCACGCCCTGGGCGCATCTGGATACCTATTGTTGGAGCGACGGCAAACCGGGCCGGCCCGCCGGGGGCGATTGCCAGGGATTGCGCGCGGCCTTTGCGTATTTGAGCGAGCGTTACCCGGCGTGACGCTCGAAGAGATCGAGGCCAAAAGTTATCTGGTCGGCGGTGCAGTGCGCGATCGCTTGCTCGGCCGCACGGTCGAAGATCGCGATTTTGTGGTTGTCGGCGTGTCTCCAGCCGCCATGTTGAGCGCCGGTTTTCAGGCGGTGGGCGCTGATTTCCCGGTGTTCTTGCACCCGACGACCCGCGAGGAATACGCACTGGCGCGCACCGAGCGCAAATCGGGTCATGGTTACACAGGGTTCGTCGTGCACGCCGGGCCAGAGGTGACGCTCGAAGACGATTTGCGACGCCGCGATTTTACGATCAACGCCATGGCACTAGACCATCGCGGCACGGTCATCGATCCGTACGGCGGGCTATCCGATCTGGCGGCAGGCGTGTTGCGCCATGTCTCAGAAGCATTTGCCGAAGACCCGGTACGCATTTTGCGCGCGGCGAGATTTTTGGCGCGTTACGTCCACTGTCGTCTGGCGGCCGAAACGCTGGACATGATGCGTGCGATGGTCGCCAACGGGGAAGTCGATCACCTGGTGCCCGAACGCGTCTGGCAAGAGCTGAAACGGGCTTTACTCGAAACCAGACCGAGTGCATTTTTAGCGTGTCTGCGCGATTGCGGCGCGCTCGTGCGAATCCTTCCGGAGCTTTGCGACGTGGCGCCGGCGATCGACCGTAGCGGTACCGCTGCCCCCGGCGATGATTTGATCGCCTATGCTGTACTGTGCGCGGAGTTAAGCCCCACAGCGGCTCTGCAATTGAGCACAAGGCTCAAGGTGCCCGGCGAACATCGCGACCTGGCCCGGCTGGTGTCTGCCAGGCGCTCTACGTATGAGCTATACGCCTCACTCGATGCCGAACAACGGCTCTTGCTATTCGAATTCACGGACGCGATGCGCCGCCCCGAACGCGCCTTGCAGTTTGCCCAAGCCTGCGCAATCGCCGGGAACGCACCAGGCAATCCTCAGTTCGCCGAAGACGTGCAGCGTATTCGCCGGGTCGATGTGGCCGGCTGCATCGCGGCGGGATTCACAGGCGCCGCCTTGGGCACGGAGTTGCGCCGGCGGCGATTGGCAATACTCACATCGTCCCCCGACGAATCGGATTGTGCATGACCGAAGCCGAGCTGGAAACCGAGCTGTTGACAACCATCCCGCTGACAAACGCAATGGCGCTGCGCGTCGGGGCGTGCGACGGTACTTCGCTGCAATTGATGGCGCCGCTTGCACCCAACATTAACGACAAAGGCTGCGCTTTCGGCGGCAGCCTCGCGAGCCTGCTGACACTGGCCTGTTGGGGCTTGGCGCGATTGACCCTGAGCCGGGCCGGACACCAGGCCGACATCTACGTCCAGGATTCGCAGCTGAGCTACTTTGCGCCCGTGTGGTCGGAGGTGATTGCCATCGCCAGCGCCGCGCCGGACGATTCGCTGCACGCGTTTGTGGACCGATTTGCGCAACGTGGCAAAGCGCGCTTGTCGATGGTGGCGGATGTGTGCGAGGGTTCCACCTTGGCAACGCGCATGACGGCGCGCTTCGTAGCGCTACGCAAGCCCTGACCGCAATCACTTGACACCACCAACCACCAACCACAAGGAACAGCCCATGCGTACAGGTTGGATTGTCCTGCTGGCGCTGGCGATGACGCTGCCGGCTTGCCAGAGCGCAGAGAAAAACGACAGCTTGCGAGCGCGCCTTTACCAGTACTCGGCCGCTATTCGTTGGAACGAAATCGATCAAGCACTCGCGTTCGTCGAGCCGGCGCATTTGCTCGAGCGGCCGTTCACCGAGGAGGATCGCCAACGCTGGCGTGCAACACAGGTGGCTCGCTACTTCGACGGTCCACAATCGACCGACGCCAACGGCGATGTGCGCGTTTCAGTGCAACTGGAGCTGATCGATCGCGATTCGCAGTCGGTGCGCAGTGTGGTCGATCGCCAGGTCTGGCGTTACGACGAGGCAACCAAGACATGGTGGCTGACCACCGGGTTGCCAGACATCCGCCAGTGAATCGCTGGATCTGGCTGCTGGCCCTGCTTCCCGCGCTCGGCGAGGCAAGCGCGCTCGAGCGTGGCAACGGGCCTGAGCCGGATTCGCTCGATCCGCATCGAGCGCAGGGTTTGTCGGCGCAACACATCCTGCGCGATCTGTTCGAGCCTCTGGTCCGAGAGCGTGCCGGGGGCGAAATCCAACTTGCGGCGGCCGAGTCGGTGCAGGTCAGCGACGATGGTCTGATCTATACCTTCCAACTGCGCACCGATGGTCGCTACAACGACGGCGCGCCGGTGACCGCCGCCGACTTCCAGGCCAGTTTCGAACGTGCGCTGCAGGCAACGACCGGAGCGCCATACGCCGCCATGCTGGCGCCCATCCGTGGCGCCACCGGGCGCTTGAACGGCGGCGACGGGGAACTCTGCGTCGAGGCCATCGATACGTTGACGCTTCAAATCTGCCTTGAGGCGCCGCGCGGCGATTTCTTACGGCGCCTGGCGTTGCCGATCGCGATGCCGGTGCCAAAACGGATGTTCGCATCGGGTGCGCGCATGACGCGTCCGGGTGTACTGCTCGGCAATGGCGCATACCAATTGTCCGATTGGGTACCGCAGTCGGCCATCACGTTGACCCGCAACCCACATTATCGCCAACCACCCGCGATCGAGCGCGTGCGCTATCACGTGACCGAAGACGCCGCGCAGGAGCTCAAGCGGTTCGCCGCAGGCGAGTTACATCTGACCGACACCATACCGCCCGGTTCGGCTACACGACTCCGCGCCGAATTTGGCGATCAACTCAGAATCGCGCCGGCTTATGCGACGTTTTTCCTGGGATTCAATCTGCGCCAACCGGCGTTGGCAAATCCGGCGCTGCGTGAGGCGCTGAGCCTCGCGATCGACCGCGATGTGCTGACGCGCTATATCACCGGAAACGGCGAGTTGCCCGCGTATTCGTTGTTGCCGAATCGGCCTTTGCCCGCGAGCGCCACAGCTGCGCAGTTCCAATCGGAAAGGGCACAACGGGCCCGCGCGCTGTTCGCCTCCGCCGGGTTTCACCGGGACACCGCGCCCACCATCGAACTACGTTACAACACCAGTCTTCTGAATCGGCGCCTGGGGCTGGCTGTGGCTGCCATGTGGCGCGAGGTGCTCGGCGTGCATACTCGACTGCGCCATGAAGAGTGGCGGAGCTTTGTGGTCAGCCGCCGCGAGGCGCGGGTCACGATGATCTACCGTGGCGGGTGGTTCGGCGACTATCAAGACCCGGTCAATTTTTTGGAACCGTTCACGCAAAACCATGCGCTCAATGCGACGGGCTTTGCCGACGAACCATTCGATCTGCTGGTGACACAAGCCGCCGCTGGCATCGATGCTGCCGGCGCCATCGATCGTGCCGAAAGCCGACTACTTCACGCAAATGTGCTGATCCCTCTGTTTCAATACACCAGCAAACATCTCGTCAGCGATCAGCTGTGCGGCTTCGAGGCGCATCCGCTGGATCATCACCCAAGCAGCGAATTGAGGTTTTGCGGTACACCATGAAGTGGCTGAAACGGATCGGGTTGAGGATGGTTGGCACAGCGCTCACCTTGTTGGCGCTGGTCGCGGTGTGTTTGATGTTGCTGCGCGCGGTACCGGGTGGGCCGCTCGATGGCGAGCGCGAAATGCCCAGCACGGTCCGAGCGGCGATCGAGGCGCAGTACGGCCTCGATTTACCGTTTTCCGAGCAATACGGTCGTTACGTGTCGAATGCGCTCGATGGCGAACTGGGCCCGTCAATGCAGTATCCCGACTTTAATGTCGAGGAGTTAATCGCGCTGTCGGCGCCGATCACGATCACCCTTGGATTGTTGGCCACATTCCTCGCGCTCGGTGCGGCGATCCCGATTGCCGCGGCGATTGCCGCCGAACCGATGGCCTTGCAGGCGGCGCGCACCGGCACGCTGGTGATGCTTGCGGTGCCGAAGTTTGTGCTCGCGCCGCTGCTGGTGCTGGTTTTCTCCTTGAGCCTGAATTGGCTGCCTGTCGGTGGATTTGCCTGGCGCGAGCCGCTCACCTGGGTGCTACCGGTGGCGTGCCTCGCGCTGCCGCAGTTTTTCGTGCTGCTGCGTGTGCTGATCGAAAACATGCGCGCCGCCATGGAGAAGTCGCCGGTGATCGCTGCCCGCGCCCGAGGTTACTCGCCGCTCCGTGTCGTCACGCGCCACGCGCTGCCGCTGGCGTTGGCCCAGACCTTCGGTTTTTTCGGTCCGATTCTCGTCGCATTGCTGACCGGATCGGCCGTCATTGAGCAGGTATTCAATATTCCAGGTCTTGGCCGATACCTGGTGCAAGCCGCACTCAATCGCGACTTCACACTGCTGATCGGCTGCGTGATCACCGTCGCCACGATCACCATTGTTGCGCACTTTGTCGTCGAGAGCCTGCAGGAACTCTTCGATCCGCGCGTGCGGGCGCGGGGGTGAGTGTGTGGAATGCGGGCGACAAGTGCCGCAGAATGCCGGCTCCAACACGGAGCGCAAAAGTGGCGAACTTCAAGTCCCTCTACCAGGCACTGCCGCTCGAAAAGGCGATCGGTCCGGACGACCCCCATTACGTCGACTATTACGGGAGGGGGAATGCCTATGGTTACTCAGCTGATCCGATCGCACAATTGGCGACCAGCATTAGCTTTAGCGATCCCGAAGGCCGTGGTCTGCACCTAGTCAGTGGTCAACGAGGAACCGGTAAGAGTAGCGAGCTGACGCGGCTGAAGCACATCCTTGAGGCGGATGGATTCGAAGTCTGGTTCACTGATCTTGAAGACCTTTTCGTACTCAGCGAGCCCATCGAGATCGGCGATTTCCTGATCGGCGCGACCAGCGCTCTGGTATCGCTCGGCATCGATAGCGGCAGCGATTTTTTTGATCGACTGCGGCAGTTCTTCCAGACGGAAATAGAGGTTGAAGGCTTGACGGTGGGCGCCGATGCCGCCGTGTTCAAGGCGGAATTGGACGTCATGTTTCGCCAAAATCCAACCATTCGCCAACGTGTGCGCGAGAAGCTACGGGCGCGCGTCGATGCCATCTGGCGGCAGACTGCCGATTACGTCGAACATCTTGCGGCAAGTCGCAATAGGCGAGTCGTTTGGATCATGGATTCCATTGACCGAGCGTCGGGCCGCTTTGATAACGCGGCGGCGGTTGCCGACAGCATCGTCGCATTGTTCAGTCAGCATGCCGACAAGTTGCGTTTCAAGCACATCGATACCGTGGCCGTAGTTCATCCATGGCTATCCTCGGCGACTGGGGCGGCGCTGATTCCCACGACCAGTACCTTTCTGCCCAGCATCCGTGTTCGCCAGCGCACAGGAGAGGTCGATCCGCTGCGCATCGGCTTGCTGGTCGAAATCGCTCTCCGGCGCGAGCCCGGGTTATTCGCACTGGTGGAACGCAAACATGTAGAGCAGTTGGCGTTGATGTCCGGTGGCGACTTGCGCGAGTACTTCCGACTGTTGCGCTCCTGCGCGATCAAGGGCGGTGCGGCGGCCATCGAGCCGCCAGTGAGCGCGGCTGTGGTGACTGACGTCATCAACGAGCAGCGTAACGCGATGCTGCCGATCGCGGCCGACGAGCTGGATTGGCTGCGACAGATCTCGACCAGTAAACAGGCATCGTTGAAAACTCGGGGCGACGTCCTCGCGTTGGCCCGATTGCTCAACGGCAAGTTCGTGATGAATTACCGCAACGGCGATGACTGGTACGACGTGCACCCATTGCTGTTCGATCTGCTTTGATGGCCGAAACCGATCTCGACGAAATCGAGCGTGTCGTCCGTGAGTTGGTCACGCGGATCGAATTTGGGCGCGGCCAGTTTCACCTGGGATTCTTGTTTTGCGAAGAGTTGTGGCTGCTGAAGTCGATCGAAGAGCAAGTTCTGGCGCGAGCTGCCAAAGTTGTCGAGTCCTTCAAGTACCGTTCTTTTAGCGCCTTCGACGTCGACTCGACCTTGGCGGCATTGCTGGGCGAGCGGCGTGAGGAAGATTTTCATGTGTTCGAGCTGCACGACCTCAGCGAGGGCGAACTAAAACAAATTCTCGTTGTACTGAACGAGCGCCGGACTTCGTTGATCGACCGCATCGGCGGTCTGTTGGTGCTGTCGATGCGCAACTCGCTCATGGGCGAGATTGGTTTTTTGGTGCCTGATCTTTGG
Source organism: Lysobacterales bacterium (assembly GCA_022844165.1). GTDB lineage: Bacteria > Pseudomonadota > Gammaproteobacteria > Xanthomonadales > SZUA-5 > JALHMH01. Next base: position 22,225 of record JALHMH010000050.1, read on the forward strand.
TCGGTACGCAGCTTCGCGACAAAGGTCGCGGCAACGCAGCAGTGGCCGCCACAGATTCTGCCAATCGGGCCCCGCGTTATCGAACTGGGTGGCGTCGCTAGCGTGTCAGTTTCCGCAAGCGCCACGCTGGATAAGCGCAAGTTACTGTTGCTCGCCTCGCATGCCTTGCGCGACGGCAAGCCGGTACAGGCGATCCGCCTAGCGCGAGAAGCAAGTGCTATCGCCACGGAGACAGGCGACTGGGCCGCGTTGGGGGCAGCGGCCGACGTACTGGATGACTGTCTCGATTACCGGTACGCTGCGGATGCTTACAAGAACGCGCTGACCAAAGCGCCCGGGGACGTCAACGTCGCGCGTTGGGCCAGGAAGCGCGCCGAGAACCTGATCGCAATCGGGGACTTCCAAGAGGCGGCGTTGTCGATTGAGCAGGCGAGGCAAGCCACGGCGGTATTGGTGGCCGATGACCGAGAACGACTGCTGACCGAAGTGACTCTGGGTGAGCTGGAGCTGTGGCGCGGTGGAAACTTGTTCGAGCGCCACTTGCGACGAGTCGCCAGAAAAGCAAAGCCATTATCCGCTGCGGAGGTTCGTGCGCTGACCGCGCTGGCTTATGCTGCGCTCCGCAGCGATTTGGCGTTGGCGTCTGTGCGTCTCGCAGAAGCGATCGCAGGCTCCGGGTTGCGCATCGTCCGATACGGAGCTACGCCGGCACGAGTCCTGCGGCATGCGGGTTTGTTGGCGGCACAGACTTGGATTGCGCAAATTCGCAACGACGATGACCAGCAATCCGCCGTTACCTATCTCGATTGGGCGATGAAAGAACTTGGTCGATTCCCGGCGCTGAGCAACTATCGAGAACGCTTGTCGGAGTTCGCCTCCAGGGATGCCTTCAACCGCGCAAACCCCTCCGCCATCGACACTCGTGGCACATAGCCAAAATCGCGCTCCGCTGCGCTGATGTTGTACCAGTGGGCGCTTGCGAGGTGTTCGGCGACGAAGCGTGTCATCAGCGGCTCGCCTTTGAGGTTGAGCTTGCTGTAGATCTGCTCTAACAGCCAACCGGCGCCGTAGGCGAGGCTAAACGGCATGCGGGCGTGCACCGGCGGCAGGCCGGCACAAGCGAGCAGGCCATTGATCACATCTTCGATCGCCATCGGTTCGCCGTTGCTGATGAAATACGCGCGCCCCGAGTGGTCGCTGCCCGGAAATAAATGCTGCGCGGCAAGCAAATGCGCGTCGACCGCGTTGTCGATGTAGGTGGTGTCGATGCGTTTGCCCTTGGCGCCAATGAACTTCAAGCGCCCGGCTTTGGCGCGGGCGACGATGCGCGGCAGCAGGTGCTGGTCCCCCGGGCCCCAGATTAAATGCGGTCGCAGCGCGACAGTCGCAAAATCCGGCGCGTTTTCGATCAGCACGATGCGCTCGGCTTGCATTTTCGTGTACGGGTAGTGCGCCAGGTAACGCGCTGCGTATCGCACCGATTCGTCGACGCCTTCCAGATCGTGCCCGGCGTGAACCACGCTGGGCGTGGACGTGTAAACAAGGCGCGCAATGCCGTTCGTGCGGCACGCGCGGATCACATTCTCGGTGCCGGTCACATTGGCAGCATGGTATTGCGCATATGGACCCCAATGGCCCGCTTTCGCCGCCACGTGAAACACCTGATCGCAGCCTTGTGCGGCGCGAGCTACGCTGGATAGATCGGCCAGGTCGCCTTGCACAACTTCCACGCCGATGGCCTCCAGCGCGGGTGCCGCGGAGCGCTGCAAGGCGACGACGTGTTTACCCTGCTCGCGCAGGCGCCTGCAGATGGCGCCGCCCAGGAATCCGCTGCCGCCGGTGACCAATGAGCGACTCATATCGTACGTTCCGCGCCGGCGGCGGCCGGCAGCGCAACGCCGAGACGGGCGCTGGCCCAGGCTTGCAGGTACTCACGGCCGATTTTGGCGTTGTGTCGGATGTCGACCGGAAATCGCGGATAAAAGAGTACGCGCTGGATGTCTCGTGTATGCGCGTGGCGACGTGCCAGAACAATTAACTCCTCACGTATCCGCTCGTGCTGTTCGCGCCCGATGTCGGGTTCGAGTTCGACGACCAGCACCGGCTCCTGCTGGCCCTTGGCGCCAACGCCGACCAGCGCGCTCCGGAACACCTGCGGGTGGGTATTGAAAATCGGTTCGACCTGCTCGGTACAAATGGGTCCGGAGGCGGTCTCGACGCGCTGACTTCTGCGCCCGCACATCCATAACCGCCCGCCGTCGTCGAAGTAGCCCAGGTCGCCCATACGGTGAACGCTGCGCTCGCCTTCGCGAATTTTGCCGATCGCATCGGCCTCGGGGCGGTTGAAGTAACGCTCGGTGGCGGTGGGTCCTGCCACGGTAATCTCGCCGACGGTGCCGGTGGGAACTTCCAAATCGTCTTGCCACTGGGCGATCGGTGCATCGCTGATTTTGATGATGCGTACCTCATTGGGCGTGACGACACGACCGACCAGGGTGCCGGCGCCATGCTCGGTCCGCGCCCGCGCGAAATCTGTGAGCTCTCGCCCTTCGACGACGGCAACCGGCAAGCACTCGGTGGCCCCATACGGCGTCCAGAGCGTGGCATCGTCGGGCAGAAGCTTGCGCATGCGTTCCACCACCGCCACGGGCACCGGTGCGCCCGCCGAGATAACGCGTTTGAGCGTGGGCAGTTTGACGCCACGTGGTGCGCCCCAGCGCGACAGCGCATTGACCAAAGCGGGCGAAGCGAACATGTTGGTCACGCCGAAATCGTGGATCGTCTGGATCAGCTTGGACGGATCAGCCATCGCCGGTCGCGTTGGATCCATTTCCGGGATCACGGTGGTCATGCCCAGTGCCGGATCGAACAACGCAAATGGTGGGAAGGTCGGCAAGTCGATTTCGCCAGGGCGAATGTCGAATGCCTCACGCAGTAAATCGACCTGAGCCAGGAAATGCCGATGCTGATACACCACGCCCTTGGGTACGCCCGTCGAACCCGAGGTAAACAGCACCGCCGCCATATCGTCGGCGCGCGTGTCGGCGAGCATGGCCGGGCAACGCTTGCGTGCATCGTTGCCATCGCGGCCGATCTTCAGCACTTCGGCGTAACTGTGCCCGCCGAACGGGAATTTGGGGCCAACCACCACCAGCTTCTTCACCGTCGCGCGTCCCCAACCGAGCGCAACGCGGGCCGCGTGTGCCAGCGGAATGCCGATAAATGCGGCCGGCTCGGCCTCGTTCAAACACTTCTTGAGTGCGGTTCGGGCGATGCCCGGGTCGACCAACACTGGCACGGCACCGGCCTTGAACAGGGCGAACATCAGCACAAAGAGCTCGACGCTGGGCCGTACCATCAGCACCGTGCGCACGCCGCGACCGATGCCAATTTGTGTCAGACCATGTGCGATCGCATCAGATTCTTCGTCGAGCTGCGCGTATGTCAGATGGGTATGCGCCGGGCGACCGGCCAGATCGCTGCCGCAGGGGACAAAAATCGCGATTTGGTGTGGCCGCTCGCTGGCCATGCGGGTCAGTGCGCTGGCGATATTGGCCGATTGCAATACCATGCCGGTCTCGATCGATTCGGGTGGCGAAGGCTCGCCGGTTTATCGTAAGGCGTCAAACGGCAATCTCAGGTCCAAGCCGGACGCGTCGCCAACAGCGCGCTGTCATTACGTTACGGCGCGTTCGACGCCGCGGGCCGCTACAGCGACCAGCCAGCGCAGCTCTTCGGCGCTGGCCACGTATGGCGGCATAAAGTACACCGTGTTTCCCAGTGGCCGCAGCAACGCGCCCTCGGTCAACGCATGTTGATAGACGCGCAATCCACGTCGCTCCTGCCACGCATACGGCGCACCATGCGCGTCGACCAGATCGAATGCAGCGATCATTCCAGTGCGGCGAATACCACGGACATGTGGATGATCGGCTAAGGCCGCGAGTGCTGTATCGAGAACAAGGCCGAGCTCGGCGTTACGCGCGAGAACCGGCTCCGACGCGAACACATCCAGGCTCGCCAAAGCAGCCGCGCATGCCAGCGGATTGCCGGTGTAGCTATGCGAATGCAGAAACGCTTTGAGCGTTCGATATTCGTCGTAGAACGCGGCATAAACCGCCTCGCCGGTCAGCACACAGGACAACGGCAAGTAACCGCCGGTCAGACCCTTGCCCACACACAAGAAGTCCGGCATCACGCCTGCCTGCTGGTGAGCGAACATCGTCCCAGTTCGCGCAAACCCAACGGCGATCTCGTCAGCGATCAGATGCACGTTGTAGCGATCGCACAAGGAGCGAACCTGGGCGAGATACGCCGGATCGTGCATGCGCATACCAGCGGCACACTGCACCAGCGGTTCGAGGAGCACCGCCGCCACCGATTCGGCATGGGTCTCGAGCAGCGCGCCGAGCGCCGCCGCTGCGGCCTGCGATGCGCCTGCATCGATGACGCCAAAAGCGCCAGTCGGTGCCGGCGCGACGATCGGGTCAAGCAGCAGCGCGCCGTAGGTCTCGCGATAGAGGGGCACCTGGGTCATCGACAACGCGCCCAAGGTCTCGCCGTGATAGGCGCCCTCAAGGACGATGAAACGCTGCTTGCGCGGCAACCCAACGTTGCGCCAATAGTGAAAGCTCATTTTAAGCGCAACTTCGATTGCCGCCGAGCCCGAGTCGGCATAAAACACGCGGGTCAGCGGCGCGCCGACCAACTCGACGAGCCGCTCCGCCAGATCGACTGCTGGTGGATGCGTGAATCCGGCAAGAATCACGTGTTCCAAGGTGTGCGCTTGCTGCGCAACCGCGGCGCTGATACGTGGATGTGCGTGGCCGAAGAGATTGACCCACCAGCTCGACACGCCATCGAAGTAGCGCGCGCCGTCCGCAGACACCAGCCACGGGCCTTCGCCGCGCACGATCGGTATGAGCGGCAACCACTCGTGATCGTGCATCTGAGTGCACGGGTGCCAGAGCACGCAAAGATCACGTTGAGTTAGAGACTTGGACATCGGCGACATGGGATCAGCCAGGCTGGCGCGATGCGGCGCATCGGCACGGGGACCGTGAATGCTACCGATTCGTTGACGCAACCGCTTTGTCAGCGCGCGTGACTTCGCGAGTGCTGCGCTCGATCAGCGCAGATCAAAAATCGCCTGAACGCGCCGATCACCGACGGACACGCCGTGCTGTAAGCGCGCGTCCCATTCTCAGCGGATTTTTCGTCAAGCGGCCAACAGTCGTTCTTGTCGCGTGGACAAGAAACGGGGCTCGAATGGAGTCCCGGTGAATGGATCGGCCAAGGAGTCATCGCGAGATGGTCGAAGAGAAAGAGACGTACAACCGACGCTCGCCGCTTGCCGCTGCCATCGCCGGGTCCAGGTGCGATGAACCAACGGCATCTGGAACTTCTTCTGTCATCTACAGTCTTTTTCTCCGCCCGGAGCGCAATGCCCAGTGCAGTAGAAAGCGACCGTCCACGTTCTCGGTTGCAACGCACTATCCAACTCTTTGGAGACCCCTATGCAGAGCTTTAATCGCTTTGAGGCGGAGCCGTGGTCGATTGACGGCTTTGCCATCGTGAATGGCCGTTTGTACATCGATGGTTGGGCCTTTCCCGAGGATGGCAACGACCTCACCAGCCGCTTTTTCGTCAACGGCGAGCCGGTTGAAACCGCGATCGCCATCGATCGTCCGGACGTCGCGAAATTCTTCGAGCGACGCAACCGCGCACGAGATTGCGGTTTTCATCTCGAACATCCGGTCACGCCGTCGATATCGATGCTGGAAGTACATTGCACATCGCGCCACGACACCGCGCGCGTCCGCGCAAGAAACAGTGTATTCGTGCCTCTCAAGGGCGCACCGGTAGAGCGACCGGTACCGTCCGCCGAACAACGATTCAGGGTTATCGGCAACCGTGATCTGGATGGATTCCTGCGGATCGGCTGCACCGATGCCCACAAACTTCTGACACTTATTCGGGCCGACTTTCCCAGGCTGAGAGAGGTGCGCGCACTAGACTGGGGCGTTGGATGCGGGCGCATCGCACGGCACACCAGCGATCTATTCGGTTCGTTTACCGGCGTCGATATCGATGCCGACAATGTTGGCTGGTGCTCCGCAAATCTGCCTGGGCGCTATGAAACGATCCTGCTGCGCGAACGCACGCAGTTTCCGTCCGGCGAGTTCGACGTGATCTATGGCGTGTCGGTGTTCACGCACTTGAGAGAGGACATACAGGACCTGTGGCTCGACGAGTTGCGACGGCTCCTGCGCCCTGGTGGGCGAGCGTACATCACGGTGCACGGCCGCACGGCCGTGGAATACAGTTGCCGGCCCGCAGCCGAAATTGCTGCGGCCGTGAGCCGGCTGGAGCGGGAACAGTTTTTCGTTTCCAACGTCAACCATCAGCTGGATGGATTCGTTCCCGAACCAGGTGAATACGTCAACGTCTTCCATCACCCCGACTATGTACTGCGGCATTGGCGAAAGTACTTCGAGCACATCGAGATCATCCCCGGCTACATCTACACGCACGATCTGGTCGTCGTGCAGCGCTAGCCCGCTAGTGTGGTGTCCCAAAAATAACTACCATTAAATAGTAATCAATTTCCCTGCCGCACGAGCTACCGCTTCGATGATCGCATCGGCGCTCTTGCGCCAGATGAAGGGCTTGGGATTG
>JALHMH010000051.1 GCA_022844165.1 Lysobacterales bacterium
AGCACATTGGAGGGCTTCAGGTCGCGATGCACGATCAGGTTCTGGTGCGCGTACTGCACGCCGTCCAGCACCCGCAGCAGCAGCGCCACGCGCTCGCGCATCGACAGCTCGCGCTCGCGCGCGAACTGATGGAGCGGCACGCCGTCGACGCGTTCGATCGCCATCCACGGCTGGCCGCTAGCGGTGCTGCCGCCATCCAGCACCTGTGCGATGGCCGGATGCGCCAGTCGCGCCAGCAGTTCACGCTCGCGCCGAAAGCGATGCTGCTGCTCCGCCGAATACACATCGCGCACGACCTTGATCGCCACTTCCTTGCGAAAGCTGCCGTCGTCGCGCTCGCCGAGATATACATCGCCCATACCGCCCTGGCCGAGTACGCCGAGCACACGGTACGGGCCGAATTGGGTCGGCAGCGGCGATTCGCCGGCCAGCGCCGCAAGCCGCGCCGCACCTTGATCGAGGGCAGCAACTTTAGGCGCCATTCCCAGGACAGTACGCACTTCCGCCGCTAACGCCGGATCGCCGCAGTCGGCCAGCAATTGCTCGCGATCGGTTGGCGAATCGAGGTCGAGGGCCCGCTCAACCAATGCCCGGATTTGTGCGTGTGTGGGAGCCATGTTTATGTATGCACGAGCTTGGAGCTGGTGCAACGCAGGATCGCAGGTTTTCCGGCAAGCGATCCGTTCAGGGGCGCGCGGCGAACAAGGCCGATGGACGCGGGCTGGCGGAAACTCAGCGGCTCATGCCCAGCACGCGGTTTATTCGAATCCGTCCCGGAAGATATCCGGCCCCGCATCGCAGGCGCCATTCGCCGCTTTGGCCGCATCGCTGGATGTCAGCCGTGCGTCCAGGCGAAAGCGGCCGCCGGACAGTGCCGGATCGCCGCGCTTCAGGTCAGCCCGCATCGCGAAGCGCCCGTCCGCGCTGGTACGGTCGGCCACCAGTTCGCCGCTGCCGCTGAAACGCGGCGTCTCGCCGGCCAGGGTCGGCAGCGGCACGGTCAGCACCAGTGCCATCGTCAGGATGCGCATCTTAGTGCTCCCGCTTAGCTTCGAGCGCCGCGAGACGCGCCGCCAATTGCTGCAACTGCGCCTGCAGAGCAGCGTTTTCGGCTTCGAGTTTCTGGTTGAGGCCCTGGATGGCCGCCAAGGCCACGCCGTCGGCGTCCACGGTGGAGATCGTGGTGTCGTTCTCGCCGACGCCGAAGGCTGCCGCGAAGTCCTGCGCCATCGGGCCGATGTGCTGCACGTCGCCTGGTTGGCCGATGTAGCGCCACTGCTGGATCGGCATCGCGACCAGGCGCTCCAGCACATCCAGCGGCAGGATCGACTGGATGTCGGTCTTGAGGTTGCGGTCGGACAGCGTCGACCAGGCGCCCGCGCCGATCGCCAGTTGCACGCCCTGCGCGAGGTTGGCCGGATTGGAGCGCACGATCACGCTGCCGTCGCCACGGATGCTGAGGTGCTCAAAGAAACTGCCGCTGTTGTTGCGGTGCGCAATGCGCAAATCGGCGTCGTTGGATCCGGCACCGCCCTTGCCGACGCCTAACTCGACCCGTTCGCCGGTGTTGCCGTTGAGCGATGGTTTCGGGATCAGTCCGAGCTCGACGTAGCCCTCATCCGGCGTATTGCCGAAGATGCTGAACTCGAAACCGCCATTGGCATTGGGTGGCGTGCCGTTGACGCCAACCCCGCCTTCGCTGCGAAGCAGAAACTGGTTAGGACCGGTGCTGACCAGGGCCTCGCCGATCGCGTCGCCCCACACGAAGGTACCCTCATCGCCATTACTGTCGCCCGACGTGGCATTGGTAATCGAACACAACTCGCCTCCGGTGCCGGGTCGCGCGGCAACACGATAGCCCGCTGCCCACGAAAAGCGCCCGCCGGCGCAGGCCTCTGCACCGCCGGACGCCGTCGCTCCGACACCGATGGCCTTGTTCATCTCGCCACCGGACACCGTGGCGCTCTGCCCGATCGCGCGGTTCGCGCTGCCGCCGGCGACCGTGCTGAATTGGCCGCGCGCGAGATTGGCGATGCCGCCGCCGACGGTTGCCGAGATCCCCGCAGCGGGAATCAGCGTGGAATCGCCCGCTACATTGTTGATGCCACCGGCGATGGTGCTGCCGTTGGACCAGGCACGCTGCCCCGAGCCGCCGCCGATGCTAATTGCACTCGATCCGAAAGCGGCCTGCACGTCGTACCCGGCGGTCCAGTTGATCCCCAGACCGTTACGCTGCAGACGTGCGCCGATCAGGTTGTCCGCGCGGAACAGTAGCGGCTGCGCATCGATCGTCCCGACGAAGTCCGTCGCCGGATTGGTCCCCGCGTTGCCCTGCGTATCCCAGCACACGCCCGCCAAGGTCGTTTTGGCACGAAAGTCCTGTGGCTCGCCGAGCGCGACGAAGCCACTGCCGCCCTGGGCCACCTCGGTCTTCAGCTTCACGGTGCCGAGCTGGCCGAGGTCGACGCCGAAATCGACATCCACCGCGAAAGCGCCATCCTTGACCTCGACGCCGCTGAGGGTCAGCGGATAAGCCAGCGCCTGGACGCCGCCGGCATCGAGCACGCTGAGGCGGATGTCGTAGCGGCCGTTGGCCGGCGCGCCGCCGTCGTGAAGTGTGCCGCGATAGGTCCACGGTGCCGCCTGTGCACCAGATGCGGCGAGGAGCAGGCTGAGGGCGATACGGCGGGCGAGCAAGGGCATGACGGACTCCGTGATGTGGTAGCGGCCGTCGGGAACACCGGCGGTTCACCCCACATACGTAGTCCGCCGGCAAAACCGGCAGTTTTTCGCCAGCGACCGAATCGGGGATAACCGGCAACAGACGGATATCGTCGCCGCGATCACTCGCTCACTGCTTGGCCGTCTTCCAGATTGAGCGCCCATTGGCTGATGGCCTTCGCCACTGCCGGATCGCTGTCGCTGTCCAGGGCCATCGACTGCATCGGCGGTAGATCGGGCGGTGCGACTTTGTAGAAGTGCGTGAGCGTGGGAAACTCGGCCAGCCTGGTCGGCGCATCTCCCCGTGCGGCTTTCAACTGCGCCGCATGGGAAGCGGGCACCGAAGCATCGCGGCCGCCTTGCACGATCAGCACCGGCTGGCGGACCGCGCGCAATGCCGCCATCGGGTCGACCGCATCGACACTGCGCAGATAGCGATGCGCATTGGCGCCCATCGAGGCGAGCATGCCGCTATGCGGATCGGAGGCAGCGGCTTCCGGCGGACGCTCCCCGGCCCGGATCGCGGCGATGGTCGCGTCGAGCACCGCAAAATCGGTTGCAACGCCCGGCGGCATCATCTGCCGCATCTGGTCGCGCATCAGATCGAGGAGAACTTGTGCCGGGCCCGACAGGCTGACCACGCCCTCGATGAGTTCGCCGCTCGGCGAGCTTGCGAGCAGCGACGCCACCAGCGCTCCCTCGCTGTGCCCGGCGACGAGGAGCGGTCTGGCGGTCGTCTGTTCCTGGAGCAACGCCAGTCCTGCGGCCGCCACCTCGACGCGCATGCCAAACTCCACGTGGCGTTGCGCTTCTGCCGGGTCCAGCGTGCGAGAGCCGGTGCCCGGCCCGACCTTGGCCATCCTCAACACCACGAATCCTTCGTCGCCCAATTGACGCGCCAGATCGGCATACAGGTGCGGGCGCAGGTTCATGGCAGGGTAGTTGCCGTCGACATCGCTGTAGAGCGATCCCGGCAACAGCAATAGCGCGCCCCTGGGCTTTCGCTGAGGTTGCGTCAAGCGGCACGGAATCTCGATTCCCGACACGGTCACGGTCAGATCTTTATCCCGGGTTGTGGCGTTGGCGGATTGAACAAACATGGTGAGGATTCCCATCAGGACGAGAGCAAAACAGCGGCGGCGAGTCATGGCTCGGTCTCCGGCAGTTGTCGCGCGTAACCGGCCATCGCCGCGGCCAGAAATTCGGCCAGTCGCGGATGCAAGGCGTCGTACATGGCGCGGAAGTCGGCGTGTTCGACATACATCTGGCCCAGCGCTGCGTAGCGCGGCCCGTTTGGCGTCCAGGAGCGGGAGACCCAACCGTGATGGCGCGCTGCCAGACGCTGCGCCGCGACCGATGACGGCGAACCGCCGGCGTCGATCAGCTCGATAAAGGCCTGATGGATGGCGTCGATCTCGGCTTTGAAATCAGCCAGCTCGCCAGCCGACCAGCTTTGCATGCGGCGTTGCGATTCGTCGACGGTTGCCCTGGCCGATTCGCCATAACGCGCGATCAGCTCGGCTTCCCATTGCGCTTGCTTCTCTGCCGATATGCCGACGTAAAGATGCTCGCCATCGACCGCGCGCCCGGCGTCAATGCAGGCAAGGGTCTCGTCGATGGTCCGCGCCAACGCCTGGCGGCGTGCGATATCGCTGGCTACCCGAGAACGCAGATCACGCAGCGCGGCGCGCACATCGTAGCCGGGGTCGTCGAGGATGCGCGCGATGTCGACCAGGGCAACGCCGAGTTCCCGATAAAAGAGGATCTGCTGCAAACGCAACAGCTCGCGCTCGCCGTAATAGCGGTAGCCATTGCCGCCGGTGGGCGGGCTCAATAAGCCGATGTGGTCGTAATGATGCAGTGCCCGAACGCTCACGCCAGACAGCTCGGCCACCTGTTTCACGGTTTTCACGCGACACTCTCCATGGGTGCTGGCGTGCAGTGTGCGGCCTGACGTTGGGTCAGGGTCAAGCGGTGCGCGGCGCCTGCCGTCGATCGCTGGATAGAGTTCGCGGTAACGAGCCACCATGTGAGCGCTCACGATCGGGGCGGCGCAACCATTGCTCAGTTGGATCGGAACGCTCCTGGACCGGCACGCCAATCTCGCGAACGCGTCCACCGAGCTCGCTGCTGGATTCAACACGATCGCCCAGGAGCACGACGCCGTTCCAGCCGTCCACGCGGGCTATTCCGCCGATCAGCAATGTGCAGAGCAGGGCCCCGCGGAGCCCACGTCGCCGCGCGCTCATACGATCAATTCCATTTCGTCTGCAATCCCAGCAAGTCCACGGTGGGCTCGACGCGCGCCGTGTCCAGCGCGGTCCACAAGACACCCGACAAGCCATCGAACTGGCCCATGCTCACGGCTTGTTCGGAGAGCCGCGGCCACGCCCTGCGCCACGCGTGATACGCGCGCCTGGCACAGGCATCGAATGGCGCGACGTCCCGATGACGACGCCACATCGCCGGCTCCGCCGAACGATGCGACTCGAATAAGGCGAGCGATCAAGACGCTTAGACGCGGACCATGCCTTCCATCAACACGCGCGCACTGCGGCTCATCAGGGCTTTGGTGACGGTCCAAACGCCGTTCGCGAACCGTGCCTTGGCGCCAACGCGGAGTGTGCCCGACGGGTGCCCAAAGCGCACCGCTTCGCGCGCGCCGCCGCCCGCCGCGAGGTTGACAAGTGTGCCGGGCACGGCCGCGGCGGTGCCGATGGCGACGGCGCAGGTGCCCATCATCGCGTGATGTAATTTGCCCATCGACAACGCGCGCACGCATAAATCGATTTCGCCAGCAGCGACGTTTTTGCCGCTCGATGCGATATAGCTTTGCGCCGGCGCCACGTAGGCAACTTTCGGCGTATGTTGCCGCGCGCCGGCTTCGCTGGCGTATTGGATCAAGCCCATTGCCAGGGCGCCCGCCGTTCGAATCGCCTCGAAAGCGGCGAGGCGGCCGGAATCGTCATTGATCTGAGCCTGTAACTCAACGCCAGTCAATCCAATCTCTTGGGCATTGACGAAAACCGTTGGTATGCCGGCATTGATCAGCGTAGCGTTGAACGTTCCCAGCCCCGGCACATCGAGGCGGTCGACCAGATTTCCGGTGGGGAACATCGCGCCCTCGCCGTCGTCCGCGGGCTCCATAAACTCGAGTGCTATCTCCGCAGCGGGGAAGGTCACGCCATCGAGTTCGAAGTCGCCCGTCTCCTGCACTGCGCCATCGCTCATCGGCACATGCGCAACGATGGTCTTGCCGATGTTCGCCTGCCAGATGCGCACGGTGCAAAGGCCGTCGTGCGGCACGCGTGTAGGATCGATCAAACCCTGAGCGATGGCGAATGGCCCCACGGCAGCGCTCAGGTTGCCGCAGTTGCCGCTCCAGTCGACGACCGCCTGGTCGATGGCCACCTGGCCAAACAAGTAATCGACATCGTGATCGGGTCGAGTGCTGCTGCTCACCAGCACCGCTTTGCTGGTGCTCGACGTGCCATTGCCCATGCCGTCGATCTGTTTGCCATAGGGATCGGGACTGCCAACCACGCGCAACCACAGCGCGTCGCGAGCCGGCCCAGGCACACGCGCGGCTTCGGGCAGATCGGCGAGCCTGAAGAAGACGCCTTTGCTCGTGCCGCCGCGCATGTAGGTGGCTGGAATCCGGACTTGGGGTGGGTGCATGGCGACGTGTTGGTGGCACGGACTGGGCGCCGATTATGACGCCGCGCGCAAGCGTGCGCCGAACATTGCGAGAAATTGCAGTGTGCGAGATCCAGGGACCGCTAACGAATGACGCATTGCGAGGCGAACGCTGACTGTTTGGCGCTTTTGCCCACAAGCCTCTACCATGCGCGCACCCGACTCGGAGAGCCAAGTGATGCGCAGCAAAGCGGAAATCGTCAGCAACTGGTTGCCCCGCTACACCGGTGTCCCTGTTGAGGAGTTGGGCGCGTTCGTGCTGCTGACCAACTTTGGTGGTTATCTCAATTTTTTTGCCGAACGAACGGGTGCGCCACTCAAGGGTCTGGATCGCCCGATGCCTAGCGCAACCTTCGATGGCATCACCATGATCAATTTTGGTATGGGCAGTGCTAATGCGGCCACGATCATGGACCTTCTGAGCGCGATCAGGCCGCGTGCCGTGTTGTTTTTGGGCAAGTGCGGCGGTTTGAAGCGCAAGAACCAGCTGGGCGATCTGGTGTTGCCGATCGCAGCGATCCGCGGCGAAGGAACGTCGAACGACTACCTGCTGCCCGAAGTGCCCGCGCTACCGGCATTCAGTCTGCAACGCGCGGTGTCGACCATGATCCGCGACCTGGGACACGACTATTGGACCGGTACGGTCTATACGACCAATCGTCGCGTCTGGGAACACGATGACGACTTCAAAGAATATCTGCGCAAAACACGTTCGATGGCCATTGATATGGAAACCGCCACGATCTTTGCCACCGGCTTCGCCAACAGCATTCCCGCGGGTGCACTTTTGCTGGTCAGCGATCAGCCGATGGTCCCGGAAGGCGTCAAAACCGAAGCATCGGATCGCACGATCACCGAGAACTTCGTTGCCCGCCATATCGAGATCGGCATCGAAGCCCTGAAGCTCATCCGGCGCGATGGAAAGAGCGTCAAACACCTGCGTTTCGACGAGTAGCTCAGGCTGCTGCGCGCACTGCGTTCTCTGCGGCGAGCGTGCAGACGTCGCCGACCAGCAGCAACGCCGGCGCACCGCTCAACTGGGCGCACAACTGAACCAAATCTCTGAGCGCGCCGCGCCACACACGTTGTGCGGGCAGGCTGACGTTTTCGATCACGGCAATCGGCATCGACAATGCCACACCGGCACGCGCGAAGGCTGAGGCCAGTTCCGTCGCGCGCTGCGTGCCCATGTACACCGCCAAGGTTTCATCGCGGCGCATCTGCAATAGCTCGAAAGGTGTGATCCCGGTTTCGCTGTGCGCGGTCACAAAGCGCACACTGCGGGCGACACGTCGATGCGTCAACGGTATGCCTGCTGCGGCCGCGCACGCGAATGCGGCGCTGATGCCCGGAATGACCTCGACGTCGATGCCCGCGGCGCGCAACGCCAGCAATTCTTCGCCGCCACGTGCGAAGGTCAGCGCATCGCCGCCTTTGAGTCTCACCACCTGCTGCCCGGCACGTGCTGCCGTGAGCAGTTGTTCGATGATCGCCGGTTGGCTGGCGCTCGGTCGTCCACAGCGTTTGCCGACATCGACGATCTGGGCGTCGGCGCGTGCAAACTTCAACACTTCCGCACCGACCAGGCGATCGTGAAACACAATGTCAGCGTCGCCCAACGCGCGGAGCGCCGCCAGCGTCAGCAGATTCGGATCGCCAGGGCCGGCGCCGACCAGGACCACGCGACCGCGTCGCTGCGAGTTGATCAGCAACGCGTCGAGCGCCGCCTCGGCTGCCGATTCGTCGCCACGGCGCAGCGCCGCGACAACGCTGCCGCTGGCCGCCGCGTGGTAAACCGCTCGGCGCGCGCGCGCATCTGGCTGCGCATCGCGGATCGACTTCAGGCGTCGATCGAACAGTGCGAGCAGCCGATCGAGCGCCGGATCCAGCCACGCTTCAAGCCGCGCACGCAGCCAGCTGGCCAGCGCTGGCGCAACCCCACTGGTGGCGATTGCAATCTGCAGCAAACCGCGTTCGATGACCGCCGGCAGCACCGCGCTCGACAGTGCAGGGTCGTCGACAACGTTCACCGGCGTCGAGCGTAAACGAGCGGCCAGCGCGATCTCGCGGTTGACGTGGCGATCACCCGTGGCCGCGACAATGAGACGCACATCGACTGCGTCGCTGGCGACAAACGCCCGCCGATGCACCACGACGTTCGGTTGCGCCGCCAGTGCGCTAACCGCTTCGCCAACCTCGATCGCGACAATCGTCACCCGCGCTCGCGCGCGAATCAAACGCAGCAGTTTGCGCGCCGCGACATGACCGGCGCCGACCAGCAACACAGGCTGATCGACCAGATCGAGTCCAACAGGGTAGTAGCGCATGGCAATAAGCTCGTTTTGGCCGAGCTCATCGTCGCTGTAGCGCCGAAGAAGGGGAAATGGCGAGCGGCTTGGCGGATATGCCTGCGTGGCATGTCGCCCACTCAGTCGGACCGGAACAGCGGTCAACTGAGGTTTTCAGGTCAATCGAACCAGACCCGGCGCGATGCGCGCCGGGTCTGACGGTTGGCTTACCTGGCCAGGTCGAAACGATCCAGATTCATCACTTTGGTCCAAGCAGCGACGAAGTCGTTGACGAACTTCTGCTCGGACGAGTTTTGTGCGTAGACCTCGGCATAGGCACGCAACACGGAATTAGAGCCGAACACCAGATCCACCACCGAAGCAGTCCACTTGTTCGCGCCGGTCTTCCGATCGGTGCCTTCCAGCACGTTCGGATTCGCTGCCGAGCGTTGCCACCGGGTATCCATGCTGAGCAGATTCGTGAAGAAATCGCGACTCAGCGTTTCGGGCCGCTGCGTAAACACCCCGAGTGAGCCCTCACTGATGCCCAGGCTGCGCAGTCCGCCGATCAGTACCGTCAGCTCTGGCCCACTCAAGGTCAACAGCTGCGCCCGATCGACCAGAAGTTCTGCGGCCGCCGCTTCCAGGCCCGGCTTCACGTAATTACGAAAACCATCGGCCTTCGGCTCAAGTGCAGCGAAGGAGTCGGCATCCGTGTGCGCCTGGGATGCATCGGTGCGGCCCGGCGTAAACGGCACTGTGACGGTGTGCCCGGCTTTGGCAGCGGCGGCCTCCACAGCGGCGCAGCCACCGAGCACGATCAAGTCCGCCAGCGAGATCTTCTTCGCGCCCTTGGCATTGAACTCAGATTGGACGCCTTCGAGCGCACTGAGTACGTTCGCAAGCTCACCCGGGCGATTGACTTCCCAGTCCTTCTGCGGCGCGAGCCGGATGCGTGCGCCGTTGGCGCCACCACGTTTGTCGCTGTTGCGATACGTCGATGCCGACGCCCAGGCAGTGCGCGCCAATTGGCCAATCGACAGACCCGACCCAAGCACACGGGCCTTGAGTGCAGCGACGTCATTGGCATCGACCAGCGGCGCATCGACAGCGGGGACCGGGTCTTGCCAAATCAGGTCTTCCGTCGGCACGAGCTTGCCAAGATAACGCGCTTTCGGGCCCATATCGCGGTGCGTGAGCTTGAACCAGGCGCGCGCAAAGGCGTCGGCAAACTCGGCCGGATTGGCCAAAAAGTGCCGCGAAATTTTTTCGTATGCCGGATCCATACGCATCGCCATGTCGGCGGTGGTCATCATCGGTGCATGACGTTTGCTCGGATCGTGTGCATCCGGCACGGTGCCAGCGCCAGCGTCGCCTTTGGGCTTCCATTGCTGAGCCCCGGCGGGACTGCGCGTCAGCTCCCACTCGTAGCCGAACAAGGTTTCGAAGTAGCTCATGTCCCAGGTGGTCGGCGTGGGCGTCCACGCGCCTTCGATACCGCTGGTGATCGCATCGCCGCCCTTGCCGGAACCATGCGTGCTGATCCAGCCGAAACCCTGATGTTCGATTTCCGAGCCTTCCGGCTCGCGACCGACTTTTGCCGCATCGCCGGCGCCGTGGGCTTTGCCGAAGGTATGACCGCCGGCCGTGAGCGCCACGGTCTCGTAGTCATTCATCGCCATCCGCGCAAAAGTCTCGCGAATATCGCGCGCGGAAGCCAACGGGTCCGGATTGCCGTTCGGGCCTTCTGGATTCACATAGATCAAGCCCATCTGCACGGCGGCCAGCGGATACGCCAGTTCGCGGTCGCCGCTGTAACGTTGGTCGGCAAGCCATTTGCCTTCCGGCCCCCAATAGATGTCGTTCTCGCTTTCCCAGATGTCGGCGCGGCCGCCGCCAAAACCGAAGGTCTTAAAGCCCATCGATTCCATCGCTACATTGCCGGCAAGCACGAGCAAATCGGCCCACGACAAGTTGTCGCCGTACTTCTGTTTGATCGGCCACAACAGGCGACGCGCTTTGTCGAGATTGCCGTTGTCCGGCCAGCTGTTCTCCGGCGCAAAACGCTGCGCACCGTTGCCAGCACCGCCACGGCCATCGCCGATGCGATAGGTACCTGCCGCGTGCCAGGTCATGCGCACGAAGAAGGGGCCATAGTGGCCGTAGTCGGCAGGCCACCAGTCTTGAGAATCAGTCATCAGTGCGGTCAGGTCTTTGACCACCGCATCGAGATCGAGCGACTTGAAGGCCTCAGCGTAGTTGTGATCGCCCAGCGGATTGCCTTTGGCGGAATGCTGATGAAGCATGCTCACATTGAGTGCTTCGGGCCACCAGCGGGCGTTGGTTTGTGTGCCGGTCACGGCGTTGCTCAGCGCGCCAGAAAACGGACATTTGGGTTCGGCCGACATGGCTATCTCCTGCGAATCGACGATGAAGGGAGGCGAAGCTTAGTGCACGAAGACTAATTGAGGAAGTCATTCGTTTTTATGACATCGATAGTATGCGTGAATGGCTTCGGTGTTCGCCGAATCAGCGAGGCGACGATCCGCCGTTCTCCGCCAAGTGAACCTCAGGTCGATGATCCAGCCAGAGACTGTACGTCGCTGCGATCAGCGGAAACAGGTTCTGCAAGACGCCGACGGAATCTTGTTTCGCCGAGAACAGGAAGTAGGCGAGCGTCATCGCGCTTCCAAGCACGCTCATGATCCAGAACGCTCGCGGTATCACCGGCCGACCTGCCCGACGCGTCGCCAGGAACTGCACCAACCAACGCGCGCCGAATAACAAAGCGCCGGTATAGCCGATCAGCTTCCACGGCGTGACGTGCAGACCCGTCCAACTTAGAAAGAGCAACTCCTCATTCATCGATCAGCGTCTCCCGATTGAAGGCGCGTTGTCCGCCTCACCAGTCCTTTCGACCCGGCAACAACCCGGCCAGTTCGGCATCCGTCAAGTTTCGCCATCGACCGACCTTGAGCGCGCCCAATTGAATATTGCTGATCCGCACGCGACGCAGCTGCGTGACGCGATAGCCAAACGCCGCACTCATCAATCGGATTTGTCGATTCAGCCCTTGTGTGAGCACAATCTTGAAGCCGAATTTGGCGATGCGTGCGGTACGGCATGGCAGCGTCATGCGCCCGTGGATACGCACCCCGCTCGCCATGCCGCGCAGAAACTCCGGCGTCACCGCCTTGTTCACCGCCACCAGATATTCCTTTTCGTGGTGGTTCTCGGCGCGCAGAATGTCGTTGACGATATCGCCGTTGCTGGTCAGCAGAATCAGCCCTTCCGAGTCCTTGTCCAGCCGCCCGATCGGGAAGATGCGCTTTTCATGTCCAACGAACTCGACAATGTTGCCCGCGGCAGTCTCGTCGGTGGTGCAGGTAATGCCGACGGGTTTGTGAAGTGCGATGTACACATGAGCGCGCCCGCCCTTTTTCGCCCGGGCACGCAGAATTTGTCCATCCACGCGGACTTCATCGCCCTCGATGAACAACGAGCCGATCTCTGCCAAAGCACCATTGATCGTGACCCGACCCGATTCGATCAGCGTATCGGCGTCTCGCCGCGAGCAATAGCCGGTGTCGGCGATGTACTTGTTAATTCTCATCGCTAGAGTCCTTGACGGAGCCAGATCTTGTCATTTGAGTCAAATTTTCGTCGGAGCGGCTTTGGCTGTTGAAGCCCCCTTGAGTACAAGGGTGAGGATTGGCGCTGACACGCCGCAAGGCGTGTGCCGAGCCGAACGCCCGGCGGCTGTGCCGCCGGAAATGCGCGCACCGCTCAATGGGGGTTTTGGCAAGTACGGTGTCTGGCGAAGCCAACAATGCTCGGCGGTCTGAGGCGAAGCCTCGTTAGATATTCGCAAATCGCGCTCGCATCCGATAGCGTCGATCACACGTAAGTCACGACAATCGGCGGAGTCTTCGCAGGATCGTCGAGAAAAGGAACCCGCAGATGCGATTGGACATTGTGGCTTTGACCCTATGCGGCGTGGGCTATCTGGCCTTCGGGCTGGTGATGTTCATTGCGCCGCAGGCAACGCTGGCCAGTGTTGGCATCGCGATTGCCGATGGTGTGGCGACCACTGAGATGCGCGCCTTTTACGGCGGCCTTGAGCTCGGCCTGGCGGCGCTGCTCTTTGGTGCTGCGTGGAATGCACAATACCGGCGCGCCGGCCTGTGGTTAGGCACCTTTAGTTTCGGGGGCATCGCAGCGGCGCGTGCCGCGGGGATGCTCATCGATGGCACTGGAGGTGGTTTTCTGCTCGGCGCGCTGGCCGTGGAATGCGCTCTGGCGGCGCTCTGCGTTTTCGCATTACGCAAACCCTGACGCATCGTTCCGAACCCAGGACCTGCACATTGAGCCATTCCTGCACGCCGTCCACGGCATCGCTAGTATCAGTGTCCAACGCGCCCAGGGCGCCTTCGATGACGTTTGCTGTGTCGATCGCCACACCCAATGACTTGAACGATTTGGTCGGCAAGATAGCGGCTGGCGATCAGGCGGCTTTTCGGGCCTTCTATGAGGCCACCGTGGATCGCTGCGTGGGGATTGCGATGAGCGTGTTGAAGTCTCAAGTCTGGGCTGACGATTGTGTCGCCGATTCCTTCGTACAGGTGTGGCGCACTGCGGCGCAGTTCGATGCCAGCCGCGGCCATGCCTTGGCCTGGTTGACGATGCTTTGTCGCACGCGCGCCATCGACCGGCTGCGTAAAGAGCAGGCCCAGTTAATCACTGCGGCGGAATTGCTGCGGGAAACCCCAGCCGACGACGGCGACGATCGTTTCGGCGACATGCAGCCAACCGGCGCGCTTAAGCATGCATTGGGCCAATTGAGTCATGAACAACGGCGGGCATTGGAGCTGACTTACTTTCAGGGCTTGTCGAACACGGAGATTGCCAAAGTCACCGGCTGGCCGCTCGGCACCACCAAGTCGCACGTGCGGCGCGCACTGTCTGTGTTGCGCAAGGAGCTGATCGATGATCTTCGATGAAGCTCTGGATGACGCTCTGGACGATGCGCTCGCCTTCGCCATTGGCAGCCACTTGCAACCGCGAGTGCGAGCCCGGTCCGTGCTGTTCCAGCGCATCAGCGATGCGATCGGTTTTGCCCCCGCGCATGCGTTTTTTCCCGCCGACGGCGGCGACTGGCGCGTGTTGGCCGATCGTGTATATCTCAAAGTCCTGATGCGCGATGAAATCACGGGCCAGGCCACCTATCTGGTGCGCTACAGCCCTGGCACATCGTTCCCGGTTCATCCGCAGCGCTCGGTGGAGGAGTGCATGTTGATCAGCGGTGATTTGCGCATTGGCGATATCGACATGCGCCCGGGCGATCTGCAGATAGCCGTCCCTGGACTGTTGCATGGCCCCCTGGTTTCGCAAGGCGGAGCATTGGTCTTTGTGCGCGGCATGTTGAGCCGCGTGCCAGAGCAACGTCTATAGCTGCCGGCCGCGGCATGGCAACTGGGCTGCGCGCGGCTTGGCGTCAAAGCACTTCGAGCCCTTTCTCGATTGGCGCATTGTAGTCGCTACGCTCATGGTCGCCGACACCACGCCGCCCAAGTAGGTGCCGTCTCCTGCCAAGGCTGCGATGCCGCCACTAGTCGACAATGAACAACTGCGCGCCCGATTCGGTCGAAGATCGATGCGGAGCAACGTTATCCGACACTTGGTAGGACATCCCAGGCGCTAGCAAGAACGTAGCGCCGTTTTGAATCTCTGTCGCGAGCGCGCCCTCCATCACCAAGAGCACGTGGCCGCGAGAGCACCAGTGGTCTTCAAGATAGCCAGGCGAGTACCGGACCATGCGAATGCGCACGTTGCCTGCTTGAACGGTGCGCCAATAGGCCACACCTGTTGTTCCCGGATGTATCGTTTCCGGGATAGATGACCAGTCGGTCACGGCAAATGGGACACCCTCGATCTTCATGCGTTTTCCCAAAATCTGCGCAGACGAATCTGGTAGCCCTTGATACCACCGAACGAACTTCGTTCGGTGGTACTTCCCGGCGCGCTTCTGCCATCGCCTACTGGCCACGTTCCGACGGGCATCGCACCGATGCTTCACTGGCGACGCAGAGACTGCCTTGCAGTTGTCTCGCCTGACGGCGCGCATTGCGCGCGCGTTCTTCGCGCTGGCCAACGGTCATGCAAACCGTCCTGGTCACGCGCGATCCCGTTTGTACCGCACGCTGACAGACAATTCGGTTCTTATTCTCCGCGCGCAGGATCTGGTCGATTCGCCCGCGGGCCTCTTCCAGCTCACGCCGATCGTCGCTGGACAGCTCGTGGATTTCGGACTTCCCGGCCGTCAGTTCTTCGATCGTCTCGAGCGCAGCGTTGGCGATTTGCAATTGCCGCCGGGTCATCCATCCGTATTGACCCGACCGGGCCAGTTCGAGCCGATCGTAGGCATCCGAGAGGATTCGATTCAAGCTCGATTCCTCCGCCGAAACAACGGGATTGGATGCACCGGCCGACATACTCACCAGTACGAACAGTAAAGCAGGTTTGAGCCAGCGCATGACAGAGAACTCCTAAAGTTGGTGCTCGGCGCGTGGTGCCGAGCTGGTTGGTTCAAAACTTCCACTCGGCGCTCAGGGCATAACGGCGACCCAGGATGTCGTACGCGCCAATTGCGGCGCCAGCCGTGGTGCCAAAAGGCGGTTCGCGATCTGTGGCGTTAGTCACCGACAATCGAACCAATCCCTGGTCGAAGCGATAGCCCAGGCCAAGATCCAGCGTAGTGTGCGAACCAACGCGCAAGATGTCCTGCGTTTCTGCCGTGAAAGCGTTGTTGTAGGCAACGCCGCCCAGATAGTTCGCCTGGGCATTGAAGTTCCAGCGATCGATGTCTACCGAGCTTCGCAGCTGGTACTGTTGCCGCGCATTACCGAATACACCGTCGGTGAATGTGCGGATGCCGAGGACTTGATTCGACAGCTCACGCAGGTTGAATGCCGAGCCGGCAATCGTCCACTTCCAGCCCTTGTCCGTTTCGAAACGGTAGGCGGCCTCGCTGGTCACACCGCGAAAGTCGGTTGACGCGATGTTGGCGTAGCCGGTGCGGATTGCCGGCGTGCTGACACCATTGGCGTCGCGCGTTTCGACGATCTGCCCTGCGCCGTTGCGATTGATCGCGGTACAGAAACGATTGCCAGCGCGTGGATTGTTGCGATCGAAGTTTGGATCGTCGAAGCAGGCGTTGGCGATCTGGGTGCCGGTTAAGGTCACGATCGAGTCGGCGATGTCGATTTCAATATAGTCGAGCGCAACGCTCAGACCCGGCACCCAGCCAGGCTCATACACGAATCCGATGGTGCGGCCGATGCTGCGTTCGTTGTCCAGATTTGGATCGCCGCCCGTGACCCCTTGCTGGGTAGCGCTCACGATCGTCGATTGGAAATTGGTCAGCGTTTCGCCGGCACCTACCAAACCAAGATTGCGGAACAGCGCCTGGCAATTTTCGAAACGTGTGCTCCCTGGTGCACCGATGAATCGTCCGTCGCACGGATCGTTCAACGTCAGGAAACCGGTCGAAAGCGGTGTAAACAGCTCGACGATAGCGGGCGCCCGTAAAGACCGCGTTCGGTTACCGCGAATACGCAGGTCGGAGAACGGGCTCCATTGGAAACCATAGGTGTAGGCATCGAAAGATCCATTGATGCTGTTGTCGACGTTGCGCCCTTTCAGCTCGATATCGAGAGAATCGACGCCGAATATTTCCTGACTCGGTCCGATCAACGGGATCGACGCTTCGCCAAAAAACTCGTGGGTATCGAACTTGCCGCCGTTGGCGCCGATGGGTACCGCGCGGCCGCGACCGGCGACTTGAAAGGGATCCGGTGTGAAACGGCCTTGTTCGGTTCGATGCTCGTACCCAACATTGACGCCAATACTTCCGGCCCAATAGTCGAAAAAGTAGCTCCCGATATTGCTGTTGAACACCGATTGTTCGATGGTGGAATTCGCTCGCGTTCGCGCGGTGACGTAGTTGCGCGCGGCCTCGCTGGCCCGACCTTCGCCGAAGATATCGAGCGGCACACAGCTCGAGTCGGCGACCGGCGTCGGCCCTGTGAAGACGCCAATGCGACCATTCGGATCGCAGACGACCTGGCCAGCTGCATTAGTTGTCACGTTAATGGCGTTGACAAACCGCTGCTGATCCAACACGGTTTGGAAGTTATCGGCGTCGCTGCGACCATAAGTCAGCGATGTGTCCCAGGTGAAATCTTGATCGCCCCAGGCAAAGCTGGTGGCGAAGCCCAGCACCCCACGCATCAATTCGGTCTCGGTGCGCGCGTTGTTGTTGACCAGATCGCGAGACGCGCGCGAGAGGCGAAAAGAGCTGATACCCAACTCCTGCAACCGTGTGCGCGCCTGCTGCGTCAGCCGCGGGTCGGTCGCTTGAAAGGTCAATGGCTGGCTCAATCCGCCGAAGATCGTCGCGTTGTATATCGACTGATCGATGATTTCCTGTGCCTCGGAGGTAAAGTACAAGGCTTCGAAGTACAAACGCGAGCTCTCGCCGATGTTGAAATGGCCAGAGCCGAAGAGATTGGCCCGGCGCAGATCGCTGGTGACTTGCGCGGTTTCTGTCAGGTTCAATCCATCGCCGCCCGAGGCGTCGAGCGTGCCGAACGGCGTGCCTGGGTTGTAGGGCACCAGATTGCCGTTCTGATCGAATTGCAAATAGGTCTGCTCGTTGCCGCCAAAGCCGCGCGGCAGGCCGCCGCCACCGCTGAGCGTTGTCGCACCGGTGGCCGGAAACAACAACCCACCAAAGGTCAAAGGCATCAAACGCCGATTCGCGGCAAGCACCGCGTTGGGAATACCATCGGCCGGTCCGGTGTTGAATGGGATCCCTGTCAATCGCCCGTCGTTGAGCGGCGTACGACCCGGCTGGAGTCCGAGTGCCGTCTCTAGCGGATTGACTCCGAAGAAACGATTGCGAGTGAAAAACTCGATGTCGCTCTGCAGCACACCTTCGCTGTCGTCCATCGATGCGCTCACCACGACGTTGCCGCGGTCGTCAGCGAAGTTGAATCCGTACAGAGCTCGCGCGTTGTAGCGGAAGTTCTCGCCCTCTTCGGTCGCGCCGACGGTGCTGCCGACTTCGAACCCCTCATAGTCTTGCCGCAGAATCACATTGACGGTCCCAGCGATCGCGTCTGAGCCGTAGGTCGGTGCACCACCGACTGCCAGATTCTCGACGCGTTCGATCAGTTGGGTTGGGATCGCGTTCAGATCGACTTGCAGACCCGGCGCGCCGGCACCAAAAATGCTCGGCGGGTTAGACGATACGAAGCGCCGGCCATTGACCAGGGTCAATGTGCGATTCGTGCCCAGCCCGAAGCGATTGACGAAGTTAACGCCGGCACCAAAGCTCGCCTGGCCGCCTTCGGGGGTCACGCCGATGCCGAATCCCGGCAGTTGATTGAGCGAATCGGCTACATTGGTCTGGCCGCGCAGATCGATTTCGGCGCGGGTCAAGGTCGTCGCAGGCTCGAGCGTATCGAAACCTGCGCGTTTGATGCGCGAGCCGGTGATGGTGACCGACTCCAGTTCTGTCGCTTCGTCCTCTTCGGCCCCGTCAGTCCCCGTGGTGTTTTGTGCGTACGCCAACGTGGAAAAGGAGATCAGCGCAAAGCGGATGGCGAGCGACAACGCTGCGTGCGAAAGACGGTTAGGCTGCATGTGCAAATTCCGAGTTTGTGAGGTGCCACCACTCGGACGTAGAACGGCGCAGAAATGAGACACGAGCGAGAATTCGCGTCAGACTGCCGAGCATTGTCAGTCAAGGACTCTTAAACGACGATGCGACGAACGACGCCGAATCCGGGCACGATGGCGCCCTCGCGCGCCGGGCTCAGGCAGCGCGCCGCAGATGCGGCATCGACACCCGGTGTGCGCCGACAATCCACTGCAGGGGCCGTCGCTGAGCGACACAACGGCGCATCATATTGCGGCGCTCGGCCAACAGCGGCGAGCGCACGCCGGCCGAGCGGCAGGTGTGATCGGCCAGCGCCAGCCAACGTTCGGCCTCGTCCCAATGTTGGTTGGCAGCCGCAATTTCAGCGCAACCGATTTCCAGCTCGGCACGTTCCTCGATCAGGTCTTCGTCGCTACCGATCGCTGCTAACAGTTGCCGATGCAGGCTCGCTGCCGCCTGCCGCTGGCCGATCATCCAAAGTGCGACGGCCGCGCCTACCTGGGCATGTTTGAGTGGGCGATCGTTGCTGTTCTCCGTGGCCTGGCAACAGGCCAGCACCTCATCGAAGAAGTCCAACGCTTGTTCGGCCTGCTTTTTCCAGAGTTTGATCTTGCCGATGCGCAACAGCAGCGCCAGGTAGGCCTCGTGCGTTGTCGCGCCTTGCTCGCGCATTCCCCGCAGCGCCATCTCGCACAACATTTCTCCGCCATCCAAGTCGCCACCGCGAGCCTCGGCGTAACCCAGCTCGCTGTTGGCGATACAAAATCGTACCGTGTTCGAAACCGTCTGCATTGTCCGCAACCATCACGCCGCGTGAGTGCGGCATTTATTCCTGACGATTTTTGAGCGGCAACTGCGCCACGACAGTTGACATTCGTTCATTCTGTCTCAAGCCGACGACGGTCAGAGTGGTCCAATCGGCAAAGCATCTATCGTTGCCTGCGGGCGCAAGAGCAGACGGAAAAGCGCCGAATGCTGCGGCACTCGCCCGCCTAGGCGTCCGCCATCCGCGCCTGCAGACGGAGCAGACGGGCGCGTACATACGGCTCGGCTGCGGGCAACAGGTCGATCCGAAGCTGCACGCTGTCCGCACCCCGACGCGCGGCAGGCACATCGCCTCGTTGCCACGCGAGCTCCGCCAGCGCCAACTGCGCATCGCGCCAAGCGTCCATCAAGTCCGGGTGGCGATCAAGTTCGGGCAACAGACGCGCCAGATTCGCCTGTGCGACCTTGGTTTCGCCGGCCATCGACTGCGCAACCGCCAGGCGTGTTTCGATACGCAACTTCACCGTTGTGGTCTCGCCGCCCGATCGATCCAGGTTCTCTTGCAACAGCGCAATCGCCGCGAGGGGATCGCCTCGCCACAGCGCAATTTCGGCGGCGTCCCGAAGCGCCTGCCTCAGAGAAAAAGCTTGCCGCTCATCGGCACGCAACGCTTGCAGCTCTTCGGCGCATGGCGCGTCGACGCCGGATTTGCCGAGCAATGTACGAACGTTCTCCAGCCGGCAGCGCAACGCCTGTACGCCGGGCGCCTGCGCGCCCAAAAGCGTACTCGCGCCTTCGAGTGCCGTCCGCAAATGCTCGGCGGCTGCTGCATAGTCCCCCGCTGCCCGCTCAAATGTGGCCAACACGCTGAGCATCGAATACAGTTGCGGCGACGCTTCACCAAAGCGCGTCTTTGCCACACGCAATGCCCGCTCACCGCTGTCGACGGCCTCGCGCGAGGCACCGCGCCGATACTGGGTATAGGCCAGCATGCTCAACCAGTCCTGTAGTCGCCAATGCGTCGCTGGCAGCGTGCCTTCCCCGATATCTACCGCTGCGCGCGCATATCGTTCGGCTTCTTCGTGCCGGCCCATGTGCGCATACGTACCCGCAAGCCCGCCCTGCGCATCCGCGATCAGTACATGTGTCGGTCCCAGCAGTTCGATACCGCGCGTGATCGCCCGCTCAAATGCGGCAACACTGGCCGCATAAATCGTCTCTCGCTGTTGCTGCGAACCGAGCATGCGCTGGCGCTGCGTGCCCGCAAACCACACCAGTGTTTGCACTTCGACCATCGGCGGACAGGCGCCGTTGCTGCAGGCAGCCACCGCCTGAGCTGCGGCAGCCGTTGCCTCTGGATAGCGCAGCTGCTGAGCCGCGCGCTCCGATTGGAGCATGCGACGTTCCGCATCGAGGTCCGCTGCGAGCGACGCCTTTTCCAGCGTCACCAGCAGCGCATCCAAAGCCGCATACTGCTGTTGTTCCAGCAGCACCCGTCCGAGTTCCAGTTGCGCGCGGTGCCGTTGCTCGGGCGCCAGAGCATCGCCACCCTGCTGCGCCAGCAGTTCGTTGAGCAACTCCGTGGATCGCGATGTCTGGCCCTGCCCTGCCAGTACGCCTGCCAGTTCCACCAGCAGATCGTCGCGGATCGCCGGCCGCACGGAGCGATCGTTTCGCAACTGGAGAATGGCGCTTTCGGTCACCTCGACAAGCGTCGTAGGCCGTTCGGCGCTGACGGGTTCGGCGGCGCGGAACACGCTAACCAGGACTTCCCGCGTGCGTTCTGCCCGATCGGCTTCCTGGCCCGCTTGCAGCGCACTGCGCCACGCCAATACCATCAGGCCGATCACAGCAATCAGTGCGACGGAAGCGATCGTAGCGGCAGCGAAGTTGCGTTGTACGAATCGCCTCAGTAAGTAGCCCAACGTCGGCGCGCGTGCCGACACCGGTTGGTGAGCGAGGTAACGCCGCAGATCGTCGCCGAAGGCTTCCGCCGAGCCGTAGCGCTGCAGCGCCTGCTCGGCCATTGCCTTGAGCGAAATGTTGTCCAGATCGCCGCGCAACTGACGGCGCAAATCGGATAAGGACTCGGGGATGCCCGCAGCCTCAACAGCCTCGTCCAACAAACGGCTGGGGGCCACGATCGCGCCGGCAGGCCGCGAACCGGTGAGCACTTCGCACAGGAGTACACCCATCGAATACACATCTGTCGCGGTTGTGATGATGCCGCCAGCGAGCTGCTCCGGCGCTGCGTACGCAGGCGTCAGCGCTCGATCCTGGGTGGTTGTGGCATCGGCGGTATCGCCGAGATTCTTGGCGATTCCGAAGTCGAGCAACTTGACATGGCCTTCGGCCGTGACCAGGACGTTGGCTGGCTTCAAATCGCGATGTGCGATCAGCGCCCGGTGCGCTGCCGCTACCGCATCGCTCACTTCTGCCATCAACCGAACGCGATCGCGCAAAGTGGCTCGCCGCTCGCGCAGGTAATCGGTGATGCGGATGCCCGAGACGCGCTCCATGACGATGTAGGCGATGCCGTCTTCCGTACTTCCGCCATCGATGTAGCGCGCAATCGATGGATGCGTCAGCAATGCCAAATGTTGCCGTTCGCTATCGAAGCGTCGCCGTTCAACGGCGCCCATCAAGATTCGTTTGAAGATCTTCACGGCCACGGGTTGGCGCACGCCGCCCTGCTCGCGCTCAGCGCCGAAGACCATCGAACTGCCACCTTCGCCCAACACCTCGCCTAGCGTGAATCCGCCGATCTGGCGTCCCAACCACGAACCGGACACTAAACTGTTCTTCGGTGCCAGGCGCGCTGCCACCTCATCGACCCGACTGGCAAGCAAATCGACCGATATCGTTTCGCTGGCCAACAACATCTTGACGAGGCGCTCGCGCTGGCCTGCATCCGTCGCCGCCCGTTCGGCGAACGGCATGCGCTCGGCGGCAGGCAGTGCCATGGCGGTTTCAAACAATTCTCTTAGCGTGGCGGCGCTCACGCCGTCACTTCTGCAGGAGCGCAGCCAGATAGGCGCGCGCGAATTCCCAATCGCGGGTAATGGTGCGCCGATTGAGATTCATCACGGCGGCGATCTGATCGACAGTGAGTCCTGCGAAGTAACGCAACTCGACCACGCGTGCGGCACGCGGATCTTCCTGCGCTAGTTTGTCCAGCCCGTCGTTAAGTTCGAGCACATCAAGCGCCAGTTCATTGGCGGCTGCATCCTGCCCATGGTCCGAGATCGTCACTCGCACCCAGTCCCCGCCGGCCTTTTGTGCCAATCGCATGCGCGCGCGATCGGTGACGATATTGCGCATCGCCGTCGCCGCGTAGGCAAAAAAATTCTCAGGGCCACCATGCTCGCCCCAATCTCGGGACGCCATTTTTTCGTAAAGCTCGTGCACCAGTCCGGTCGTGTTCAACGTCGCATGCCCGTCGCGCGCCAACTGCGAACTGGCCATGCTCTTTAGTCGATCGTAAACTTCGACAAAGAGCGACTGGGTGGATTCGGGCATACCAGCCGGTATCGGCGGCGAAGCGGACATTCGAGAGTGCGGCAGTTGAGCCAGGCTTCCATGATGGCACACTCGGCGCCAACGCAAACGGGCCATCGCGCTCAACTGGCGCCGACGGACGGCGACGGGTGGCACGTCGACTCTGAATCGCATCTTCAGCGCCTCAAGGTTCTGGTCGTTGATCAGCCTCTGCAACGTTAGTGATGTGCGCGGCCACGCATAACCAACGGCCGTCTGGGTATTTGTGCCAGACGTCCGTATAGCGCGAGATACCGCGGCGGCCATCCTTGCGTTCGAATGCATTCTCGGCGTGGATCAGTGCAACGTCGTCGAAGCGACGAATGCGAATGCCCGCGACCGGGAACGAGCGATAGTGAGTCTTGAAATTGGGTTTGGCGAAGTCCGCCAGCGCCGCCGCCCGATCGTGAAACGAGCCGTCTCCATAGACCACCGAATATTCCGGTGCCAGGTGCGCGTCATACCAGGCAACATCCGATTCGCGGAAGGCGCGCACATAGTTCTCGTTGAGCTCGCGAAGCACGACGTCATCGTCGCCTCGTAAGCGTTCTCCCGCCCACGTGTCGATGGCAAATTCGTGGCCTTCTCGCTGCGCTTGTTCGACGTGCGTACGCAGGGCGGTGTTTTGCGCATAGATCAGCCGCCAGTGCACACCGTCCCAATGGTAAGCGTCAGTGTAACGAACTCGCGCCAGCTCATCGGCTCGTGTGGCGCCCTCAAAGTAGCCTTGGACGAGTGCAACATCACCGAATAACCGTACACGGACATCGTCGTACGAAACTCCATACGGCGCGGAGGCGCGCAGCATCTGATGCAAATGCTGTTTGCGATCAACGTATGCGCCGGTGGCACTGAGCAGAAGGAAGTCATCGGCCATCAGCGCGTCCATGAAGTTGCTGTCGCCAACGGCAAAGGCGTTAACGTAGCGATGGTTGATCGCACGCAACTGAGCTTGGGCTACGTCGGTTTTTGGGACTGGCGCGACGCCGAGCGTTGTGACGAAGGCCAGGCTGAGGAAGGTGGCTAGCGGCATGCGAGGACTGTGCGTCAGTGGGATGAACTCGATTGACGTCAGAAGGCATCCAATAAGGACATTCGGTGCTTTGCATATGAAGCCTGCGCCTGGCGATGTCCCAAAGCCACATCTCTCCCCGTCGAATCGTCTACATCACTCGTCTCCGGAGCCGCTATGCGCCGTTGCAACACCGTTGTCCCACAGGTCCGCCGCCGGTGTGCATTGGCCTGCGTCATCTCCATCGTTGGCGCAGAGGCGCTCCAGGCGGCCAGCGATGGCGCGCAATCGGCGCCGGTTGCAACACTGCCCAGTGCTGCTGTTCGCCTGACGCAAATGAGCGATGACAATGCGGTGGGTGAGGTGGTGGTCTCGGTCGTGGCGGCAGGCTCTGAGGAGTCGAATCTCTTTCTCCTGTGCAGCATTCCTTCTACCGCGGCGGCGTTTTCGATCATTGGAGGCGGGTCCCGGAACATCGGCGGCCCCGCGGTCCTGGGTCCAAACGACCCACCGATCCGCGTGCGTTGCACGCCGCAGGCCGCGTTGCTGAGCGCATCAATGAGCTGCGAGCAGCGCGTCTCCGTGGGTGATCAACCATCGCCGTTGTCGGTGGCGGTTGAGTGCCCTGCGGCGGAGCCTGCGCTGATCGAACTCACGCCAAAACTTGACTTCGGCGCGGTCCCGGCCGGGCAGCAATCTTTCCGTTGGGTTGAGATCGCCAATCGTGCCAGCCGACCAGCAACCATCGCCGAATGCCGTTTCGAGGGCAACGATGCCGCCGACTTCGAACTGACCGACTACGTCGACTTCCACCCCAATCCGAGTTTCGCGCCGCGGTTTCCGCTGACGATACCGGCGGGATTCGCCACTCAGTTGCCGATTCGCTTCGATGCGAGAGCGCCTCTTGGCGCCAAGACCGCCAGGTTCCTGTGCCAGGGCGCGGCCGGCACGACGGTCAATGGCGACACGGTTGTCCAGGGAACGGTCACTTCCGGCGCCGGTGTATCGGTGAATGCTCTGAGCTCAGTTGGGCTCATTGTGCTGGCTTGCGGCGTGCTGCTCATCGGTTTGGGTTTGCGTCGCTTCGGTTGATTCAGAGCGCCGAAAGGTCGCGGAAGGGTTGCTGAACCTCGCTTTCCGGCCACACGACGATGTTCAAATCGTTGACCGCCAATCCTTCGTGGCGTCGTGTGAACCACAGCCCTTTCGACGTAAGCCAAACGGGCGCCACGTTTCGTACCGCATCAATGGCCACGTTTCGTGTCGCAGATATCACCGACGAAACGCGCCTCGAATTCGTACGTGAGATGGTTCAACCAGAGCAACAGCGCCTGCTCACTGAGCGTCGTCGAGCACTGCAATCGACGCCGCTCAGATTGTTCTGTTGCAAGGTCTAACACGCATGGTTGTCGGTCCGTTGGCGAAACGCCGGATGCGGCGGGTTCGCCAGACACACTCAAGCGCTCTATCGCGACGCCGAGTGCGCACCCGATCAACAGCGTTCCTGCGTACCTGATGGAATTGCGCATCGCCTGGTTCACATCTGCATCGCCCAGCTCTCGAGCGTTCCCGACACGCCTGGCAGAATGTCGCGCACTTCCAGCTTCCACTCGCCGTTGATCGGCTCGGCGCTCAGATCCACCGAGTAACTGCGATGGATATCGCCGCTGCCATTGAACAGCACGTAGACGTGCCCGGTCGGCGCAACGAGGTTGACCTGCAAATCCGATGGGCGCTGATGTTGCACTCGAAACTGGACTTTGGTCAGCGGACAAGGAACACCGGAGCGGTTTGCGATAGCGATGGCCGATTGCAGGTTCTGTTGCGGGTTGTCCGGAATCGCGGCGCGGGGCGTTTCCTCGCGCACGCTTTGTGGACCCATCAGATCGCCGAATCGATCGCTCATGAAGGTATCGCCGTTGCGCGTTTCGAATGCACCCAGATCGCGAGTATTCGCGGCTGTCCCGGTCGCGCCACAAACGCCGGGTTGGTTGATACCGCGCACGGTACCGCGTGGATCGACCCGATCGTACTGCGCTGGCAGCGCGTCGATGCCTGGCGAGGTCGATTGCAGGCGGTAATCGAATTGGCCGCTGAACTGGGCCGTTCCCAGTATCACATTCGCACCTGTCGGCACGCCGGCAAGGCTGGGAACCATCGTCTGCGACAGGTCGATGATAGGGTTGCCGGCTATCTGCAGCAGCTGCGTGTAGGGTCCCGAAACAATCGAGTCGCGCAGTTCGAGACGTCCGTCGCTGTCGATCGTGGCCACAGGGCGGGGGTCGCCTGGTGTCGGCACAACCGTCGATTGGTGAATCGACATGCGTCCTGACGGACCGCCAAAAAAGGCCATGCTGCCGTTCACCAGAGAATCGCGAACGTCGATCGTGGCTGAATTTGCCTCCAAGTAGGTAGCGGTGAATCGCTCCGCCTCGATGCGACCACCATCGCGGGCAATCAGGCGCCCCCGTCCGCAGTCGAACTGCGCAAGAAGACAACTCGCTGGCCGATACGCACCGTCGGGTAAGGCATCCAGAGCGGCCTGGGTGTTCAGCTCGAAGACCGCGCCGGGGTGGCGAGATACCACTGTACCCAGGTCCACACTTGTCGCGAGCACAATGGCATCGGCAGCGTTGTTCTCAAGACTGTTGATCAATATCGGGTTGTAGATGGCGGTTGGCGTCAGCGACTGCCGATACAGGACGATGGTTCCATCGAGTGGCGAAGTCCCCGAACTGAAATAGATGCCACCACTGTCATTCGACGCGACATTTTCTCTGATCGGTTCGCCGGGTGCACCGATGTATGCCGATATTGGCGTTTGCGCGTAGATGCCGCCGCCAAACTGTCCGGCCTCGTTGTTGGTTACCGCCGCACCGGTCGCGCGCATCCAGAACACCGCGTGGTTGGTGAGATGTAGCCCGCCGCCATCGAGTCCGGCAACGTTGTTCGCGATGCTGCTTTCCAGCCCGATCTCCACCGTTGCAGGCCGGCTGGCGTTCTCTGAACTCACCGCAATCCCGCCGCCGAAGCGGGCGATATTGCTGCGCACCGTCGTGTACGTCAGCCCGAGGTTCGCAGGGCCGCCCTGGCTGCGGAAACGAATGCCACCACCAAAGTTGGC
>JALHMH010000052.1 GCA_022844165.1 Lysobacterales bacterium
CCCGCGCCCCGCGCCCCGCGCCCCGCGCCCCGCGCCTCGCGCCCCGCGCCTCGCGCCCCGCCATCATGCAGCCAACAACCCCAACACCTTCAATGCGCTTGCCTTCGGCTGCCGCTGCTCATCGCTGTGCAAGATCGGCCCAACACACGCCGGACACCCAGCGCTGCAACGACAGTTACGTACCAGATTCAGCGCACCGCTCAACAGCTCCTGGCGCCGCTCGAACAGCGGCCGCGATTGACCGATGCCGCCGGGATAGTTGTCGTACAAATACACGGCAGGCGAGAACTCGGCCATCGCCTGCAAGTCCACCGGCTCGCCCGCGGCATTGCGCAGCTCGCCACGGCCCTTGCCACTCACTGTTGCCGACCATTCGCTATCGCCGCTGCCCACGGCCTTACCCAGATCTCTGGGCTCGCACATCGACAGCAGCGTAGCCACCGTATGCAGCGCATAGGAGGCGCCCAGAAAGCCATCGAGTGCTTCAAAACGCATCGGAAAGGCCTCATCGAGTGCGCCGGGTTCGATGCGCCACCAGAGCGCTGTAGTCTGCAGTTCCTGATCGGGCAGATTGACCGGTCCGTAGCCGATGTTTTCGTGACTGTAGTAGCGAATTTTTTTGTACCCGGCGACACGGCGCACCACGTGCACCTCGCCCAGTTGCGCCTCGCCGCATCGGCTCTTGGCCGACTCGAACTGGCTTAAAGGTTTGAGGCGCGTGTAGTCGATGGCGTCGGTGTAGTAGTCGACATGTGTGCGTGTCACGTAGGCCTTGCGGCCGGCCCAGTCGAGTTTCTCCACCTGCCAGGGGATGGACTGGATCATGTAGATCGCGCCTTCATACAAAGTCAGCGCGGCGGACGAGAAATCGACTTCGGCAAGAATGGTCTGCTTCCCGCCGGTTCGATCGACGACGACAAAATTGCCATCGGCGACGCTGCGCAGGCTCACTGCGTTCGCCGGATAGCTGTCGTCGATCCAGTGCCAGCGTGTGCCGTTGCGATGCAACACGCCCTCATCGACCAGATAGTCCAGGAACTCGCGGATATCGCGCTCGCCAAATCGATCGCCTTCAGCGAAAGGCAACTCGAACGACGCGCAGCGAATGTGGTCGAGCAAGATCAACAGTTGCTCCTTGTCGATGCGCGCGTGTTCGGGCGATTGTTCGAGGAAGTACTGCGGATTGCGCACCACGAATTGATCGAGTGCATCGCTGCCAGCAACCAGCACGCCCACCGCCGTTTGTTGGCGCCGCCCGGCTCTCCCCAGGCGCTGGCGCGTCGCGGCGACGCTGCCGGGATAGCCGCACAACAAACTCACATCGAGCGCGCCGATATCGACGCCAAGCTCCAACGCCGAGGTACTGACGATCGCGTCGATGGCCCCGGCGCGCATGAGTTTTTCGGTGAGCCGGCGTTCGTCCGGCAAATAGCCCCCGCGATAGGCGCGCACGCGCGCCGGCTTGCGCGGATCGCGGTCGAATACGTCTTTCAAGTATTTGGTCAGCACCTCGACCATCAACCGCGACTGCGCGAACAGTATCGATTTGAGCCCGGATTTCACCGCCAGACGCGCCAACTTGCTGACTTGCGAGCGCGCCGATGCGCGAATGCCCAGGTCCGGGTTGATGGGCGGCGGATTCCAGAACAGCAGATGCTGCTCGCCGCTGGGTGCACCGCTGTTCAAAATGGCGCGCATCGGCCGGCCGACCAATTCGGTGGCATGCTCGCGTGGATTGCCGATCGTCGCCGAGCAGCAGATAATCTGCGGGCGCACGCCGTAAAACGCGCAGACGCGATGCAACCGCCGCAGCACGTTGGCCACATGCGAGCCGAACACGCCTCGATAAGTGTGGACCTCGTCGATTACGATGAAACGTAGCGCGCTGAAGAACTGCGCCCACTTGGTGTGATGCGGCAAAATTGCCTGATGCAGCATGTCCGGATTGGTGACGACCACATCGCCCTTGGTGCGCACCGCCTGGCGGGCGTCCGACGGCGTATCGCCATCGAAGGTATAGGCGCGAATGCCCAATTCGGCAGCACGATTGAGTTCCAACAACTCCGCGACCTGATCTTGCGCCAGCGCCTTGGTGGGAAACAGGTACATCGCCTTGGCGCCCGATTTGAGCGCCGCATCGAGCACCGGGCCGTTGAAGCACAGCGTTTTGCCACTGGCTGTCGGCGTGGCGACGACGATGTCGGCACCCTCGCGCAACGCCGCCCAGGCTTCCGCTTGATGGCTGTAGAGCTGTGCGATGCCGCGTGTGCGCAATGCTGCCTGCAAGCGTGGATCAAGGTCGCTCGGGATCGGCGCAAAACGCGCCGCGCGCGCCGCAACCACCGCCTCGCCGGTGATGCAGGATTTGTATTTGCGCTTGATTCGACTCACCCACTGGCGCGCGACGTCGATATCTTCGATGGCAACTGTCGACGTTACGCTTGAAGACTCGACGTTCACCGCTGCTTGCGCTAAGCTCATCTTCGTTCTCGCTTCGTTCTCCTTCGACTAGCGTAGAGAACCAATGGAAAACATGCAAGCACTGACACACGCACAACAGCGCGTACTGGATCATCTGATCGAACGCGAGCGCGAAGGGCGCGATGCCGCGTCGCTCGACGAGCTGTGCGCCGAGCTGGGCCTGGCCTCGCGCGGCTCGCTGCATAAACACGTCACAGCATTGATTGATGCAGGCTTAGTGGCGCCGATGGACGGCAAGCAACGCGGTGTGCGGCTCACCGCGGCCGCACTGGAGGATGGCAGCGTGCCGCTGTTGGGGCGCATTGCCGCAGGACGGCCGATCGAGGCGGTATCTGGCCGCGAGCGCATCGCGGTGCCGCCGCACCTGCGCGGCCGCGGCGAGTGTTATGCACTGCGTGTACGCGGCGATTCGATGGTCGATGCTGGAATTCTGGATGGCGACACGGTGCTCATTGAGCCGCGCGATACGGCGCGCAACGGTGAGGTAGTAGTGGCGCTGATCGATGGCGACAGTGCGACGCTGAAGCGCCTGTATCGGCGCAGCGGCGAGATCGAATTGCACAGCGAAAATCCGAACTTCGCGGTGCAGCGTTACGCACCAGCGCGAGTGCAG
The DNA here is from genome assembly GCA_022844165.1 of Lysobacterales bacterium. Classification (GTDB taxonomy): domain Bacteria; phylum Pseudomonadota; class Gammaproteobacteria; order Xanthomonadales; family SZUA-5; genus JALHMH01. The sequence continues at coordinate 3,095 of JALHMH010000052.1, forward strand.
GTCCAGGGCGTGCTGGTGGGGTTGATGCGGCGGTATTGAGCGAGAACTCGTACGCCGTGGGTCGCGCTATCGCGCGACGCTGTGAGCTGTTCCCTGCTGGATTGAAAACAAGGGGACGTGCGGCTGGCACTTGCCCGCGGTGCATCAAGATGAAGGTACGTCACCTGATCAGTGCAGACGTGCCAGCCGCACATCTGCCCGCCCCAAAGGAATCCATAGCATTTGCCGAGCCGACAAGGAACAGACAACAGCGTCGCGCGATAGCGCGACCCACAGGGGTTAGCGAATCTCACAATGCCATGTACGCCGAACTCCACTGCCTCTCAAACTTCAGCTTTCAGCGCGGGGCATCGACCGCGGCGGAGTTGTGTGCACGCGCCAAAGAACTTGGCTACGCTGCGCTGGCGATCACCGATGAGTGCACGATGGCTGGCGCGGTGCGCGCTTATGAGGCGGCAAAGGACGCTGGCCTCCATCTGATTCTGGGCTCGGAGTTTCGCCTGACTTGCGGCCTCAAATTGGTTTTGCTCGCCGCCGATCACGATGGTTACACAGCGATCTGTGGGCTGATCACGCACGCACGCCGTAGCGCCGAGAAGGGCGAGTACGTGCTGGCGCGGGAAGATGTCCCGGCCGCAATGCCGGGCGTAGTGGCGATCTGGCTGCCGGGCGAGCCGCCATTCGGCGATCCGCTCGCACCGGCGCCTGAGGCGCTCGCAACCGGGCACTGGCTTGCCGCGCTTTTTCCCAAACGTTGGATTGGCATTGCGTTGCATCGCCAGCATGGCGACGATCGCCGGCTCGCGTATGCGCAGATGTTGAGCGGTGCATTGCGTGTACCGCTCACGGCGATGGGTGGTGTCGAGATGCACGTTCGTGGCCGGCGGGCGTTACATGATGTTCTGGCGGCGATCGGCGCGCACAGCAGCGTTGCCGAGGCGGGCTTTCATCTGGCGCCCAATGGCGAAAAACATCTGCGTAGCCTGACGCAGTTGCGTGCGCTGTATCCGCAGGCGCTGCTCGACGAGACGCTGCGTATTGCCGAGCTGTGTCGATTTTCGCTGGCCGAGTTGCGTTACCAATACCCGCATGAGGTAGTGCCCGATGGGCGCACCGCGACCGAACATCTGCGGCAGCTCACGGAAGATGGCTTGCGCCGACGCTGGCCGCGCGGCGAGCCGCCATCCGTGCGTGCGCAGATCGAGCACGAGCTGGCACTGATTGCCGAACTGACATACGAGTCGTACTTCCTCACCGTGCACGATATCGTCGAGTTCGCGCGCTCGCGGCGTATCTTGTGCCAGGGCCGCGGCTCGGCCGCAAATTCGGCGGTGTGTTATGCGCTCGGCATCACCGAGGTCGATCCGGCACGCGGGAACCTGCTGTTCGAACGTTTCATCTCGCGCGAGCGCAATGAGCCGCCGGATATCGATGTGGATTTCGAGCACGAGCGCCGCGAAGAAGTCATCCAGTACGTCTACGCCAAATATGGACGCGACCGCGCGGCGCTCACCGCCACCGTGGCCTGCTATCGGCCCAAGAGCGCGCTACGCGATGTCGGCAAAGCGCTTGGCATGAGCATCGATCAGGTCGAAGAAATCACCGGCGCGCTGACCTGGTGGGATGGTTTTGGTGCCGTGGAAGAGCGCCTTATCGAACGCGGTTTCGATCCCGCCAACACGAAGATCAAGAAGTTGCTCAAACTCACCGCAGACCTGCTGGGTTTCCCGCGCCATCTGTCGCAACATGTTGGCGGCTTCGTGATTTCCGAACGACGTTTAAGCGAACTGGTGCCGGTCGAAAATGCGGCGATGCCGGATCGTACGATTATCCAGTGGGACAAGGACGATCTCGATACGCTGGGCTTGTTGAAGGTCGATTGTCTGGCGCTCGGCATGCTGAGCTGCCTGCGGCGTTGCATCGATCTGGTCGCCAGCTACAGAACGGATGCGCCGTTATCGCTGGCGGCGATTCCAGCCGAAGATTCGGCCACTTACGCGATGCTGCAAACCAGCGATTCTGTCGGCGTCTTTCAGGTCGAATCGCGTGCGCAGATGTCGATGCTGCCGCGCCTGAAACCCGAGAACTACTACGATCTGGTGATTGAGGTTGCCATCGTTCGTCCCGGACCAATCACCGGCAAGATGGTGCATCCCTACCTGCGCCGCCGCCAGGGTTTGGAGCCGGTGAGTTACCCGTCCGAAGACTTGAAGCGTGTGTTCGAGCGCACGCTCGGCATCCCGATTTTTCAGGAACAGGTGATGCAACTGGCGATCGTCGCCGCCGGATTTACCCCCGGCGAGGCCGATCAGTTGCGGCGTTCGATGGCCGCCTGGAAACGCCGTGGTGGGCTCGAACATTATCGCCAGCGGATCATTGCCGGTATGTCGGAGCGCGGGTACGAGGTGAGCTTCGCCGAGCAGGTGTTCGAGCAGATCAAGGGTTTTGGTTCCTACGGTTTCCCCGAATCCCATGCGGCCAGTTTTGCGCTGCTGGTGTACGCCTCGGCGTGGTTCAAATGCCATCACCCGGCGGCGTTTGCGGTTGCGCTGATCAACTCGCAACCGATGGGGTTTTATTCGGTTGATCAGATCGTCCAGGACGTGCGTCGGCACGGTGTTGAAGTGCGGCCGATCGATGTGCGCCACTCTGGTTGGGACGCGAGCCTGGAGCACGAACGCGGGATCGCGATTCGCTTGGGGTTTCGCGAAGTCCTGGGCCTCAAAGTCGATGGTGTCGAGCGTCTGGTTGCGGCGCGCGACGAGCGTCCGTTTGCGTCGGTACAAGACCTCGCCACGCGCGCCGAGCTTGAACGCAGCGATCTTGAGATTCTGAGCCACGCCGGTGCATTGCGTGGGTTGGCCGGTCATCGCCATCGTGCGCAATGGACAGTCACCGGCATCGAAAAAATGCCGGCACTATTTGCACCCACGCATATCAAGGACGAGCCCGCGCAGTTGCGCTTGCCAACGCCGGCGGAGAACACGCTCGCCGACTACCAGAGCACACAGCTCACGCTGGTCGATCACCCACTGAAACTGTTGCGCGGCAAACTCAGCAGCTTACGCATGCGTCGCGTCGACGAGGCGATGGCTGCCAGTCACGGCACGCGTTTGCGCGTCGCGGGCTTGGTGAAGCTGCGCCAACGCCCGGGCACCGCCTCGGGCGTCATGTTCGTCACTTTGGAAGACGAAAGCGGCTGGCTGAACCTGATCATCTGGCGCGATCTGGCCGATCGCGAACGCCGCATCGTGCTCGAATCGCAATTGCTCGGCGTCACAGGTGAGCTACAAAAAGCCGAGGGTGTCACGCACTTGCTGGCCAAACGCCTCGACAACCTCACGCACCTGTTAGAGGGCACTGTGATCCGCTCAAGGGATTTTCATTGAATGCAGGCAAACGCACGGAGGATGATCGATTGACGCCAACGACAGAATGCGTACACTTGCGGCGTGACCACTTTGGCTGCATAGGTCACTTACTTCCCGGCGACGCCCCTCGGGGCGTCGCCGTATTTTGATACTAACTTGGAACACTCCTTATGAATCGTTACGCCATCTTGGTGGACGCGGGTTATCTTTATTCAGCCAGCGCGGCCGCACTCACTGGTGATACCCATCACCCCCGATCAAAAGTCCGGGTTGACTATGATCATGTAGCGCCTTTCTTTCAAGATTACGTTGCTTCGGTCCTTCCAGGACGCGAACTCCTACGTGTTCTGTGGTTCGATGGCGCCGACAATCCCGGGGACTCCCAACAGCACTTGGCGCTTGGGTACCGAGACAATATTACTGTGCGACTTGGCGCAATTAGCAAGCACGGAAATCAGAAAGGCGTCGATACGCTGATCGTCACAGACTTGGTCGAGCTTGCGCAGAATCGTGCCGTTGCGGACATCTTCCTCGTCAGCGGAGACGACGATCTTCGCGTGGGCGTGATGATCGCCAAAAAGTATGGCGTTCGAATTCACCTTGTGGGCATCGAAGCCCCGGACAAGAATGTCTCGAACAGCCTTAGACAGGAAGTAGACACAACAAGAATGCTGTCGACGGACCACCTTGCGAAGTTGGTATCCGTGAAGTCGAGTAGCGCAGAGATCTTGGTGGGTCAGATCGAAGATTTGTCCTCAAGTGACACCACTAACAGTCTCTCACCAGCCGCCGAATCTGGGCTGACTCCGACGTTGGCTGACAGCGCAGAGATTGAGGGAGCAGTTGGATTGTTCTGTCATCATCTTACGCAGGATGAGCGATCTGAAATCGCCAACTTGTCCTCCGGACTCCCGTCCTTGATCGACTCTGCGCTGTTGAAGGGAGTGGCTCGTCGAATCGGAAGGAAGCTTGAGGCGGACGAGAAGCGCAAAGCGCGCTCTTTGGTAAGAGCGATCATCACAAAGCCCAACAGCTAGCGGTTTCGATGTTCAAACTTTTCCAGCGCGTGTCGGCGGCGCCGACGAATCCTAAACCTGCGGCGGTCTTGCCGCAGTTCGATGTCGCCGCGTTGTATCAGGGGCCGGCCGATGCGGCGCCGGTGGCCGAGGTGACGGCGGCGCTGGATGAAAAGCTGCGTCAGGCGTATTTCTGGATCGTCAACACTGCAATCATCAGCCCACATTACGACATTGAGTACAACGACGGTCCGGGCACCGAGTTCGCACTCGGCGATCGCAAGAGTGCGCTGCGACTGCCCAGCGCACAGAGTTATTCGAGCTTCGTACTGCTGCCGCTGCTGACTTTCGCCGCGCAGCGCAAGTGTTTGTTCATTGGTGGCCCCGGGCGCGGTAAGACGGCCAGCGCGCTGTTGATGGGCGTGCTTGCGGGATATTCGGTGCGCGAAGTCAAACGCGGCATGCAGCGCGGCCATCCGCAGATGACCACGGCCGATCTGCTCGGCAGCCCGTTGCCGGCCGATCTGGTATCGGCGCAGCGTATCGAGGATGTGCGTATTGCGTGGCGCAGTTGGCTGTCGATGCGTGTGAAGATTGTCGATGAGTACAATCGCATCCCAACACGCACACAAAGTGCGCTGCTGACTTTGATGGGCGATAACTACGCCGAGTTGTTCGACCAGATCTATGAGTGTCCGGCAGCGGCGTGGTACCTCACCGCCAACGACGATCAGGGCGGCGGCACCTATCAAGTCATCGAGGCATTGCGCGATCGCATCGATGTGATTGTGCAGGCGCTGCCGTTCAACCCGCGGTTTTTGGGCGAATTGCTGACGCGGATCGAGGAAGACGCCCGGCCTGAGGACTTCGTGCCGGCAGAGATCATTTTCAGCGAGGCTGAGATCAGAGCACTTGGACAGCGCATTCGCGCCATGCCTATGCCCGAGCCGGTGCGTCGGCGCATCGAATTTTTTGCCAGTCAATTCGAATTCAACGACATTGCCGGGCAGCAATTCGAGTACAAAAGCAAGGATACGGCGCGGCTCGCGGGCACTGACTGGGCGTGGCTCAGTGCTCAAGACGACGGCCGCGACAAGCTCAAAGACCTGGGCTGCCAAACGGTCAACGGCTTATCGGTCCGCAATTTGATGACGCTGCTGGTGTACGCCAAAGCGATGGCGTTTTTCCGCGGCAACGCCGAAGTGGATCTGGAGGACGTGCGCCAGACATTGCCGTTCGTTTTGCACGACAAGCTGAAAGCCGATCTCGACGCGGCATATTTTCAGTCGCCTGCAAACGCTGCGCAGAAGAGCGATCGTATCGGCTGGCTGCGCGCGCTGTTCGATCAGAGCTGTAGCGAATACGATCGCCTGGATCTCGATCGCAGCGATCCTGTGCGCGATATGGCCGCGGATCTGGCCGCGGGACTTGATGGCGTCACGGCTGCGGAAGCCCGCAAGCGTCTCGCCTCGATTGAGCGACAGATCCAGGCCATCGCCAAAGGTGGCAAATTGTATGGACCGTTGCATGATGACTTGCTGTTGTTGAAGTCGTTACACCAGCGATATGGCAACTATCTGCGTTGGCTGGGTTAGAGTCCTTGACGGAGACTGATCTCGACAAATGAGCCAAATTTTCTACGAAGCGGCTTTGGCTTTTGCAGCTCCTTAAGTCAAGGGGGGTGGGGATCGGCGCTTACACGCCGCAAGGCGTGTGCCGAGCCGAACGACCGGCGGCTGTGCCGCCGGGCCGGAAATGCGGAGCGCGGGGATGTGGCGAGTACGCTGTCGGACGAAGCCAGCAATGCTCGTCGGTCTGAGGCGAAGCCTCGTGAGTGTGGTGTCCCGAAAGTACTTTGAATTGTTTCCGCGTCTTTCGACCCGAATGCTGCGTTGCTTTCAGCCCGTCGGCGCAGCCACCGGGCGTTCGGTCGATCGCGCGGCATGCCGCGCAAGCCGATCGTCCTCACGACCGCCAGGGGCAGTTCTCGAGTCGTGCTCTTAGGTCGAGATTCAGTAGCATCAGGGCGCAATCATCATTAACACCATCCACCAAGAGCGACCACAACCTTGCATCCCGCACTTGCGCACTGGCTTCGGCTCAACCGGCCCGCTCTGAACGCACGGTTCGCCAATGCGCAGCGCCGCTTCGCGACCTTGGATGGTCAGGTGTTTCTGGATTACGTCAAGAACGACATCGACGTCCTGGTGCGTGCATTGCACAACGCGCGGGACGATCGTATTGCAGAGCTGTGCGAGTCGTTGTTCGAACTGGGCCTGCGGCTTGTTGGTCAGGGCGTTCTTGGGCGGTGTGCGCGCTACCCGATGATCTTGCCACTATGGCATGAAATTGCGCTGCGCGCGCCGCGACTGGTGGCGCAATCGCCCCGGCGTTTGTTCGCGGCTTTGGCGAATGCTTGCATCCACGTTGCGGATCAAGGCCGGTACCCTGAGTTTTATCAGCGCCTCCTCGCGTCCTCGGCGATGGCGGATCTCGATCGTTTTCTCCGCGCCGGTCAGGTTGCAGCCTGGCGCTCAGGACTCGCGCACTATCGCGCGAGCGCTCTTTCAGCGGCGGCCCACCTGGACGCTGCCGCGCTTGGATTCGCGTTGGATGTGCCCGCGGAACGGGCACATGCTGAACTCGACGCCCTGAAGGCCAATCGGTGGCATGGCTGCCCAGGCACCGGACCTCGGCTCGTCGCACGTGCTGGTCAGTTTCGTGGTCTGGGTGGTCCGTTTGTTGCCCCACCACTGGTGGCAACGGTTGGCAAGGAGCTTCTCGCGCGCGCTGGCGACCAGGTGTTTGTCTTGCATGCCGACGCTTTCGGTAGCAGCTTTCACGCGGTGGCTGGTGAGCTATGGCCGGGACAAAGCGCCGTTCCGCCTGGCGCAAAGCTGCTCGACCAAGGCGTTCGCTTTGGCACAACAGAGGTATCGATACCGGGCGCGGGGCCGATGACCAGCGTAGCCGTTGCCGATGAGACCTTCGCGCTGACTTGCCAAGGTTCGCATGTCATCGCTCTGGGTTCCCTACATTGATCCGGCCTTCGCAAGCGCAACGCTGAGCGAACGCCGAGACGGGTGGTGTGGGTAAGTCAGCTCACCAGCCGGGTGGGCGCCGAGGTTTCGCGCATTCGAGAATCCGGGCCAGTTCGCTGCCCGAGTGAAGCCAACAATGCTCGGCAGTCTGAGGCGAAGCCTCGCGAGTGATCGATTGCCGAATCCCGTCGCCGCACGCAGCTCAAGCCGCCTGCCTCTTGAATTCCGTCGCCTCGCCCTCACTCCGGGTCCGGACTTAAGCGAAAGGCCTTCCGATGACCCCAAGCGACGACACTCAAGATGTGCCGACACAGGATGCCGACGGATTCGGTCCGGCTAACGATGAGCTTGAGCGTGCGCTCGCACGTGTGGCAGAGCTTGAGGCGCAGGTGGTCCGGGAGCGTGCGGAAGCTGAAAACCAGCGCAAGCGCTGGGTGCGCGAATTTGAGCAGGCCCGGAAGTTCGGTGCCGATCGTGTATTGGGCGAGTTGTTTCCGGTGATCGATAGCCTGGAGCAAGGGCAAAAGGCAGCGGAGGCGCCCGGCGCCAACGTCGATACCTTGAAACAAGGCGCGGAGATGACGCTAAAGATGCTGCAGAAGCTCGCCGAATCGAGCGGCCTGCATGCCATCGATCCGGTCGGACAAGCATTTAATCCCGAACTCCATCAGGCAGTTGGAATGCAGCCTCATCCGGATGTTGCCGCAGATCAGGTGATCGCCGTGTTGCAAAAAGGCTATCGCCTGCATGAACGACTACTGCGACCGGCGATGGTTCTGGTCAGTCAGGGGCCTGGTTGATTTGAGTTTTACCGATTCAGCCCCATTTTGTTTTTATCAGGCCGTTCGGCCCAACAGTTTGAAACTAACGGAGATTCACCATGGCGAAGATCATCGGTATCGACCTTGGCACAACCAATTCCTGCGTCGCTGTGATGGAGGGTGGGTCGGTCAAGGTGATTGAAAACTCGGAGGGCGATCGTACGACACCGTCCATCGTGGCATTTACCAAAGACAGCGAAGTTCTGGTTGGTGCTTCTGCAAAACGCCAGGCCGTGACGAACCCCAGGAACACCCTGTTTGCAGTGAAACGCCTGATCGGCCGCAAGTTCAACGAACAAGTGGTGCAAAAGGACGTCGACATCGTCCCTTACACCATTGTCGGCGCCGAGAACGGCGACGCCTGGATCGATGCGGGCGGCAAAAAAATGGCGCCACCGGAAATCTCGGCGCGCGTGCTGATGAAAATGAAAAAAACCGCAGAGGACTATCTGGGCGAACCAGTGACCGAAGCGGTCATTACCGTGCCCGCTTACTTCAATGACAGCCAGCGACAAGCGACGAAAGACGCAGGCCGCATTGCAGGTCTGGAGGTCAAGCGCATCATCAATGAACCGACCGCGGCTGCTTTGGCCTACGGTCTGGACAAAAAAGGCGCGGGCGACCGCAAGATCGCTGTCTACGATCTGGGTGGTGGCACCTTCGATATCTCGATCATCGAGATTGCCGAAATCGACGGCGAGAAGCAGTTCGAGGTGCTTGCCACCAACGGCGACACCTTCCTCGGCGGCGAAGACTTCGACCGCCGCGTGATCGACTTTTTGGTCGACGAGTTCCGTAAGGAACAGGGTATCGATCTGCGCAATGATCCACTGGCGTTGCAGCGGCTCAAGGATGCGGCCGAGCGCGCCAAGATCGAATTGTCGTCGTCGATGCAGACGGACGTCAGTCTGCCGTACGTGACCATGGATGCGTCGGGGCCGAAGCACTTGAACGTCAAATTGACGCGCGCAAAACTCGAGTCCCTGGTCGACGATCTGGTCAAGCGCACCATCGATCCGTGCCGCACGGCGCTGACCGATGCTGGCCTGCGGGTATCCGATATCTCCGAAGTGATTTTGGTCGGTGGTCAGACGCGGATGCCCAAAGTACAGGACGCGGTCAAAGAGTTCTTCGGTAAAGAGCCGCGCAAAGATGTGAATCCGGATGAAGCCGTCGCGATGGGCGCGGCAATTCAAGGTGGCGTGTTGGCCGGCACCGTCAAGGATGTGCTGCTGCTCGACGTGACGCCACTGTCATTGGGAATCGAGACGCTCGGTGGTGTGATGACCAAGTTGATCGAAAAGAACACGACCATCCCAACGCGAGCCGCCCAAGTGTTTTCGACCGCGGAAGACAGTCAAACGGCCGTTACCGTGCACGTTTTGCAGGGCGAGCGCGATCAGGCGCGGTTTAACAAAAGCCTGGCGAAATTCGACCTGGCCGGAATTGAGCCAGCGCCACGCGGAATGCCACAGGTCGAAGTCACCTTCGACATCGATGCCAATGGGATCCTGCACGTATCGGCGAAGGACAAGAAGACGGGCAAAGAGCAGCGCATTGAGATCAAAGCGGGATCCGGTCTGTCGGAAGAAGAAATCCAGCAGATGGTCAAGGACGCTGAAGCGCATCGCGATGAGGACAAGAAGTTCCATGAACTCGTGAGCGCACGCAATCAGGCCGATGCACTGTTGCACGACACCCGCAAGGCCATCAAGGACGCGGGCGACAAAGTGGACGGTGCAACCATCGGCAAGGTCGAAGGCGCACTTGCGGAACTGGAAGCTGCGATGAAGGGCGACAACAAGTCCCAGATCGATGCTAAAACTCAGGCATTGATCGAAGCGTCGGCATCCTTGCGTGCCGCCGCGAGCGCCAGCTCGCAGGGGCCGGCGCCGAATGCAGAACCGCAGGCGCAAAAGGCGCCGGATGATGTCGTCGATGCCGAATTCACAGAAGTTGACGGCGACAAACGTTGAGCGATCACCCTTAGCAACCCGCGCCCTTCTCCCCTACAGCGGGAGAGGGGCAGCGGGCGTTTAGGCGTACTGATGAACGGACGCCGCCCGATTTCCCCAATAAACGCCCTATGAGCAAACGCGACTACTACGAAATTCTGGGCGTCTCCAAGTCGGCCTCAGACGAAGACATCAAGAAGGCGTTTCGGCGTCTTGCCATGAAGCTTCATCCGGACCGTAATCCGGACGATCCGCAGGCTCAGGAGAAATTCAAGGAAGCCAAGGAAGCTTACGAAGTCTTGTCTGACGCCAATCAGCGCGCTACCTATGACCGCTTCGGACATGCCGGACTCGGCCAGAGCGGTGGTCGCAGCAGTGCCGGCGGCCCGGACTTGGGCGATATCTTTGGCGACATCTTTGGCGACATTTTTGGCGGTCGTGCTGGCGGTGCCCAGCGCCAGCGACGCGGCAGCGATCTGCGTTATGTGCTGGAGCTTGATCTCGAGGATGCGGTGAACGGCGTCGAGCGCGAGATTACAATCCCTACGCAAGTGTCCTGTCATCATTGCGCCGGATCAGGTTCCGCCGACGGCAAGACCACAACATGCAAAACCTGCAATGGCCACGGTCGCGTGCGCATGCAGAATGGCATTTTCTCGATACAACAGACCTGTCCAACCTGCGGCGGTAGCGGCAAGACTATTGCCAATCCGTGCAGTTATTGTCGCGGCAGCGGCGTGCTTGAGGACGAAAAACGTGTTCGAGTGAAGATTCCGGCTGGCGTCGATCAGGGCGATCGCATTCGCCTCAGCGGCGAGGGCGAGGTTGGCCCCAAGGGCTCGACACCAGGCGATCTGTATGTTGAAGTCGCGGTGCGCGAACACAAGATATTCAAACGCGATGGCGACGACCTTTACTGCGAGATTCCGATTCGCTTCACCACGGCGGCACTCGGCGGCGAACTCAAAGTGCCGACGCTTGGCGGCAGCGCGATGCTCAAGATCCCCGATGGAACACAGAGCGGCAAAATTTTCCGTCTTCGAGGGAAGGGGGTTCAGTCGGTACGCAGCAATAGCGTTGGCGATTTACTGTGCCGCGTGAACGTCGAGACGCCGGTGAAGCTCACTGCGGAACAGCGTGAGTTGCTGGAGCAGCTCGATACATCCATGGGCGGCGAGGGCGGTCATACGCCGCAGTCGGCCAGTTGGCTCGATAGCGTTAAGGACTTCTTTTCGCGAATCGGAGCTTAGTCAGTTGGGCGGTGCGCGGGTTCTGTGAGACTGAATCGTCGGCAATGGTTGATCTGGTGGCCCTCGATATCGATTCGCCGCAGGAATTCCGATACCTTTGGACGAAGGCCGGGGGCAGTCATCTGTTCCTGTCCTTTGGAAAACCGACTTGACAGCTGGTTTCCCGCCAGATTGCGGGCTTTCACGTTCGTTGCCTCCGCTGAAATCGCCTGATATAAAGCGGTCGCGCTGATCGTTGGCGCATGACGAAGCGAGCAAAATCCAACGGTCCACCCTGTGGCGCCGCTCTGAAACGAAGAGCTCAAAGCCCATCCCCATAACCACAATGTCGGCGTACAGTTGCAGCCGACCTCGAAGGGAGTTTTCTGATGAAAAAAAATGACATCATCGCCGCAATCGCCGACGCAGCCGATCTCAGCAAGGCAGATGCCGGCCGTGCACTGGATGCATTTATCGCCGTTGTGACGAAGTCGCTAAAGGCTGGCGACAGCGTCACCTTGACAGGCTTCGGCACCTTTGACGTGCGTAAACGCGCCGCACGCCAGGGCCGCAATCCGCAAACCGGTGCCACGATCAAGATCAAGGCGTCGAAGAATCCGGGTTTCAAAGCTGGCAAAGCGCTCAAAGATGCTGTAAACTGACGGGCTCGTCGGCTGGGTGCTTAGCTCAGCGGTAGAGCGTCGCCCTTACAAGGCGAGGGTCGGGGGTTCGATCCCCTCAGCACCCACCATAGGTTCCATGGAGCGGTAGTTCAGTCGGTTAGAATACCGGCCTGTCACGCCGGGGGTCGCGGGTTCGAGCCCCGTCCGCTCCGCCAATACCGTCACGGGCGCCCTTGCGGCGCCCGTGCCGTTTGTGGGGTCGGCTTCTAAATCCGATCTACAATCAACGAAGACGCGAGATCGATCCATGTTGCAAGCGATGCGGGAAAAATTCTCAGGATGGGTGTTGATCCTGATCGTGGGGCTGCTGGCTGTGCCATTTGCACTGTTCGGCATCAACAACTACTTCCAGGCGCAGGTCGAAAACTACGTCGCCAAGGTGGGCGATGAAGAAATCGAACCTCGTAGTTTGCAAGATCGTCTGGAGCAGCAACGAATTCAGATGCGGCAGATGTTGGGTGAAGACACACCGCTTGACTTTCTGAATACAGAAGAGAACAAGCGCCGAATTGTCGATGCTCTTGTCGATGAAGAGTTGTTGGTCCAGGACGCCCGCGCAGCTGGCGTGGAGGTTCCAGCCAGTAAACTGCAAGAGGTTCTGCTTGCGGTCGACAGTTTCAAGTCGAACGGAACCTTCGATCCAGATTTGTATCGCGCTTTTCTGAGAAATCGTGGGTACAGTACCGGCGCGTTCGAAGCGTTGCTGGCCCGCGATATTCTTGGCCGGGAGATCTCCAGCCGGCTCGGAGGGAGCAGCTTTGTCAGTGAAGCAGAAGTCGATGCTTATCTGAAAGTCTTCAATCAGACCCGGACATTCAGCCATCTGCGGATCGGCTCTGCCGAACAGATCCTGGCAGAACCAGTTTCAGAGGACGCCATCACAAAACGCTTCGAAGAGAAAAAAACCGACTACACAACGCCAGAGCAGATTGTGCTCGAGTACGTCGAGTTGAATGCTGCCGAGTTCCAGATCGAGGCGGCCACCGATGAGGCTCTGCGGGAGAGCTACGAGCGGCAGGCGAATCGATTTGTGGTGCCGGAGCAGAGACTCGCATCGCATGTGCTCGTAGAGGTTGCTACAGGGGCGGATGCTGAAGTGCAGAAGGCGGCGTTGGCCGAGGCTGAGAAATTGCTCGCCGAGATTCGCGGCGGTCGGTCTCTGGCCGATGTGGCGAAGGAACACTCGGACGACCTGGGCTCGAAGGCGACCGGCGGCGATCTTGGTTGGATTGAAAAGGGCGCAAACGATGCGGCTTTCGATGACGCGCTTTTCGCATTGAAGGCTGGCGAAATTTCTGAGCCGGTGCTCGGCAGTAACGGCTATCACATCATCGAACTTCGCGAGGTGCGTGCCGAGAATCGCAAGCAATTCGAAGAAGTTCGGTCGGAGTTACTGGCCAGCTTCGAATCGACGGAGCGCGAACGGATTTACAACGAACGCGCAGGGCAATTGCTGGATGCAATCCACCGCGACCCGCAGTCGCTGAAAGGCCCGGCCGAAGCAGCTGGATTGACGCTCAAAACAACTGAGGCTTTCGCGAAGAACGCCGCGACAGGGATCGCGCTCAATCCGCAAGTACTGGAAGAGGCATTCGGCGAGATGGTGCTCGATCGCGGCCAGACCAGCGATCTGATCGATATCACGCCGAATCATGCCGTCGCGATTCGCGTGTTGGAGCGGATTGCGCCCAAACAACGAGAACTTGCCGAAGTTCGGGCTCAAGTTGAGGCTGAACTAAAGTTGGAGGCGCAACGCGAGCTGTTGAATGCTCAGGCAACTGACCTTGAGAAGCGTCTGGCGACCGAGGCGCTCGACACGATTGCGACGGCGCTTGGCAAGACAGCCGAGAAAGCGGAGGCCGTCGTCCGTACCGCCGCAAACCTTGACCCAAATTTGTTGACGGAAGTGTTCAAGCTGCCTCGCCCAGGAGCGGCTCCCTTGCGGCGGGTCATCAGGCTCAATGACGACGAGAAAGTTTTGGTCGAACTCAGTTCGGTAGTGGACGGCGATCCAAAGACGGCAGAGCAGGCGGCGCGAGATGGCGCCAAGGCGCAGCTGTTGTCGCAGTGGCAAGCGACTGAATCGAGCGCCTACGTTAAGGCGCTTCGGCAGGGCGTCGAGATTGAGATTGCCGAAGACCGTCTGCGATAAGCTGCGGCTGCTTCCGGTCTTGTAGGGGCCGGAATGCAGCGGTCCATGACGAGTGGGTCAGGCTGAGGCGCCCTCTCGACGGAGCGTAATCTTGTTTATTGAGTCGAATTTCCTATGAACCGGCTTGGGCTCCTGGTGCCCCTTGAGTCATTGTGCGCAAGATGTGCGGGATTGTTGCGAGTTTGCCGACGCATGCATTCACGCATGAATGTTGGTCTTGGGCGAGGCCCCGACATTCATGATTCGCACCTCGCGAAGGTCGGGCAATGAATTCGATTCGCGGTGGTTTCCTTTTCCTCCTAAGTGCTTTGCCAGTTCTGGCGCAGGATTGGTCGACCGAGGCCGTATTCGAGCGACATCAGGATGCCGTCGTGCAGGTGCGCATCATTGACGCCAAGGGTGGCGCCAAGCGTTCGATCGGCAGCGGGTTTCTGATCAGCGATGATGGTCAGCTGATCAGCAACTTTCATGTCGTTTCGGACTTCGTGCACCATCCTGGCGAATACCGGGCCGAATGGCACACGGACGATGGCCAGAGCGGCGAACTTGAGTTGCTCAATGTCGATGTCGTACACGATTTGGCGCTGTTGCGTGGCGAGGCGTTAACGAGCCGGAAGTTCCTGGCGGTCGAGAGCAATCTGCCAAAAATGGGCGAGCGCATTTTTTCGCTCGGCGTGCCCTACGACTTGGGTTTGACGATTGTCGAAGGCAACTACAACGGGCTGTTGGAAAAGTCCTTGTACGAGCGAATTCACCTGACGGCTTCGATCAATCCTGGCATGAGCGGCGGGCCGGCCATTGATCGCTTCGGCAACGTCATCGGCGTGAATGTCGCCAGCGCAGGCGATCAGGTGAGTTTTCTGATTCCGTCGAGTTATGTCATTGGTTTGCTGCGCCGCGAACCGAAAGCAGAAGGCGATCTGTTCGACACCATTGGTGAGCAACTGGTCGAAAATCAGCGCCGTTATTTGATGGAATTGACGGCAGCGCCTTTCGTGAGCACGCGTTTGGGCGCGTATACGGTTCCCGGAGCATTGGCTCGCTATATCAACTGTTGGAGCCAGACGAACCAGGACAACGACCGCCTCGTCGATCACACCGAACTCTCATGCCAGAGCGAGGACGATGTCTATCTATCCGAAGAGTTGAGCACTGGCGCCATTCGTTTCGAACACGAGCTCCTGCAGGCGCGTGAGATCGGAGGGCGGCGGTTCTGGGCGATGATGGAACGCCACTTTGCGGCGTTCTACGGGAGTCTGGGCGGCAGCAAGAGGACCATGACCGAGTTCCAGTGCCAGAGCGGGTTCGTCGAAGCGAATGAACTCAAGCGGAAGTTGATACTGTGTGTGCGCGCCTACCGTGAGTTTCCTGGGTTGTACGACATCGTGCAACGGCAGGTAAGCGTCGAAAGCGACATCAAGGCACTGCAATCGACCCTGGTGCTGACGGGCGTCGATCGCAAGCTGGGCCTGGATTTCGCTCAGCGTGTCGTTGCAGCAATTGCAAAGGAGCAGCCGTGAGCGACTTCATCGGCGCAATCGAGCTCCTCGACCGCAGCGGCAATGCGCTGCACCGGGTGCGTGTGGAGCGCTTGCCATTCCGCATCGGCCGGGCGCTCGAAAACGACTTGATCCTGGACGATGTTTATGTCAGCCCGCAGCATGCGGAAGTGCGCGACGAAAAAGGCCTTGTTCTCGTCGACCTTGGAAGCACAAACGGCTGCTTCGTTGAGCAGCAGCGCACCCAGCGCGTCGAGTTGTTCGGCCGTACCGAATTTCGCCTCGGTCACACGCAACTTCGCTTTCGGAGTGTCCAGGAGACGCTGCCAGCAACGCTCTTTGATCCGATTGCCAGTTCCCGAATCCACGCGCTGAACCGCGCGGTTTTGGCGGTGCCGATTGTCGCAATTGCATTGATGCTGTTCGCGATCGACGTCTGGCTCGCCAGTGCCGAAGCGCAGACCGCATTAAAGCTCTTGAGTGGCACACTCCCGGCGCTGTTGGTGCTGCTGATCTGGTCGTTGCTCTGGTCGCTCGTGAATCGAGTTGTGGGTCACCGGTTCAATTACCTGGGGCACCTCGCGGTGGCGACTTTGGGTTCCCTGTGCAGCACGTTGAGCGATGATCTTCTTGGACTGATGCGTTTTGCCTTCTCACTCGACGACGCGCTCGGCCATGCGCCGGTTCTGATTGCTGCGATTGTCGTCACTGCTGTGGTATTCGGCCATTTGCGGTTGATTTCGCGTGGCACGTCAAAGCGACTCTGGGTGCCGTCCGTGGCCGTAGGGCTTGCGTTTTCCGCGGTAACGCAACTGCCGGACACTGCCCGCGACGGTTTTGTTTCCGAGCCTGCGCTGGCGTTGGCGCTGCGGCAGCCGGTCTGGGCAGGTGCTGCACAGGACGTTGATACTTTTTTTGTGGACGCCAATGAGCTCGTCGATAGCGTGGACGAGGCGGTAGATCAAGAGTGATGCGACACCACACGCTGATCGCAATTCGATAACATGCGTTGGTTGAGAACCTGGGGCCGAAAAGATGAAAATTCTGGTTGGATTGAAGCGGGTGGTTGACTATACCGTGCGAGTGCAAGTCAAGCCGGATGGCTCTGGCGTTGCGATCGACGGTGTCAAAATGAGTGTCAATCCGTTCGATGAGATTGCCCTGGAAGAAGCACTGCGTCTGCGCGAAGCCGGGAAGGCGACAGAAGTCATTGTGGTCAGCATTGGGCCGGCGCTTGCGATGCAGCAGCTCGATACCGGATTGGCGATGGGCGCAAACCGCGGCATCCTGGTGAAGAGCGACGCGCCGGTGCAGCCTTTGACTGCGGCCCGTGTGCTTCAGAAACTTGTCGAAAAAGAACAGCCCGGTCTGGTCATTCTGGGCAAGCAGGCGATCGACGACGACGCCAATCAAACCGGTCAGATGCTTGCCGCGCTGCTCGACAGGCCGCAGGCAACATTCGCCAGCAAAATCGAAGTGAATAGCAACACAGCGCGAGTGACGCGCGAAGTCGATGTCGGTCTTGAGACCATTGAAGTCGACTTGCCAGCGGTCATCACGGTGGACTTACGCCTGAACACGCCGCGCTTTATCAAACTTCCGGATATCGTCAAAGCAAAGAGCAAGCCGCGCGAAACGTTGGAACTGGCAGCGCTCGGTATCGACTCAGGCGATCATCTGCAAAGCACCCATTTTGCGCCACCGCCGAAGCGGCAAAAGGGCGTGATGGTCAAAGATGTGCCCGAGTTGGTCGCGGCGCTCAAGACCAAGGGACTACTCTAAGTTTCGTTTGCGAGGACGGACATGTCGAACATTTTGATCATCGCCGAACACTTGAACGGCCAGCTCAACCAAAGCACAGCAAAATGCGTCAGTTGCGCCAGCAAGATTGTTGGTGCACAAATCGATGTTTTGGTACTGGCGGACGATCCGGCACCGATCGCCGCTCAGGTCGCCGCCATTGCAGGCGTGGCGAAGGTCAAGACCATCGCTCATGCGGCTAACGCTCAGGCGATGGCTGCAATTTACACGCCGCAAATATTGGCGGTGGCGGCTGGCTATACCCATGTTTTCGGTCCATCGACCACCTTTGGTAAAGACCTGATGCCGCGTATCGCCGCGAAATTGGGTGTCAGCCAGGTCAGCGACGTGATGGCCGTGGACGACGCATATACCTTCAGACGACCGATCTATGCGGGAAACGCGATTGTCACGGTGAAGGCCCCAAGCGACCAGATCGTGGTCGCGACCGTGCGAACTGCATCGTTTCCCGCGGCCGGTGGTGGCGGTCGTGCAGCGGTTGAGGCCCTTGCAGTCCATACCGAGTTGCCGACGCACACGCGTTTCGTTGGCTTGCAGCAGGGCGGAGGCGATCGCCCCGATCTGCAAACCGCGCGCATTGTCGTCAGCGGTGGCCGCGCGCTTGGCAGCGCCGACAATTTCAAGCTGATCTACGATACTGCCGACAAACTCAAAGCTGGCGTCGGCGCTTCACGCGCAGCCGTCGATGCAGGCTACGCGCCGAACGATATGCAAGTGGGTCAAACCGGCAAGATTATTGCGCCCGAACTGTATGTCGCCGTGGGCATTTCTGGCGCCATCCAGCATCTTACCGGTATCAAGGATGCAGGCACGATTGTGGCGATCAACAAGGATGGCGAGGCGCCGATTTTTGAAGTTGCCGATATCGGACTGGTCGCCGATTTGTTCAAGGCGTTGCCGGAGTTGATGGCGGCAGTTTAGGCCTTGAATCAAATCTCGTCAGATTCGATGATTCGACAGCTTTGTTGCGCCAACAGAATCGAAGCGAGAAGCCGAGCCGCAGTACGCCCGGCGAAGATCGCTCCATAGCGCGATGGTAACAGTGGCGCCAGAGTGCGCATCGCCTTCAGATCGATGCGTTTGGCCGGTCGCGATTCGTCAGCGCCGGCAAGCGCGTTGTATGCCCCACGGCCCCAATGCCTTCACGTGAATGCGCCGTCCTGAGGTTCAATGCTCAGCACCTGGCTGAACGGCGGTCCGCGCCATAGGGACTTTTCCAGAGACTCAAGCTGCTGCTCTGTACCCGAAACGCGCACTTCCACTCGACCATCCGCGAGGTTGGTTGCGCTTCCGACAATGCCGAGTGCCGCCATTTCGCGCCGCGAAAATGCGCGGTATCCGACACCCTGTACGCGCCCGCTGATGAAATAACGACGGGCAATCATGGGTCGGCGATGGCCGCTTCGATATCCGCACGCGTCACAGGGCCCAGAAACGACTTCGCCAGTTCTCCCTTCGGATTGATCAAGTGGGTCGTAGGAAGCCCTCTTGGCACTTTGAACGCGGTGGGCGGCGCATAAACATCGACTTGCGCGATGGGGTAACTCACGGGGCGTTGTTTCAGAAATCGCTGAAGTTCGCTGGCTTCGGTGTCTTCGAATGCCAGACCAATCACGCTGACATCGTCGCGCTCGCGGTCGAGTTCATCCAGCTCCGGCATTTCCTTGATGCACGGTCCGCACCACGTTGCCCAGTAATTCACCACCACCCATTGGCCCTTCTGCGCCGACAGCTTGTAGTCGTTGCCATCCAGGGTTCTGACGACAAGATCGGCCGGCAGCGGTTCGGCGTTGGCAGCCGCACTCAGCAACAGTAGCAATAACATTCGCATGGAAGTCTCCGATATCGACCGATTAGACCGCCGATGCTGCCGTTTCCTTACTGTCGGAAACATGACGGGACTTCTTGAACAGCTCGACAATCGCCATATCGAGCGCGCGTTCGGCAGCTGCGGCAGCCGCTTCGCAGACCGCCTCGATGCGGTCCTCGGCGCTCAGGTTCGAGGGTTGTTTTCCAGTGCTCAGTGGCAGCACAAAACTGCCATCGCGAAATAACGCGCGGACGCGGATCATGTCCGGGTCCCGACTCATCAGCCAGCTACCGATGTCGCTGCGCTGGACGATACGTTGGCGCTCAAGAAACCCCAGCAGTCCCGCGATCGTCGCCTCGGGGACATCCGGCAAACTGGCCGCAATCTCTCCAACCGACAAGCCAATGCCCATGGACTGTGCCTCGCGCAGCTTCAGCAATAAACGAAGCATTGCCTTGAAGCGCTCCCGCTCCGGCAAATCCCGTTTGTCGGCTTCGGTAGCGAACGCACCAAATGCGGCGGTCAGGGATGCGCCGATGAGTGCGATGACCCAGGAAATATAAATCCACAGCAAAAACACAGGGATGAAGGCGACAGCACCGTAGATCTGCTGGTACGTGGCAAATTGCGATACGAACCAGGCGAAACCACGTTTGGCAATCTCGAACGCTGCGGCAGAGAACAAACCACCGAGCACTGCATGGCGCAGTCGCACAGGGCAATTCGGTACGATCAGGTAGGCGAGCGTTGCTGCTGCGAAAACGATCAAAAATGGGAGCGTCGAAAGTAAGATGCCTTCGAGTTGCATTCGTTGTGCAGCGTCGGCCAGAACTGGATAGGCCAATAGCGCAGAGCTGACAGCTAACGCAGCGCCAACCATGAGTGGGCCGAGGGTAAGCACGGTCCAGAACACCAGGAATCGTGCGATCGTCCTGCGATACTTCACGACGCGCCAAATGCGGTTGAACGCATGTTCAATGGATGTCATCAACAGCAAGCCACTGACAAACAGTGCGATGGTTCCCACTGCCGTCAGATGCGAGGCCTTGGAAACAAACTCGCGGATGTAAGTTTCGACCTCCACACCCGACGCCGGAACGAAGTGGCGAAATGCGAATTGGGTGATCGTGTCGGAGAATCGAGAGAATTCCTGGAAGCTGGCGAACAAACTCAATACGACGGTAAACAGGGGGACCAGCGCAAACACCGTTGTGTACGATAAGGCTCCTGCGGCTTCGAAGCACTGATCGTCGTTGAAGCGTCGCGCCAGGAAACGCGCAAATGGCACGACTTGATTCTGAGCGAGTTGGCGCATGAAGTTCATGCGCGAACAATAGATCGGATTGGCAGGCCAGAACCAGCTGCGTTCCATGCTCGCAGCTGTGGATGTCCTGCCTACTGAATCAAGTTGACCTGGGTGATCGGTGTTCCGCTCAGAAGGCCAAAATGGCCTAAGATGAAGGTACTGCTGCCAATTTCGCCCGGGACTGTCGAGCTATGCACACCGCCAACGGTGCAAATGCCGGTGGCGCAAACAACTTGATCGCTCCAGGATTTGATCGAATACGAGCGTTGTCCAAAAACCTGGGTCTGTAAACTGCTGACGAATGGACT
Source organism: Lysobacterales bacterium (assembly GCA_022844165.1). GTDB lineage: Bacteria > Pseudomonadota > Gammaproteobacteria > Xanthomonadales > SZUA-5 > JALHMH01. The sequence goes on from JALHMH010000052.1 coordinate 24,107, forward strand.
GTTCACCGATAGTCCCCACGCGCCGCAAGTGCTCGTGGCGACATTGAATGGATAGGTGCCACAGGACCAAAGGCCGCGGAAGCCACCAGCAATGCCGACGAAGGTGTGCACAGCGCTGGCCAGGCCGAGCCTGCCGATCTGGCGAGCGGCCAGCGTGGCACCCATCGAATGGCCGATGACATCGATCTTGCCTGTGCACGAAGTGGCCTTGGCCTGTGTCAGGGCACTGGCGACCGGCGTCTCTTCGCTACCAAAATGATCGTTGCACGCGGCGCAGGTTTTGCTGCCCCAGCTCGGGCGGAAGATCTGGTTTGCGCTGTACCCGCGGTAGATGAGTTCGTTGTAGGTATTGTTAAAGTCGCTCGGATTGCCGGTGTTGCCGTGCACAAGCACGACGCTATCCACACACGCCGAGTGCGCGGATGCGCAGGCGACCAGCGCGAAAGCTGCAAAAATAAGTTTCATGACACCCTCCCAGGTTGAGGTTGTCAGCGTATTGGCACTTCGCCTCAGGCACCATTGTCCGTTAGGCCATGTCTTGCCATTCGTCGCTGGCTGTTCGAGAGAGGTCTGGTGGTTGCAACTCGCTCGCGTTGGGCGCACGCTAACGTTCCTGCCACGAGTCTGGCGAACGAGTGGCACGGAAGAGTAGAGTCCTTGACGGAGCGGGATCTGTACAGTTGAGTCAAATTTTCTACCAAAGCGGCTTTGGCTTTTGAAGCCCCCTTGAGTCAAGGGGGGTGAGGATCGGCGCTTACACGCCGCAAGGCGTGTGCCGAGCCGAACGACCGGCGGCTGTGCCGCCGGGCCGGAAATGCGAAGTGCGGGGTTGTGGCGAGTACGCTGTCGAACGAAGCCAGCAATGCTCGGCGGTCTGAGGCGAAGCCTCGCTAGTTTTGATGCGACGATCTCACACGCAAAACGCCTGAAATTACAGGGAGGGGACGATGCGTTGGATAGGGTTTGTAATGGCGATCGGCTTGGTAGGTTGCGGTGGCGGAGACCGCGATGCCGTTCGTTTGTGCGTTGAGGAAGCCAAACAGCGGCTGGCTGGGCAGGTCTACAAAATCGACGAGCCGGCACTTGCAAAGAGCCAGACATCTGAGGCGGACGGGACTTTGACTTTCAGCGGCGATTTGGTTCTTAAGCCCGGTACCAGTGCCGAAGAAAAACAGACCTTTATTTGCACCGTTGCGCCCGCTGCTGGAGAATCGCCGGCCCGTGTGCTCAATTTTCAGGTACGCTGGTCTGGATCCGGGTTGACCAATTGATGGTGTGCTAATCGCTCTCAACAAACCCTATCAGGTGCTTTCGCAGTTCACCGACGCTGGTGGTCGACGCGCGCTTGCTGAGTTCGTCGATGTCAAAAATGTCTACCCGGCCGGGCGCCTGGATTTCGATTCCGAGGGTCTGTTGCTGTTGACCGATGAGGCGCCATTGGCGCACTTGTTGACCTCAAAGCGGGCAATCGAAAAAACGTATCTGGTCCAGGTCGACGGCGCTGTCACTGATGCAGCGCTTGACCAACTCCGTTCCGGTCTTCGTTTGAACGATGGTCCTGCTCGCGCGCTCAGTGCTGAGCAGCGATCTGCTCCCGAGTGGCTTTGGCCGAGGCATCCGGCGATTCGTTTTCGCGCTTCCATTCCAACGTCGTGGATCGAAATTCGCATTGATGAGGGGCGCAACCGCCAGGTGCGGCGAATGACGGCGGCGGTCGGTTTTCCAACATTACGCTTGATAAGAACGCTCGTGGGTGGCGTGGGGCTTGGGAACCTCGCACCAGGCACTTGGCGCGTTCTCAGCCGAGCGGAGTCACTGTTGGTGTCGCCGCTCAGAGTTTTCGGAGGACGCCGATGTTCTTGAGGAGCATCGCACTCATGCTCGTCGTTGCGTTGCTCGGTGCTTGCGCAGCGGCGCCACGAGGTGCGCCGGCCGGCCGCAACCACGACGTCGCTTTTCGTGCACTGGGCTTGGTTGGCACGCCCTACGTTCGCGCTGGCGCCAGCCCGGCGCAAGGGTTCGACTGCTCCGGGTTCGTGCAGTTCGTTTATCGCGACGCACGTGGGATTGGATTGCCGCGCACAACGCGAGAGCAGTTGGATTTCGCGGGAGACAAGGTGTCTCGCCAGGCACTCAGAACCGGTGATCTGGTGTTCTTCGATACGAGCGGTCAGGGCGTATCTCATGTCGGAATTTACGTTGGTGAGGGACGCTTCGTACATGCGCCCAACCACGGCGGGCGAGTACGCCTTGACCAACTCGAGAATCGCTACTGGGCGAGGCGCTTTGTTGGCGCCCGCCGTGTGGAACGCTGGGCCGATTGATCCGCCATAGAAGCGCTATGGCTGTGGTTTGAGCCTTGCCCTGAACAAAGACCCATCGGTTTTGTAAGCCTCGTTCCTTAGAAGCAGCTTTGGCTTTTGCAGCCCCTTAAGTTCAGGTAAGACTCGGCGCGGACACGCCGCAGCCGTGAGCCGAGTCGAACGCCCGGCGGCTGCGCCGCCGGGCAGGACATACGAAGCGTGGGTTGTGGCAAGTACGGTGTGGGGGCGAAGCCAACAATGCTCGGCGGTCTGAGGCGAAGCCTCGCTAGTGTGGTGTCCCAAAAATAACTTGAACTATTTGTGGCGAGGTTTGTCTTTGTAGAGTACCTCACAGAGACTCTCGCGATGCGCAAGAAAGGGCGGC
>JALHMH010000053.1 GCA_022844165.1 Lysobacterales bacterium
GAACTCAACGACATCGCCCGGCTGTTGAACGAGCGTCCGCGCGAAACGCTGGGTTGGGATACGCCAGCCGAACGACTGGCGAAAATCATTCAACAAAACTCAAACCGTGTTGCACTTGATTCTTGAGACCGCCCCCTGTCACAAGGATATTCACAGATGAAATCTAGCGCCGATTTTAAGGAGTTGGTGAGGAAGAACGTCGCTCGTTTCGGATTTCACGTGAATTTGGTGGGCGGTGGCGGCCAGGTACCATCGTTTGCTTATACGATCGGATTAACGGAGAAGCTCGACTTCGAATTGCTTATTGCAGGCTGCTCGTTGCTAAGTTCCAGGGAAGTTAGTGAAGAGCTTTCAAATGCCGTATCGTTACTACTCGGTGATCTCGGTCATCCGAGTGTTTCAAAGTGCGAGGCTGATAAGCAATGGGTAGAACTGCTCTTGCTTGGCGCGATTGAGTATTATCCGATCAAATCCTTGCGTGCTTACCAGTTAATTTCCCCTTTGCTTCAGAAATCTATTGACCAGCCAAACACAAGTTCGTTATCTGACTTAGAGCGGGCCCCTTGGAAGTGGTTGAAAACCGATTGGGATTTCCCTGTTCCGCGAGCTTCGAAAGTCGTAACGAATACTGGCTTACTTTTGGGTGAGCCTGCCTTGGAGGCTGTGCGCTGGGAGGTTGATAACTGGGAGGTTTTTTCGAAACCTGGTCCGGAAGTTGAAAAATCAGAAATTAGAATCGTACCGCTTTCAGTTATCCTAGGGGACTCAACTAATATCCCGTTGGTGCACATGGATACTGGTGGTGCGCTTTGGCGCGCTAGTGGTGATGGAGCGTGGACTACGTGGACACGAAAAGCTGCCGGATAGCACACAATGTTGTTGTGCTGATGTTGCGTCCTCTGGCGTCTTGGGCGAGTCACGTGGTTTGCTCAATACGCTCCGAAGTACACGCATTTCAAAGCGCCGTTCCACAGGGTCACGGTTTGTCCGTCGCCTTCGATTCTCCCCCATCGGTGCCAGATTTCGGCCGGTGTTTGGTCGCTCAGATGTTGATGTGGTCGCGCAAAGTTGTGGTACCAACGCCATTCGCTGAGCAGTCGCGCAAAGTCGCCTTCGACGACACGTGCGAGATGGTGTTGAACGGGACAATTGCTGCAGAAGAGGGGGAAACTACAGGGTGACCTCAGGCATCTTGCCCCAGGGGGCGCGCAAATGCCGTTTCAACAGCTGCCGTAGCCACTGCGATGGGTTCCCGCGAGCACCGTCAGCACGCTCTCGACATCGGCGACGGACAGCGCCGCCGACAGGCTGATGCGCAGGCGCGCCTGACCTGGCGGCACGGTGGGTGGACGGATCGCGGGGCAGTAGATACCGCGATCCATCAGCGCACGCGAGGCCTCAAGCGCAGCCGTCGCGTCGCCGACGAGCACGGGCTGAATCGCGGTGGTAGATGCAACCAGCGGCAAGCCGAGAGATTGCGCGCCGATGCGGAACTGCGCGATGCGTGCATCTAAGCGCTCGCGTAGATCGTCGCCGTCGATGATCCGGCGCAGCGCGGCGCGAATGGCCGCAGCGATGGCTGGTGGCATTGCCGTGGTGTAGATGAAACTGCGAGCGCTATGCAGTAGCGCGTCTGCGAGCGGCTCGGTGCAAGCAATCGCAGCGCCGCTGATGCCAAATGCTTTGCCGAAGGTCAGCATGAGCAGCGGTACCTGCGTGGTGCCGAGTCCGGCGGCTGCGCAAGCGCCGCGTCCTTGCGGCCCGAGCGCTCCGGCGGCATGCGCTTCGTCGACCATCAGCGCCGCGTTCTCGCGCTGCGAGAGGTTGGCAAGTTCGGTGAGCGGGGCGATGTCGCCGTCCATGCTGAACACGCTGTCGGTAATCAGCAGCGCTCGGCGATTTGGTTCGCGCTTCAGCATGTCCGCAGCGGCGGTCGTATCGCCGTGCGCATAGCGTAGGAGTTTCGCGCCCGCCAAGCGTGCGCCATCGAGCAGACAGGCGTGGTTGAGCCGATCCTGCAGCGCCAGATCATGGCGTGACAACACGGCACCCATCGCGCCCAACGCTGCCATGTAACCGGTGGAAAACACTAACACGCGTGGATAACCGAGCCACGCCGCCAGTTCGCTTTCGAGCGCAGCGTGTTCCGGGTGGTGGCCACCCAGCAAGTGCGATGCGCGAGCGCCGGACTGTTCGCGAGCGGCGTCGGCGAGTGCTGCACGAATACTCGGATCGAAGGCGAGCCCCAGGTAGTCATTGCTCGCGACATCGATCAGCTCGCGCCCATCGATCACCACCCGCGCACCACCGATGGGTTTGGCCACGCGCAAACGTCGGCGCGATGCCGGCGCTCGGGCGGCGTTCGTGGCCGCGATGGCATCGAGCAACGACGGGCGGCTCACGCCGCTTCCAGCCCCTTCAAACCCAGACGCGCAAACAACGCACGGTCGGCGGTGACTTCCGGGTTGCCAGTGGTCAGCAGCTTCTCGCCGTAGAAAATCGAATTGGCCCCTGCCAGAAAACACAGTGCTTGCAGGCTCGGATCCATCGTCTCGCGGCCGGCCGAGAGCCGCACCACCGAACGCGGCATCGTCAGGCGCGCGACCGCGATGCTACGGACGAACTCGAAATCGTCCAGTTCTTCGGCGTCTTGGAGCGGCGTTCCGGACACTTTGACCAGGCGATTGATCGGCACTGACTCGGGGTGCGCTGGCAATGTCGCCAGCGCATGGATCAGCCCGACACGATCGGCGCGCGATTCGTTCATGCCAACGATGCCACCCGAGCACACGTTGAGGCCGGCATCACGCACCGCCTGCAAGGTATCGAGCCGATCCTGAAAGCAACGTGTGCTGATGATCTGCGGATAGAACTCCGGGCTGGTATCGAGATTATGGTTGTAGTAGTCCAGGCCCGCGTCGCGCAGACGCTGCGCCTGCTCGGGATTGAGCATGCCGGCGGTCAGACAGGTCTCCAATCCCAGCTCGCGCACCACGCCGACCATCTCGATCAGCCGATCGATGTCTTTATCGCGCGGTGCACGCCACGCGGCACCCATGCAAAAACGCGTGGCGCCCGCCGCTTTGGCGGCACTGGCGCTGTTGCGGACTTCATTCAACGCGAGCAGGCGTTCGACCCCAAGCCCGGTCTTGAAGTGCGCGCTCTGCGGGCAATACGCGCAGTCTTCCGGACAGGCCCCGGTTTTGATCGACAGCAATGTCGAAATCTGCACGGCCTGCGGATCGAAGTGCGCGCGATGCACTGAGGCGGCGCGAAACACCAGATCGAGCAGCGGCACGTCGAACAGCGCCGCGATTTCGTCGCGCGTCCAGTCTGTGCGTACGCTCATGGTTTTTTGCCCACCAGACGTTTGCCGGTCGTCAGCAGCAGCACCACAAGGCCGCCTGCAACCACGCCCATCAGCGCTTCGCCCAGAATGCTGACCAAAATTCCCGCGGCACCAAAGCCTTCTGCGAAATGTTGAAGTGCGTGATGCACGGGTGGTATGCCGTGCACCAGAATAGCGCCACCGACCATGAACATGGCGGCCGTGCCGACGATCGAAAGCGTCTTCATCAGCAGCGGGGCGAACCACAGGATCGCGGCACCCATTCGGCGCTTCAGAGCGCTCGCCTGTTGTGACCAATACAACCCAACGTCATCGAGCTTTACGATGCCGGCGACGAGCCCATACACACCGATCGTCATGCCGATCGCGATCACACTGAGCACAGCCACTTGTTTGGTGAATGTGGCGGCCGCCACAGTACCCAGCGTAATGACGATGATCTCCGCCGACAAAATGAAATCGGTGCGAATGGCGCCTTTGATTTTGTCCTTTTCAAACTGCACGAGATCGACGTTCGGGTTGGCCACCGCTGCCACCAACTCGGCATGATGCTGTTCGTCTTCCTGCTTGCTGTGCAACAGCTTGTGAGCCACCTTCTCGAAGCCTTCGAAGCACAAGAACAAGCCGCCCAACATCAGTAGTGGAATGATCGCCCAGGGCGCGACTGCGCTGATCAGCAGCGCCGTCGGTACCAGGATCAGCTTGTTGACGAATGAGCCTTTGGCCACCGCCCAGACCACCGGAAGCTCGCGGTCTGCTCTGACGCCAGTGACCTGTTCGGCGTTCAACGCCAGGTCGTCGCCGAGTACACCGGCCGTCTTTTTCACTGCCACCTTGCTCATGACTGCGACGTCATCGAGCAGTGCCGCAATGTCGTCCAAGAGCGCCAGCAGGCTCGATCCAGCCATAGGAGTAGTTCCTGAGTGAAGATTGCGCCGCAGGATAGCAGCCCGCATCCGTTCGCCGCGGGGACGCGTAGAATCCGGCTGGAGCGAACCAGACGGGGTGTGCATGCAAGTACAGTCGATCCGACTCGGCCACGCGTCGACCGCACTGCGCCTCGCCAAACACGATTGGCGCAAGGCGGTTTTGATCGCGGCGCTGGCGATACTCGCTGGCCCGGCGTTGGCCAATGACGGCAAACTTCTCGGCGCCGCGGGTCTTAGTTCGATCGACGGCTCAGCGGGTGGTGGACTCGTACCATGGGCGGTGATCGCCGGATATGGCGAACAGGGCCAGTGGGATACCACGGGCGCCGTCAGTTATGTCGACACCGGCGACTTCAATCTGCGCACCGCATCGGTTTCGGTCGGCTGGAATGATCGTCTGGAGCTGTCCGCAGCGCGTTTGTCGCTGGGCCTGGATGCACTGGTTGCCGCTGGTGCATTCCCCGATGTGCGGCTCGATACCGATGTGCTTGCGGCCAAGCTGCGCCTGGGTGGCGATTTGATCTACGGAGATCTACCGCAACTTTCCGCAGGCGTACAATGGCGGCATTCGCGAGACAGGGAATTGATCGACGCCGTTGGTGCCGACGACACGACCGGCTACGATGTTTATCTCGCGGCATCGCGCCTCTGGATCGCCGGCATCGGCGGTCGCCGCACGTTGGCCAATGTCACGTTGCGCTCGACGGGCGCCCACCAGCTGGGGCTGCTGGGTTTCGACGATGATCGCACCTTTGTGGTCGAAGGTAGCCTGGCGGTCTTCGTGACACCCACCGTTGCGCTGGGCGCCGAATACCGAAGCAAACCCGATGCGTTGGCATTGGCGCCGGAGGACGATTGGTTCGATGTATTCGTGGGCTGGTTCCCGAACAAACATTGGCATGCGGCGTTGGCATATGTCGATCTGGGCTCGGTGGGCGGCGTGCAGGATCAACAAGGGTTCTACCTGACGATTAAGGGTTCTCCGTGATGCGCTTTGCTTTCGCGCTGTTGCTGATCGCGCTGTCCCCAATCGGACATACGCGCCCGTTGGAAGCCGGTCCCGCGGCGCCGGTTGCAACTTCGGAAGAGCACGCAAGCCCAACAGGAGCGGCGCCCGCCCTGGCACCGGGCTCGCTGTACGCCGATCTCGGTGGTCAGGAAGGCATCACGCGCATGGTCGAAGCGATCATCGTTGAAGTCAAAGCGGACAAGCGCATCGCATACTTGTTTGAGGACACTGATTGGGACTATCTGCGTGACCGTCTGGTCGAGCAAATTTGCGAGTTGAGCGGCGGCGGCTGCGAATACACTGGCTTGCCGATGCCGGATGCGCATAGCGGCATGGCGATCACGCGTGCCGAATTCAATTGGTTCGTGGAAGACACCGAACGTGGCATGCGCAAGGCCGGCGTGCCACTCGCGGCGCAAAACCGGCTGCTTGCGCTGTTGGCGAAGCTGCACGGCGATATTGTGGGGCAATAGCCCTCGCGGCGCTGGGCGCAGACACCCGGCAATCTCACACGCGACGTTTGATGGCACGGATGGCCATGCCGAGTATCGGAACGTGTTCGAACAGGCCTTGCGTGGCGTCCCAATAATCCTGGTGCAGACTGACCAGGCCCGCGGAATTAAAGCGCACGTGGCTGATCCCGACCGTCTCGGTGTCCACGTTGGGCTTGAAGCGCTTGAAGCGGATCACCATGCGCCAGCGGAGAAAATAGTCGCCGCTATCGTTGCTCAGCGTGTCGAGAATGTCGACGCGGCAGCTTTGCACGGCACTCGCGCTGTGCGCCAGATAGCTGCGCAGCGCGTCGCGGCCTTGCAGGGTCTTGAGCGTATCGTTGAACCAAATCTCGGGCGCGTATGTCACGTCGACCAGTTTTTCGACTTTGTTGGGTGAGAAGTCCGAGAAGAAGGTGGCGAATCGGCGCAAGGCATCCGCCTCGGCCTCCGACCCACGCGCAAACGCCTGAGGCCATTGGCGTCTTTGTTGCTCGAGAACTGCGAGATATTCCATGCGAGCCCCGGTCCGTGTTGGCGAAATTGGCGTGGAGAGGATAGGCGCCTTCTTGCCCGGCCGACGAAATTCGTCTCCACCCGGTGACGATACGCGTTCCAGTGGCCCACACGTCATCCTCACCACCCGTCGACCATCTCCCCATTGACCGCAGCACGGATGGCGCTAACCTTTCGCGGCCACCTAACGCCCCGGAGTCTCCATGCGCCACCCCGGCATGTTCCTCTCGCGAGAGATTCCCGCTGCTGCTGGCTGGTTAGGCGGCGCGGGCGTCGTGCCTTTCATCGCGCTTGCGATCGCTGCCGCGGCGGCGCCGGATGCTGTTTGGCGTGAACTGGCGCTACGCGCGTTTGTTGCGTACTCCGCAGTCATTCTGTCGTTCCTAGGCGGCATTCGCTGGGGCGCAGCGTTGGGCAACGCCGACACGCGACGCCTCGCCACGAGTGTCGCTCCGAGCCTGCTTGCCTTCGGCTGCCTCTTGTTGCCATCGGCAGATGCACTCAAGGTTCTCGCGCTGCTGTTCGCTGTGGTCGGCATCTTCGACGTGATGAAACGGCCAACGCCGGAATGGCCAGCCTGGTTCATGCGCCTGCGGGCGCGCTTGTCGGGCGCCGTTGTTGTGGTGCACCTCGCACTGTGGGCAGGTTTGACGTGAGCACGGACGATCGCCGGCGGAGAATTGCCATCGTTGGTGCCGGCCTGACCGGCCTGAGCGCGGCAAGAGCGCTGGGCGCCAGCGGTCATGCCACGGTACTGTTCGAAAAATCGCGAGGCCCGGGTGGTCGCTGTGCAACGCGGCGCGGTGAGGCAGGTCACTTCGATCACGGCGCGCAGTACTTCACAGTTCGCAGCGCTGCCTTTGAGAAAGACGTGAATGCGTGGTGTCGGCTTGGGCAGGTCGTTCGATATGCGCCCAGGTTGGCGACGATCGACGCAAACGGCGCATTGATGACCGGCAGCGCAACTCAACGCTTCATCGCGGTGCCTGGAATGAACACGCTGGCGAAGTTATTGGCGGCGGATCTGGATGTGCGCTGCCAGACACACATTACCGCCTTGACGCACGATGGCTTGTGGTCGCTTCAGGACGAACACGGCGAGCGATATCCAGGGTTCGACGCGATGGTGCTGACGGCGCCGCCATCGCAATCGGCGGCGCTGCTCGGACCAGACGATCGTTTTGCCGCGGCACTGCAAAACATGACGATGTTGCCCTGTTGGGCCGCCATGTTGAATTTCCCAAGAGCGCTGCCGGTCGCCTTCGATGCCGCCTTCGTCAACCACGGGCCGTTGAGCTGGATCGCACGCGACAGCGCCAAACCGGGGCGCATGCCGGGCGAACGCTGGCTGGTGCACGTCGGGCCGCGAGCCTCGCGGAGCTGGCTCGAAGATGCCGCGGAAGACGTGCTGCCGCGCATCGTTGGGGCGTTCTTCGCGGCGCTTGGTATCGCGCCAACGTCGCCGTCGCACGCGACCGCGCATCGTTGGCGATACGCCCTCGCCGCCGCGCCTGTCGACGATGGCTGCTGGATCGATGCTGAGCGCCGTCTGGCGATCGGCGGCGATTGGTGTGCGGGCTCGCGCATTGAGGGCGCATGCATGAGCGGGCGGGCCATCGCCGAGGGTTTGCAGCAGGTGTTCTGCGCAGATGCGCACTTCACTGCAACCTGATAGCCTTGCCGCCCTTTTGTTCGGGGCGCAGCCTCGATTTGACCGGAGAATGACCATGGGACGTGGCGACAAACGCAGCCGTAAAGGCAAGATCGCTCGCAGCAGCTACGGCAACAGCCGTTCGCATCACGAGAAAAAGCCGGCCGCACCGGCGGCAAAACCCGCAACGAAAAAATAAGCACCGGGCAGAGCGTATCGCACCTGTCTTTGACGCAACGCCTCATGGGGAAAACCGGTCGTCGCAGTGCTCAGTGCACCCATGCAGCGCCGCCGGGTTACCTGCGATCAACGAAACTCGTCGAGCCCGCGGAGCGTGGCGACAACTGCGCGCTCGAAGGCCGCGGGGTCTTCGTGTTTCCATTGAGCAATCGTTGTTTCATTCCAGGTCTTGGCGATGTGGCCCCGCGTCAGCAGTGCTGCGCGCGTTAGCAGTGTTGGCGCCATGTCCAGCCCATGCGTGGCGAGCAGTACCGCAGATCCGGCGGCGCAGCGGCGTTTGAGTTCCTGCTTGACTTCGAAGCTGGCGATGGGATCCAAACCATTGAGTACCTCATCCAGCACCAGCAGCGGTGGATTGCCGACCAGCGCGATCAGGATGGCCAACTTCTGGCGTGTACCCAGCGATAGTGCCTCGACACGCCGATCCCAATAGGGCGCCAGTTGCAGCGTTTCGCCGAAGGCCAGCAGGCCCTCGTCCAACGCTTGTGCGCGCGCCGACGCGGCAACGTCGAGGACCTGGCGCAACGTCAGGTAACCTGGCAACAGTGCCGGATCGGGCGCAAAACCCATGCGCACCCGGGCGCCAAAGGGATCCGTGGCGACGTTGATGCCGTCAATGGTGATGCAGCCGGCACTGAGCGTTCGCAGTCCAAGGATGGCTTTGATCAAACTGGTCTTGCCCGAACCATTGGGCCCAACGAGGCCAAGCAGATCGCCGCGTGCAAGCGACAGGTCGACACCGCTAAGCACAATGTGCTCGCCATAGCTAAGCGCCGCTTGTTGGATGCACAGCAGCTCAGACATGACGACGACGCCAAAGCAGAAGAATGAAAATGGCCCAGGCCAGGAAGGCGATCGGCAGCCAGATTTGCGCAAACAACACCAGTGCAATAAGGTGCACGGCCGCCATCGTCTGGCGACGAACGGGATGCCATCGTTCGACGTGAATCAGCAAGATGGCATGCACAGTGGACAACGTCGCCGCCGCTGCCGCCGGGAGCAACGCCAGCGGTGCCGGTGAAAGCGCGATGCCGAGCAGCGGTACGGCCATCAGCAGCGCCGAACGGCGCAGCAGAGTCGGCATAAAGCACCACAGAAGGCGTACGGGCTGCAACGGCTGCGCGCTCAGCCATGCCGCGCTTTCAGTCAGACGCTCTGAATAATGAGCCATCAAATCCAGCCATGCGCGAAGACAGGTGGCCGTCAACAGCAGTGCGATCACCAGCAATGGGCCCGAACCCATCGGCACGAGCAGCAGCGAGGCAGCGGCAAAACGTGCTGTATGCGGCCATCGCGCAGAAGCGGGTTCGAGCGAGGCGCCAAGAATGTTCAAGCCCGTTGCATCGCGCACTTGCGCCGCACTGCGGCGCGGCACGCCCCGGCGAGCGCGAGGTGTATAGGCCAGCGCCAGCCAGGCGCCCGGCGAGTATGCAGACAGCGCAACAAGAGGCAACACCGGACTGGGCCATCCCAGAAAGGCAAGAAGAAGAAACCCCGGCAGGGCCGCCACCAGGCCCAGGCGCAGCGCATGCTGGCGACGAAACTGCATTCGCTGCGCCTGGGTGATCGGCAACGCGCAGAGCCAGTCGCTGGCTTGATGTCGTGTCAGTCGGATGCTGTTGCGTAGTACGGTCGATGCGGAAACCAGGCCTACCAGAGCAGCGAGCGCGACCGCCAGCCAATCCGGGAGCTGGTCGACGCGCGCCTTGAGATGAGCCAATGGCTGGATGATCACCACCAGGGCAATCGCGCCGAACGCCGTCATCGCCGCTACGAGGAACAACGATTCGCCTGACAAGGCGCGGCGCGCAGCGATCCAGTTGCCGACTTGAAGTCGGAGCGCAAGTTGATCAGGAGACATCGGCGGGTTGTGCTTTAGGTGGTCGTCACAGCTGGCGCGATCGGACCGTTCGAACCCCGAAGGAGTTCCCGACCACTCAAGCCGCCTGGGCGTGCACGATGCCGAGCGGTTCGGGTCGATGGTAAGCATAACCCTGCACGCCGTCGACGCCCAGTTCCTTTAAACGCCGGCCGGTTGCCGTGTCTTCAACGGCCTCACCGACGGTACGCTTGCCGAGTACGCGTGCGATTTCAACAATGGAGCGTACGATCGCCAGCGAAAGTTCGTTGTTATGCAGATCGCGGACAAAACTGCCATCGATTTTGAAGATATCGACATCCAAGTCGCGCAGGTAGGCGAAGGAGCAGAATCCCGCGCCGAAATCATCGAGCGCAAAACGCAGGCCCATCTCCTTAAACTGGGAGATGAATTTGCGCGCGTGCGTCAGGTCGCGAACCGCACTGGTTTCGGTAATTTCGATGCAGATCTGGCTTGGATCCACGTGACTGCTTTTCAGCCTCTGGCGCAGAAAATGCGCAAAGTCCTCGTCAGCGAGCGTGGACGCTGAGAGGTTGATATTCAAGCGCACGCCGCCGGTCGATTCGCTTTCGAGCCAGCGAAGGGCGCGATCGAAGACGTGGCGATCGATGCGACTGGCCATGGAAAAACGCTCGGCCGCCGGGATGAACCTGTTCGGCATCACGCGCTCGCCATCGGGTCCATGCAGGCGCAGCAGCACCTCATAGGCGATCAGCGCTGGCTCTGCGAAGTAGAGGATCTTCTGACCGTACAATTCGAAGCGGTCGTTCTCGAGTGCGTCGTTGAGCCTCACAACCCATTCCATCGCCGCGGTTCGCTCAATCAAAGCGGTATCGTTCGCGCGGTGCGTATGGACCCGATTTCCACCGAGTTCCTTGGCGACGTAGCATGCGCTGTCAGCCTGCGCCAGCAACTCGGTCGAGCTGGCGGTTCGCGTCGGGAATGGCGCAATCCCGATACTGGCGGTCACGGCAAAAATCCGGTCGCCAGAGGGAAAACGAAAACCGGCGATTCGCAACCGCAATTCCCGAGCTTGCGCATCGACCGTTGCGGCATCGGCGTCGGGCCACAGGACACCAAACTCGTCGGCGCCGAATCGTGCCAGTTCCACGTTGGCAGGCAGACTGGCGCGCAGCACGCTCGACAACTGCCGGATCGCCTCATCGCCTGCCGCATGGCTGGCGGTGTCGTTGATCAGCTTGAACTGATCGATATCGATATAGCCCAGCGCACCGCCGTTGCCGATCTCGCCGCGCCGTAGCAACGTCTGCGCCAGCTGCTCATCGAAGGCCGTGCGATTCGGGAGCCCCGTCAAGTGGTCGGTGCGTGCCCGTTTGAGCAACTCCTGGGCACCGGTCCGCAGGCGATAGTTGGCTGTTGCGACAAGCTGCGGCACGATCGCCATCGTGGTCAGCAATGCAATCAGGATGATGGTCTCTAATGATCCGGAGGGCGCGCTGAAACCGCCGACCGACAGGCCAATCAGTGAGACCACCGTCAGCGCGAACAAACCCGTGGCCCCGGCGGTAAAGATCGGCTCAAACCGCAGCGCGCTCCACAACAACAAGGTCAGCGGTATGAAACTCAATCCAAGGGCGTAAGCAGGGCTCGCCTCACTGGCATGGACAAGAAGCCCCCCGCCGAGCACGCTGGCCGTCATCCATAGCGATCTCTCGACAATTGCCGGAAACCGCTTTGGTGGGCGGGTGACACGGCCGGCGTCGATGGTCCCCATGATCATGAGCAAGACGGGGGTCAATGCGACGATGCCGAAGATATCGCCGGCGGCCCACTTGGTCAGGCTGAACCAGAATGTATCGGCGCTGGTCATGCCATTGACGTACATCCCGAACGCACCGATGGGCGCCCCGACGAGCGCGATGACGGCGGCACCGCCAAGCACCAGGAAACCGTCGCGAAAATCGAGACGCATCGGAGCACGCCCCCGGACACTCGCGACGAAAGCGCCTGCCAGCAGCGTGGCGGCAATATTGCTCAGCAGCGAGAACGGTACAAAGGCGGGCGGTGCGGGCGAGACCAGCAAATGCAGCAGCAGCACACCGGCAGCGATGACCGGCCACCAACGCAGGCCATGATGCAAGATCACTGCATATGCGACGCCTGCAGACGGCCAGATCAGCGTCACATCCGTTGGTTTCGCCAAGAAGAGCACTGCAAGTTCGGCGCACGCGACATACAAAGCCACGTAAATAGCGAAGCGAACGAGCGTGGCGCGATCAGCATCCATGGCGTCGAGTTTACGCTCCGTATGCGTCGCTGAGTTTATCTTGATCTGTAGAAACTGAAATTTCGAGGCATCCTTCCATACCCAGGAGCGGTTTGCATAACCGTAGCGAGCGGGTCGAGAGCAAGGCGCACCGCGCGCAGGAACGGCAGTGGACATAGAGTCCATGAGGGTGAAGCGGTCTTTCGAGCGGCATGCCGCGAGCCGCTGAACGCACGCAACTTGTTGCGTGGCCGGGGAGCGAGCGCGGAGCAACGCAGCTATCGACCCGCGCAGGTTATTCAAACCGCTCCCAGGATCGAATGCCTCGAACGCGAACCATGAACGAGAATTGCGTGAAGCAAGACTGCTAAGCTTGCTGTGCCGTTGCGTTCAGCATTCGGCAGCAGGATCACCCTACAATGTTCCCCGTCGGTCCGATTCTATTCTGAGGTCGCCATGTTGACTCGCACGTTTCTCATCGCCACTCTCATACTCACCGTCGCGCTTTCCAATTGCGCAGATGCACAACGCGTCGGCAGCGTGGAGAGCGTGGGCAAGATGTACAAGTGGAAGGACAAAGACGGCAACGTGCATTACACCGACACGATCCCGCCCGAAGCGCAGGATCTTGCCCGCGAAGCGTTGAACAAAGATGGTATCGCGATCGAAAAAGTCGAGCGTGCGATGACGGTGGAGGAAAAAGCCGCACGCGCGGCGGCAGAAGCCAAAGCAGCCGAAGAAGCGCGGCTCGCCGAAGAGGCGCAAAAACGCGATCGGGTGCTGCTGAATTCTTACGCGAGCGAAGACGATTTGACCCGCGGTTACAAACAGCGCATGGACTTGTTGGCCCAATCGATCGAAGCACGCAAGATCGAAATCGGCGCCCGGGAACAAAGCTTGTCGAATCTGGTGGCGCAGGCGGCCGATCTGGAACGCTCCGGAAAGGTCGTGAGCGATACGCTGAAACAGATGATCGTCAGCGAGCGCAATGAGATCGATCGGCAGAAGGGCTTCATCAAAGAGAAGGAAGCCGAAAAAATCACGGCGAAAAAAGAGTACGACCGCGATCTTGCCGTGTACCGTGCTGTCGTCGCGCGCAACAAAGCGGCGATGGAGGCGGCCAAAGCCCAATAAATGCGCGTCTGTGTGTATTGCGCGTCGAGTGACGCGGCGCACGTCGCCTACCGCGACGCCGCATTTGCGCTTGGCGCTCTACTGGCCACAAGCGGCGCATTAACCGTCTACGGCGGCGGCAGTGCGGGTTCTATGGGCGCCCTGGCCAACGGCGCGCTGAGCGCTGGCGGCGAGGTGCTCGGTGTTTTGCCGCGCTTTATGGCCGATCTGGAATGGGGTCACCCCGGATTGACGCGACTGGAACTCGTCGACGACATGCGCGAGCGCAAGCACCGGCTGCTCTCCGGCAGCGATGCCGTGGTTGCCTTACCGGGCGGCTGCGGCACCCTTGAGGAGCTGTTCGAAGCGATTACGCTCAAGCGCCTGGGCATCTACTTCGGTCCGATCATCCTGCTCAACACGCTGGGCTTCTATGACGATGTCGCACGCGTATTGGAACGATGTGTGGACGAGCGTTTCATGAACCCCGAACATCGCGCGATGTGGTCCTTGGTCGATCGCGTCGATGACGTGCTGCCAACCATTGCGCGTACGCCCCGATGGCGCGAGGATGCGCGCGAACTGGCGGTTGTGCGCACCGATGCCTGAACTGCCGGAGGTCGAGACCACACGCCAGGGCATCGCGCCACATGTGATCGGACGGCGGATTATCGATGTGGTTGTCCGCGAACGCAGGCTGCGCTTTGCTATCGAAGACGCGTTACTGCACGGACTGTGCGGCGCGATTGTGGCCGATGTCCGACGGCGAGCGAAGTTTCTGCTCCTGGATGTCGCCGCCGGCAGCGCAGTTGTCCACCTCGGCATGAGCGGCAGCCTGCGGGTACTCGATGCGGAGTCGACACCGCGTCGTCACGATCATGTGGATGTGCGCCTCGACAGCGGCAAGCTTCTGCGCTTCAACGACCCGAGGCGTTTCGGAAGCTGGCAGTGGCAACCGGCAGGCACTTGCCACCCACAGTTGGCGACGCTGGGACCCGAACCGTTCGATGCGCGCTTCGACGGCGCGTATTTGAAGCGCCGCAGCGATGGCCGCAGCGTCAACGTCAAGCATTTTCTGATGGACCAGCGCATCGTCGTCGGTGTGGGGAACATCTATGCAGCCGAAGCGCTGTTTCGCGCCGGCATCGATCCGCGCCGCGCCGCCGGACGAGTCTCGCTGGCCAGGTATCGAATGCTGGCGCAACACGCTCGGGACATCCTGCACCAGGCCATCGGACGTGGCGGTACGACGTTGCGCGATTTCCTGCGGCCAGACGGAGAGCCAGGTTATTTCGAACAGGAACTCTCTGTTTATGGCCGCGAAGGTGAGCCATGCCGGGTCTGCGCAACGTCGATTCGCAGCGTCCGCCTTGGACAACGTTCGAGCTTTTATTGTCCGACGTGCCAGAAGTAGTTGCGGCGAAGCGCCAGTGCTCTTGTGTGGGTCGCGCACTCACTCGAAACCGCTGCTGAGCAGACGATCGTGCATCAACACAGCCGCTATACCGCCACGAACCGCGCCGGCTATGCCGCTGAACTCGCCACCGGCAATGATTCGATCGCTACCCAATGCGATGCTGTTGGCAAAGCCTTGTTGTGCCGCGACTTTCCAACTCACATCCATGGCACCGCCTGCTTCGGGCAGACGCAGTAACACGGTGTCGCCGCCCGTGGAAACTCGCCTGCCATACAAGAACCCACGGTCGTACCCGAGGGCGAAGTTGAAACTACTACCAACGGTTGGCAGCAGATGGCTGTCCAGTACACCGGTTGCGAGCAGCAAGCGAGCTGGGGAAATTCGTGGTTGCGCACTGATTTCGGTGAAGTTTCCTGAGACCCAGATCCCGCCCTTGCCGTCGAGCGCGAAGCGGCTGATCTGCGAGTTCAAGCTCGGCGTAGCAAAACCGGCGCTCAATGCGCAGGAAAAGGCGTCGACTTTTTGCAACGATGTCGAGGCGCTGGGCCGGCCGACAATGCTGTTACTCGCAACGTCGAAGTACATTTCCACATAGCTGCGGCCCGCACCAGCGCAGCTCGGATCGGCGCTGCCATTGCCGGCAAAACTCAATCTTTGCAGTCCACTGCTGTTGGAGATATAGAGCGCTTGCGACGAGTTGGTCATCGCGTTGACGCTGCTGCTATTGCTCCAGCCCGGAACAATGCCACCATCGATTTCATTGAGTTGATTGACCCCGCCGGAATGGCTGACCCAAATGCCGCTGCCAGGTCGCACCACAAACTCACTGAAGTTATTGGTCGTCACGGCCGGGCGCCAAACGGTATCCAGCATGCCGTTGCTGATTCGCGCAAAGTTGGCGATTGGTACAGCGTTAACGGTCGTGAAATCTCCCAGCGCATAGATGCGGTTGGTGCTCTCGTCGAAGGCGACTCTGTTGACCGAAGCCGTTTGGGTCGCACCGGCCGGCACCACCACGGTGTCGGTGCTGCCATCTGCATTCAGTTGCGCCAACCCCAGGCGTGCAGATTGATTGACCGCGGTGAAGCCACCGGCCACCATTAGACGTCCGCCGCCATCGCCCTGCGTCAGCCGAATGAAGTCGAATCCGTCGAAACTCGGGTTGAACACCGCATCGATCGCGCCGGTCAGCTTGTTCAGCTTTGCGACTCGGCGCTGCGTGGCTGCTGCGGGCGGATTGGAAACCAGCACATTCGGACCGGATGTTGAAATGTAGACGCTGTCGTTGATCAGCCGTATCGACTGAAAGGCACCGTTTGCCGAGACGTTCCATCCGCTATCGACGGCACCGTTGGCGAGTGCGACCTTCGCCAGGTTGTTGGAGGCCCCGGCGAGAAAACTCCCCGCGATATAGGCGGCGGATGCATCAATCGCAACGCTCTGCACACTTGGGCTGCTGCCGGTGAGACCGGCATTCCAATCGAGCACGACAGAACCGGCGCCTGTGGTGTTGATTTTGGCAATGCCGGCCCGCGAAATCCCGCCGACGTTGGTGAAACTCCCGCCGATCAGAACTTGATCTGCCCCGAGCGCGGCAAAGGTTCGTGTTCCTTGCCCCGACAGGTTGAACTCAGGATCGACCGTGCCGTCGAAGCGCACCTTAACCAGCCCATTCCGGGCTGGCCCGTTGGTGATCGTGGTGAACCGTCCGCCGACGAGCAGGCCATCTGACACCAGAACCATCGCATCGGCGAAGGTCGGGTTAAAATTGACTTGCGGGAAACTTGTGTCTCTGCTTCCGCTGGGATTCAAGCGCAGCAATCTCGCGCCATCGATGACGTAGATCCGTCCAGCGGTATCGACCAGCATACGGTTGAAGACGCTGGGCGCAAAGCTGGTTTGCTGGAAGCTGGTGTCCACAGAGCCATCCGGGTTGAGCCTCGCTATCGCCTCTCGCTGAACGTTGCCAATTCGTTGAAAGCCGCCGGCAATCAGGTACTTGCCATCATTCAACCGATGCAAGTCGCTCACGGCTGCGCCCTTTGAAAAGCTCACATTGGGCACCGCAAGGCTGGCGGTGTTGCCCGTCAAACTGTCGGCGATTTGCCACTGTACGTGGTCGATCTCGATGCCGCCATTGGCGCGCACCTCAATGGCGCTGATCCCAAGGTTGCTGCGCAGGCCAAAAAAGCGGTCCTCGGCCGTGCCCCCCGTACTGCTGCCGTCTGCCAATGCATGGGGGCCCGACACGCCCAACGATTCGCCTTGTGGGCCGAAGGCCTCGAACGTAACCTGCCCAGCACCATCGGTCCAGACCAGGCCAGCAAAGGTCGGCCGCGCCAGGAACTCGACGCGCACCACGCCAGAACTCTGCAGTGTGTGGCCGCCCCGCCCGAATCCATCCAAGAGGCCATCGTCATAGTCGACCGAGTCAGTCACATTGGAGGGCGTGACGATGCTGCCGCGAATCGCCAGGTCGGGCGCTATGACCGCGTCCTCAAAGTTCTCGATGTTCAGCGGTCCACTGCCAAAGCCCGCGGGCGTGTCGGCGGATCTGGTGTATGGCACTGGGCCGAAAAGCTGAGCCAGCCCAGGTGTCGCAGCGGTCATCGCGACGATGGCACTCATTGCGATGAAGTACTTCTGCAGCATGACCGGATCCTCAAGTGGATGGGCGCTTGTCGACGCGCGAAGACGCCTCAGTGATTGCCGCCGGCATCCGTGCTGCTGCCGATGGCCGGACCGGCAAAACTGGCGACGCAACGCACGAGAATGGACTGGTAGGTCGCAGGCGCGAAAAAGCGCACGGCCGTACCGCATGCGGCAAAATGATTGCTGCGAATCAGGTTCTCTTTGCCGTTCACGTCGAGAGCAAAGAAGGCGCCAGAAATCAGATTGTCCTGAACCACGCTGCTGTAAGCGTCGAGCTGGATTCCCGGACGCCCGGCATTTGGGTTGTCATTGCGCAGCAGATTACTTTCGATGCGCGCGCCATCGCCGCTGACCGAAATTCCCACGGCGTTATTGAGCAAAGTCAAGTCGCGGACATAGCAGCCACTGCAGTTGCGCAGAGCGACCGCGAAATTGCAGCCGACGATGCTGCCACCGTGGACGCGCACATTGCTGATGCTTGTACCGTTGATGGCGTTTTGACTGGACAGCGTGCAGCGCAGGCGGTACCCGGAAAGGTCCAGGTCGACATCACCCGCCCCGATGCTGATCTGGACACCGTTTGCCGTACTCGAAGTTAAGCTCGAGGCCAAACAGTATCGACCACTTTGGGCAATCGAATACGGCAGGCTCGTGATGGTGGTGCAGGTGTACGCCGAAGCGCTGAACAGCAAACTGGCCATGGCCAGCTCGATGCGATGCGACACGCTCATTTCCCTTCCTCCGATGCGCAACGAATTTGGCTATTGCACCGATAAACCCGGATTCGTGCGAAAGTCCGCCATCAGCCTCGTCGGGTTCGGCCGCTGGCCCGAAAGGCAGCGGTGCGTGTTCGTAAGGCAGACCGCCGAGCATTGTTGGCTTCGCCAGACAGCGTACTCGCCCCTACAACAGGTTCTGAGGCTGATTACGCCGAAATGCAGTGACACTTAAACGCCGTAGCGCGCGTCCTGCGCTCGCTAACGGTGCGCTTCTAAGATCTCGAGTCCGGCGCATGTTCGGACTCGCTCTCCATGGATCGCGCCCGTAGACTGCTTTTTCTATCGCCTGCTACTGCTTGGTCGCCTCGACAACGCATTATTGCCTGATTGGTCCGTCAGGTCGGAGGAACATTGTGGACTCTCAGATTGTGAATCCGAGTGTTCTGGTGATCGATGACGATCCTGCGATCCGGGGCATGGTCCGCGATCTTCTCCTGCGCCACAACTTGCAGGCGGATGCTGTTGGCAGTGTCGCTGAAGCCGAGCGTACGCTTGAATCGGCTCGCTTCGATCTGGTGATTCTCGACGTGCTGATGCCGGGTGAGGATGGGACCAGTTTTTGCCGCCGTTTGCGCGAAAAATCCAGCATTCCGATCTTGATGCTCTCGGCCCTTGGTGAGGATATCGACCGCATCCTTGGCCTGGAACTCGGCGCCGACGACTACCTCGCAAAGCCATTCAACCCGCGGGAGCTGGTTGCGCGCGTCAAGAGCCTGCTCAGGCGGGCACCGCCGATGCTGCCAGGCGAGTCGCGCCAGGCCCAGACGAACTACCGATTCGGCGCCTTTCGCTTGTACCCGGAAACCCGGCGGCTACTGGCGAATGGCGAGGACATCTCGCTGACCTCAGGCGAGTTCTCGCTGCTCCTGCTCCTGGTCCAGCGTGCACCCCGGGTGCTGACCCGCGACCAGCTTCTTACCTTCCTGAAGGGCGCCTCGGGCAACCCATTCGATCGCAGTATGGATACGCAGATCAGCCGGATCCGGCGCAAGCTCGAGATCGATCCGAGTCAGCCGCCCTTGATCAAGACGGTCCGAAATCTCGGTTATGTCTTTGCCGCCAAGGTCGACGTGGTGCGCGACTGATGTTCGGACTTCTGCATCGCTCTCTGCTCCTGCAGTCCGTCGCGATCCTGCTGGCAACGGTGTTAGCCATTCTGGTGTCCATGCAAATGCTGCTTCAGTCAGCATGGATCTTCCGGGCATTCCCGGCGTTGCTGGACCGCCAGGCCGAGACCGTGCTGTCCTTGGCCACATTGATCGAGCATTCCGATGCCGACGCACGCGCGCATGTGATCACCGTGTTTTCGACCGATGTGCGGAGTGTGAAGTTGATGGATGCGTTTCCGGTCGGCGCGGCGCCAGATGCGTTTCTGGACGAGCGCTTCCAACATGCCGCTGCGCGTGCGGCGGAACCGATCGAACCGGGTCGACTGCGCTTCCGCCTGGTCGCCCGGAACTACCCGGTCGGCAATGAACAGCAGGACGGTGTCGAATCTCCCGGTCAGGCACTGTCGCTGTTCGAGACATCCATTCGCCTCTCCACCGGTGAAGTGCTCGTTGTCCAGCTCGCACCGCTTGCAATACTGGGAAGCTATGCGTTGGCCTTCGTACTCGTGGCCCTGATCGCCTCTGCCGGAATCAGCATCGCCTGCCTTCAGATCGCATTTCGACCACTTCGAAAGCTGGAGAGCACGGCCGAGGCCATCGGTCACACCAGCCGCCTCGACCCTGTGCCTGAGACAGGCCCGGAGGACATCCGACGTGTGGCGCGCGCGCTCAATATGATGCAGTCGCGGGTCCAGTCTCTGCTCGCCGAGCGCTCGCAGATGGTCGCGGCGGTCGCCCACGACATCCGCACCAGCCTCACGCACATGAAGCTGCGATTGGACGCGATGGAACACCTTCGAGACGGTAACCTGCATGGTGACATCGACCAGATGGAACGGCTGGTCGGCGACATGATGTTGTACGCAAGCGCCGAACGACCGTCGACCGACCTGGAACTGATCGAGCTGGGCGAGTTCGTGGCGGAACTCTGTGCAGGACTGCCGGAGCCCGTGTCCCTCTTTCGCGGACATGAAGCGTTCTTCGTCGCTGCGGATCGGCTTGCACTGGTGCGCGCGCTGACGAATCTGATCGAGAACGCGCGTCTGTACGCCAGCGACACTGAGGTCTGTGTCGTCGTCGTGGATGGAGACTGCCTGATCCGAGTTGACGACCGTGGTCCCGGCGTCCCCGAACCGCAACTCGCCCTGATTGGCAAGCCATTCTTCCGCGGAGAGATCTCCCGGAATCGCGCCACCGGGGGCAGCGGACTGGGACTCTCCATCGCACGCGCGCTGCTCAGTGCGCAGGGCGCGACACTGCACCTGAAAAACCGCCATGGTGGCGGCTTGCGCGCCGAAGCACGCTTCCCCGCGCGAACCCGCGTGGACTGACGGAAGCAGAGAATGCACGGCATTCGGGACGGGGCAGCAAAGGCCAAAACCGAGAAGCAACAACAGGGTTTGGCTGGGTAAACAGCATGAGCCTCAGCACGCACATAAGTGCTCGCAAACACCATCCTCTCCGATCCAGACTCCCGCCGCTTGCCCGCTTCGGTTGACGAATACATCGCGCCGCCTCAATGACGATCGGTGTGCTTTCCGTCAGAGTTGGTCATTTGGTGGGCAAAGCAGTTCGCCGCTGTGCTTCCACCAAGGCGCCGTCCTGGAGTTCGATGATGCGATCAGCGAGCTCGAGAATCCGGGAGTCGTGGGTCACCATCACGGTCGTAGTGCCGCGAGCACGGCCAAGGTCACGCAGCAATTGCACCACGCGCTGACCGGAAACCTTGTCCAGGGCAGCGGTCGGTTCGTCCGCGAACACAATGGCCGGATTGGATACCAGCGCGCGGGCCACGGCGACGCGCTGCTTCTGGCCACCCGAGAGCTTCGCAGGCAGGTAGTCAACGCGGTCTCCGAGTCCGACCAGTCCGAGCATGTGCTCCGCCGCCAACTGGTGACGATCAGGCTCTCCACGGCCGTGGACCTGCAGAGCCATCAGCACGTTCTGCCGAGCGGTCAGGCTGTCGTGCAGGTTGTGCGCCTGGAAGATGAAGCCGAGCCGCCGCCGGAGGCTCTCAAGGGTGGCGGTGTCAGCCCCGGCAAGCTCGGAGCCCAGCAGTCGGATGCTGCCGCTCTGCACATGGCGAAGGCAGCCCATCAGCGTAAGCAACGTGGTCTTACCGGACCCCGACGGACCCATCAACACGACGAGCGAGCCGCGCTCGACGGTAAGGTCGATCCCGAATAGCACCTGCTTGCGCGCTTCGCCGTGTCCAAAGGCATGGTCCACGCCGCGGACAATGATCGGATCCATCAGAAGAGTTCCGCGGGATCGGCGGCACGCAGGCGGCGGATGGCCAGCAGGCCAGAAACCGCGCACGCCAACAGGGTGCCAAGAAAGACCAGGACAGCGCGCTCGGTGGTCATGAACAACGGAACACTCGCTCGTTGAACCAGTCCGTCGTAGAACAGCAGTGAGACCAGGATTCCGGGGACGAATCCGAGCGTGCCAAGGACCAGTGCCTCTTCCAGGATGACGCCAACGAAAAAGCGATGTGGATAGCCGATGGCCTTGAACGTAGCGTATTCCCGGAGGTGATCCGCGACATCGGTGGCCAGCACCTGATAGGCGATGACGATGCCGACAATGACGCCGATGATGACTCCGAAGGTAAAGATGATCCCTGTGGGCCGGTCCTGCAGCTGAACCCTGGCGGCCACGGTCATGGCTTCCTGGATGGGCAATACCTTGACGTTATGCGCGCCGAGAAGGGCCTGCACGCTTGCGGCCACGCGGCGATGGTCGGCGCCGGACGCCACGCGCAACAGCAGGTGGCTGGGCGCCGCCGAGCTGCGGTTTGGTACGAGGCGGAAGAACGTCTGTTCGCTGACCAACAAACCGCCGTCGCCACCGAAGCCGCCACCGAGGCTGAAGCTGCCGACGGACTGGATGCGCCGACCCTGGATCTCGAAAGGCACCGGGGTGTCCGGCGAGGACTTCTCGAACGGTGTCATGTCGAGGAATCGGGTCTTGCTGTCGGTCAATGCAGTGTCCAGCATGGAGACCGCCTCAAGTTGGATGGATAGGTCTTCGCGAAAGAACTCCCGATGATGGGGAGCGATCGCGTAAACTGCGAGTGCAGAGCTGTCGCCCTCTACGGTCAGCCAGGCCAGGCGCCCGACGAACAGCGGCGCGCCGTCGATGATCTCGGGATGTGCGAGCGCCTGATACAGCCGGGCGCGCGGCAGGTTCGAACCGTCGTCGAAGCCGTCCGAGTCCACAGCCGAGACTAGCAGCAGGTTGTCGTCGAACAGCCGATACGGGCGCGCGACCGCCTCTTCTAGCGAGCCGGAGAGCCCAAGTTGGACAAACACCAGCACGTTGGCGAACGCAACGCCAGCGACGGCGGCGAGCAGCCGTCCGGGGTTGTGGCGCAGCTGCAGCCAGCCGATCGGTAAGCGGCCGAGCAGTCGGGTCAGCCAGGCCGTCACGGGACCGCCTCGACGTCGACATGAGCGATGATCTCGAGACCCACGAACCGCGCGGCTTGCGCCATGGAAGCCGCATCGATGTCCACCCAAGCCTTGACCACGCGGGCATCCGTGTTCGCTGCGGGCTCGCTGCTGGTCAGGGACTGCCGGCCTACCTCCAGACCGATTCGGCGAACGGTACCGGTGATCGGCACGGCGAGTACGGGGGATTCGAGTCGCACAGTCTGGCCGACCGATAGTCGCGGTACGGCATCTTGATAGACTTCGATTTCGGCCTCCATTCGGGACAGGTCGGCGAGGCTGAGCAGGGTTCCTCCTGGGGCACGCTCGCCCGGCTGCACATCGACCGACAGTACCGTGCCGCTCGACGGCGCATAGACCGTAGCCGAGCGCACCTCGACCTCGGCCCGAGCAAGTTCTGAGCGTGCCGCTGCCAGATTCTGTTCGGCAAGCTTGATGTCGGTGGTACCGAGGCGGCTGGCCGCAGCTTCGGCGCGCCTCAGCTCGGCGGCGGCCTGCTCCGCTGTCGCTTGAGCGGCCTCGAGTTGGGAGCGGGAAACCGTGTTTTCTTTCGCCAGTTGCTCAAAGCGGGCGAGTTCGCGATTGGCCTGGGCGACAGCCGTTCGCGCCGCGTCAATGTTGGCGGTGCCTTCCCTCTGGCCGACGCTGACGTCGCGTCTAACCTGCTCCAGCGCGGTTTCCGATACCTGGACCGCGCGCTCGGCCGCATCGCGCGCGGCGAGCAGTTGGGGGTAGGTATCCAGTACGACCAAGGGCGCGTCGAATTCGACAACATCGCCCTCCTGAACCAGCAAGTCGAGTACCCGCGGCGCCGAGGCAGTGGTCGGCCCGGCCACTTCAATCACGCCCCCCACGGGCTGCAGCCGGCCAAGCGCCACGACACCGCTTGCGCGTAACGGAAGCTCTTCAGGCGGCGGCGCCGGTACCGCAATCGGCGGACGCAGGGCGCCGCCACCAGGTTCGAGCCCGGTGGTGGCAAAGAACGCACGGACCAGCGGCCCCTGGATGTACATGCCGCCGATCGCACCGAGCATCAGCAGGATGCCGGCGAGGCCCGCCAGCGCCGCGATTGGTAGCTTGAGACGCCGGGTTGGCGACACGGGGCCAGTGCCAGGCTCGGCGAGCGGAAGATCTGGGGACGACGATTCCATGGTCGGGCTCACCTTTAGTAGGGACGCGCGGCTGTGCCACCTGCGCAGAGGAGAACGCACTGTCTGGCGTGACCGCACGTCGATCGAACGCCAGCGTCCCAGCACATGCGAGTCGCCAACATGCCCCAAGTTCGGACTCGCTGGCAGCCAAGCAAGCGCTTGCTCGCTTGCCGTGCGGGCGTGTGTGGCAGTTGCTGGCAGGCCATCGACTAACAGCCTGCGCTGCGCTCGGTTTTGTCAACCTGATCGTTGCCGTCCGAGTCTGCGGCGTCGAACCCTGGCGTGGCGCCATTGACGAACTCGTCTTCGCTCAGACGACCGTCACGGTTCTTGTCGAACATTCCGAGAAGGGGAGTCAGTTGCTCGTTGTATCGGTCGCGAAAAGGCCGCGGCGCGTCTTTTGGTTCTGCGGTCCCGTCGCCGTTGCGATCGAGTCGGGCAAACGCCTGTTCACGGAAATCCTTGATCTCGGCCCGCGTGAGCGTACCGTCGTTGTTCCCATCCGCCTTGGCGAACAAGTCTTCGATCTCTGCGCAGGAACGGGCGTCTGCTTGTGCGATCAGGCCAAAGAAAATGGCGACAGACATCAGATAGTGCGGAACTGAAACTTTCATCTTTGGTCCTTTCGTGATTGCGGTTTGCTGTAAATCGCGGCCGATTGCGAACGCCAGTCTGCCGGCGATGCGTCACGGGTGATTGTCTGGACACGCGTCGTTTGTGGCAATTTGTTGCTGGTTGACTTTCCCCGTGAGAATGGACGGCGGCATGCTGGGCCTGCGCGACTGCGGGCAACCGGACAGATGCAGGCGATATGCGTGCTCAGCCTCGCGCAGCAAGGCAACTTTCTTTATGTGGCCGATGGCAATGCCGAGGTGCGAGTGCTCAACATCGCCAATCCAGCGGCCATCGTCGCGGCGGGAACGCTCGATATCTTCCCTGGCCTGGCCGGTGGTCTGGCGATCGATGGCACACGTTTGTACGTCGCAGCCGGCCCATTCTGGGGCACCGTGATCGCCAGCATCGCCACACCAACAGCCCCGGTTCGAGTCGGCAACCTGGCGACACCAGACAGCGTCTTGGATATCGATCTCGCGAACGGCGCGCTGATCGCCGCCGAGGGCGCCAACGGCGTCCGTTTTCATTCCTGCCGCAACACGGTCTTCGCCAACGGCTTTGAGTGAGGTGCGCCGGCGAAACCGGCCGAGTGTCAGGGGTGAAAGTCCGCGCCAACAAAGGAGTAGCGATCCACGTTGTCCCCGAGTCATGCGCGCTGCGTCGTGAGGCGTAACGTAAAGCGTTGACATCGCGCACGGTGGTTGATCACCCGACGCTGAACAAACTGGCTCGCCGCCGAACGCCGTCGTCTTGTGCTCGCGTTTACAACTCGATGAAAATGAATGGGAGGAAATGCCATGGTGGTCAATCCATGAACCTCCAGAGAATTTCGCGTGCAAATTCAGCACGCTACTTCCCCCGCTGAAATCATGGCATGATGACTTACATCAATGGGGCGAGCAGGCTTCCGACTTAATCGAAATCTGGTACAAAGAAGGAAAGCTGGAGTCCGTCAGTGTTCGATTTGATTGCAGAAAATTGAATTATGACTTTATATCATCTGTAATCAATGTAGCGAATTCAATTAACTGTCGCCTTGTTTACTCTCGTTATAAAACTGTAATGCCAAACGCAATTCAAGAGCTATTGTCTTTTATTAAAGAGTCCCCTAGTCAGAAGGTACTGCTAAATCCGGCAGAGTGGCTGCCCAAATTGGCGATGGAGGTTGCTGATGAACAAAAAAATCGCTAACAACGCGGTCAACTTCACTGCGGCCCGTTGGGCCTCCGTCGGACGCGCTGACGCGCGCCGGTTACCTTTGCGTTAGGCTTCATTATGACAGTCCTTGCAGTTTTTGTTCCTTTGGTGTCGTTCGCCCTCGTGGGAACTGAGCCGTTATCGGAGCCGCAGCGTGAGAGATTTCGGACGCTGGCAATCGAAGCTCGGCAAAGCGGGGACGCAAGTCCGAAGCAGTACGCGGATGTTATTTCACGCCTGGCGGGGGATCCGTGCCGAAACGTTGCACATGAATTGTCTGAAACAGAACGGACTGCGCTGGAAGCGGAGCTTTCCAGAAGCCTCTCGCTGCCGTCCGTGCAGGTGTATGCTCGGTTGAAGCTAGGAAATTGGGCCGTGATCTATTCAAACATTAGCCCCGGAGATCCTACTTACGCCTTCTTTTCGGCTGATCCTCTAAGCGGAGGCAAGCCTGTCGAGTTTTGGTCTGGAGGAGGTCCGTTCTATGAAGTGGGAGACATTTCAGAATGGGCTTCGGAGAATGTTCCGGGTGTTCCAAAGGAGTTGGCGGAGTGCTTCGCTTGGTATGTCACAATGGGTACGGAATGAAGCCTAACCTCTCATGATTCTGTGCAATCGCCCCCGAGCATGAAATCCCCGAGTGGGCGCGCTGGGGCTCAACTCCGATCCGCTGGCTTTAAGCTGCTTGCGCATCACGCGGTGCATCAGCAGCGCCAGAAAACAGATCAGCGCGTGCGCGCGGATGCGGTTCTCCAGGCGGTGGT
>JALHMH010000054.1 GCA_022844165.1 Lysobacterales bacterium
GGCTGTTGAAGCCCCCTTAAATTAAGGGGGCGATTGAGCGCGCAGCGCTCAATGGGGGTTGTGGCAAGTACGGTGTCTGGCGAAGCCAGCAATGCTCGTCGGTCTGAGGTGAAGCCTCGCTAGAGTCCTTGATGGAGCTGGATCTTGTTAGTTGAGTCAAATTTCTTCGGAGCGGTTTTGGCTGTTGAAGCCCCCTTAAATTAAGGGGGCGATTGAGCGCGCAGCGCTCAATGGGGGTTGTGGCAAGTACGGTGTCTGGCGAAGCCAGCAATGCTCGTCGGTCTGAGGTGAAGCCTCGTTAGTGTGGAGCGCCCGATGTAGCCCGCCCTTATCGCGCTGTGGATTCGGCGATAAAGGCGTGAAACGTCCGGAGTTACGCTCACCGGGCGGGCGACTTAAGCTGCGGCTTCGTCCACCACCTGTGCGACTGTGTTGGCCGCCGACGTGACCGACAATCCCTCCGCTCCGACCGACACATCGACCCGCCCTCCACTCACCAGCGAACCGAACAGCAACTCATCGGCGAGTTTGCGCTTGATATGGTCTTGGATCACACGCGCCATGGGTCGCGCACCCATCAGCGGATCGAAGCCCTTGTCGGCAAGCCAACCGCGAGCTGCCTCGTCAACGTGGAGCACAACGTGTTTATCGGCAAGTTGCGTTTCGAGTTCGATCAGGAACTTGTCCACCACGCGCAGAATCGTTGCCCGATCAAGGCCTGTGAACTGAATGACCGCATCAAGCCGGTTGCGGAACTCGGGCGAAAAACCACGACGAATGACTTCCATCGCATCGCTGCTGTGGTTCTGTTCAACAAAACCCATGGTTCGCCGAGAAGCTGCCTGCGCGCCAGCGTTGGTGGTCATGACCAACACCACGTTGCGGAAATTCGCCTCGCGGCCGTTGGTGTCGGTGAGCACGCCGCGATCCATGACTTGCAACAGCAAGTTGAATACGTCCGGATGTGCTTTCTCGATTTCGTCGAGCAACAGGACCGCGTGCGGGTGTTTTGTAATCGCCTCGGTCAACAAGCCGCCTTGATCGAACCCGACATATCCCGGCGGAGCGCCGACGAGCCGCGAGACCGTGTGCGCTTCCATGTACTCGGACATGTCGAACCGCACCAGCTCGATACCCAGCACCATCGCCAGTTGTCGCGTGACCTCCGTCTTGCCCACGCCCGTTGGGCCGGCGAACAGGAAGCAGCCGATGGGCTTGTTCGGATCGCCCAACCCTGAGCGCGACATCTTAATCGCACTGGTGAGCACTTCGATCGCCTCGTCTTGCCCGAACACCACCATTTTCAGGTTGCGATCGAGGTTCTTGAGCACGTCTTTGTCGGAAGCGGAGACGTGTTTCGGCGGTATCCGCGCCATTTTCGCGACGATGTACTCCACTTCTTCGGTGTCGATGATCCGTTTGCGTTTATCTTCGGCCATCAATTGCTGACGGGCACCCGCTTCGTCGATGACATCAATGGCTTTGTCGGGCAAAAAGCGGTCATGAATGTGTTTCACGGACAGATCGACA
This sequence comes from Lysobacterales bacterium, assembly GCA_022844165.1. Classification (GTDB taxonomy): domain Bacteria; phylum Pseudomonadota; class Gammaproteobacteria; order Xanthomonadales; family SZUA-5; genus JALHMH01. The sequence goes on from JALHMH010000054.1 coordinate 1,531, forward strand.
GCGGCTTTGAGCGCTTCTGGCGCGTACTCAACCTGATGATGCTCTTCGAATCGGCTCTTCAAACCGCGCAGAATTTCAATCGTGTCGGCTACCGTCGGCTCGGTCACATCGATTTTCTGGAAGCGGCGCGTGAGCGCACGATCTTTCTCGAAGATGCCGCGAAACTCCTGGAAGGTGGTCGAGCCGATGCAACGCATCTCGCCAGAGCCGAGCAGCGGTTTGATCAAATTGCTCGCATCCATCACGCCGCCGGACGCCGAGCCGGCACCGATGATCGTGTGGATTTCATCGATGAACAAAATGGCCTTGGGAATCCGCTTGAGTTCAGCCATCACCTGCTTCAAGCGCTTCTCGAAATCGCCGCGATACTTGGTGCCTGCGACCAACGCTCCAAGATCGAGCGAGAAAATCTCCGCGTCTTTGAGCACATCGGGCACATCGCCTTCAACAATGCGCTTGGCCAAACCCTCAGCCAGAGCCGTCTTGCCGACACCGGCCTCGCCAACGTAAAGCGGGTTGTTTTTGCGCCGACGGCACAGCACCTGGATGGTGCGTTCGATTTCGTCGGCCCGACCGATCAGTGGGTCGATTTTCCCTTGTTTGGCAAGTTCGTTAAGATTGCTCGCATAGATGGCCAATGCGCTCTGCTTTTCGTTCTCGCCCCCGGCTTCGCCTTCATTGCGCTCTTCGGGACGGCTCGGTTCTTGCGCAATTTTTGCGATGCCGTGCGAGATAAAGTTGACAACGTCCAGGCGCGTGATGTCTTGCTTTTGCAGCAGATAAGCGGCGTGCGAGTCCTTCTCGCCAAAAATCGCCACCAGCACGTTGGCGCCTGTCACCTCTTTTTTGCCGGACGATTGCACGTGATACACGGCGCGCTGCAATACCCGCTGAAAACCCAGGGTGGGTTGCGTGTCGCGCTCATCGTCGGTCGGCAATACGGGCACGGTCTCTTCGATGATTGAACGCGTTTCGTCGTTGAGCTTTTTGATGTCGGCGCCACACGCTCTGAGCACTTGCGCGGCGGAGGGGTTTTCGATGAGCGCCAGCAATAGATGCTCCACGGTCATGAACTCATGCCGCTTGGCTCGTGCCTCTTTGTAGCTCTGACTGATCGTCAGTTCGAGATCTTTGCTAAACATTGGGCCTTCCGTTCCTCTAGCTCAAACGTGATCCCCAGGAAACTTTCCAAAACCAGAACGAAGTTGTGACGCTTATCGTTCGATCGTCCATCTTCCGTTACTGCCCCGCCGCCAACCCTACGCCTCTTCCATCGCACATAACAACGGGTGTTGATGCGCGCGCGAGAAGGCGTTTACCTGCGTTACCTTCGTTTCTGCCACATCGCGCGTGAAGATGCCACAGACGCCACGCCCCTGCGTGTGCACATGAAGCATGATGCGCGTAGCATTTTCGCGCGACATCGCGAAAAACGTCTCCAGGACAATCACCACGAACTCCATTGGTGTGTAATCGTCGTTCAACAGGAAGACCTTGAATAGCGGCGGCGTTTTCAGCTCCGGCTGGGACGCCTCCGCGACGACGCCCAAGTCCTCCATTGGATCGTTTTCTCGACTCATGCCGCTCGCATTCTGACCAGGTTTGATAGGGTGACTGATAAGGCCGTATGTGAATTCTTGCGTCCAGCCGTTCTCCGTGCGGCTTCGGGTCCTCGCCCCTGTAACCTCAAGGGTCGTGAGGATCGTTCTTCGTCTTGCGGGACCACCAGCGATGCTTGTAAAACCGAATCGACGTGTCTCTAGCACGTTGTTGAGAAACGCACTTCCTGTGCGCTTCTCAAGTCGCGAGTCCGGCACATGTCCGGACTCGCTCTCCATGGATCAAGCACTTACGTGCTCGATCCATGTGCGAACCATCCATGGTTCGCGCCCGCAGGCTGTTTCTCAACAGCCTGCTAGTGTGGTGTTCCGCAATGACCTTGAACTATTTCCGCGTCTTTCGACCCCATGCAGCGTTGCTTCTCGTCGCCATAGAAGAGCTATGTCGTCCGGCCCGGCGGCGCAGCCGCCGGTCGTTCAAGTCGGCTCGCGGCATGCCGCGAAAGCCACCGACTTTCACCCTCGTCGCGCCTTGCCTGACGCCGAAATCCATCGGAAATATTGTTCAACTTAGTTACGGAACACCACACTAGCGAGGCTTCGCCTCAGACCGCCGAGCATTGTTGCCTTCGCTCGGCAGCGCACTTGCCACAACCCCGCGCGCTTCGCGCGCGCCCTTGACTCAAGGGGGTTTCAAAAGCCAAAGCCGCTTCGTAGAAAATTTGACTCATTTGTCGAGATCAGTCTCCGTCAAGGACTCTAGTATATCCAGCAAAATGCGGAAGCCAGATGAAGTGACGAAGTGGTGACTGGGAGTTCATATTTCAATCGCCCTCGATTGACGGTTGCGACGATTGTTGCGCGCGATGGGCGCTTTTTGATTGTCGAGGAGCGCGATGGCGTGCTCAACCAACCAGCAGGGCATGTGGAATTCGGCGAGTCGTTGCTCGCAGCCGCCGTCCGCGAGTGTCTGGAAGAGAGCGCGTGGCGAGTCGCTCCGCGAGCGCTGCTGGGCGTTTACGCCTCGGCGCAGCGCGATGCGCATTACGTGCGGATCGCACTGATCTGCGATGCCATCGAACACACAGGGTCTGCGCTCGATTCAGACATTGTCGCAGCACATTGGTTGACGCGCGATCAGATCCTGGCCCACCACCTGCGGCCGCGCAGTGAGCTGACGCTGCGTTGTATCGACGACTTCCTGGCTGGTCAGCGTTTTCCATTGGCGGCAGTTGCGCTATGAACGAGCGCGTGTTGGTTGGCCTTTCCGGCGGCGTGGATTCATCGCTGTCGACATGGCTTCTGAAACAGCATGGGCGCGATGTAGCCGCGTTGTTCATGAAAAACTGGGAGGAAGACGACAGCGACGCCTGCCCGGCCGAGACCGATGCACAGGATGCGCGTCGTGTGGCGACTGCGGTCGGCGTGCCGTTCTTTGCACGCAACTTTGCGGCTGAGTACTGGGACGGCGTGTTTGAGCACTTCCTCGCTGAGTTGCGACGCGGCCGGACGCCGAATCCAGATGTTCTGTGTAATCGCGAGGTCAAGTTCAAGACGTTTATCGAACAAGCGCATGACCTGGGTTATCCCAAGATCGCCACGGGGCACTACGCCCAACTGCGCGAGCGTGACGGACGATTCGAGTTACTGCGTGGTGCCGACCCCGGGAAGGACCAGAGCTACTTCCTCTATGCGCTCGATCAATCGCAACTCGCGGCGACCGAATTTCCGATCGGGCACCTGCAAAAAACCGAGGTGCGCGCAATGGCAAAACGAGCCAACCTGCCAACTGCCGGCAAGCGCGACTCGACGGGCATTTGTTTTATCGGCGAACGTGCCTTCGACCCCTTCATCCAGCGCTATCTGGGTATCTGTCCGGGCCCCATGATGACTCCAGAGGGCAAGTGTGTCGGCGAACATCGCGGATTGCACTTTTACACGCTCGGTCAGCGCGGCGGACTGGGACTGGGCGGTCGACGCGGCGGCAGCGGCGATCCCTGGTTTGTCATCGACAAACGTGTCGTCGACAACACCTTGCTCGTATCCCAGGGTGAGCATCCTCTGCTGTATTCGCGCTGCGCCACAGCAATCGAAGCGCATTTCATCGCCGGCACGGCGCCCTCAGGGTCGTTTCGCTGCATGGCTAAAGCGCGCTATCGACAATCCGACCAGCCGTGCACGGTGAGCGTCGAGAACCGTACACTTCGCGTTGAGTTCGATACGCCGCAACGGGCACTGACGCCAGGCCAGTCGATCGTGTTCTATGACCAGGAAGTCTGCCTTGGCGGAGCGATCATTGATGAGATCGACCGCAGCGCTTAGGGAAACAACGCGCGTTTCCGCCACTCGCCTTCGCATAGTTCGTAGCGCAGCCGGTCATGCAAACGAAACTCGCGCCCACGCCAAAACTCGATCATGGTGGGCACAATCCGAAAACCCGACCAATGCGGCGGGCGAGGCACATCCTGGCCCTCGAAACGCTGTTCAAACTGGCGCACGCGCTCCATCAGCTGCTCACGGCTTTCCAGCGTTTGCGACTGTTTCGATGCCCAGGCGCCGATTTGCGACAGGCGTGGGCGCGATGCAAAATAGGCGTCTGCCTCGCAATGCGTCACCGCTTCGGCCAGACCTTCGACGTTGACCTGAACCTGCTTGTCCAACGCCTTCCAAAGAAAGGCCAAGGCACATTGCGCGTGTTCTCGCAGTTGTTGCCCCTTGTTGCTCTCGCAATTGGTGTAAAAGACAAAACCTCTGCCGTCCAGTTCTTTGAGTAACACCACGCGCGCCGAGACCTTACCCTGCGCGTCTGCCGACGCCAGCGTCATGGCCGTCGGCTCCGGCTCTCCGGCTAAGGTTGCAGCGGCGAGGGTTTCGCGGAATGTGGTAAAGGCTTCGAAAAGCAAAGACATGATGATCAGCGATCGATGGGGAAGAACGTCTAGAGTCCTTGAGGGAGCCGGACCTTGTCAATTGAGTTGAATTTTTTCGAAGCGGCTTTGGCTTTGGCAGCCCCTTAAGTTATGGGGGGGGTGAGACTCGACGCTGACACGCCGCAGGCGTGTGTCGAGTCGAACGCCAGCGGCTGCGCCGCTGGGCCGGAAATCCGAAGCGCGGGTTGTGGTCAGTGCGGTGTCGAACGAAGCCAACAGTGCTCAACGGCCTTAGGCCAAGCCTCGCCAGGCTTGAGCCGCCAGCATGGCGGCGTAACCTTGCTGATATGAAGAATACGCTGGCCGCCAACCGAGGGAACGGGCGAGTGCGTTGCTGACGCGTTTGCCTGAGGGCGATTCGCAGACAATGGGCAATTCTGGCAACCCCATCGCTGCCGCGAGCCATGCCAACACTTCGGCTTCGCTTGAGGGCGCGTCATCGACACCATTGACGATTGGCGGCACGTTGTCTTCCAGCAACCTGACACACAACGCCGCTGCATCGTCGACATGGATGCGGTTGGTGAAGTGCTGCGCCCGGGCCGCCGGCTCGCCACGGCGCAATCGACGCAGCAGCATCTCGCGCCCCGGGCCATATATTCCTGCCAGCCGCACACAGCGGCCATCGGGCGCGGCAAGAGAGATGCCTTCGGCTTCCCTGAGCACGCGGCCATTAAAGGTATTCGAGTGGACCACCGAGGCCTCATCGACCTCCTGGCCACCATCGGCATATACGGCTGTACTGGAAACGAATAACCAACGTGCGCAGCGCACGTGGTCGCGCAAGCGCTGCTGCGCCAGTATGTAGATGTCACGGTAGCCGATTTCATCGCGGCTCGATGGCGTCGCGCAGTACACAACGGCGTCGAATCGGTTCGGCAGATCTCTCGGATCGCCGCGCAAATCGGCTTGGATCCGCTCAAATTCTGCTGGCAGCATTTCGGCACTGCGGCGCAATCCGACGACCTGATCGCCGCGCGCCGCCAGCCTCAGACCAACAGCGATGCCCAGCTCACCGCAGCCAGCGATCAGGATTCGCCTCAAGCCACCACCGCTGCGCTCTTTGCCTGAGCGGCCAGACGCTGGTCCCTGGATATCCATCGCAACCACAGCAACCAGACAATCAGGGCATCAATGATGATCAACGCCTGCCACAGATAGAGGTGGAACCATTCGAACCAGACCATGCTCCACTGACCCATATAGAACAAGCTGATGATGCGGACCAGATTGAGCGCCTGGATGGCCAGAAAGCCGACAATGAAACCAGCAATCTTCTGCATCCATGTCGACGGAAACGCTGCCAACGCGGCAATCAGAATGATGACCGCCTCGATGCCGTTGCAGCCGCGCTCGATCGAGACCGCAAATCCATTGGCGGTGCTCTGAATGATCTTGCCATGCGCAATCACTTGATCATCGAACAATAAGATGATCCAAGAGCTGATGCGCGCCAATAAATCGGTAAACGGAATGACCAGCCAGGTCTCGCCGAAAGACGAGATTTCGAATGCGAACAAGGCGATCAATACGCCCATGAAAACCGAGAAGAAGCGCAGCATGCCGATCGCTAGCCGGGGAGACGGCCGCGGATTCTACCGATTCGATGTCGATCGACCCTGAACGCGAGGCACGCGTGACCAGAACGACTGTGAACAACTTTGTTGATGCGTCGATATCGGCGACTCCGCTACCATCCGCCTATGAGTTTCGAACGCATCTTCATGATCGGTCCCATGGGCGCCGGCAAGAGCACTGTCGGCAAGCGCGTGGCGCGGCGACTGGAGTGGACTTTTGTCGATCTCGACAAGTGCATCGAACTAGAGGCCGGCGCCTCGGTTGCATTGATTTTTGAGATGGAGGGCGAAGCAGGATTCAGATCGCGCGAATCTGCGGCGCTGGCGCTTCAGGCGCAAAAGTCGCGTGTCGTCGTTGCAACCGGCGGCGGTGCCGTATTGGCGCCACAGAATCACGCAACGCTCCGTTCCGGCGTTGTCGTTTATCTGGAAGCCACCGTCGAACTGCAACTGGAACGACTGGCGCGCGATCGCAGCCGCCCACTGTTGCAAACGCCGGATCGCGCCGAACGCCTGCGTCTGCTCGCGGAAGCACGCAATCCGATCTATGGCGCGCTGGCTGACGTCCGCATCGCTGCCGATCGATTTGGACCAGGCCCTACGGCCGGGCGTGTATTGGCAGCACTCGTACAACGCTATCCGGAGTATTCGATCCATGCGACTTGATGTTCAGTTGGGCGACCGCGCCTACCCCATTTTGATTGGCACGGACCTGCTGCGCGTGACCGGGCATCTGCGCGAAGCGATCGCCGGGAAACAGGTTTTGATCCTCACCGATGAGAATGTCGCACCGCTTTACTTGCAGGCCGTGCTGGCGGCATTGGATGGACTGAGAACTTCCACCGTCACGATCGCAGCAGGCGAAGCATCGAAGACACTCGCGAATGCGGAGCGCGTTTTCGATGCGTTGGCGGCGCTCGGTGCGCAGCGCAACGCTTGTTTGATTGCCCTCGGAGGGGGCGTTGTCGGCGACCTGGGCGGCTTTGCAGCCGCGCTTTGGATGCGTGGTATTGACTTCATACAGATCCCGACCACCCTGCTGGCAATGGTGGATTCATCCGTCGGTGGTAAGACTGCCGTCAACCTGGCACATGGCAAGAACCTCGTTGGCGCCTTCTGGCAGCCACGCCGAGTCATCGCCGATATCGCAACTTTATCGACGTTGCCCGATCGCGAATATCGCGCCGGGCTGGCTGAAGTCGTGAAGTACGGCGCCATATGCGACGGCGCATTTCTCACATGGCTGGAGGACAACACCAACGCACTGAACGACCGTTCGACGAGCGCCATCGCTCACGCCGTGCTGCGTTCATGTCAGCACAAGGCGCAAATCGTCGCCCGCGACGAGCGCGAAACCGGCGAGCGCGCGCTGCTCAATTTCGGACATACCTTCGGTCATACGCTTGAGACCCTGGGGCGATATCAAACCTGGCTGCATGGTGAAGCGGTCGCCATCGGGATGACCATGGCAGCACAGTTGTCGGCTCACCTGGGCATGGCACCTCAAGGGGATGCGCAACGCCTTGCTACCCTCTTGAGGCAATTCGGGCTACCAACCACCGCAAGCGAGTCGGCACATTCGATTGTGGAGTTGATGCGCCTGGACAAAAAAACGCTGTCCGACGTGCTCCGCCTGATCCTCTGGCGTGGTGTTGGACGCGCCGAGATCGTGGAGAATGTCGCCCCAGCGGACATCATTGCTTCCTTGCAAAATGCAGCAAATGGTCCTGCGGTACCCGCATCCGCAACAACGCTTTTCTCTAGAGTCCTTGACTGAGCGGGATCTTGTCAATTGAGTCAAATTTTCGTCGGAGCGGCTTTGGCTGTTGAAGCCCCCTTGAGTACAAGGGGGGTGAGGATCGGCGCTGACACGCCGCTAGGCGTGTGCCGAGCCGAACGACCGGCGGCTGTGCCGCCGGGCCGGAAATGAGCGCGCAGCGCTCAATGGGGGTTTTGGCAAGTACGGTGTCTGGCGAAGCCAACAATGCTCGGCGTTCTGAGGCGAAGCCTCGCTGGTTCTCGGGCAGCACAATAACCTGGAATGAAGAAGCAGGCCTCCGTCGATTTGCCGAACTCGGGTAGGATGGCCGGGGTATGCTTGCGATGCAGCTACGCCTTCCACAATCAACGTTGACCATGCGCATTTACATGCAAGCCCTCTCCAGCGGAGCCGAACCGCAGCGTTACTGCCAACTGATCTTGCAACAAGATCTGCTGGGCGGCTGGACGTTGATTCGTGAAATGGGCCAGCCAGGCACTCGCGCAACGGTTAAGCGCGAGCAGTACCTGGAACTGGATGCGGCCCAGTCGGCGCTGATGAAGGCACGCGACCAGCAAATGAAGAAGGGATTCAAAGTGATGTTCAGTCAGGGCGCTGACGAACCGCACAGCGGGGTGCAGCATGGGTATGACTGAATTAATGATGGCGTTGGCTTTGACCTTGAACGCCGAAAAATCGGTATGCGTACCGAATGCAACTGGCGACGGATGGGATTGCGGAAAGGGCGAAACCGCGCCAGCGCCGCGGCCATTGCCGGCAACCGTACCGTCACGCGAAGCCACCCGTCCACCGCTGTACTTGATGAACCCGGATCAAATGCCGCAGCTGGTCCGCGAATCGATCGAACGTGGCGACTATGCGACAGCCGAAGCCGCCAGCGAACGCCTGCCCCCTCCACCGCCGATCCGCGCTGGCGAACCAGCCGTCGTCGATGGCAGCGCGGCAACAGCACCAGAGGTGCCATCAGCGGACCCGGTGATGAGCGCATCGAGCGATACCGCAGATCCGCCGGACAATCTTGGGATGGAAGAGCCGGCTGCAGCGCCCTCTGAAGCTGAGGCAGCCGGAGAACGTCACAAGGAAAGCGCGGCCCTAGCCGATGAGGCGCACCCACCGACAAACGATACGAGCGGCGATCAGCCAGCTGCGGTTTCCGTTACGCAGACAGATCCCGGCGATGCAACGCCGGCGGTCGGTTCTGCAGGCGCTGCGCCACAGGCAGAAGAACCCGGCGTACGGCCAGATCCCGATCGACCCACACGTAGTATCAGTAGCACCGCGCTGGGCGCAGACGACTTGCTGGCACTGCCAGCAGACCATTACACGGTACAACTGACGGCAGCGCGCAGCTTGAGGGGATTCACCGAACTGCGTCAGACACTGCAACTCGCTGTGGAAGACACTTTTGTCGTACAGGTCAAACGCAACGGCGAAGATTGGTGGCTGATGTTGTGGCGTTCGTTCCCGGATGTCGACAGTGCCCGCAACGCAGCCGCAACCATTAGCACCCAGGCGCTGTGGCCTCGCCGCCTCGGACCCGTACAAACCGAAGTCCGTGCCGCCAAGGGCCAGGGCTCGGGACCGGCTTAGCCTTTTCTGCTTCAGCCGCGAACAACAAGGCGCCGCAAGCAACGCGCTGCCAGGTTTCACATTGAGAATCGGCTGCACCGAAACTCATTTAACGACGACGAACCCATGAACGAACTTTTGCATCGAGCCAGCGGCCGACATAATCGCTTCCTGCGCGCGCTGAAGCGCCTGCCGGTTGACACAACTCCAGTCTGGATCATGCGCCAGGCAGGCCGATATCTACCCGAGTACCGCGCCACACGCGAACGGGCGGGCAGCTTCATGAACTTGTGCCGTTCGCCAGAGCTCGCCTGCGAAGTCACCATGCAACCGATCGATCGATTCGATCTCGATGCGGCGATTCTGTTTTCGGATATTTTGACCATCCCTGACGCGATGGGCCTTGGACTGGACTTCGTCGAAGGCGAAGGCCCGCGATTCGCCCGGCCCATTCGGTCGGTGGACGCGATCAATGACCTGCGCGTACCAGATCCGCTGACCTCGCTACGTTACGTGCCAGACGCCGTACGCACCATTCGCAACGCGCTTGGTGGGCGCGTGCCATTGATCGGATTTGCCGGCAGCCCGTGGACCTTGGCCTGCTACATGGTAGAAGGTGGACCGAGTGAGCGTTTCGCACACATCAAACAACTGATGTGGGACCGGCCAGAGGCGCTGACCCGCCTGCTTCGAGTGCTGACCGATAGTGTTCGCGAGTACCTGTTGGCGCAAGCCGATGCCGGTGCTCAGGTCCTGATGTTGTTCGATTCCTGGGGCGGCATTCTGGCGCCGGAAGACTATCGGCGATTCTCATTGCCGTCGCTGGCCGAACTCGCAGCGTCGTTGCGACGCGACGACTTGCCAGTGATCGTGTTCAGCCGCGGCGCCAACACGCATTTAGATGCGCTTTCCCAGGTGGGTGCAGACGCACTCGGCCTCGATTGGTCGATTGGCTTAGGCGACGCACGCCGACAAACTCAAGATCGAATTGCACTGCAAGGCAACCTTGATCCTGCAGCTCTGTACGCCTCACCGGAGGCGCTTCGAAACCTGGTGAGACGTACTTTGTTCGACTACGGCATAGGATCTGGCCACATCTTCAACCTGGGCCACGGTATTACACCCGACGTGAATCCCGAACAGGTGCGCGTGCTGGTCGAAACGGTACATGGCGCTTAGCTAGAGTCCTTGACGGAGCCGGATCTTGTCAATTGAGTCTGTTTCTTCGGAGCGGCTTTGGCTTTGGCAGCCCCCTTAAATTAAGGGGGCGATTGAGCGCGCAGCGCTCGATGGGGGTTGTGGCAAGTACGCTGTCTGGCGAAGCCAACAATGCTCGGCGGTCTGAGGCGAAGCCTCGCTAGTGTGGTGTTCCGTCATTACCTTGAACGATTTCCGCGTCTTTCGACCCCATGCAGCGTTGCTTCTCGTCGCCATAGAAGAGCTATGTCGTCCGGCCCGGCGGCGCAGCCGCCGGTCGTTCAAGTCGGCTCGCGGCATGCCGCGAAAGCCACCGACTTTCACCCTCGTCGCGCCTTGCCTGACGCCGAAATCCGTCGGAAATATTGTTCAACTTAATGACGGAACACCACACCAGCCGCTCATTGCGCCCAAAAGCGAGCGCGAAGTGCGCTGCCGGATTTCGCTTCGTGTTCGAGGCTCAAAAGGTCTTATGAGCGCGATGCGATTCGCCGGGAACGCGCGCACGTCCTGCAGCGGTTGGTTCGCCGATGCCTGTCAGCCGTTCGAGATCGGGCTTTGAAAAGCCGTTGATCCGAACCGTACCGAACACGAAAGTCGGCACGATATCAACGCCTAACTGGCGAGCGAGCTGGCGCGACAGAGGCGAGGTGTCGATCGTCTTTTCAACGTAATCGATGCCCAGCCCGTCCAGCCATGTTCGGGCGTCGGCGCACACCCGGCAGGTGGAGGTTGCAAAGACCACTAACTTGTCGCCCCGCACCAGCCCCTGCGCGACATGCTCGACAACTGGCCGAGCGTTCTGGGCGCGCCAAGCCTGACTTGCGATCACGCCCATCATGCTGGCAAACGCGGCGACGCCGACATACAGCAATAAATCTCTACGCCAACCCATAGCTTCTCCCCAATGTCGCCCGGCTTGGCCGGGCGACGGTGAAGTCGATCAGAACAACCCAGGACAACCGTTTCGACGTAAGCAAATCTCGTAACGCATCGTGCAGTAGTCGTTTTGACCACCGCCGCACTGCCACCAGGCGTTGTCGCAAGCGATGCACGCATCCGACGTCGCAAACGCGCTGCCGACGCCTGCGACCAGGGCAACAACAGCGGCACAGATTTTCTGACGCAATTTCATTTTCTTATCTCCAATACGGGGAATCGCGAGTGCGAAATGCCGCACTCACATGAGTCACTCGCCAGCCCAGAGAATTTTCGATCACGGCAATCGGCGCAATGCCAGCAACATGCGATTCGTCAACCCTACCCGAGGCGCTTCGAAACCTGGTGAAGCGTACGTAGTTCGACTAAGGCACAGGATCTGGCCGAATTTTCAACCTGCGCGTCGGGTCAAAACAGTGCATGGAGCAAGGCGCCAGAAGAGCCGTATCTCAACTGACTTCGAACCCGGCCTAGACCGCCGCGATAGCAGCCTCAAGCACTTGGTCGATACCAGATTGAATCGCGACCCAGGATGGTCTCACCGGCAAATCGGGATCGAGGCCAGCAGCTCGCCCGCGCGGATCCCCGGGCGCCAGGAAGAAGCGCCGCGTGCTGTAGGTCATTCGTCGACCGCTCGGTAACAACGCCTGGCGCACTTCACCAAAGTGGTTCAGGGACGTGCCCGCCACCTCACCAACGACGATGGCGCGCACTTCCTCCCGCAACGAATAGGCATTGAGCATGGCCGACGATTGGGTTCGCGCATGGGTAATGACACGTAATGCACGTGGTACCGCCAACGCGCTGGTTTCAAGCAATGCCTGATAAACCGGAAAAAACAACGACGAATCGCCGCCGCCATTGCCACGAAAGTCGATGACTGCACGCCGAGCACCGACAGCGCGGACGGCCGCTCGGACCTGAGCGACGAAGGCAGAAACGCTCAGTTCCGGATCAGCAACACATCGACGATAGTGGATCGTCAGCGACTGATCCGCGGGTCTCTGGGCCAACACATAGTGCCGCTGAGGCAACTGCTCGAATGGCAACGCAGGCCGCATGCCAAAATCGACTTCCGTCAGCGTTGGAGCGGCATCGCCATAAGCGACGATAGAGGTCCGAAGGGCCTTGTTCAGACCCGCACTGCTGATGACGTCGACGTTGTTCTGACTACCGATGCCGAGCGAGAACAACACCGCGGCGCTCGCGCCAAGACTTGCGTCGAATAGCGCCTCAAATTCAGCCGCCAAGGGGTAGCCGGCAAAGCGTCGTGCCGCATCGCGAATGGCCTCCGGTGCCAGCCCGCCCAGACTGAGGACGCGGCGTCCCAGCCAGAACTCGGCGCCGCGCGCCACGGCGGTAACAAACCAACCTTCGGCGAACTCGGTGAGTTTGAACGGCAGGCGTCTGACCAGCAGCTCCGGCGTTTGAATGCTCGTATGCAAATCGCCCACCGCGCCCGCCAACTGCTGAAATGCGAGCGCACCGCGGGTCAGATCAAAAGCAGCGTACTTCTCGGCGATCGCGGCAAGCGATTCGAGCTCGCTTCGTGTTCGAAGCTCGAAAGGGCTGACATGCGCGTTGAGAGTCGCCATAAACGCGCGCACATCCTGCTGCAGTTCGTTCGCCGACGCTTGTCGGTGCCAAAGCGTTGCCAGCATTCCTGCGGTGATGACCTGTCGTCGTTGCATGTTCGATAGCCGTCTGTCTCCGGAGACCTTACGCGTTCACCTTGCGAAATGGATGCGCCAGCGCGTCGAAATGGTCGGCAAGTGTTCTAATCGTGGGCTGACGCAAACGTGCTGGGCCAACATGCCGTACATCGATATTCTGTTGCTTGCCGTTCTGCAGGCACTGACCGAATTCTTGCCGATCTCAAGCTCAGCGCACCTGTACTTGTATGGGGCCTGGTTTGGCGCAGGTTATCAAGGTCTGATCTTCGATCTGGGTTTGCACCTGGGAACGCTGGCGGCGGTGTTGGCGTACTTCCGTGCGGACTGGCTGCGGTTGTTCGGCGCGGTGCTCGCCTGGCGGCCGGGGACGGCCATGAACGACGATCAGCGCCTTGCAATCGGTCTTGCCCTGGCGACGGTGCCGGGCGGGATTGCCGCTTTGGCATTAGGTGATGCCGGTGCGCTGGCATTGCGCAACTATCTGGTCATCGGTTGTATGCAGATCCTGTTCGGTTCGCTCCTGTTCTGGGCGTTTTGGCGCGCCGCCGATGCGCAGCTCGGTGAAGCGAAATTGTCGATCAAGGCGGCGCTGCTGATCGGATGTGCGCAGGCACTCGCGCTGATTCCTGGCGTATCGCGTTCCGGGGTCACCATGACCGCAGGAATGCTCTTGGGTCTTGAGCGCACAGCAGCGGCGCGATTCTCGTTCTTGCTTGCAGTTCCCATCATCGCCGCAGCCGGGCTGCATGGTGTCGTTGAGTTGCAACGCGGCGATTCAGGAACGGACCACGCCAGCTTCTGGCTCGGCGCACTGATCAGTGCAATCGCCGGATATGCGTGCATCCACTTCTTTCTGACCATGATTCGGCGCATCGGCATGTTGCCGTTTTTCCTCTACCGACTCGCGTTGGGTCTGGGACTGCTGGTTTTCGCGCTGTCGGGCACTTAACGGTGGCTACCCCAACCACGACGCAATCTGCGCGCGCGCCGCATCCACGCCGGTTTTTGCCGGCGACGAAAACAGGATGGTGGTCGCAGGAACATTCAGCGCAGCAATGGCTTTGTCGACGGCGCGCCTGGCGAGCAACGCAGGCCCACGATTAAGTTTGTCGGCTTTGCTCAGAAGCACCACCGCCGGCAATGCCCTGGCTGCGCACCAGATCAACATCTGTTCGTCGAAATCCGTGAGCGCCTGGCGCACGTCGCTGACGATGACCATGCCCTTGAGGGAACGGCGCTGGTCCACGTAAGTGTCGATCATCTGATGCCATGCATCTCTGATCGCGTGCGGCACGCGGGCATAACCATATCCAGGCAAGTCGATCAGGCGGTCCTGTTCATTGAGCGCGAATACGACCAGATGCTGTGTTCGACCTGGGGTTTTGCTGATGCGCGCAAGCGAGCCCTGATCGACGATGGTGTTCAGCGCACTGGACTTGCCGGCATTCGATCGCCCCGCGAACGCCACTTCGGAACCGCTGTCTTCCGGCATGCCGCCCGCGTTTGGTGTGCTCAACACGAACCGGGCCGAACGAAAGCGAACGAGCAGGCGTTCGGACTCAGATTTTTCGGGAGAATGCGATGGAATGGCCTTGATCCTGTCTGGGTGGGACAAATGGCGCCGCAGCTGCGAGCATCATGGCGCCGTGTCTTCAGCAACGACAGCATCTGCACGCCGATAAATCTGAAGATTACTGTCGTTTCGCCGATGGCGATAGCCGATACCAAACGATAGTTCTTCGGCGCCGATGGTCTTGTAGTCGGCCGCCAGTTCCCGTTGGTGCCAGTTCGCGAATAACGCGATCGGCGATTGGTAACGCCCATAGAGCGTTGTGCTCCAATCGCCCGACGCGAACCAGCGATGCGGAACGCCCGAGTCATCCTGCATCACGAATCCGGTCTGCAGGATCGCGCCGCGGATCTTCGAAAAGTATGTTTTGTGCAGCAGATACGACGCGCTCTTGAGGTACGTACCGTCAGCGGCAAATTGTTGGACAAAATCCAGGTATTGCGGCGTGCGCGTCAGTCCGCCATCGCCCAAGTCGGCGGTGAAGTAGGTCATCCTGCGAAATTTAAGATCGCCCGGCTTGAAGTAGTCGATCGCGACGCCAGCAAGCGTTCCCTTTGGCGGCGCTGCCGCCTGCGCGGCATCAGCCGCACACAACGATCCGTCGGGTGGCAACCAGAGATAGTTAACATCAATCACCGCATAACCCGCTTCGGCAAGAAACACAAATAAAATCGGCGTCACACCGACAAAACGACTGCGTTTCAAATCGACGGTCAAGTCGTTGGTGCGAAAAAAACTGAAGCTCAGAATGGCATTCAGCGATTGCCGGATGTCCGCCAATCCAGCCTCGATCTCGTCAGCCGACAGCGAGGCGAGTTGCGGCACAAGGCCAACCGGTTCCAGGCCAGTCAGCAGCGATTGTTCGACCTCCGGAAACAACGCGAGCAGATACAGCGCATCGGGCCCGCTGAAGGGATAGAACACTCGCGACGTCTTCGGCGAATCCGTTTCGCCGAACGCGCGCACCGCATCGAGTTGTCGCGCACGCAGCGCTGTCCAGCCATCGCCCAGGGTCGCCTGATGGCGTTTGAGTGAGCCTTCGCCCAGACGGTCTTTGAGATTGGAATCAAGCGGCGTTCGCAGCCCCGCCAGAACCCGTGCCGTATCGTTCAATTCGCCGCGATCCCACGGCGTCGACGGATCGGCGTCGGCGCATGGCGACAGCGCCATGGCGGGTGTCGCAAGCATCCATGACAGCAGGAGCACAACTCGAATCACAAAACGACCTTCGGCGCATGATGGCGAATCGGAACATACAACAGCGCAGCGAGAACAATGGCACCGACCGAAACCAGGACAGCCAGGGTCTGGTTGATCGCCAGGTACACCATCATCCAGCCATTGATTAACAGGAACAACAACGCGCAGGGGATGCCAAATGGCACGCGGAAAGGCCGTACCCGATCGGGACGGCGGATTCGATCGGCGACAAAGCCAACCATCACACCCATGTTGAACAGCGACAACGAAACGCCGATAAAGTTGACCACAAATTCGAAGCTGGCCGTGACCAGCAGCACAATAATCAACAACCACTGCACCAGGATGGCGGCACGCGGTGCTCCGCCCGAGTGACGCGCGCCGAGCCGCGCAAACGGTCGCCAGTCGTCGGCCAAAGTTGCCAGGACACGCGGACCGGCCAACACCATCGCGCTGACCGTCGAGACCAACGTCAGAGCAATCGCAGCGCCAACGATCATCGCACCGCTCTCACCGAATAATGCCCGACCAGCGAGAAAACCGACGGCCAGTTCATTTTCGACGGTCAGTGCGGCAGGATCGACTCTGACCAGCTCCGAGAACGGCACCAGCCGCAAGAACGCCCAGTTGACAGCGATGTACAGCATCGTCACAGCCAGCGTGCTGAGGACCAATGCCCGCGGCAGGTTGCGTTGTGGATCGCGTACTTCGGCAGCAACATACAGCGCCGCATTCCAGCCGAAGTAGGCATATGCCACATAGACCATCGAGACGGCATATTCAGGACTGCTCATTAACCCCAGCGTATCGCCACGCGTAGCCGCGTGCTCGGGCGCCCACAACAGCGCAGCCCCAACGATGGCGAACATCACCACCAGCTTAAAGACCGTGGTGATGATCTGAAATTGCGCGCCGATCTCGACTCGAAGCATATGCAGAGCGCTGATCAACGTGACCAGGATCAGCGCAATGGAAACCGGCCATGCCTCTGCAATCGGCCAGAGTTTGCCAAGGTAAGCCGAAAACGCCAAAGCTGCAGCGGCAATCGGGCCGGCAAATCCGGCAACCATCGAAATCCACCCGGCCGCAAAACCCGCCGCGGGATGGATCAAATCCGTCAACAGGGAATACTCCCCACCCGAACGTGGACGTGCGGCGCCCAGTTCCGCGCAACACAGCGCACCCGTCAACGCCGCCAGGCCACCAATGAGCCACAACCATAGAATTGCCGCTTCATCCGGCAAGGCGTGAACCTGATAGCTCAACGTCGAAAACACGCCCGTGCCGACCATATTGGCAACGACAATAGCGGCGGCGCTAGCCAGGCCAAGACGGGCAGGATTCTTCATCGGCGAAGTATGCCCAAACCGCGCGGGGCGCGGGGCGCGGGGCGCGGGGCACGGGGCACGGGGCACGGGGCACGGGCTCAGAGCGGCAAACATCGTTGCAATGCATTGACACCGCGCCCATTGAACTCAGGTTAAAGTTCGTCGGACGGCCAACGCCTTTTCGGCCTGTCTTCTGCTTATCTTGCGAATCTCTTCGTTTCGCGTCCTTCACACTGAGCCTGAGTCCTCCCATGTCGCGTCTTGCAGCCAAAGTCTCGCTTGTCCTCATTGGTGGTTTTTTCGGTATCGGTATCGGCGTGCCAATCGAAGCAGCCGAATCCTTCTGGCGCGACGTGGATTCTGGTGAGATTTCAGCGCGTGGCGCACCCTGGGTGGCTCCGCCTGGCGCGCGTACGGTTGAGCTGGATATCGCGGCGATGCGCACACTGTTGATGCAGGCACCCAACGAGGCGCAGATCGCACCGAGAGATAGCACGCTGGTGGTTTCGCTGCCCAAGCCCGATGGGGGCTTTGCGCGCTTCTCGATCGTTGAATCCCCCGTCATGGAGGCCGGTCTTGCCGCGAAGTTTCCAGACATTCGAACCTACGTGGGCCAGGGACTCGACGACACAACAGCAAGCTTGCGCCTTGGCGTCACGCCGAAAGCCTTCAATGCCCAGATACTCTCGGCGCGAGGCGAGGTCTTCGTCGATCCCTGGCAGACGAACGACGATCGCCACTACTCGGTCTACACCCGCGCAGACTTTGGCGAAGCGCGCAAACGCTATCGCTGCGAGACGCTCGACGCGGATGTGGAGATTCTCCCCAAACGTCAAGATTTTCGAATGTCCTCGGCCGCCAAGAACCCTGCCGGCACATCACTGCGCACCTATCGAACGGCAATTGCCGCAACCTCGTCCTATACCAATGCTTTCGGCGGCACGGTCGCCGATGGCATCGCCGGCTTGACGACGATGATCAATCGCCTGAACGGGGTCTATGAGCGCGAGTTTGCATTGCGACTGGTCCTGGTTGCCAACAATGATCTGATTGTCTACACCGACAGCAATGTGGGGCCTCTGGGTACTTCACCGACCAGCCCAAGCCCGACGATCCAGACCACCATCGACAACGCCATCGGTTTTGCCAACTACGATCTTGGCCACGCCGTGGGTGGTGGTGGTGGCGGCGGCGCAATTACGCCGCTTGGCAATGTGTGCGGCACCTCGAAGGCGCGCGGTTTCACCGCGCTGAATCCGCCGCGCGGCGATATCTTCGACATCGATTTTGTCGCGCACGAGCTCGGCCATCAACTCGGTGGCAGCCACACCTGGAACGGCTGCGGAGGCGGGGGCCAGTGGACCGCAACCTCGGCGCAGGAGCCAGGCAGCGGCACCACGATCATGGCTTATGCCGGCATCTGCCCCGACAATCTGCAGCCCAACAGCGATGCCTACTTCCACGCGCGCAGTTTCACGCAGATCTGGCAGATCATGAACAATGGTGGCCCTGGTAACGGCAACACCGTATGCGGTGCGACAGCCGCCACAGGCAACGATCCGCCCGACATCGTGCCGCCGGCGAACATGACGATCCCCGAACGCACGCCGTTCCAACTGACCGCCAGCGGCAGTGATCCGAACGTGGGCGATACCATCACCTACAATTGGGAGCAGGTGGATGTTGGCGCCCAGGGTTCACCAAGCACGACCGGCGACAACGGCACCGCGCCCTTGTTTCGCTCCTTTAACGCCAGTACGTCGCCGACACGCGTGTTCCCGTCGCTGCGGTACATTCTCGACAACGCCAACCAGCCGCCAGCAACGATCAGCTTGCCACCGGCGGGCGGCAGCTATCGGCCTGGCGAAATCTTGCCCGATCCCGCCAGCGGTTCCCGGGTCATGAACTTTCGCGTCACAGCCCGCGACAACCGCGCTGGCGGTGGCGGCCTGCGGCATTCGCCGAACGTGCAAGTCACGGCCGTCGCCAATGTCGGGCCGTTCCTGGTCGGCAATGTCACCAGCGCCCAAACCGGCGGTGGAACACTGGCGGTGACCTGGTCTGTGGCCGGAACCGATCAAGCGCCGGTCAGCACCTCTCAGGTCAACATTTTGCTTTCGCTCGATGGCGGCTTCAACTTCCAGACGCTGGTGGCAGGTACCGCCAACGATGGCGCCGAGACGATCACGCTGCCGAATGTCGCTTCGTCACGCGCGCGCCTTAAGGTCGAGGCAGCCAATGGCACAGGCGTCAGCGCCGGCAACACCTACTTCGATATCACCGACAGCAACTTCCAGATCAGCAGCGCCGGTACGCCGATCAGCGTCGCTGTGTCCACCGCAACGGCCGACATCATTGCCACAGCGCAAGGCTCGCCAGCACCGGCACCACGCAACATCGCCACCATCAGCGGTGGCGTGCCGCCATACACCGTCACCGCGACATCGTTCCCACCGGAACCGGAAATCCAAATACAGAGCTTGCAGGTCACTGGCACCACAGTCGCCGCGACCGCCGTTGCAAGTTGCCTGATCGCCGCGCCCAATCCGCCCAGCTTCCGTGCCTATCCCGTTGTGCTGCGCGTCATCGACAGCGCCGGCAGCCAAGGCTCTGCTGTGTTCGACGTCAGAGTCACGAACAACACGATCCCGACGCTCGGAACGTACGCCGATCAATCCTTCGCGCCCGGTGGCACAGCCACCGTCACCCCGTCCGCAGCGGCGGCCGACGCCAATGGCAATCTGGTTGGCCAGAGTGTCAGGCCCAACAACCTCCCCGGCGGCGGCACCATCAGCATCGCCAGCAACAGCGTGGTGTCGATCACCACCAACGCCAACACCCTACCAGGGCGCTACACCGTGACCGCTTCAGCCATTGATAGCTGCGGCGCGCAAACATCCAAGGCTTTCACGCTGTGCGTAGTTGGATCGGTTGCTTGTGGCGATGTTCCCAACCTGCTGTTCGCGAACGGCTTCGAATGACCCGTGGCCGTTTCGTTGCCCGCCGCATCCATCGGCGCTTCCTGGTTCTGACTCGCGCGCGCTTCGCTTGAAGCGCGCGGCGAGAAAGAGGCGCAGCAGTGAAAACGGTCGCCCTGGTTTCAATCCAACTGGGACATCACGTACCTGCTTGGCACAGAGTGCGCGAACCGTGCAGTTTGCGCTCACCGAAGCCTTTGAGGGTCTCGGCCTGAGACCGCGCCACGATTTGCCGACGGATGGGTCCGCTGCGCAGGAAGAGATCCGAGACAGCCACTCTTCGCCGCCATGAAGAGATCCGAGATGAAGAGATCCGAGACAGCCACTCTTCGCCGCCATGGGCATTGGAATCCCGTAGCCACTTGGCGATGCGGCGAAATGACCCCGTTCACATTCGCTGTCAGAAAATTCTGACACCACTTTCAGCGTACGCCCTACAGACAAGCTCAGCGGTCGTCGCAATGATCGCCGCCTGACTCAAGCCCGCCACCTCACTGTTGCCGAAGGCCAGCAAGGCCTCTATCACTGCGTCGCACGATGCGTGCGGCGCGCGTGGCTGTGCGGCGTGGACCCGATCACCAAGGTCGACTACGAGCACCGCAAGCCAATGATCGCCTCGCGCATTGTTCAACTGGCGAGCATTTTTGCGGTCGATGTCTACAGCTACGCGGTGATGAGCAACCACCTGCACGTGGTGCTGTCGATTGAACCGACCGCCGCGCGCAATTGGTCTGATGAGGAAGTTGCCTGGCGCTGGGTGCAATTGTTCCCGGCGCGCGAGGCGGAGCAGAACACGGCGAAAATCAGAGCGCTGTGTGCAGACAAAGTCGCACTTAAGGTTCGCCGCGAGCGGCTCACGGATCTGTCCTGGTTCATGCGCTGTCTTGATGAGCACATCGCGCGCAAGGCGAACGCAGAAGATGACGTGACGGGGCGCTTCTGGGAAGGCCGATTCAAATCTCAGTTGCTTGACGACGAAGCCGCGCTCGCCGCGGCGATGGCGTACGTCGACCTCAATCCGGTTCGAGCCGGGATCGCCGACAGCATCGAGAGCAGCGATCACACCAGTGTGCAGGTGCGCGCCGGGGAACTGCGCAAAGATCCCAGCAAAGCGGACGAGCCGATCCAACCCATTGCCGGCGTTCGGCTTGGATTAGATATGTTGAAAGACCAAGCCTTTGCCAGATTGGCGATGAGCAATCGCCAGTACATTGAGCTGGTCGACTACACCGGCCGCCAACTCAAGCCCGGCAAACGCGGCAAGATTGATGAGCGCGAGCCGACGGCGTTAAGCAAACTCGGACTCGATGCCAACTACTGGACCGCGCACGTCAAAGGCGTCGGCTCAGGTTACTGGCGCTTCGTTGCCAGCGTTGAAGCACTCGAGGCCAAAGCCGCAGAGTGGAAACGGAAGTGGCTCAAAGGTATCGGCTATGCCCGGAGCCTTGTGACCGGCTGAGATACTCACATGGGACTTTTGGCGCCGCTGGCGTCTGGCGGCGTTGGTCGCGCGTCGAAAATCATCCCGGTTCAAATCTTTAGTCCAGACGTCTAAACGTTTGCACGTCTAATAGGTTCGCATGAAGAGACAGAAACTGGATGTCCGCGTTTTCGGAGGAGCGGAACCCAGCCATCGAAAGCCTCTCTCCGCGATGAAGCGAAACGGTCACCGTCTTTGGCAAGAGCCCGTCTGGGACGCGCGTCACGAACGCGCGTGGCTGTTAGGGCCAGCCAGAGTCGAATGTCATCCCGGCGCGGTGCGCAACACAAGGCACCACCAAGACGCCGTATACGTGTCCGAGAACCGTACCGCCGATGTGCGCGAAAGTCGATCGAAACGCTGGAACGAAGCAGAACTCGCAACAGGAATTCAACATATCGCGGCATCCCGAACTCGATTTTCGAGACGGGACGACTTTGACTCAAACAACCAACTTTCAAGCAAGAGCTAACAGCAGATCAGGTGTTGACAGGAGGCGTCCATACGTGCCCTATCCTGGCGTCGCAAGCCGGAGGCTGAGATGGCGCGAGGGTGGTGACGCTTGCCTTGGAAATTCAGTTTGCTGTTAAATACCGCCAGTCCGTTGGAGCGGCACATGGTTGGAAAACTGGCTACGGTGATCGGCGCGATGGCACTAGCCGGATGCGCAACAATGAGCGACCGGCCGTCGCTCGAGCGCATCGATGCATGGTTTGCGAGGCCCAAATATGTTGTCGAGTTCGAAAGTACCAAGAGCCCATCAGAGTTAATTGATGGCTTAAAGGCGTCCGGATGCCTAAGCTGGTCAATTACTTCATCAGGCACGGCTGTGGTAGGCCCAAACGCATACGCTCCGGTGTCGGTCAACGCAACATTTACCGCTGCATTTGGAGCAGAGCCTGATGGATCGGTGTGGGCGTCGCTGGATTACGACGCATCAATGGTGCACGACACAGCTCTGGGTGTGAAGGCGTTTCCTATCGAATCGGGGTCTCGGGTGCTGGTAACCCCCGTAAAGCTCGGAATGAATGATCAGATCAAGTCGCACTTGGAGGCCGGAACCCTGCTCTGCAACTGGGAAACCTTTGCTGATCGTTGGCGGCTGTGATTGCGGTTTCTGGTGAAAGAGATCCGAGACAGCCACTCTTCGCCGCAAGAGATCCGAGACAGCCACTCTTCGCCGCAAGAGATCCGAGACAGCCACTCTTCGCCGCCATGGGCATTGGAATCCCGTCGCAAGAGATCCGAGACAGCCACTCTTCGCCGCCATGGGCATTGGAATCCCGTAGCCACTTGGCGAAGCGGCGAAATGACCCCGTTCACATTCGCTGTCAGAAAATTCTGACACCACTTTCAGCGTACGCCCTACAGACAAGCTCAGCGGTCGTCGCAATGATCGCCGCATGACTCAAGCCCGCCACCTCACTGTTGCCGAAGGCCAGCAAGGCCTCTATCACTGCGTCGCACGATGCGTGCGGCGCGCGTGGCTGTGCGGCGTGGACCCGATCACCAAGGTCGACTACGTGTCACTGACACCCTCAATAGAGCCATTTCGTGATCGGGTGAATAGAGCCACCTTGATGACGGCGTGATCGGCTGAATCGAGCCATTTGGTGATCGCTTCAATCGAGCCACTTTGTG
>JALHMH010000055.1 GCA_022844165.1 Lysobacterales bacterium
CCTTGGATCAGGTTTCACTTCCAACGACGGGGACATTGCAAACCTCCTCTGAAAGCCCTCTTTATCTTAAAGATAAAAAGCTACAGCAAAAGCGTTGGAGGTATGTTGACACAGAGGGTGGCGTTCTCGAAGAACCCAATCGGAATCACAAACTTACCGTCGGGAGCAGACAACACCGAAGCGGTCACCACTGACGAGCCCGAGCTCCAGACGTCGATTCCGCGGGACACAATAGGCAAACCCGTTGACGCATCCAGAAGATAACCCAATACACCCCTGGCGAGCGCTAAATCAAAATCGATATTGACCGAACCGCCTGGAAGCAAGCCAATCAACGCCCCTGGTGTCGAGTTACAATTACCAACGCAGTCTAGTCCAGGATGAACTTGTGAATAAAACGGGGAATTCGAATTGGCAAAGACTCCCAAGCTAAATTCCCCGTCCGGCAAATCCAACAGCTGATAGTTTGAACCGCTTCGCGTAAAGATGCCTGACACAAAACTTGAGTCTGCGCGCCTTGCTCTGACCGAGAAGTCAACCGACGTTGGCAAGCCTTCCAGTGTAACTCGTCCGCGAACAGAAGCGCTGCGCTGCAGCGTGAAGTCGATGTCCTCAAGACCCGTTGGTCCTAAAGTCAAGAGGGTGGCGTTTGGGCAAACAATGTTGCCTGAAATGGATACGCTGCAAGGGGCATTAGGATAACCAACGTCGACATGTTGTTGAGAACTCGCAACCAAAATATATTGTCCAGGACGTACATTTGGGATTGCGTAATCACCCGTAGGCTGAATGGAGACGGTCTGAATAGGCCAGGGCTGGCTGGGTGTCAGCAAGTTAACGCTTCCGGTCACTGGCAAGCTGGATCCTATCTCCAAGACGCTGCCACTAATACTTGGATAGGGATTCAATATAAGGTCAATGGTGGGCAAAGGCCCGGTGCTTGGGATGTTCACCAGGGTACCCTGAGCAAGTTCCGCCAAACAATCTGACGCACACTGAATATTTGGAAACAAGGTTGCGAAACTGCCGTTGGACTCGGCGGTCAAATAATAGCTGCCAGCCGGCGGAGGCGCCAAAACCATCTCCACAGTACTTCCGGTTCCAAAAGCTTGCGCGGATTGTGCAATTTGTCCGCTCGCGTATCTGAGCGCAACGGATTGAAAGGATCCAATGCGGTTCATACGAACAACAAGTGCTCGACTTTGAGGGAGATAAATATTTATGGTCTTAAAATACTCATCTGGTGCAAAGGAGATAGGATTCCCCGTCAAGTCAGTACAGGTGCTGTCACAGGGAACGCCGTCAAAAGCAGTCGTCGTGTATCCCGATGCACTTGCGCGGGCGCGATATATGACGCCAGACCGGAGATTATTATGGATCAAACGCCCATTTTGAGTAGATGCAGAACCGAAAAAACCATTGTTCGTAAAAAGGCTGCCAGAAGCGTTAAGAATCGGCTGCTGGTTTATATCAAAGACGTGGACCGCGAGACTCTTGCTGGGGTCAAGCGAGAAGTCGATTCCAGGCACCGATGAATTTAGCGTTACGGAGATATTCGCGAAGCCTGGGCAATCGGTAATGCTGCTGTTGGGCGAATTACACGCGACATTTTGATAGGCTTCAGGAACATAACCCGACGTGAAACCGGTCGTTCGCGCTCCATAGATTCCTGCGGTCGACAACGGCATGGTGTAAGCGCCCGGTGGGACGATCTGCACCTGGCCAGCAAAAGTGTACTGTTGTCCGACTTGAAGGTAAGCTGCTACTTGTACCCCGGAGACCGGAACGAGACTTGTGACTTGACCGCTAAATCCCATCGAAGTTGTCGCACGAAGTTGAAATGCGTTTGGCCGCGTGGAATCGATATTGCGCAATCTCAAGATCGCATTATCTAGGTCAGTGAGGGCCAACTGAGCAGAAAGTCCGTAAAAGTCGTCGTTAACCGCAAGTGGCGTTTGATCGCCGCAATTACGAAAGGCAGCGATCTCACTGTCCCCTGGCGATTGCACCGTGGAAACGATCGCTGCCGCTTCGCTGGGCGCGTCGACCGTGAACCACCATTCGCTTCCCGCCTGACCGGCGGCCGCCATCTCAATCTGCCGTGTGCTATCGATGGAAATCGCTACCGGATTTTGGCAGATCGACCCATCTCCGCTTCCTGCGCGCCATCGTTCCACAGGCGTGGAGGCGCCGGGTGATGCATGTGGAATCGACGTTATTTGCCCGGAACGCAGGAGGCTCAAATTTTGCAGCAGTCCGCGCAGAGCTTCGAGCTTGGCCACATCGGTCTCGCCTGAAGCGGCGGCTCGGCGTAACGAAAGATCGAACTCGGCATTGAGCTTGTCGAGGTCCGCGTTTGCGGCCATCTCGGCGCTGGCGGACAGTTGCCGAAGATCCATTTCGAGCCTGCGGGCATCAGCTGCAACATCGCCCCGAGTTTCCATAGGCGATAGCGCGAGAAGCGACACAACAGCGAGCCACGAGATTCGCATCGGTATCCCCTTTTTCCCAGTGAGCGGAAGAATGCCTCACGAGTCGCCGTACGCACCACCTCGCCAACGACCGCACGAGTGTCGACTTGGGAGTCGCCGGGCGTTGCGCCGAGCGGCGCCTGAAATTGCTGCGCGATTTTCGGTGCCTACGCGAAAGGGACGATGGATCTTTACGGGTCCTTCGCTGGATGATCCGAGTTCATTTCCTTGATGTTGACGAAGAGGCGCCAACATTGCCAATCGCCCAACCTTCGAACATAGTTGAACCCCGCAAGTTCACAATGCGCACGACACGCCATCGTTGGCGGCCGCGCCGGTTGATCCTCTGCATGCCGAGAGCCCAAGACCATGCCCTTGACCACCATCTGCGACTTTATCCGATTCGCCACTTCGCGCTTCAACGAAGCGAACGTGGTCTACGGGCACGGCTTTGATAGTGCGCTCGATGAGGCCACGTATCTGGTACTGACTTCGCTGCATCTGCCGCACGATATGCCGCCGGTGTACGCCGCGGCGACCTTACTTCCGGATGAGCGGGAGGTGTTGCAGCAGCGTATCCATGAGCGTGTGTCGCGGCGCATGCCGACAGCCTATCTGGTTGGCGAGGCGTGGTTCGCAGGGCTGTCCTTCAAAGTGACGCAAGACGTGTTGATCCCCCGTTCGCCGATTGCCGAGCTGATCGAGCGTGGATTTGCGCCCTGGTTGCAACAACCGCCGGAACGCGTGCTCGATTTATGCTGCGGCTCGGGTTGCATCGGCATCGCGATCGCGGTGCATGTCCCCGAATCGCATGTCGATCTGGCCGATATTTCGCTCGATGCCTTGCAGGTCGCCGGCGGTAACGCCGCCGACCATGGTATTGAGGATCGTGTCGAGTTCATTCAGTCCGATGGCTTCGGTGCGTTGGGCGGGCGACGATACGATCTGATTGTCGCCAATCCGCCGTATGTGAGTCAGGCCGAAGTCGACGCATTGCCGCCGGAGTACGCGCACGAACCGATGCTCGCCCTCGTTTCAGGCGAAGACGGCCTGGATCTGCCCGTGCGCCTCCTGGCGGGTGCGGCGATGCACCTGGATCCAACTGGCGTGTTGATTCTGGAAGTCGGCGATTCTGCCGATCGTCTCGCCGCGCTGTTTCCTGAGGTTCCGTTTCGTTGGGCAGAGTTCGAGCGCGGCGGCGGCGGGGTGGCCATACTCGATCGCGATGAGCTGGTGGCCTTCGCCGAAACCTTCGGCGCCGAAGACCAGCGTCGAGGTGCACGTTGAGTGCCAACACCTTCGGCAAGTTATTTGCCGTGACCACCTTTGGCGAGAGCCACGGCCCGGCCATCGGCTGCGTGATCGACGGCTGCCCGCCCGGGTTATCGATTTCGCCTGAGGATTTTGTCGCGGATCTTGAGCGCAGGGCGACCGGTCGATCGCGATTTACCAGTCAGCGCCACGAAGCCGATGCGGTAGAAATTTTGTCCGGGGTGTTCGAAGGTCGCACCACGGGCACCCCGATCGCCTTGCTGATCCGCAATACGGATCAGCGCAGTAAGGACTATCAGGCCATCGGCGAGCAGTTTCGGCCGGGCCACGCCGATTACACCTACCAGCAAAAGTACGGCGTCCGCGATCCGCGCGGCGGTGGTCGGTCGAGCGCGCGCGAAACCACCATGCGCGTCGCCGCAGCAGTGATCGCCAAACGCTATTTGAGCGAGCGCTATGGCGTGCGCGTGCAGGCGTGGGTCGATGCGATTGGCCCGTATCGCGCGGAACGCTTCGATCGCGACGCAATCGAGCAGAACCCGTTTTTTTGGCCAGACGCGGAACAGGTGCCGGTGCTTGAGGCGTTCCTCGATGGCCTGCGTAAATCCGGCGATTCGGTTGGCGCCCGTTTGACCGCAGAAGCGAGCGGTGTTCCGGTTGGTTGGGGCGAGCCGATCTACGGCAAGCTCGATGCCGAGATTGCCAGCGCATTGATGAGCATCAATGCCGTCAAATCGGTGGAAATCGGCGATGGCGTCGCCGTAGCGAGCCAACGCGGCACCGAACATCGAGATGAAATCACCCGCGAGGGTTTCCAGAGCAATCACGCGGGCGGCATTCTCGGCGGCATTTCCAGCGGCCAGACCATCGTCGCACGCATGGCGATCAAACCCACCAGCAGCGTGCTGATTCCGGGTCGCAGTATCGATCGGCAGGGCAATGAAATCGAAATCGTCACCCGCGGCCGTCACGATCCATGCGTGGGTCTGCGCGCCGCACCCATCATGGAAGCGATGATCGCACTGGTGCTGATGGACCAGTGCCTCCGCGATCGTGCGCAGTGTGCGGATGTGCGACGCGGATGACGTTTGAGGAAAGCTGAGGTTCCTGAATTCGAGGCAGCGGTTGCGCGTTACTGCGTTGACGATCTGAATACGTTTGCACCGAAACCATCCGGCGATAAGCGCCGATTAAAGTCTCCGCTTGCAGAAATGTGGCGGCGAAGATGATCGAACTGGCAAACGAAAAAACCTCGGTGGCGCATACCTTGGGTGCGCTGTCGGCGCAATGTATGGCGACCTTGCAGAGCCGTTGGTCATCCACCCAGGTGGCCGATCGGCAACAGATCGACGCGGGTGCACGGCGCGTGCATTACTTGTCGATGGAGTTCTTGTTGGGCCGCGCGCTGGGCAACGCGCTGATGGCGCTGGGCGAACGCAAAACGCTCGACCAGCAGGGTGTCGATGTCGGTGCCTTGCTTGAGTCCGAGCAGGATGCGGCGCTCGGCAATGGCGGCCTTGGTCGATTGGCGGCCTGTTTTCTCGACGCATTTGCTCAAGCCGGGCTGCCGGCGTTTGGCTATGGCCTGCGTTTTTCCTACGGCATGTTTGCGCAGCGCATCAGCGACGGGCGACAAGTCGAGGAGCCGGATGATTGGTTGCGTGACGGCAATCCGTGGGAGGTGCGGCGCGACATTCGGTACCTGGTCGGCTTCGGCGGGCGCGTCGTCAGCGAAGGCGCCGGGCGGCGCTGGATCCCGGCCGAACGCGTCGAAGCCAATGCCTACGACTTTATTGTGCCTGCCCATTCGAGCGAGCGTGTCGTGACCTTGCGGCAGTGGCATGCGCGAGCCGCTGAGCCGATCGACTTCCAGGCGTTTTGTCGCGGCGATATCGCCGCCGCCGGGCGGCAACTACTGGCCGCGGATGCACTGAACTGGGTGCTTTATCCTGACGACAGCACCGAAGCCGGGCGCGAACTGCGCTTGAAACAGGAGGCGCTGCTGGTCTCCGCTTCGCTGCAGGATGTGATTGCCCGGCACCTGGCCGAGGGTCGCCGGCTTGACGATCTTGGCCGTTGCAGCGCCATCCACTTGAACGACACGCATCCTGCGCTCGCGCCAGCGGAGTTGTTGCGTCTGCTGATCGACGAACATGGCCTGTCGTTCGATGCGGCCTGGGCGATCATGTTTCGGATGATGTCCTATACCAACCACACGTTGTTACCGGAGGCCCTGGAAACCTGGCCGGTGGCGATGATCGAGCGTTGCCTGCCGCGTCACCTGGAGCTCATCTACGAGATCAACGCACGTTTTTTGAGCGAGGTGCGCGCGCGCGGCTTCGACGAGAGTTTTGTGCAACGCGTGTCTCTGGTCGATGAGCAGCATGGGCGACGCGTGCGCATGGCGCATCTGGCGATTGTCGCCAGCCACGGGATCAACGGCGTTGCTGCACTGCATTCGGCGTTGATGGTAAAAACCATTTTTGCCGATTTTGCGCAGCTCTATCCGGCGCGCTTCTTCAACGTGACCAATGGTGTGACGCCAAGGCGATGGCTGGAAAGCGCCAATCCGGCGCTGGCGGCGGTATTCGATGACGCCATCGGTCATCACTGGCGCCACGATCTCAACGTCTTGCGACAGCTCGATGCAAAAGACAGCGTACTTTCGCCGCGTTTGCGTGCCGTCAAATTTGCCAACAAGGAGCGCCTCGCCGCACGTGTCCGCACCGAACTCGGTATCACCATCGATGCAGAATCGATGTTCGATGTGCACATCAAACGGATCCACGAGTACAAACGGCAACTCCTGAATTTGCTGCACGTGGTCTGGCGCTACCAGGCGCTGCTGGATCGGCCGTCGCGCTTCGTGCCGCGGACCGTGATTCTCGCGGGCAAAGCGGCCAGTGCCTATGCGGTCGCCAAAGACATCATTCGCCTCACGCACGACATCGCCCGAGTGATCAACAGCGACCGGCGCACCAACGATCGATTGAAGCTCGTGTTCATGCCCAATTACGGCGTGAGCCTTGCCGAATTGATCGTTCCGGCGGCCGATTTATCTGAGCAGATTTCGACCGCCGGCACTGAGGCGTCGGGCACCGGTAACATGAAATTCGCGCTCAACGGCGCGTTGACGATCGGCACTTGGGATGGCGCCAACATCGAGATGGCAGAAGCGATCGGCAGCGACGACCTGTTTATTTTTGGCCATCGGGTCGAGTCGTTGGCGAAGCTGCGCGACAGCTATTGGCCACGGCAGCTGGCGGCAACGCTGCCGGACTTGCAGCGCGTGTTGAGCGCCATCGCCGAAGGCCAGTTTTCGCCAGGCGAACCTCATCGCTACCGCGGTCTGATCGACGGCCTGCTGAACCGCGACCGTTATTTTCTGGTGGCCGATTTTGCCGATTACGTTGCCACGCAGGAACGCATCGATGCCGAGTTTGCGCATGCGGCGAATTGGCACGCAAAAGCTGCTCGCAACATCGCCGGTATGGGCTTTTTCTCCGCCGATCGGTGTGTCGCGGAATATCGGCACCGAGTATGGTCTTAGGCACTCGATGCGCGGCGCGCAGCGATCGTTGCCATGGGCAACTGTGACATGACCGACGATGCCACCATCGCCGCGCTGCTCGGCGCATCGCACAGCGATGCGTTCGCCGTGCTCGGTCTGCATACGGTCGAAGGCTGTCATTGGCTGCGCGCGCTGCTGCCCGGAGCGCAATCGGTCGAAGCGCTGCAAACAGACGGTTCGCTGCTGGCGCAGCTTTCGCGCCGCCATGTCGACGGTTTTTTCGAAGGCGAAATTTCGCAGCGCTGCGACTATCGTTTGCGCGTCGTGTGGGCCGATGGCGAACAAGGCGTCTACGCCGATGCTTTTTCCTTTGGCGAACTATTCGACGATGCAACACTCGATGCCGTGCGCGAAGGACGACATGGGCGCCCGTTCGAAGTCTTCGGCGCGCATCCGATCTCGCTGGGTGTCGTCGACGGCGTGCGCTTCGCCGTTTGGGCACCGAACGCGCGGCGCGTGAATGTTGTTGGCAGCTTCAACCACTGGGATGGACGCCGCCATCCGATGCGGCTGCGTCATCGCGCCGGTCTGTTCGAGATATTTGTGCCGCATGCCGGCATCGGCGATCTGTACAAGTACGAAGTCGTCGGTTCGGATGGGGGGGTGACGCTCAAGTCCGATCCCTATGCATTCGCCGCCGAGGTACGACCGCAGACCGCGTCGCGCGTGGCTACTCTGCCGCCCGTTCGACCGCTGCCGCGCGACCGCGCGGCGCTGAATCGTCGCGACGCTCCGATTAGCGTCTATGAGGTGCACGTCGGTTCGTGGCGATCAGGCAGTGATTGGCGCACGCTGGCACAAACGCTGCCGGCCTATGCCGCCGGGCTTGGGTTCACGCACATCGAGCTGATGCCGATTGCCGAGTTTCCGTTCGATGGTTCCTGGGGTTATCAGCCCACGGGACTGTATGCACCGACCTCGCGATTCGGGTCGGCGTCGGACTTCGCCGCGTTCGTCGCTGCGTGCCAGGCGCTCGGTCTGGGCGTGTTGCTCGACTGGGTGCCGGCCCATTTCCCGTCCGACGGCCACGGATTGGCGCGCTTCGATGGCACGGCACTTTACGAATATGGCGATCCCAAAGAAGGCTTTCACCGCGATTGGAACACGCTGATCTACAACTTTGCGCGCACCGAGGTACGCAGCTTCTTGAAGGGCAGCGCCCGGTATTGGGTCGAGCGTTTCGGGCTCGATGGATTGCGCGTCGATGCGGTGGCTTCGATGCTCTATCGGGACTACTCGCGCGAATCGGGGCAATGGATGCCGAACATCTTCGGTGGTCGCGAAAACCTCGAGGCGATATCGCTGTTCAAAGACATCAACGAAGATCTTGGCAGCGCGTGTCCGGGCGCGATCACCGTGGCGGAGGAGTCGACGGCTTTCCCCAAAGTGTCGGCACCGACGTATGACGGCGGTCTTGGATTCCACTACAAGTGGAATATGGGTTGGATGAACGACACGCTGCGCTACATCGCTGAAGATCCGGTGCATCGTCGTTGGCATCACGACCAGATGACCTTTGGTCTGGTGTACGCCTTCAGCGAAAACTATGTGCTGCCGATTTCGCACGACGAGGTCGTGCACGGTAAGGGTTCGATGCTTGGCAAGATGCCGGGCGATGACTGGCAGCGCTTCGCGAACTTGCGCGCCTATTACGGTTTCATGTGGGGGCATCCGGGCAAGAAGCTGTTGTTCATGGGTCAGGAGTTCGCGCAACCTACCGAATGGAATCACGATGCGTTCTTGCCTTGGGAGCGCCTCGACGATCCGCGCCACGCAGGTGTGCAGCGGTTGATCGGCGACTTGAACCGCCTGTACCGAGACACCCCAGCGTTGCATCAGTTCGATTGTGACCCAGCGGGTTTTTGTTGGCTGGTGGGTGACGATCGCGATCAGAGCGTGTTTGCTTGGGCCCGTTTCGATGCACAAGGTCGCGCCGCCATTGTTGTGTGCAATTTCACGCCCGTGCCGCGCCGCGGTTACCGCGTGCCGTTACAGCAGGTTCGGCAAACGCACTGGCGCGAAGCCTTGAACACCGATTCGATCCACTATGGCGGCAGCAATGTCGGCAATGGTGCGGGAGCCATCGAAGCGCGTGACGGCGCCATCGAATTGACGCTGCCGCCGCTTGCGGCGCTGTTCTTGGTGCCCCGTTGATGTTTGTGCTGCCAGCCATCCTCGGTGCTCCACGCGCGCTGCCATTCGGCGCGATCCCGTGCGCCGACGGCGTGCATTTTTCGCTGTGGTCCGAACACGCTGACGCGATCGACTTATGCGTGTTCGACGTGGACGGGATCCGCGAGCTGCGGCGCTATCGGCTGCATGGCCCGGATCACGGCGTATTCGCAGGATTCCTCGAAGGCGCGCGCCCGGGCCTGGTCTACGGCTATCGCGCCCACGGGCGTTTTGCGCCGGAGGAAGGTCAGCGTTTCAACGCCCACAAGCTGCTGCTCGATCCCTACGCGCGTGACATCGTCGGTACGTTCCATCACCACGATGTGCACTATGGTTATCCGCTCGGGGCGCCCGAGGGCGCGCGCGCTTTTGACGCCCGCGACAATGCCATGCTGGCGCTCAAGGCACGCGTGGCGGCCACGTTGCCGGCTATCGATTGGCAACGACCTGACCTGCCACGCAGGTCCGTGTTGATCTACGAGTTGCACGTCCGTGGATTTACACAGCAGCATCCGGATATCCCGGATGCGGCGCGCGGTCGATTTGCCGGGCTCGCCAGCGATGCCGCCATCGCGCACTTCAAAGCGCTCGGTGTCACCTCGTTATGTTTGTTGCCGGTGCAGTTCGGCATCAGCGAGGCCGCGCTGGAAGCTCGCCAGCTGAGCAATTATTGGGGTTACAACACGCTCGGCTTTTTTGCCGCAAATCCGCGTTACGGTACGGTCGATGCGTTTCGGCGCATGGTCCAAACGCTGCATGGCGCCGGAATCGAGGTGCTCATCGATGTGGTCTACAACCACAGCGCCGAAAGCGACGAATTAGGTCCGACACTTTGTTTTCGTGGCCTGGATAACGCCCGTTGGTATCGGCTCCGGGACGATGATCCTGCGCACAGCGTGAACTACAGCGGCTGTGGCAACACCCTGAACCTGTCACATCCGCGCGTTGCCGAATTTGTGCTCGACAGCTTGCGCTTTTGGCGCCAGGAGATGGGTGTCGATGGATTTCGTTTCGATCTCGCCGCGACGCTGGGACGCGGCGTACAGGGATTCGACCATGGCAGCGCGTTTTTCCTCGCCCTGAAGCAAGACCCGATCCTGCGCCACGCGCGCTTGATCGCCGAACCCTGGGACGCTGGCCCCGGCGGCTATCAGCTGGGCCGCTTTCCGCCGCCTTTTGGCGAATGGAACGATCGCTTTCGCGACACGGTGCGCAGCTATTGGCTCAACCGCCCCGTGACGCGCGGCGAGTTTGCGCGACGCTTTTGTGCGTCGAGCGATTTTTTTCAGCATGGCGCCCGGCGTCCGACAGCCAGTGTCAACTATGTCGCATCGCACGACGGTTTTACGCTGGCGGATTTGACGTCGTACGACCGCAAGCGCAATCAGGACAATGGCGAAGCAGGCCGCGATGGGCGCGATGGCGAAATCGCGACCGGGTTCGGCTGCGAAGGCGAATGCGACGACGCCACCATCATTGCCACTCGCCGACGCGTTCGTCGCGCCCTGCTGGCAACGCTGCTATTGGCTCAAGGCACGCCGATGTTGCTGGCGGGAGACGAACTTGGACGCACACAAATGGGCAACAACAACGCCTATTGCCAGGACAACGCCGTGTCGTGGCTGGATTGGGCACACGCAGACGCTGAGCTGGCGGCCTTCGTGGCGCGTTTGATCGTCTTGAGAGGCAGCGAACCGCTGTTGCATCACGACGGCTGGTTCGGTGCCCAGGGGCCAGGTCCCCAAGTGCGCTGGCGCACACCCGACGGGCATCCGATGCAGGTGCACGATTGGCACGACCATGCAGAACGTGCACTTTTGTGCGAACTCTGGCCCGCGAATGCGCAGGCAGCGCGGCTGCGAATCGCATTCAACCCGGATTGCAGTGCCCGACGCTTTGCGATCGGCGCGCAGGCCGATATTGTGCTGGACAGCAGCGGAGAATTGATCGAGGGATGGCGGGCCGCGACCTTCGACGTTCCAGCGCGAAGTTTGCTGGTGCTGCGTTGATCCTGTCGCCGGCCGAACGTCGCAATCGTATTCCTAAGGAAAAATCGATGGCGTCGCGGTATAGATTCTCAAACCCTTCAGGTGCAGACGACCGAACAAACCAGCATTCGGCGTTATCTCCCACGAAGGCAGGAAGTCACGAAGACTGGATTGAAGGGAGCAGGAAATTGTCTTTGAACGGCGTCTGCACGTCGTCGCGTCTTCGCGTGAATCGAAAAGACTGTTTGCACATCGATACTCGGCGCGGCAAACCACGATGATCGACCTCAACCGCCGCGCCGCAGGTGTTCTGCTGCACATTACTTCGTTGCCCGGTCCGCATGGCATTGGTGATTTTGGGCCGGGCGCCTATCAGTATGTCGACTGGCTGAGGAGCGCCGGGCAGCACATTTGGCAGATCTTGCCGATCAATCCGATTGGTCCAGGCAACTCACCCTATCAAAGCGTCAGCGCGTTCGCCGGCAGCCCGATGATGGTGGCGCTGGAACCGCTGGTGGCCGCCGGCTGGCTGGAGCACCCGAGTTTACCTGAGGGCGGATTTCGCGCCGATCGCGTCGATTTTGGGCGTGTCGTCCCGTGGCGCATCGGACAACTGCGCAGCGCCGAACGTGGCTTTCGCGCCCACGCCAGCGCGACGGAGAAAGCCGCGTTTGCGACCTGGTGCGCGGAGAACCAGAGCTGGCTCGACGACTACGCGTTGTTCATGTCAATCGAAGCGGCACAGGACGGTACCGCCTGGTGGTTCTGGCCGCAGTCGCTGCGCGATCGCGATCCCGGCGCACTCAGCGCAGCGCGCGCTCAACACGCGGCGGAGATCGCGTTCTGGTGTTTCGTGCAGTGGTGCTTCGATGCGCAAAACGTCGCGCTAAAGGCATACGCGAATGAGCGCGGTATTGCCCTGATGGGCGATTTGCCGATTTTCATCGCCCACCACAGCGCCGACTGCTGGGCGCGCCCCGATTTGTACTTTCTCGACGGCGATTTTCAGCCGACGGTTGTCGCCGGATGTCCACCCGACGCCATGGCGCCGACCGGCCAGCGCTGGGGCAACCCGCTGTATCGATGGGATCGAATGGCGGCCGAGGACTACGCCTGGTGGACCGCGCGTTTGCAGCGTGCACTGCACCAGGCCGATGTCTTCCGCATCGATCATTTCCGCGGTTTTGCTGGCTACTACGAGATTCCCGCGAGTTGTCCGACGGCCGAGGAAGGGCGATGGGTACCAGGCCCGGGCCGAGCTTTGTTCGATGCGCTCAAGCGCAACCTGGGCGAGCTGCCGATCGTTGCCGAGGACTTGGGGTTGATCACGCCGGATGTGATCGCCCTGCGCGATCAATGTGGGTTTCCCGGCATGAAGATTTTGCAGTTTGGCTTCGGGACCGATGGCGGCGACGAGTTCTTGCCGCACAACTACCCGCGCAATTGTGTGGCTTACACCGGCACCCACGACAATGACACCGTTCGTGGCTGGTGGCATCTGGCCACCGAATCGGAACGCGCCTACGCCGGCGCGTACCTGCCCGCCAACGAGCACGATGCGCACTGGGCGATGATCCGCGGTGTGCAGAACTCGGCGGCCAATATCGCCATCTGTCAGTTCCAGGATACGTTGGGGCACAACGGCCAGAGCCGCATGAACGTGCCAGGCACCATGGGCGATCACAACTGGAGCTGGCGGTTCACCTGGGACCAGGTCGGCGCCGAACCTGGACGGGTCCTGGCACTGATGACCCGGCTGAGCGGGCGATCGCGGCGTTCGCCTTGAGCGAACGTCAAAAGCGCGCGAGGATTGGCCAACACGCGCCGAGCGCATAGCGCTTGTTGCCGTGGTATATGACCACGATGCGGATTAGATCGAGCGGCGTTCGGCTCAGCGCACGCCTGAGGGCGTATTAGCGCTGAACCTCACCCCCTGGACTTAAGCGGCTGCAAAAGCGAAATCCCCTCCGAAGAAATTCGACTCATATGACAAATGCCATGCCGCGCCGGGCGGATTTTGAACCCAAGCTGCTGGCCGTATTGCGCGAGGGATATGGTCTGAGCCAGCTTCGCCAGGATGCCCTGGCCGGGCTGACCGTTGCGATCGTCGCGCTGCCCTTGGCGATGGCGTTGGCGATCGCATCGGGCGTGGCGCCGGAGAAGGGGCTCTATACAGCCGTCATCGCCGGGTTTCTGATCTCCGCGTTGGGCGGCAGCCGTGTCCAGATCGGTGGGCCAACCGGCGCATTCATACCCGTGGTGTTTGTGGTCATCGAGCGCCATGGTCTCGATGGGCTCATCCTGGCCACACTCATGGCCGGCGTCATGCTGGTGATCGCCGGTTGGGCGCGGCTCGGGGCACTGATGCGCTACATGCCACAGCCGGTGATCACTGGTTTCACGGCAGGCATCGGTGTGATCATTTTCAGCAGCCAGGTGCGCGATCTCTTCGGCTTGCAGATGAACGTGGTCCCCGCCGAGTTCGGGTCAAAACTCCTGGCTTTGTGGCAAGCGGCGCCGACGACCAATGTAGCCGCACTCGGCCTCGGGTTGGCCTGCATTCTCTCGATTGCCGCCCTGCGCCGGTGGGCGCCGCAATGGCCGGCGTTTCTCATCGTGGTGTTCGCCGGTACGCTTGCGTCACTGCTGCTTGGACTGCCAGTCGACACGATCGGCAGTCGCTTCGGAGATCTGCCAACATCTCTGCCGACGATCGGGCTGCCCGAGGTGAGCGCGCAGCGCTTGCGCGTTCTGCTGCCGGATGCTTTCACCATTGCATTTCTGGCTGGCATCGAGTCCTTGCTGTCGGCGGTGGTGGCCGACGGCATGACAGGACGGAGACATCGTTCCAACGCCGAACTTGTCGCGCAAGGCACCGCCAACATTGCTTCGGCTTTATTCGGCGGATTACCCGCCACTGGCGCCATTGCGCGCACTGCAACCAATGTCCGTGCTGGCGCTCAAACCCCGGTTGCCGGCATGTTGCACGCGGTCTTCGTCTTCGTGTTTGTGCTCGTTCTGGCTCCAATCCTGAGCTATGTCCCGCTCGCGGCCCTGGCCGCAGTGCTGATCATCGTTGCCTGGGGCATGAGCGAAATCGAACGTTTCAGGCAACTGCTGCGTGCGCCGATTGGGGATCGAGCGCTATTGCTCGTGACGTTCGCGCTGACTGTAACGGTCGATCTAACCGTGGCCATTGAGGTGGGAGTGGTGATGGCGGCGCTGTTGTTTATGCATCGGATGGCGAACACAGTGGAGGTGGATGGCCACGCGCGCCCTGGCGAATTAGACGGCGAACGGGAAGAGCCGGACATGCGAGTGCGCCTGCCGGCGGAAGTCGAGGCCTTTCGTGTTGCCGGCCCGCTCTTCTTCGGCGCCACCAGTCACCTCGAGGATGCGCTCCGCAGCTTTCGCGATACGGGCTATCCTCACGTTTTCATCTTGCGCACGCGCCTGATGCCGATGATCGACGCCAGCGGCGTTCATTCGCTGCAGGTCATCGCTGCCCAATTGCGTAAGGCCGGCACTTTACTGATCCTGTCCGGCTTGCAAGCCCAACCTCGGCACGTGCTGTCACGCATGGGGATGGTTGAGGTGCCGGGAGAGATCATCTTCGCCCAGGACTTCGATCATGCCTTGCTGATTGCAAAGGCGCATCAGCAACAACAAGATGACAATTCCCGGCTGTCATGAAGGAATGTCGGATGTCATGAAGGAATGTTGGAGACCATGAGTCTGCCATCGCTGGATGTCTATGTGTTGGATACGCTGGAGCGCGAGCCGGGGCTTGCACTGGCGCTGCGTTTTGCCACGCCCGACGAACGGACTCCGTTGCTCGGCACAGCGGTACTGATGCGCGAACTGCTGCAAATCGCCATCGGCAGCAGCGACGCACGCGTCGCCGAGGCCAAACTCGGCTGGTGGCAAGAGGAGGCGCAACGATGGTCGATGGGCGCACCGCGGCATCCCTTAGCCCTGGCGTTTGCCTACCAGGACGCGGCGCCCACTGTGGGTGTGCTGATCGGCGAAGTCTTGCGCTGGCTCGACGGTGCTTCGCTGCCAACCGTCGCCGCGCTTGAATCGCGCCTTGCCCCAGCCGCGCGTGCTCTGGCCGATCTGGCACAGTCGAACGACGACGTGTGGCGCGCACTGCTGCTCGTTGCGGCATTACGTCAGCCTGCTGGCGATGCGTTGCTGGTCAACATTCTGCCGTTGGACTTGATCGCGCGGCACAGCGTGCGCCGCGGCGACGCGGTCGCGCGCGACAAGGCACTCGTCGATTTAGCCAGGCTGCTGGCAGCGATGCCGATACCCAG
Source organism: Lysobacterales bacterium (assembly GCA_022844165.1). Lineage (GTDB taxonomy): Bacteria > Pseudomonadota > Gammaproteobacteria > Xanthomonadales > SZUA-5 > JALHMH01. Next base: position 15,791 of record JALHMH010000055.1, read on the forward strand.
CACGCATTCGCGCGGCCTGCGCGCTCTGCTCAGCTTCGATCGAAGCTACTTGCGCCAGCGCGCGCTTGGAAAAGGCGAAGCTCACCTCCGTCTCCGCCGCCGCGACATTCTTGGCGCGTGGTGGAGTGCGATTCGCTAGTCGCAGAATGACGGATCCGCGCACAGACGCGTGGTCGTCACCGGGCAAGCACTGTCGTGGCGATCGATGTCTCGCCGCGCAGCAGCGGATGTGCGGCATTGGTCAAAGGCCGCTAAAGCCGTCCATGGCATAGTTGACGCTGAGGAGAAACGGACCCATGAACGAAACCAGCGCCACAACAGACGCCATGTTCAATGAGGTCTATACCCGCTTGAAGGCGATGGCCAGCCGCGGGCTTGCGGTCAATTCGCAAGCCACGCTCGACACCACGGCATTGGTGCATGAGCTTTATCTTCGAATGGCAAAAAGCCAGGACCTCGCCTTTGCCGAAAAGGCGCAGTTTTTCGCGTACGCGGCACGCGCCATGCGTCATGTGCTGCTGGATCGCGCGCGTGATCGGCTGCGCCAACAGGATGGCCAGCCCGCTGTGCATATCACGCTCGATGCCGACGATCCGCGCCTTGTGGTGGTAAGCGCAGAAGAAACACTGGCGATGGAAGAAGCACTATTGCGGCTTGAAACCGCCGACCCGCGTGCGGCGAAGGTGGTAGAGCTGCGATATTTCGCCGGGCTATCGCTTGAGCAAACCGCCGATGCTCTCGGGCTGGCGCGCACGACGATTGATAGGGATTGGCGCTTCGCGCGGGCTTTTCTGCATGCGGCGCTTACATGAGCACACAGCGATGACGCAATTACCTCGGTTCTGGCGTTCCTCTAGAGTCCTTGACGGAGACTGATCTCGACAAATGAGTCAAATTTTCTACCAAGCGGCTTTGGCTTTTGAAACCCCCTTGAGTCGAGGGGGCGCGCGGAGCGAGGGGTTGTGGCGATTACGCTGTCGGACGAAGCCAGCAGTGCTCGTCGGTCTGAGGCGAAGCCTCTCTAGATGATGAATGATCCAACGCCGACTGAAGTTTCGACCGCTCCTCCGAGCGCATCTGCGGATGCACAGCTACGCGCGCTATTCGATCAAGTGATTGATATGGCGGAATCCACGCGCGTCGCTTGGATTGCTGAGCGAGTGCGAGATCCGGCGCTGTGCGCTGCGCTGTTTAAATTGCTTGAAATCGACGCGCGCGCCGGTCCCTTTGATACCTCTGCGGCACAACGTATTGAGCACTTCGACAGAGCGGCCAAAGCCGCGTTTGATGGTTTGATTGGCAGCCGCATCGGTGCTTATCGAATTGAGCGACTTCTGGGCCAAGGCGGCATGGCAACAGTTTTTCTCGGACGCCGGGATTTGGGCGATTTCGATCAGCAAGTCGCCATCAAACTGCTGCGCAAGGGTCTGTACTCCGAGTCGGAGCAGCGTCAATTTCGACGCGAACAGCGTGCGCTAGCCGCCCTCACCCATCCCAATATTGCCTACTTGATTGATGGCGGCATCACTGAGGCCGGCGTGCCCTTTCTGATTTTGGAATACGTCGACGGTCTGGCATTGACGCATTACGCCACGCGGCAAGCTCTGAGTACGCAAGCGCGGCTGCGGCTGTTCTTGGCCATTTGCAGAGCGGTCGCTGCGGCCCATCGACAGCTCGTCGTGCATCGAGACCTCAAGCCCTCGAACATCCTGGTCAAAGCCGACGGTGAAGTGAAGCTGTTGGACTTCGGTATCGCCAAATTGCTTGATGATGACGCCGAAGCGCAAACGCAGACCGGGCTCGTGGCGCTCACGCCGGAATACGCCGCTCCCGAACAGCGCGTCGGTGGCACGATAACGACGTCCACCGACGTGTACGCACTTGGCGTACTGCTGCATGAGCTGCTGATTGGTCGGCGACCGATTGACGAGGAAGCCGGCCAGCGCCGACCTTCCTCGCTGCTGGTAGAAGCCTTAGCGCATAGCGACCCTTCACTAACGCCTGCAGTGCCCTTGAGTACCTTGCGGCAACAGCTGCGCGGCGATTTGGACAACATCCTGCTGATGGCGCTGGCGCCCGAGCCCGAACGTCGCTATCAAAGCGCCGCCGAGTTTGCAGATGACATTCAGCGGCACCTGGACGCCCAGCCTGTATTGGCGCATCCACCTTCGCGCTGGTATCGGGTGCAAAAATTCGTTAGCCGGCATCGCGGCGGCGTCACGATGGGCGCCATCCTCGGCATCGCGACGATCTCGGCACTGCTGTTTGCGCTCTGGCAAACCCAGCTGGCGAGAACCCAGGCGCAGCTTGCAACGCAGGAGGCACAGCGTGCGCAAAGCGAGGGCCGACGTGCGGAAGCGATTACCCAGTTCGTGCTGCAATTGTTGGAATCCACCGCACCTGGTGGCGCGCAGGCGAAAGCGCCAGATGTGCCCACACTGGTCTTGGAAGCAGCCAAAAAATTGCCGAGTAGCTTCGATGCCGACCCAAGGGCCAAAGTTCAGCTCTATGCCTTGGTTGGCAGCGTGCTGCGGCGCATGCAGCGAATTGATCAATCAAGCGAGATTTTGCAACAAGGCTATGCGCTAGCGCAGCAGCTGCCTGAATTGGCGGATCGCCTTGTGGTTGCCTTTGAGCTGGCGCGTACTTTGAACAAAAATGACGAAGGCGCAAGGGCCGAGCAAATTTTGGCGGCATTTGACGAACTGCCAGCATCTCAGTATCCGAGTTCGGGTTTAAGCCCGCTCCGGCCAGGCATGGTGTTGAAGCTACGGATGGCGATCGCGTCGAGCCTGGGGGATTTTTCGCGCGCGCTGAAGCTGGGTGCGCGCATGCACGCGCAATACCAAGCCGAATGCGATGCCGGGAAGTTTTGCGATGACTTAGCGTATGCGGAAAACGACTATGGCATCGTTTCCTACGGCGCCGGTGAAGCGCAGCGTGGCATCGAATTGCTACAAGCATCTTTGCAGCACAAGTTGGCTGCAGGGTTGCCTTTGACTAGCGTCGTGACCACGCGGCTTTATCTTGCGAGCATTTTTTTGATGCGCGGTGAGGTATCTGAAACTCGCCAGATGATCGAACAAGCACGCAATGAATATCGATCACTCGGAAATAGTGTGCTGCAAAAAACCTTGGAGGCCGATCCGATTGAGGTACGTTTGTTGTATCAATATTTCGATCCAAAACAAGCGATCCGGCGCGCGGAGCAAATACGCGCAGCCGCGACTCAATCCGGCGCCTGCGATTTTTACTTCCTGGAGATCGAACATGTTGCCGCATTAATCGCCGATCAGAGTCCAGCAGCAAAGCCCGCCGCCAGCGCTTTGCTTGCGTTGCAAAAGCAATGCGGTGAAAACCGCCGCGTCGATCATTTGATCACGGCCCTGCTGTTGGCGCACGCCAATTTGCTGATCGGCGAAGACGACGACCAGGCAGCGCTGCTGGTGCTCTTGAATGATCCGGAGGTGCACAAGATGTCGGTCCACTCGCGCCATGAAGTGTTTGTGCACGCGCTGAACTGGGCACTGGCGACGGGCGAGAAAGCCTACTGCAGAACATGGGGTGAACACGCCCTGCAATTGAGTCAAGCGCTTGACTTGCCGATGCACGCGGCACTCTTACAGCGTGCGCGTCGTGCGTTAGATGAGTGCTGAGTTGATGTCGCGGCAACGGCCTGCTCGATGTTGCCGACTCAGTCATCCTTGAAAACAGCGCAAGTTTCGGCGGCGGCAGTCGGTGCCAAGCGATCAAATCAGCAATGAAGCAAATCCGCTGAAATTGGCGTTCTTCTGATTACCAGGATGACCTGGCTGACCGGAAAGATGCTATGAGATCACGATGGAAGACGGCTGCGGCGCTGGCTCTGATGGTAACAAGCCAAAGCCAGGCAGCGACATTTACGGTTGGGCCAAGCGGCACAGGTTGCACCCACACGAACCTGCAGGCTGCGGTCGATTCCGCTGCCATCAGTGCCGGCGCCGACACGATCCGTATTGCTCGCAATGCAACTTACACCGCGCAGCAAATTACGATCAACAGCAGTGAGGAGCTTTATTTAATTGGCGGATTTGCAACGTGTGCGGCGACGACATCCAACAGTCCCAACACCGAATTGAGTGGCGCCGGCGGCAATCAAGCGCCGGTATTGGATATTCGCAGCAGCAGCGTGGTGTATCTGCAAAACCTGCGCATCACCGGCGGCGACAATACACCGACCGGCGGCTTTGGCCTGGGCGGCGGCATCTTCTTCACGGGTAGCGGCGCGCTGGAGATCGTGAATAGCAGCATCGACCAAAACAGTGCGAATTTTGGCGGCGGCATCTACGCGGTGGGTTCGGCCACGACCTCTGAAGTCTTCGTGCGCGATGATGTGGTCATTGGCTTCAATACGGCACGCGTGAGCGGTGGCGGCGTGGTGGCCGCTGGCCTGGAGTTCACAGTGCAAGGCGTAAACACCACCATTCTGAGCAACCAGGCGCTCGGCATTGGCGGCGGTGGATTCGGCGGCGGCGCACTCGTGCTTAGCACCGCGAGCTTCCCCAGCTTCCTTTACCTTGGCGCCGATGGCATTGGCGGCGTGGGCGGCGTGCATGGCAACTCGGCGGTGTTCGGGGGCGGTATTGCCGCCATCGGCACAACCGACAGTGGCCGCAGTGCCGAAGTCCAGGTTTACAGCACTATTGCCGGGCGGCCTGCGCAAATCAGCGCGAATTCCGCTTCCAGTCAGGGCGGCGCATTTTACTTGCTGAGCGACAATGACTTTGATGGCGATGCAACCGCGATTGCGCGCTTGCAGTTTGCCAATGTCATCGACAATAGCGCACCCGATGGCGCGGCTTTTTTTGGCGATACAGATGCTGCTGGCGGCGCTTCGCCCATTGTCAGCGCAGTAGTGCAGTACAACGTTGAACCGCTGATCGCGCGAGGCGTGCCCTGTTCGTTTGGCCTGCCATGTGGCGTGATGTCGAACAATATCGCCAGCGCGCCCGGCGGTGCGATTGTGCAACAAGGTAATGCCGCTATCGACTTTAATTTTAGCGCCCGACGCTTGCAAGTGCAAAATAATCAGGCGGGGTATTTGTGGCTCCTGCGCGCGTCGAACACTGTTCTATACAACAGCCTGCTGAGCGACAATGTGGTGCGCCAAGAGCTCATTCGACAAATTGGAACGGATTTTGATTCTGTGGGCCTTTACAACCTGACGGTGGCAAATAATCAAATCGCCGCGATGCATGTGTTTCGCATCCAGGACAATTTTACTCTATACAACAGCGTGATCGCACAACCTGGCAATACCATCACGGCACCTGGCACGGCGAATTTTGAAGGCGGCAGCAACGTGTCGGACAATGTCGGCAATTTGCCAAGCGGCGTTTCGGTACTCACAGCGCCACGTTTTATCGACCCGGCAAGACGCGACTATCGACCGCGCGCGGGCTCGCGCGCGATCGACCGGACCATTTTTATTGACCTTCCCGGACCTAACTATCAGTTTGAAGACTTGCTTGGACGCGGGCACGACGTCGATATCCCAGGCATCGGCTCGCTCAATCGACACGTGGATGCTGGCGCTTTTGAACGGGAAAGCTATTTGCCCCTCGTGCTCAACCCCACTTTCGACAGTGATCTCAATCTCTGGCAGGCAACGCAGACCGCGGAATCTTCATGGGATGGCACGCAAAACATCGCAGGCCCTGCCGGATCGGGCTCAGCGCGCGTGGTGTTTGAGCCAGCACCAGGGCGTGCACCTTTGGTCGCAGGACGCGGCCAGTGTATCCACATCCCGGTATCTGGCATGTACCAACTCAACGCCTTTGGGCGGGTGTTGCCGGCATCTACGATCATGGCTACCAGACGCGCAAGATTAGTTTGGGAACTCAGATTCAATGACGGCAATTTTGGCTGCGATAGTGGTCCGCCGGACCAAACCGGTGTACTTGACCTCAGCAGCACCGGCACCTGGACTCAGCCGCTGCCCGCGATGATCAACATCAACGCAAATTTTAACACCTCGCTCACCATCAAACTGGACGTGCTCGGCTCAGCGGTGGGCCAAACAACCGGCTGGTTTGATGGCATCACGCTGATGCCGGCGCAACCCGACACGATCTTCGCGAATGGCTTCGAGTGATCGTTACGGACGTATGGGCTTGTTCAACCCAGGATAAGATCGCGGCTTCGCGCGATCTATCCCTGTTCGTTAGACGCTACCGCCATTGCTCGGATGCGAAGCCTGCCGCTGAGATTGATGCGGTTGACGCAGGAATGAACGCAGAGACATGGGCTTCGCCGCAAGCGGGACACGAGCAACTCGGATCGTCGAGCGCGCCATACATCGCGGCCTCCAGGTTCTTCGGGTGAAGAAAGGTAGTGCCTACTTCGTCGCACACGAGGACAACGGTGGCGCAGTGCGGGCACTCAAAAAATTCCAATGCGCCCTGTCCGCTGCAACACTGGCAGCGGAATCCGGAAAGTGAAAACACTGGCCGATCAACCTGCATGTAGCGTCTAACGCCGTGCTAAGCCGCAGCCGGCCGAAGCCGACCAGTTCTGCCCGACCCTGTCCCCGGATGTCGGCTTGAGCGCACAGTTGTGCACCTTAGCGACCATACTTGGCCTTCACTTCCTGAACAGTCATCCGCTTTGCCGTGCCGCTGACAACGTGCTGTTTTCCCTCGTAGTCGAAGACGAAGGATGCCTCGGTAGCTTGTCCATAGGCGCTGCTTAGGTTGATTGCAGGAGGGGTGACTGCCCACTTGTCGCTATCTATGGTGTAGCTGTCGGAGAACGTGCGCTGTGCCCCGCCTACACTGATGCTTTTTGGCACCACCACAATCGGAGATTCTGACGTATTGATGAAGTAGATCTCAGAGACCCACTCTACGAGCCCACCGCGATATGCCGCCTTCAGGTCGTCGGCGAATGGGCCGGGCCAGTGTGCTTATGGTTCTCAGGCATTCGCTCCTTCCCAAGTGTGATCACGAGGCGAGCGATCACGACCCCATCGTCAGTGCGATGCTCCAGTTCGTAGTACGGCGAATAGACCGTTTCACGAAACTTCCCTTGCTCGTCGGGTTCGCTCGCGACCATATAGCTCGACGAGGTTGCGCACCCTCCGAGCAAGAGCAGCAGTCCTACCAGCATGACTACACGCACCAGAAGCCTCCCATCAGGGGCATAACGCCGTGCTAACTGGCCTGCGGCCAGCAGTGGTCGGTTTGAACGAAGCATGTCCCCGCAGGTCCAGTTGAGCACACAGTTAGACGCCTACTGGGGCGGCGCTCCAAGACTTAAGCCACTTGTTGGCTTCGTGTACTTCAAGGCGACCCATGCGATGCAGGTACCACGTGAGGTGTATCGCGAGCAACTGTAGGTTACCTGACGAGAACATGTCGAAGGATACCGTGGAGGGAGCGAGAGTTTGCCTCCCCACTGAAACTTCGCTTCGTACTGGGGTGCGATTCGGGACATTGGCACCCATGGCGATGTGTTCTAACGCGGTCGCCGACTCAGCGAGTTGCACCGAGAAATCAATGCAGGCAACGCCGGGCTCCTGCCAGTGGGAGTGCACGACTACACCAGGGACTCTACCGAGCAGCCAACAAGTACGCTCGAGGATTGCATGATGCGGGGCCATCGTTGATTGGCGTCTAACGCGTGAGCTAAGCGGCCACATCAATCGCGAAGCGATTGATTGGTCCGCTTGAGTGAAATGTTGAACGAAGCCGCTACGCGGAGAAGTGGTCTTCGGGATGAGGATTGCGGCGTAATCTTCACGGGCATTCCTTCGCGGACCGGGGGAGTGATTGTGCCTTCAACCGTGAGGAATGAC
>JALHMH010000056.1 GCA_022844165.1 Lysobacterales bacterium
TCCCCCGGCGGACTGGCCAACACGCTAACCGTGGATGCGCTGGAATCGCGCCAATACGTTCGCAACGACTTGATTGCCTCGCTGCTTGGTCGCATCGGCGTCCCTGAGCGCGAAGGACTGGGCGTGCGCAAGTATCTTGAGCGGCGCGGCGATGGTGTACCCATCATTCTCGAACGCAGCGAGGCCCTTGCAGGCACACGACCGGAGTATCAGTTGATCGACGACGCCGAGTTGAAGCTCACGATCTATGCCGCGGCACCTGAGAACATCGACGCATGAGCACGCGCAATCGTCTCGAACTCACGTGGGTTGGCAAGGACCAGCGCCCGCGCCTGGAGCCCCGCATCCTGCTCGAAGACCCGGCGATGAGTTACCACGCGCCGGCACGTCGGGGCGACGCCGATCAGTTCGACAATCTGTTGATCCATGGCGATAACCTGCTGGCACTGAAGGCGCTGGAAGCGGAATACGCCGGCAAGGTCAAGTGCATCTTCATCGACCCGCCCTACAACACTGGCAGCGCGTTCACGCACTATGACGATGGACTGGAGCATTCGCTGTGGTTGACGATGATGCGGGATCGGCTGCTGATCTTGCGTAGTTTGTTGCGGGAGGACGGGTCTATCTGGATTACGATAGACGACAATGAAATGGCTTATCTTCGAGTACTCTTGGATGAGATCTTTGGCCGACAACAGTTCATTGCCCAATGTGTGTGGCAAAAGGTTTACTCACCGAAAAGCTCAGCAAAGTTTATTTCGGATTCTCACGATTACGTCATTTGTTATGCAAAGGATGTTGGTCAGTTTTCGATTAACCTCTTGCCGAGGGGCGAAAAACAAGATAAAGCCTACAAAAATCCCGACCGCGATCCGAGAGGCAAGTGGAAAGCTGGCGATCTTTCCGCCAGGAATTACTACTCGGAAGGTCGCTACGCCATAGTAACTCCTTCCGGCAGGGTCATCGATGGGCCTCCGCAAGGAATGTATTGGCGTGTTTCCAAATCAAAGCTAGACGAGCTCAATCGAGACGGGAGGATTTGGTGGGGATCAAGCGGATCGAATGTACCCGCAATCAAGCGCTTTCTTACAGAAGTCAAAGATGGAATCGTTCCGCAAACATGGTGGACATACGACGAAGTAGGACATAACCAATCGTCAAAGCAGCATTTGAAGCGCATCTTGCCTGACGAATCTGAGTTGTTCATCACTCCAAAGCCAGAGGAACTGATTGCCAGGGTGCTTGTTCTCGCCACAGGAGTCGGCGACCTGGTCCTCGACTCCTTCTCTGGCTCTGGCACCACTGGCGCGGTCGCCCACAAAATGGGCCGCCGCTGGATCATGGTGGAGCTTGGCGAGCACGCAAAGACGCATATCATCCCGCGGCTACGCAAAGTTATTGATGGCACCGATCCCGGCGGCGTCACCGAGACCTGCGGCTGGAAAGGTGGCGGCGGCTATCGCTTCATGCGTCTCGCGCCCTCGCTGATGCAGAGAAACGCCTTCGGCCACTGGGTCATCAGCCACGACTACAACGCCGAAATGCTCGCCGAAGCCGTGTGCAAGCACCTGGGCTTCCACTACCAGCCGCGCCCGGAGTTCTGGTGGATGATGGGAAGGTCCACCGAGCGCGATTTCATCTGCGTTACCACCGCTTCTCTGACCCACGAAGAACTCCGGGCCATCAGCGATGAAGTCGGCAGCGAACGCACTTTGCTGATCTGCTGCAAGGCCTTCATGGCACGCACCGACGCGTTCGAAAACCTGACCGTCCAGAAGATCCCACAGACCATCCTGCATCGCTGCGAATGGGGCCGCGATGACTATTCGTTGCGCGTGGCCGCATTGCCCGAAGCGCCAACCGAAAGCGCTCACGAACCCTCGCCTGCCGTCAGGACATCGTCTGCAAAGACCGACGTTGGCACTGGGGATCTCTTTGCCGCCAAGGAGAAGGACGCATGAACATCAGGGCGATCATTGAGCATGTTCTGCGCGGCGAATCGACGTTGGTTGAGGCCAAGTTGGTATCGTTGGATGGCGATCGCCTGAGCCCACACCCGGAGAGCCTCGCACGCACACTTGCCGCGTTCGCCAACGCGCGAGGCGGTCAATTGGTGCTGGGTGTCGATAGCGAACGGCAAATAATCGACGGCATTAAGCGGGATCAGTTGCAGGGAATCTTGCAGAAACTTGACGGCATTCTCGTCGATACCATCAAGCCGCCGCTGTACTTTTCGGCAGTCGATCATGGGCAGGTCGTCGATTCCGATGGCGTCGAACACACGATCGTCGTCGTCGATGTGCCCAAGAGCCTGTTTGTTCACGAGGTCAAGGGCAAGACCGTGATTCGCGTCGGCACCTCAACCCGCGAACTCTCCGGCGATGCCCGCTCGCGTCTGGAAATGCAACGCAGCCACAGCAAGCTCCTGCACTTTGATGAGATGCCAATTCCCGGCTGTAAGCTGAGCGATCTTTCGCCAGCGCTGGTCGAGTCCTTGCTCACCAGCGCCCGCGTCAGCGATCTGCGCGCGCTCCGTTTGGTATCCCAGGTTTTCGATCTTGTGCAGCCTGTGGTAGGCGCAGTGCTTCTGCTGACCGCTGAGCCCTTCCGCTGGCTGCGCGGCGCGTATATCCAGGCGGAGATTTTTCGTGGTCGGGACAAGGACCCGTCGCAGCAGGTTGATGCCCAACGCTTCGAAGGCCCGCTTGACCAGCAATTGATCGATTGCTGGAAGTTCTGCAAGCGCTATACGCGCGTGCGCATGATCAAGGATCCGGCGCGACTGGACATCCCAGAGTACGATGAAGTGGCGTTGTTCGAAGCGATCGCGAACGCGGTGGTCCATCGCGACTATTCGATAACCGGCTCGCCGATCATGGTGTCGATGTACGACGACCGCATCGAAATCGTCTCGCCCGGCGGCTTGCCAAATACGATGACCCTCGAATCGATGCGCACCTTGCCGATGCCGCGCAACGAATTGCTGGTGGGACTGTTGTCGCGCTACTACCGCACTCGGTTGTTGGGGGCAGAGAGGCATCTGGTTGAAGGACGCTTGTTCGGCGTGCAGCAGATTCTGGATCGCTCGACGGCGTTGTCCGGCCGCACGCCCCTTTACCAACTGCGGGACGAACCGCCGATGGTGGGTCTGACGATCTACGCTGCACCCGGCCCAGAGCGTGATCCGTGAACCCCGTTCGCGAAATCTCCCAGCGCTTGTCGCTACGCGCGCCGTTGGCCGAGTCGCTGGGCCTGCTGGCCGAGTTGGTTGAGTCCGGCGCTTTGCCGTTGAGCAAAGACATCGACATGGCCGCCGCACTGGCTGCAGTGCAAGCGCGCATTCCGAGTTTCACCAGCTTCGAGCGCGACTTTCCGTCCTTGTGTTTTGCGCTGGCGACGGGCGTGGGCAAGACTCGGCTGATGGCCGCCATCATTGCATGGCTCTATCGGACCGGCCGCAGTCGTCACTTCCTTGTTTTGGCGCCGAACCTGACGATCTACGACAAGCTCAAGCGCGATTTCGATCAGGGAAGCGACAAGTATCTGTTTCGCGGGCTGCCGGACTTTTCAGTTCAACCGCCGCTATTGGTAACGGGGGACGACTGGGATAGCGGCAAAGGTGTGCGCTTTGAGGACGCGCTCCCGATGACGGTGCCCGGCCAGCTTTTTGCGCAAAGCGCGCCCGTCATCAACGTCTTCAACATCGCCAAGATCAACAGTCGTGGCGCCGGTGCGGACCGAAGCGCCCAGCCCCGACTGCGACGCCTGCAGGAGTGCATCGGCAAAAGCTACTTCGACTATCTCGCCGCTCTGCCCGACCTTGTGGTCCTGATGGACGAGTCGCATCGCTACCGAGCAGACGCCGGCGCGCGCAGCATCGACGAGTTGAAGCCCGTCTTGGGCATCGAAATGACCGCAACCCCCAAGACCACCGGCGCAAAAGCCGTCTCGTTCAAGAACATCGCCTACAGCTTTCCCCTCGGCCGTGCCCTGGAGGCAGGATTCGTCAAGGAACCCACGGTTGCAACGCGCAAGGACTTCAACGCGCAAGGCGTACCACCCGATGAGTTGGAGCGCATCAAGCTGGAAGACGGTGTTCATGTGCACGAGGCCACCAAGTTGGCGCTTGAGCAATACGCACAATCCGGGTTTGGGCCATTGGTCCATCCGTTCATGCTTGTCGTGGCCAGCGATACGACGCACGCCGCGTCCATCAAGCAGCGCATCGAAAACTTGGATTTCTTTGGCGGGCGCTACCGCGGCAAGGTGATCGAGATCCACTCAAAAACATCGGCGGCCGAGAGTGATGAAAACACGGCAAAACTGTTGCAGATCGAGCATGACCCGAGCACCGAAATTGTCATCCACGTCGACAAGCTCAAGGAAGGCTGGGACGTCTCGAACCTGTTCACCATCGTTCCGCTGCGAACCTCTGCGGCAGAAATTCTGACCGAACAGACCATCGGGCGCGGGCTTCGCTTGCCCTTTGGCACCCGAACCAATGACAAGATCATTGATCGGCTGACGATCATTGCTCACGACAAGTTCCGCGAGATCATCGACAAGGCCAACGATCCAAATTCGTTGATTCGCGCCACAGTCACCGTCGGCGCGGGCGGTGACATCGACACGCACGCGCCCACTCCCATCGCGTCGGTGCCGATCTATCAACGATTCTTGGGCGTGCCGGTGTCGCCCGTGGTCGGTGTTCAGGACTCTCTGCTTGTCACTACCGACAAGCCTGCGCGCTCAAGTTCGGCACCGGCGACACCAGCGGCACCAGCGGCACCGGCGGCACCAGCGATAAGCACACAACTTTTTGAAGCCGTGCTTGACTCGATTGATCTGGAGGGATTGCGAATCGACTCCGCCAGCGCGCTCTTGTCGGCTGGCCACATCGACAACGTTGCGCGAATGGTCGCCGCGCGGATGACAATCCCGCAGGAATCAACGCCTGCCGAAAACCGGGAACAAATCGAGAGAGTCATCGAGGCAGTGGTCAGGAGCTCGATCGAGATTCCGACAATCACGCTGGTGCCATCAACTGGAAGGCACTTTCGATTCGTGCCCTTCGAACTTGCGGGACTGCAGCGCATCCAGCTTCAGCCCATCGATAACGAGATCCTGCTGCAAGAACTGCGAACCAAGGATCGCGCACTGCTGTCGACGGCGGGTAGCGCGCGCCGCGAGCCCATCCCGGAAAATTATCTGGTCGCGCTGTTGATGGAACGCGACGAGATCGACTATGACACCCACGCGGAACTGCTGCACAACCTGGCGGCCCAGGTGGTCGGCAGACTGAAGTCATACCTTCCGGATGAAGACGATATTCACAACGTCCTTCAACATCATCGAAGGAGTTTGGCCGACCTGATCTGGACGCAGATGAAGGCTCATGTGCACGAGGAGCCAATCGACTTCACCGCCAAGATCACACGCGGTTTCACCGTGCTGCGCTCTCGGCCGCTGAACAGCGTCGATGGCGTCGTGCACCCCTTTGGAGAGCAACTTACTGATCGAGCGCGCATTCGCTCCATGGTCTTCGGCAATTTCTCGAAGTGTTGCTTCAGTACACAAAAATTCGACTCCAAGGAAGGCGAGTACGAACTCGTCCGCGTTCTGGAGCGGGACGACGATGTCCTTAAATGGCTCAAGCCCGCAGTCGGACAGTTCGTCATTGAGTACGACCACGGCAAGCGTTACTTCCCGGATTTCGTCGTGGAGACAAGGACCGAGCGCCTGATCATCGAACTCAAGCGCGAGGATTGGAAGGAAGATCCCACGGTAGAAACCAAGGCTCGCGCCGCTGCGCGTTGGTGCCATTACGCGACCTTGGTCTGCGCCGAGACGGGCGGTAAGCCCTGGGCTTACCTTCTGATATCGCACCAGGGTTTTGGGCCGCAATCAACCTTCGCCGCCCTTCGGGCGCAGTATGGGCGTGACGTTCACTACTGAATCAAGCAGGAGAAGCATCGCCATCAAAACCAACCGTCGCGCATCGTCAGTGCGCTGTCGTCGCTGACGACGATCTTGCACCAATGCCACACCTGCGGCAGTTCGGTGGCGAAGAAGAAGCGGCAGGTGGCGAGTTTGCCGGCGGCAAAATCTGCGTCGATGTCTGCCCCGAGCGCGATGCGGGCTTGTTTGAGCCAGATCCATGCGATGCAGACATGCCCTAAAGCCTGCAAATAGAAACTTGCATTCGCCAGTGCTGCACGCACATCGCCGGCTCCCATGCGCTGCGCGGCGTGCTGGCTGGCGCGCAGGATTTCATCGCGCGCCAGTCCCAGCTGGTCGGCAAGTTCCTTGAGCTCCTCGAGCGCACGCGCGGCGTCGATGTCGAGATTGATTTCGTCGATCAGCGCTCTGAGCGCGGCACCGTTTTGCATCGTCACTTTGCGGCCCAGCAGATCGAGCGCCTGGATACCGTTGGTGCCTTCGTGAATCGGGTTGATGCGGTTGTCGCGATAGTACTGCTCGACGGGATAGTCGCGGGTGTAGCCATAACCGCCGAGCACCTGGATCGCCATCTCGTTGGCCCGCAGGCTGTAGTCCGACGACCAGGCTTTGACGATCGGCGTCAGCAGCTCCAGTAGCAATGCGCTGCGGTCGCGTTGCAGTGGATCGTGCATCTGGTCGACCAGCCGTGCGCTATACAACGCCAGCACATGCGCACCTTCGACGTAAGCGCGCTGCGCCAGCAACATGCGGCGCACATCGGCGTGTTCGATCAGTGCAATCGGCATTGTGGCCGGATCTTTCTGATCTGGATGCCGGCCCTGCCGACGCTCGCGTGCGTAGTCGAGCGAGTACAAGTAGCCGGCGATTCCCTGAGAGATCGCGCCAACGCCAACCCCGATGCGTTCCTCGTTCATCATGTGGAACATGTAGCCCAGGCCCTGGTGCGGCTGGCCCACAAGCTCTGCATAACAATCGCCGTTTTCGCCGAACTTGAGAAAGGTATTGACGCTGCCGCGCTGGCCCATCTTGTGATTCAAGCCGGCCAATTGCACGTCGTTGCGCGCCGCACGCGTGCCGTCCGGGTCGACGCGAAAACGCGGCACGATAAACAAACTGATGCCGCGCACGCCAAGCGGCGCATCGACGATGCGCGCCAGCACCAGATGGATGATGTTTTCGCCGAGTTCGTGATCGCCCGCGCTGATCCACATTTTCGCGCCGCTGAGGCGATAGCTGCCGTCGGCCTGCAATTCGGCGCGGCAGCGGATATCGGCCAACGACGAGCCGGCTTGCGGCTCCGATAAACACATCGTGCCGAAAAAGCGGCCATCGATGATCGGCTGCGCGTAACGTTCGATCTGCGTTGGCGTGCCGTAGCTGAGCAGCAGGTTCGCCACGCCGCGCGCAAGGCTTGGGTAGGCCACGGTGCCGGCATTGGCGGCGGCGAACAGGGTGTCGCACGCGGTGGTGACCATGAACGGCATCTGCATACCGCCGCGTTGCGCGTCGATCGAAGCGGCGGTGAAACCGGCCTCATTGTAGGCCGCTACCGCATCGCCGATCTCGGGAATCAACGCGACCTTGCCATCGACGAATAGCGGTTCGTTCAAGTCCGACTTGCGGTTGTGCGGCGCGAATTTTTCGAGTGCGATGCGTTGTGCTAAATCGAGCGCCGCATCGAAGGTATCGCGGCTGTGCATCGAAAAATGCGGCAACGCCGTGAGCCCTTCGGCATCGAGCACGTCATACAACGCAAAACGCAAATGGCGGGCATCGTTGATGCGGACGGAAACACTGCTGGTCATGGCGATCGGACTGAAGTGGCAAACCCCGATCATCGCTGGGCACGGCGTACGAACGCCAGGGGTTTTCGTGATGCGATCAACTGCGCTTGCGCGAGCGCCAGAAGCGAATGACGAACAACAGCACGATCAGCGGTCCACCGATCAGCGCAATTCGCCCGGCGAGCGCGATCCACTGTGCGCGCATCTGCTGCTCGACTTTGGCAAAATCCGGCGCCGGGCACTGTTGGCCGAACTGCGCGCCCCAGGGCACAAATGCACCGTGATTCAAATAGCGCCTGTAAATCGGCGCTGCCGTCTCCGGTTCGCGCACCAGCACAAAGCTGGACGCAGTGCACAATACGGCGGCATAGGCCTGACTGCGTTGCGGCAGACGATCCGCCGCCTGTTCGGCGTGACGTGCGGCGATGCCACGATAGTGGAACCGCATCAGCGGATCGGCACGCGATAAGGCAACGCGGTTGCGTTCGGCATCGCTGGTGTGCGGTCCTTCAACCGCAAGATCCTGACGCTTGTCGACAATGAGATTGTAGTTTTCGTCGTATCGATAAGGACTATTCAGATCGTAGTTGCCGCCGTATTCGGCGTAATCGGGATCGCCTTCGAAACCAGCGATTTCAAGGCCACGCGCGCGCATCAGTTCAGCTGCCCGGAACCACGCGCGAGCTTGCCCGACTTTCGTCCAGGCGCCGGTGGCGTCGAGCGCAGCAACGTACTCTTGAGCGGCTGCACGCAGTTCAGGATCGTCGAAGTAGGCGATCGCTTCGGCGCCCTGGCCGGTGCGCAGCAAACGCCGTGCGAGCAGCCAACGCGCCTGCTGCGCGGGCATGGGTGTGATGCGGTCTTCGGGTGTTGCCACGGCCTGCGGCGCGACGCGGTCGACGAAGGCGCGCAACTCAGCGACTGTGACCACACGTTCGGCCACGTAGGCGAAGTCCGTCCAGTGGCGTTCCGCACCGGCGTACAGCAGCTCTAACGCTTGCAGGAACTCGCCGCGTCCGAGCGCCAGCGTACCCGCCTCGGCGGACACGCGGCAGCGGACCGCGAGCCCTTCATCATCGCCGAACGGATTGCTGTCGACCCAGGTCTCGTCGGCTGGGAAACTGCGGGCCGCTTTGGCGTAGTCGCCAATGGCGTCGTCCAGGCGGCCTTGTTTCACCGCGAGTTTGGCGCGCACCCAGGCAGCCAGCGGGGTATCGCCTGCGGCGAACCTGGCGGCGCGCGCATCGTCGCCACCGCGGTACAGCACCGCCGCGAGGCGATCCGCATCGGGCACGTCGTTCACCGGCAGCGCGGCGAGGCGATCGAGCAACTCGACGTTGGCCAGTTCAGCATCGCGCGCAAACAGATAACCCACCAATATCCGGCGCCCCAGATCGTCCTGCAGGGCCGCGTCCGCCAGCGCCGGTGTCCGCGAGATCTGGCGTGCGACCATGAGTAACGAGGCTTGCCCTGAGCGCGAACCCAGCGCTGCCTGTTCGGCATACAGTTTCAGTGCGGTTGGCAGGTCGCCGCGATGCCATTCGCCACGCGCTTGCTCACCAAAACTTGCGAGCGCCAAACCGAGCGGATCGTCACCACCGGTGGTCGCGAAGTCGCGGGTTTGTTCGAAAGCGTTGCGCGCCGCGTCGATATCGTTCGATTGAACGGCAATGCGGCCGAGCATGTACGCCGCCCAGATCCCGCGCTTTCGGCGTTCTTCCGCAGGCAGCGCCACGACCCTTGCGAATCGCGACTGGGCTCGATCCCAAGCGCCGATGTGGTAGTCCACTGCACCGGCGGTGTACTCCCGTAGCTCAAGGGAAAGATCGGCCCCAAGCGCCCACGCGGCCTCGCCATCGGCTGCGGCGCGCATGCGCGCCAGTGCTTGCGCTGCGTCCACCGACAACCCGGCGATCTCTGCTGCCTGTCGCGCCTCCAGCGGATCCGCCCAAGGATCCGCGTCGGCGACCACGAAGCGAGTCTTGGGTATCGCCCAGCGTTTGCTCTCGAAGGCAAAGATCCCTTCAGGCATTTCCAGCAATGTGTGACTGCGTTGCGCAAGCAGCGCGACCGGGAAGTCGGGACCGCAGGCATGCACTTGGGCGCAGCCCAGGGCTACAGCGACAATCAGACTCAGATGGCGCATGCGATGCTCGGTGCAGAATGGCGCTGCCAAGCATGCCACGGGTGCCGGGGCCGTTGACCGGAAACGACGACACGCAGGCACTCGTCGTGTTTGCGCGCGACGAGCGATTTCGGTTTCGAATCTGACGGCCTTACCGCTTCCATTGCGCGCCGCGGTATTACTGTGGCTGGCACCAACTTCCGTTCTGGCCTACGTTGCTGGCCTCGGGTCTGGTCCGCGCAGCCTCGGGCGAGGGCGGCGGACCAGATCGACCATCGGTATCAGTGACAATCGGCGCTTAGCGCTTGCGCTTCAGGCCTGCCGCGTCCTTTAGAGCCTCGGCTTTGTCGGTTTTTTCCCAGGAGAACGCGGTGTGCGTGCCGTTTGCGGTCTTCACTTCAACTGGCTTGCGACCGAAGTGACCGTAGGCAGCGGTCGCCTGATACATCGGGTGGATCAGATCGAGCATCTTGACGATGCCGTACGGACGCAAGTCGAAGTGCGCGCGAATCAGCTTCTCGATCTCTGCATCGCTGATTTTGCCGGTGCCGAACGTGGTGACAGAGATGCTGGTCGGTTGCGCAACACCGATCGCGTAGGACACCTGAATCTCACATTTGCTCGCCAGGCCCGCAGCGACGATGTTCTTGGCCACGTAGCGGCAGGCATAAGCCGCCGACCGGTCGACTTTGGAGGGATCCTTCCCGGAGAACGCGCCGCCGCCGTGGCGAGCCATGCCACCGTAGGTGTCGACGATGATCTTACGTCCCGTCAGACCGCAGTCGCCGACCGGTCCGCCGATCACGAACTTGCCCGTCGGGTTGATATGGAACTTTGTGTTCTTGCCGATCCACTTCGCGGGCAGAACCGGCTTGATGATGTGTTCCATCACCGCGTCCTTCAGGTCCTTGTGCTTGATATCCGGATCGTGCTGCGTCGACAGAACCACGGCATCGATACCGGCCACATTGCCGTTCTCATAGCGCAAAGTGACCTGGCTCTTTGCGTCGGGACGCAGCCACTTGAGCTCGGAGTTTTTCTTCTTGCGGACTTTGCTCTGTTGTTCAACCAGCCGGTGGCTATAAAAGATCGGCGCGGGCATCAACTCCGGGGTTTCATCGCAGGCATATCCGAACATCAGGCCCTGGTCACCGGCACCCTGCTCTTCCGGATTCTTGCGATCGACACCCTGTGCGATATCCGGCGATTGTTTGCCGATCAGGTTCAAGATGCCGCAGGTGGCGCCATCGAAGCCGACTTCGGAACTGTTGTAGCCCACATCGAGAATCACTTTGCGTGCCAGGGTCTCCAAGTCCACCCAGGCGCTCGTGGTGATTTCGCCGGCGACAATCGCCACCCCGGTCTTGACCATTGTCTCGCAGGCCACACGGGCCGTTTTGTCCTGCGCCAGGATCGCGTCGAGCACGGCATCTGAAATCTGGTCGGCGAGTTTGTCCGGATGACCTTCGGAAACAGACTCGGACGTAAAGAGATAGGCGCTCATCAGCAATCCTCTAATGGTGGCAGGCGATGGAAGGGCGCGGATCATACGCGCGCTTTGTGGCGGCTGTGTTGTTTCGGACGTCTTTACGGCCGAGCTTGTTCAGGAAATCGATCGCGTGACGGCATCGATGATGAATCGCCGGGCAAAAAAAAACCCGGCGCGAGCCGGGTTTCTTATGACCGCATGATGCGCAGATCAGTTCTCGGCCTGCACCGCGACCTTGACCATCGCATGCACATCGGCGTGCAGCGCAACTTCGATGGCGAACTCGCCGATCCGGCGAATCGGGCCTTCGCCCATGATCACCTCGGATTTTTCGAGCGGCATGCCAGCTGCAGTGAAAGCATCGGCAATATCGCGCGGACCTACCGAACCGTATAGCTTGCCTTCGGTCGAGGCGTTGGCTTTGATCGTCACCATCGCGCCTTCGAGCTTCGCTTTGCGTGCACCAGCGGCCGTCAGCATCTCGCCCGCACGCGCTTCGAACTCCGCGCGGCGTTTTTCGAAGTCCGCCAAATTGGCGGCGGTGGCCGGAACGGCCTTGCCGTAAGGCACCAGGAAGTTACGGCTATAACCGGGCTTGACACGCACCTTGTCGCCCAGATTGCCGAGATTCTTGACCTTCTGAATCAAAATCACGTCCATGTTGGCGCTCCGGTCAGTGGCTGTCGGTGTACGGGATCAGCGCCAAAAAGCGAGCGCGTTTGATCGCGTCGGCCAACTGGCGTTGGAAACGTGCACGCGTGCCGGTGATGCGGCTCGGGACGATCTTGCCGGTCTCGGACACGTACTGACGCAGCGTGTTGAGATCCTTGTAATCGATGTCCTTAATGCCTTCGGCCGTAAACTTGCAAAATTTCTTGCGGCGGAAGAAGCGCGACGCATTCGCGCCTGCGGCGCCTTTGGGTTTTTTGCTCTTCGGTTTCATACGCGGGCCTCCACAGGCTCATCTGCATCGCCAGTGCCGATCGCTTCGGAACCCTCATCGTCGCGACGGCGTGGCTTCTCGTCCTTGGTCTTCATGATCAAGCTCATTTCGGTGGCCGCCTCGCGCATCTGGAGAATCAGATGGCGCAACACGGCGTCGTTGAAGCGGAATGCGTCCTGCAGTTCCTTCAACGCAGCACCAGAACACTCGACATTCATGAGAATGTAGTGGGCCTTCAACAGGCGCTCGATCGGGTATGCCAACTGGCGTCGGCCCCAATCTTCTAATCGGTGGATTTTGCCGCCGTCGGTTTCGATCATCGCGCGATAGCGCTCGATCATGGCGGGCACTTGCTCGCTCTGGTCAGGGTGGACCAGAAACACCACTTCGTAATGACGCATGGTTTTCCTCATGGGGTCATGCTTCCGGGTCGCTGCCCGTGAAGCGAGGTCGCCATCTGGCGTTGGGCCAAATGGGCCGCGGAGCATAGCCGCGCAACGTCCTTGCGGCAAATGCGTAGCGCAAGGCTGTTCAGCTACGCGGACGGCACAATTCGACAGGCGCGGTTCTTTGCACGATCGTCAAAGCTGCAACGCTGCCAGGGCGCGCGCTTGCACATTCCGCATTTCTGCCAGCGCCTCCTCGGAAATGTGGCCCTGCTGTTGCGCGCTGGCAACGGCGCTCTTCAGTCGCCAATAGTCTTCTCGCTGGGCGCGGGATGAGACCAATAACTGCGCCGCCAGGGCCAATCGCCCTTGACCCCACAGGCGTTGCGCCAGAACCAGACGTCTTTGCGGCCGTTCGCCTGCCAGACGCTCCATGTCCCGCCAATGGCCTGTGCGTGTGGACCCATCCGGCTGCTGCAGCGCTTCGATCCACCTGCGGGTTTCCAGTAGCGTTCGCGCAGCATCAGCGTTGCCAATCAACGCCGGCTCCATGCGCAGTGTCAGTGCGTGTGCATGCGTCAGCGCATCGGTTTGTCTCCCGACAAAATGCCCGATAGCCACGAGCCTCTCGATCGATTCCAAGGCCTTGACCAGGTTGTTTTGCTGCAAAAATCTCAGTGTCAGTGCCTGCATCCTGCCGATGCACTGATCAGCATCGATCCGGCAGCGGCTTTGTACGATCTGCAGTTCGGCCCTGGCGGCCAGATCGGGGCGAGTCAGCTTATCGGCGTCCGCCAAGGCGTGTTCGCCGATGCTGATGGCTTGCTCATGCAGTCCGATAGCGCTCAGTTTTGCCGCAACGTTGATCATCGATGACAGCGCTGCGACCGGATCGCCCAGTTGTTGCCGCAATCGCTGCGCACGTGCGGAGAGCTCAATCGTCAGCACCGCATCGTCTCGCGCGTCGGCAATCGCCGCGAGGTTGTGGACCGTTGCCGCTTCTATCCCGGGATTGACGCCGCCCTCGCTACGCTCCAGCAACGTGCGCCAAACCTGCTCGGCCTGCGCGATTTCGCCTTTGCGATACAGCGCCATCCCACGGTTCTGCAAAATCAGAAAGTGGTTGCGTTGGTTAGGAAACGTCTTGAGCTGTTGTTCCGCTCGCGTCAGATTCTCGAGCGCGGAATCGAAGCGCGCCAAGTCGATTTCCGCCAATGCGATATTGATATATGCCGGCACCGGAGAGACCGCGGGTGTTGCGGACGCCGACTGTACGATCGCCTGCCGGTTGGATGCGATCGCGTCCAGCGGGCGTGCCGTCCTGGTTTGCAGCACGCCCAAGGACAGCAGCGCCGAGCTGCGCAATGCAGGTTCCAGTCGGTCGCCCTCCAACAACGCCAGCAACCGCCGTTCGGAACGCTCGATTTCACCGATATCGAGTTCGGCGCGTGCCAACAGGACTCCCACGCGGTCCGACGGATACTGCTCGTATTGCTCGACCAGTTCGGCATGCGCGATGGCGGGTTTGCCTTCGATGCTTGCCACGCGTGCGCGCCACATTCGCGCGGTGGACGCGTCGATCGCGTCCAGGTCGACGCCGCTTAACAAGCGCTTCGCGGTGTCGGTTTCCCCGAGCCGAAGTTGAATCTCGACCAGCAGACCGATCAATTCCTGGCGAACATCCTGATGCAGGCTTCGGTCCGACTGGATTCGCGCGACGCCGGATTGGATCAACTCCCTGGCAGTCAAGTCGGGATCGGTACCCCGCGTCGGATCACCATCTTGAAACAGGCTGAGCAAGTAGTTCCTGGTGGCCTCGGAGCGCTCGGCCTGCGCGCGCGCGATGTCGCGTTGCGATTGTAGTTGAGCGTTGAACCAGACCAGCCCGGCCATGGCCAACACAGCGAGTGTCGCGCCCGTGGCGCTCGTCCAGGGATGCCGGCGTACCGCACAACGTAGGCTGTACATCAAGCCACTGCCCATCGCTTGCACCGGCAGATTGTCTTGCCAGCGCCGCAGATCGGCACTGAAGTCAGCCACCGAGCCGTAGCGCGACTCTGGCGACGGCGCGCAAGATTTCGCGACGATCGCCCTGAGTTCTGTGCGGCGTGGTTCGCCCACGCCGACCGATTTGTCTTTGCCAATGCTCAAGGCCATCGCGAGCAGGCGTCCGAGTTGAAACTGATCGGAAGCGGGTCCACAGGGCGCGAGCGACAGTTGCTCGGGACTTGCCCACGCCGGCGAATAGGCCTGCGCCACGGATCCGTCCGAAAGACCGGCAATGCCGAAGTCCAGCAGTTTTGCCATACCGTTGCGGTCGATCAGAACGTTGCTGGGTTTGACGTCGCGGTGAACCAACAAGCGCCCGTGGGCCGCGCTCAACGCGCTGGCAATCTGCTGCACGATCGCCAACGTGGTCGGCAGATCCGGCTGAACTTGTGCCAGGTATTCGTCGAAGTGCCGGCCATCGATCATCTCCATCGCAAACCACGATAACAACAAGCACGTGGTCGGTTGCGCCACATCTGGTTCTGCGTGACCCCGCTGGTCGACCGGAAGCTCGGTGCTTCCCGCGTCCAGGAACAGCGCAATGTGCGGGTGCTTGAGTTCGGACAACACCTGGCGTTCCCGGCGAAACGAGGCGAGCAGCGTTTCATTGCCGGTATTGGCGATGCACTTGATCGCTACCTGCTGATGGAACTCGCCGTCGACGCGCTCCGCCAGATAGACAACGCCCATCCCGCCCCGCCCGATTTCCGAACGAATCGCAAAAGGGCCGAGGCGAAAGCCCGCTGGCAGTCGCAGCGGGGGTTCTGCCTGCGCCAACATGCTGCGAAAGAGCGCTCCTCCGAGCAGAGTGCCGGGCTCCAACAGCTTCAGGACTTCGTCGGGACGCATCGATGCCAACTCGCTTGCAAGGCCTAAGACCGCAGACCCGGTTCTTAGGGTGAGTCCGCCAACAGCTGTGCCAGCCGCAACTTGGCGTTGGCCTGGATGCGCTGCATGCTGCGCAATGGCAGGTTCAGTGCGAGCGCAGTTTCTTCGTCGGTCATGCCCGAGAACAAGCGACATTCGATCACTCGAACCGCGATGGCGTCCGTTTGCGCCAATTGCTCCAATGCCGTGTTTAGCGCGATCAGTTGTTCTGCTTCCTCGTTGGCTTGCTGCTCAAACGATGCCTGCGCATCGGCGCTCGCCAGCGTGGTCTGTTGCATCAGCCCGCCGCGCTTTTGCGCTACCCGGTCTCGAGCGTGGTTAAGCATCAACTGCCGCATCGCACGCGCGGCGAGCGCCAGAAAGTGCTGTCGGTTGGTCACCGCCCCAGCGCCAGCGCGCTCCAGCCGCAGATAACATTCGTGAACGAGGCTCGTCGCGTTCAGGCTTTGATCGCTGCGGCCAAGCACACCGCGTGCGATGTGTTTCAGGTCGGCATACACCAGGGCGACCGCCTGATCCCACGCAGAACTATCGCCGTCGCGAGCGCGTTCGAGAAGCAGTGTGACATCGCCCATGAGCCGTCGTCGTGTGCAGCGTGCTGTATCGAGTCTAGCAGGCTGTGAGAAACAGCCTGCGGGCGCGAACCATGGATGGTTCGCACATGGGTCGAGCACGTAAGTGCTTGATCCATGCAGAAGGCACGCAACTGAAGCGGGCCTTGAATGCCGTGACTCGACAACCCCAAGGCGTGCAGGCGTGCGAGCACGGCGTCGAACTTTTGGGCGAGGGCTTAAAGCGGGATCTTTGACCGCAGCTCCTTGCGGACTACCAGCTTGAGCCCGGACCAGACGTCCGAGACCGCGCAGACTTTGATGTCAACATAGCCCAGCGGTAGCGCAACCTCTCGTATGGTGTCCTCGGTAATGTCCGTCGCTACCTTGGCCGACTTCTTAGGCCACGAGACCCACACTGGGACGGTCTCTCCGAGTTTGGCTCTAAGGGACGTGAGCTGCTCCATCAGCGCGTGCCGCTCAGTGGCAAACAAATGAACCAGGGTTGTGGTCTTCAGCAGCGCGGTCCCCAGGCGCGCTCCCTCGGGCAGGTCACCCAATAGTGACCCGTATTCCGCAGGCCTGTTCAGAATGGCGACATCCGCCCCGGCGCCGATGCCGAGTTTCTTGACCAACGGAGTTCCTGAGTAACCGACGGGCATGGCTTCTCCTATTGTGGTCTTTTGCTCAGCATGAGCACCAGGTGTGTCGCTCTGTCGGCGATCAGGTGCTCTCGAGCAGTCGCGCGATGGCGCCTGGAATGCCGTGCGCGCTTTTCACCGTCGCGACCCTGGGATGGCCGGCTTCCAGCGCATGTTCCGCTTCGAGCGCCCAGGTCACTACGTAGGGGACATGGACGCCGTATCCACCAAGACGGGCGACCGGTTCGATGTCCGACTTCAGCGAATTGCCCACCATCAGGAACTGTTCGGCGCCGACGCCGAATTCTGCCAGCAGGCGCTGATAGGTTTCCGGGTCTTTCTCCGACACGATCTCGATACGCGAGAAGTGCTCGCGCAGCGCGCACTGGCGGATCTTGGCTTCCTGATGGAACAAGTCGCCTTTGGTAATCAAGACCAACGGATAGTCTGCCGCCACTTCGGTGACGGCCTGTTCGATGCCAGGCAGCAACTCCACAGGATGCGCCAGAATGGCCTTGCCCAGGTCGAGCAGACGCTGCACATCGAGCCCGCTCAGTGCATGGCCAGTGATCGCCAGCGCGGTCTCAAGCAGCGACAAGGTCATGCCCTTGGCGCCGTAACCAAACAACCGAATGTTACGCCGCTCGGTGCTCAGTAACGCGTCATGTACGCGTGCGTCGTGAAGATCGACATAAGCGCCAAGGATTCGTTCGAATTCGGCATGCGCTGCCTGGAAGTAAATTTCGCTATGCCAGAGCGTATCGTCAGCATCGAAGCCGATCAGCATTCGTCGGTCGCTCATTGGACTTGCATTGCTTTCCACCGCGTTGGGATCGAAGCGGATCGCAGTGGGCCATGGGCCGACACCGCGCGATGAACCGCTTACCAGCTGCGCCGCAAGACCAGACCCGAGAATGCAGCCAACAGCAGTGCCAGAATCGCCAAACCTGCGGGCGAGAGCGTGGGAATTGCCGGCGGTGTGGGCTCTGGTTCTCCACTGGCGGTACACACGGGCGCGACGATGGCCAGGCTCTCGACACCAGCCAGAGTTGTCGCCACGCGTTCCGCCGCGCCGGTCGCTGGATCGATGCGGAAAATGACACTGGGTTCGGCCGTTGTCGAAGAACCCGTCGAGTCGGCCACACCCCAAAGCGTGCCGTTGGAATCGAAATCGAGCCCCGCATCTGAAAATCTCAGTCCAGCGCCCAACGGACCGATCAAGGTTGCCGCGCCGGTGGTCACGCTGATGGAATACAGGTTCTCCGAACCATCGACACCGATTCCGTAGAGTTTGCCGCCACGCGCCGCCAGGGCCGTGATGGGCGCGCCAAGCGCACCTTCTGCGCCGACGACCACGGCCGCGCCGGTGTTCGGATTGACTTTGTACAACGACCGACGTGTGTCCGAACTCGCATACAACGTGCCGGAACAATCGAATGTCAGTCCAAAATCGAAAGCCGAGGTACGCGGCAATCCCGTGTTCCCTTCACGCCCATCGACCGGCACGGTACGGCCTGTCATGCGATCGAGGATGAGCAAGGTCTTGGTGGCATCATCAATGCCGTACAGCACACCGGCCTCACTCAGCGCGAGGCCTTCGATGTCGAGATAAGGGGCATCATTCTCGGATGCACGCGCCTCACCGATCTTGACCCGTTCCCCGGTCGGCAACGTGACACGATGCAGCGAATCAAAGTCGCGCGGGCTGGGATCGTCGGAATTGACAACATAAGCCGACTGCGCCAGCGCGCTGGAGCACGCCAGCACCAGCGGTGCCAGGAAAAGGGCGGTCGACTTCATCGTTGTTATCGTTGTTTGAATCGCTCGAAGGCAAGTGTATCAAGGCCTTAGACAACGGTCAAAGCGGGCTGAGCAAAGAATCTGCGGTAATCCGCTAGTCTCCGCGCACTTTCAGGCGCAGACATCACCATGGATATCGACACCGACGTAGTCATCATCGGCGCAGGGCCGGTAGGTTTGTTTCAGGTCTTCGAGCTTGGACTACTCGGCATCAAAGCCCACGTGATCGATGCCCTGGCGCAGCCCGGCGGTCAATGCATCGAACTGTACCCGGACAAACCCATTTACGATATTCCCGCGTTGCCGGTGTGTACGGGCAAAGAACTCACCGACAATCTGCTCAAGCAAATTGAGCCGTTCCATGCAGAGTTTCATCTGGGCCAGGAAGTGAGCGAGGTGCGTGCGCTCGATGCGGATCGATTCGAGGTCGTCACCAGCAAGGGCACGACGCTGCGCTCACGGGCTGTCATCGTGGCCGCTGGTTTGGGCGCTTTTCAGCCGCGCCGCGTGGCGCTGCCCGGCGCTGACGCCTTCGAAGGGTCGCAGTTGCACTACGCTGTGCGCAAGCCTGAGCAGTTTCGCGATCAGGATCTGGTCGTTCTGGGCGGCGGGGACTCTGCGCTCGACTGGGTTTTGGCTCTGCAGCCGATTGCCCGCAGCGTGGTTCTCGTGCACCGCTCCAACGAGTTCCGGGCGGCGCCAGCGTCCGTCGCAAAAATGCGTGCGCTGGTGGACGCGCAGCAGATGCAAATGTTGATCGGCAACGTCAACGCGCTCGACATCGCCGACGGTCGACTCCGAGGCGCAAGTGTGCAGTGTAGCGATGGTGTGACCAGAGCTTTGACGTTCCATCATCTGTTGGCGTTCTATGGCCTTTCGCCAAAACTCGGGCCGATTGCGCAGTGGGGATTAGGTATTGAACGCAACCAGATCGTGGTCGACCCCGAGAAGTTCCAATCGAGCACACCGGGTATTTTCGCGGTGGGCGACATCAATACCTATCCAGGCAAGAAAAAGCTGATCCTGTGCGGCTTCCATGAGGCCGCATTGGCGGCTTTCGCGATCAAAGCACGCCTGTACCCCGGCGAAAAAGTGCATCTTCAGTACACCACCACCAGCCCTATCATGCATAAACGGCTGGGCGTTGCGACGCCGACCATGGAGCCCTAGCAAGGCTTCGCCTCAGACCGCCGAGCATTGCTGGCTTCGCCAGACACCGTACTTGCCAAAACCCCGCGCTCCGCATTTTCGCGCCCAGCGGCGCAGCCGCCGGGCGTTCGACTCGGCACACGCCTGCGGCGTGTCGGCGCCGAGTCTCACCCCCCTTGTACTCAAGGGGGCTTCAACAGCCAAAGCCGCTCCGACGAAAACTTGACTCAAATGACAAGATCCGGCTCCGTCAAGGACTCTAGTGTGGTGTTCCGTCATTAAGTTGAACAATATTTCCGATGGATTTCGGCGTCAGGCAAGGCGCGACGAGGGTGAAAGTCGGTGGCTTTCGCGGCATGCCGCGAGCCGACTTGAACG
>JALHMH010000057.1 GCA_022844165.1 Lysobacterales bacterium
GGCCCGGAAGGCAATACCGTTTACACCTACAACGCGCTCAGTCACCTGACCTCCGTGACGCCACCCAATCGCCCACCTGTGTCGATGACCGTCAGCCCCGCCGGGCGATTGCTGGCCATCGATCACAACAATGGCGTGGTCACACAAGTCAGCCGCGATCCGGCGGGCCGCGTCACGGGCCTCGCGCACAAACTCGGCGCCAGCGCACTGTTGCTGCTCAGCTACACACTCGATGCCAACGGCAACCGCACCGCCGAAGTGTGGCAACGCGGCAGCGAGCGGGTTGAGATCGGCTACACGCTGGATCTGGCCGAGCGCCTGACCAGCATCACCACCGACGGCCAGACGCGCAGCTACACCCTCGATCAGCGCGGCAATCGCACGCAGGAGCAAAGCCCCAGCGAAACCCTGGTGCACACCTACGACGAGCGCGACCGGCTCATCCAAACCCAGCGCAACGGCAGCCCACAGGCCAGCTACAGCTACGACGCAGCGGGGCGGCAAACCCGCAAGACCGAAGGCGGCGTGAGTTGGGACTACGTCTATGACGCCAACGACCGCCTGATCGAAGTGCGCCAGGGCGGCACAACCATCGTCAAATACGAAGTCGACGCGTTCGGCCAACGCCGCCAACGCGAGGCCAGCGGCCAGATCGAACGTTATCACTGGGACGGCACCAGACTCGCATCGATCAGCAACGCCGTCGGCAACACACTGGCCGACTACCAACACGCCTACAGCTGGCCCATCGCCAGCAAAGAAGGCAGCAACAGCAGAACCCTGCTCACCGACCGCCACGGCACCGTACAAATGCTGCTCGACACCGGCGCCATCGTCGGCCACACCCGCAGCGACGTGTGGGGCGTCGATCGCGCGCAGAGCGGCGAACAAAGCCGCTTAGGCCATACCGGGTATCTCAAAGACCCGCTGCTCGATCAGCTGTACGCACAAGCGCGCCAGTACACGCCGGGGCTGGGCCGGTTCACCAGCACCGACCCGTGGACCGGCGATGCGATGAATCCGGTGACGTTGAACAAGTATCTGGCGTTCAATGGGAATCCGACCGTGTATGTCGATCCGGATGGGCGCATCGCAATCCTGAAAGATCGGTTGCCGGGCATTGAGGCGTTCGGGCGCCATGCCGCCGATGCTGCGACGTACGCGTACGAACAGTTCGATAGCGCGCCGTGGTACATGAAGCCGAGCCTGGGAGCGACGTACCTCTTGGGCGGTGCTGGGTATCTCGGATCGGGTGTTGTGAGCGGCGTGGTGAGCGGCGCGAATGTAATCGCGAACGCCGGCGTGCTCGCCACCGAAATGGGCGGCAATCAACTCGGCACGACAACAGTGCTCGCGGGACTCGCTGGCGAAGCGCGCAGCGAGATCGAGGCCACCGTCGATGCGGCCGGTCCGGTGATTCAGGCGTTCGGCGCCGACACTTGGGGCGCGACTAAGGCGGCCGGGCAAGCCGGCGTTTCGGCGATTGATCAGATGATTACCGCCGCGCAGAGCGGCGATGCGAAAGCGCAGTTCGACATCCTGGCGTTCATCAAAGACGGCGCCCAGAACATCGGTTCGGGAATCATGGCGCGGATGGCGAAGCCAAAGGCCGGCGCGCCGGAAGTTGCACAGATTGTTGAGGGCGGCGATGGTCAGGCCGCTCTAATCAATCCGGACCCGAAGCCGGTGCCGGACTATGGGTCAGGTCGCGGCCGTCGAGGCAGTTTCGAAACTCGACGTCACATCGACCAAGTTCGAGATGAGTTCTTGGCTCAGAATCCTGACTATCGTCATGTGGGTGGTGGAACCGATCGTCGAACTGGCGAGAAAAGGCCGGAGGTATACACGCCAGGTCCGACGGGCACTCAAAAAGGCGCGGCTTACGACGATCTGACGTTCGAAGCGCCGGATGGTAGCCGCGTTCACATTAACACTGTGGATACAGACAAGGATGGCGTGTGGACAGACCGAGAAGCGGATAACGCATACCGAATCCATACCCAGACTGGCGAACCCGTTATCGCCGTTCCCAAACCGAGAGGTTGATTAGGTCGGATGGAAAAACAGACCCAAATTCTCATGTTGCCTGGGGATGAAGCGGACTTCTCGAAGAAGCTACTTCAGCTTCGGCCTGGCATCAGATTCATTGACGACAATGTGTGGGACGGTCCGACGCCAAGACTGGTCGAGTCGATAGATCGATGCCAGACCAACTTCTGTTTCTTGTGGGACCCAGTTACTGGCAAATTACCGGTAGCTCAAAGGGAAGATGGCCGATTCGAGGGGCCAGGGGCCGGCATGGTAGTCCAATGCGTCCGATGTCGGCTCGTTGGGAACATGTTGCTTTCTGGCCGCCTTGCGGCCGGATTTTCGGACACGACAGGCGAGATGGCGAAGTTCGTTCGCGACGTCTGGAAGGCGCTGCGGTCTGTGGTTGGCGCGCGGCCATCCGTGATCAACATCCAGACGGGCGAAATCATCCGGTCCGGCGTGACGGAATACCAGCTCGGACTGCACGCGGAGAAATGGGCATCGGATCCGCAGAACAAGCTAAGGGACCGAAGCTCACTGAATCTCTTCTTTGCTCCTAGCGCATCGCGAACTCCTTGATCCGATGGAAGCCGCGTATTCCACGCATGCCGGTCACCGATTCCAGGGAAACTGAGTTTCGGATAGTTGACCAAGTCCCGCAGATTTTTCTGGCCCTGGGGCAGGAAGTTCCCTAGGCTGGCCTAAGAACCTTGAAAGGATCCCAGCGTTTTGAGTGCCGTACTTGCCCAACTTGATCACGTTGATACTCGACGTCGCGATACGTCCCGCCAGCTCGATCCGGCGCGCAAGGCGGCACTAGGTCAGTTTATGACCCCGGCTAACACCGCCCGCTTTATGGCCGATATGTTTACCTCGACCACTGGTCGCACGGTTCGGCTTCTCGATGCCGGTGCGGGCGTCGGCTCGCTGACGAGTGCATTTCTTGACCGTTGCCTTGCCGGTCCCTGTGCGATGGTGGAAGTCGGCGCATGGGAGGTTGATCACGCCATGCGCGAAGGGCTGGCAAGCACCATGGCGGACTACAAAGAAGTGGCAGCTGCAGCCGGCCGACGATTGGATGCTCAGGTGTATGCGGAGGATTTTATCGAAGGCGCAACGCGGGGACTGTTCGCCGGATCCCGCTGCGGCTTCACACATGCGATTCTCAATCCGCCGTACAAGAAAATTTCGACATCATCGGAGCATCGTTTGTTGCTCCGACGCGTCGGCATCGAGACGGTAAATCTATACGCGGCATTCGTTGCCGTCGCTCTCGATATGCTTGCACCCAATGGTGAGCTGGTGGCTATCTTGCCGCGCAGCTTCTGCAACGGTCCATACTATCTCCCGTTTCGGGACTACGTCTTCAGCCGCGCCGCCTTGCGTGCCATGCACTTGTTTGAGCGCAGAAATCGAGCTTTCAAAGAAGAGGGCGTGCTGCAGGAAAACGTCATCATTCATCTGGTCCGCGGTGCAAAGCAAAGCGACGTTCGCGTGACTACCTCAAGCGACGACACTTTTTCCGATCTTGTCGAGGCCTCGTACTCGTTCGACACCATCGTTAAACCCGATGACGCGCAGCGCTTCATTCACATACCGACGGGCGGCCTCCAAAGCGCTGTCGAGGCTTCGACCGTGGCCCGTCAGACTTTGGCCGCTTTGGGCCTGACGGTGTCGACAGGCCCGGTGGTCGACTTCCGCATGCGTGAACACTTGTGCAAGATGCCGGAACCCGGAAGTGTTCCGCTTCTTTATCCCGCCCACTTCGTCGGCGTTCGAACGTCATGGCCATTGCAAGGCTTTAAGAAGTTCAATGCAATCGATCTCAACGACGAAACGGCGCGCTGGCTCTACCCTGCGGACCGCTATGTCGTTGTTCGCCGTTTTTCATCGAAGGAAGAACGGCGGCGTGTCGTCGCATCTATCGTTGAGCAAGACGACTTCAACAGCACGTACATCGGATTCGAGAATCACTTAAACGTTTTTCACACTGGTCGGCGTGGCTTGCGAGAAGACGTCGCCTATGGCCTTGCCGCGTGGCTCAACTCGACGGCCGTCGACGAACATTTCCGCCGCTTCAACGGTCACACGCAGGTCAACGCGACTGACCTTCGACAGATGCCATACCCGCCGCTTCCAGTTCTTGAGAAGCTCGGCGCTTGGTACATCAAGCACACAGCAGCCGAACAGCAAGAGATCGACAGAAAGATAGAGGGCGTTCTTTGACAAGAGCAAAACTTCTTCGCGACGCTACCGCGATTCTCACGGCGCTGGGCATGCCCCGTGGCCAGCAGAACGAGCGCTCTGCGCTGACCCTGCTCGCACTGGTCAACCTTAAGCCAGGCGATAAGATATGGGCGAAAGCCCATGACGCTGGCACACTTCGCATTCGCGACGTACTCGATTTTTGCCGCAACGTTTTCAACAAGCTTTATGCGGAAAACACGCGCGAGACTTTTCGCCGCCAGACCATGCACCAACTGATCGACGCCGGGATCGCACTTTACAATCCCGACGATCCTGGCCGGGCCATCAACAGTCCACACAACTGCTATCGAGTAGCACCTGAAGCGCTGCAAGTTATTCAGGCGTACGGGACAGCGCAATGGGCAGCCAAGCTCGAAGTGTTTCTGCTATCGAAGGCTACGCTTGCCCAGCGTAACGCCAGTGCACGCGACCAGTTCAAAGTGCCAGTCAAAATCAGCGACGACCAAGCAATCACACTCAGTCCTGGTGAACATAGCCAGCTGATCAAGGCCATTGTCGAGGACTTCGCAGAGCGGTTTGTCCCTGGCGCCGATCTGATCTACGTTGGTGATACGGGAGAGAAATGGGGGTACTTCAACGAGCCGTTGCTAGAGCAGCTTGGCGTGAAGGTCGGTAGCCATGGAAAGATGCCGGACGCTGTCTTGTACTACCCCGAACGCAAGTGGCTGGTACTCGCCGAAGCCGTGACCAGTCACGGCCCGGTCGATCCTAAGCGACATCGCGAATTGGCAACTCTTTTTGCCGACGCAACGGCTGGGCTTGTCTATGTAACTGCCTTTCCATCTCGGCAAGTCATGCGGAGTTACTTGCCGGAAATCGCCTGGGAAACAGAAGTCTGGTGCGCTGATGCACCATCGCACCTAATCCATTTCAACGGTGAGCGCTTCCTTGGCCCCTACGCCAGCAAACCGTGACGAGACGATTGTACGGACCCATCGGAAGCAGCTGCCCGGCGATCAAGGCGAGCGCTGCACTGCATTCTCATGGGGTTGCTGACGCCGGCCCTTGCGCTCGCTCGCAACGCTGAGCGCCATTTTGCTGATTTGCGTGCGCTTGACGAGCCCATCGAGTAAGACGATCAGCGCTTGCTGATCGCTGTCGGAGAATTCATCGACCTGTTGCACGAGTCGATGCAGCTCGGCGACGCGCACGACACAACTCTGGACCTACGGCGCACTCGATCGCGAACTGAGCTTCACGGATCGCAATGGCATCGTCACCCACTACGTGCGCGATGGGGAAGGGCGGGTGCGCGAGCAGCGCCGCGCGGGGCGGGTGGAGCTGAGCAGCTACGATACGGCCGGCCGACGACTCACCGCCACCGATGCACAAGGCAGCGTCACGCGCTACTTCTACGATGCCGCCGGGCGCCTGGAGCGCGAAGAAGGCCCGGCCTCGGCCATCGCCCGCTACACCTATGGCCCCGGCGATGAGCGGCTGAGCAGCACCGACCGCGAAGGTATCGTCACCACCTACACTTACGATGATCGCCTGCGGCTGCGGACGGAGAGCAATGCGATGTCGCAGACGATGCGCTACGACTACGACAACCGCGATCTGCGCATCCAGATGGAACGCGCCGAGTCGCCCGAGCAGATTTGGCAATACAGCTACGATCTGGGCCGGCGTTCGATCAGCGTGACCGATCCGCAAAATGACACCACCGTGTACGAATACGATGCGGTGAACAACCGCACGGCAATGGTGCGCCCCGGCGCGCAGCGCACCGAATACGATTACGACGATCAAAACCGGCTGATCGGCGTGCGCCATCCGCAGGGGCACGTTGAGACATTTGTCGTCGATGCGCAAGGCAATCGCACCCGCTGGACACGCGAGAACGCGCAAGTCATCGAGTATGATTTTGATGGCTTGAATCGTAACGTGCAGACCCGCATTGTGCCGGCGGCGGACGATGGCCTGAGCAAAGTCGAACGCAGTTACGACGGCAACGGCAATCTGCTGACGGCCACCGAGACCCGCAACGGCACGAGCAAAACCTGGAGCGCCAGCTACGATGCGTTCAATCGCCGCTTCCAATGGACCGATGTCAACGGCGTTACGCACACGCAGAGCTTCGATGCGCTGGACAATCGCACCGGTCGATCTGGCCCGGAAGGCAATACCGTTTACACCTACAACGCGCTCAGTCACCTGACCTCCGTGACGCCACCCAATCGCCCACCTGTGTCGATGACCGTCAGCCCCGCCGGGCGATTGCTGGCCATCGATCACAACAATGGCGTGGTCACACAAGTCAGCCGCGATCCGGCGGGCCGCGTCACGGGCCTCGCGCACAAACTCGGCGCCAGCGCACTGTTGCTGCTCAGCTACACACTCGATGCCAACGGCAACCGCACCGCCGAAGTGTGGCAACGCGGCAGCGAGCGGGTTGAGATCGGCTACACGCTGGATCTGGCCGAGCGCCTGACCAGCATCACCACCGACGGCCAGACGCGCAGCTACACCCTCGATCAGCGCGGCAATCGCACGCAGGAGCAAAGCCCCAGCGAAACCCTGGTGCACACCTACGACGAGCGCGACCGGCTCATCCAAACCCAGCGCAACGGCAGCCCACAGGCCAGCTACAGCTACGACGCAGCGGGGCGGCAAACCCGCAAGACCGAAGGCGGCGTGAGTTGGGACTACGTCTATGACGCCAACGACCGCCTGATCGAAGTGCGCCAGGGCGGCACAACCATCGTCAAATACGAAGTCGACGCGTTCGGCCAACGCCGCCAACGCGAGGCCAGCGGCCAGATCGAACGTTATCACTGGGACGGCACCAGACTCGCATCGATCAGCAACGCCGTCGGCAACACACTGGCCGACTACCAACACGCCTACAGCTGGCCCATCGCCAGCAAAGAAGGCAGCAACAGCAGAACCCTGCTCACCGACCGCCACGGCACCGTACAAATGCTGCTCGACACCGGCGCCATCGTCGGCCACACCCGCAGCGACGTGTGGGGCGTCGATCGCGCGCAGAGCGGCGAACAAAGCCGATTAGGCCATACCGGGTATCTCAAAGACCCACTGCTCGATCAGCTGTACGCGCAAGCGCGCCAGTACACACCGGGGATAGGCCGGTTCACCAGCACCGACCCGTGGACCGGCGATGCGATGAATCCGGTGACGTTGAACAAGTATCTGGCGTTCAATGGGAATCCTGGGTCGTTCTTGGACCCGGATGGGCGATGCGCATCGGCGCCGGTGGTGTGTGCGTTCGGATTTGCGCGCAGCGAGGAAGAAAAGACCACGGTGCTGCGGAATTTTGCGAACGAGAATCCGACGCGCGGTCGAACCGTTGGCGCCGTGGTGCGTATTGGGCAAGGTGTTACGGCACCGATCTCCGCTGCGGATACGTTGGCATCGGCCGTTGCGGGCGATTCTGCGGCACAAACCGCGGTAGCCAACTCGGCATCGACGGTTGCCGAGTATCTGACGCAACGCACCAAAACACTCGTGACCGAGGGCATCGGCGAGTTGTTGCGCCAAGATGTCACTGCTTTCGCGACTGGTCTTGGCGAAAACGCGGGAGAGGTGGCCGTCGCCGGCAGGCGTCGCGACTATGTCGGCCAGGGCATGGCCGGCGTCGATCTTGCGGGCCAGATGGCGGCCGTTGTGCCGGTGTTGCGCGCAACGTCGATTGCCAGAGCCAATGTCGCGCGAGCGGGCATCGAAGGAACGACGCCGATTCGACTGGCAGAAGCGCCAGAAGGTGGCGTCGGCGCACAAATTGATGCCGAGTTAAACGTTGGATTCGATGCGGCTTCAGATCGCACGATTTCGCTACCGTCAGTCAGTTCGAAGGTGTCGCCTGACGTTGATCAGATTGATCGATTGATGGCACGATTTGGCCTCAGAGCACTGCGGGAATCGGGTGGCGACTTCCGCTTGTCTGAAAGCAAATTCGAGAGATACGCGTCGGCACTTGATGCGCGTCTGCAAGGTACAAGAAGCCCATATCGAATTGAATTCCAACCTGCCGCCATTCCTGGTGAGGGCCGAGTTCCCAATTTCATCCACCTTCATCACGGTGGTTCAAGTAGCCCGCTGATATCGGATGCACAAGGAAACCCAAGGCTGTTTGCTTACCCGGGATCGAGGCGACTGGATGCCGGGCTGATCGACCTCAGAGATGCTCCGAATGCTGACGATCTAAGGCCGGTGATCAGTGGCTATGACATTACCCTTGACGCGAACAAGCGTGCGATTGGTGACTACTACAGAGAGGCGTTTGGCGACATCAACATTCAAGACATTCGGCGTTGATCCATGACGCTATTAGATCGAGCCTTTGAGGTAGTGCTGGATCAATACGTAGCCGTCGTGCTGAAGCGGTTGTGTACTGAGCGACAGCAAAGCTGCAAGCTGCAGGTGAAGTGCTTGGCTGAAGGTGAGTTTTCCACTGAGAGAATGCTGGAGGCTGGGGCTGGAGAAATGGCTTTCGGTGAAGCTCGGATTGTGTTGCGTTCGGGCTTCCGGACGAACTCGGTCAAGGTGCAGTTGAAAGCGGTCATTCGAGGCCTCGCTCCAGCGACCGGCTTCTCTGGGTTCTTTTCTGAAGGGCGTATAGAGTTCCACGAGTCGGGCGAGTTGCTGAAGCTGCCTACCGTTTTCGAGTACAACAGGTGGAGCTTCCTACCTCCGTTCGACTCTCCCGAATTTCAAACCATGCCGGGTTCGAGCTGAGCGGCGGCAACGTGGCAGAGAGCGCAAACCAACACTATGTTCCGCAGTTCTATTTCCGCGGATTTTCCTCGGATGATCGGAGCGTATGCGTACTGAATCGCAGTACTGGGAAGACAATTCCAGTCGCCTCGATCAAGGGGCAAGCGTCCAAGAAGTACTTCTACGGTGATGCTGCTGTCGAGAAGAGACTTCAGCAGGTAGACGGCGCTTTCAGCGGAGTTGTTCGGCGATTTCGGGAATGCGCAGCTTTCGACGAATTCTCCGGGGAGGACTACTACACCCTTCTGCAGAACATCATGCTTCAGAAGTCTCGGACCATGTCGGCGCGGACCCGAAGCAAGGCAATGCAAGACCACTTACTACAGCTGCACCTAGAGATAGGAGTTCATACGGACGAGTCACTTGATGATGAGACTCGTCAAGCCTTCTTGAACTTCGCACGGGAAGCAGAGGCTGATCCGAGGCAGTACCAAACCCTTGAGATGTCGATAGCTCTCGACCGCGTCGACTCCCTGCTGGATCTGCGTCCTGTTGTGCTCGAAAACAGGACGAACCGGCCATTCATCTTTGGCGATGCTCCTGTCGTCTTTAGCAACCCCCATCTCCGCAAAGTCCGCTTGCGCGGTGTCTTGGGTGCTCAGACTCCCGGGCTCATGATCTTTTATCCACTGAGCCCCTTCAGACAACTTGTCTTCGTCGACGAAGACGTCTATCGACTGAAACGCCAGACATCAGACTTCTTGCGAGTTCGCGACCTAAGAGACGTCTCTACCTTGAATCGGCTTCAGATTCAGAACGCGTCTTCCGCTGTTTACTTCCATACATCAGACTTCTTGCGAGTTCGCGACCTAAGAGACGTCTCTACCTTGAATCGGCTTCAGATTCAGAACGCGTCTTCCGCTGTTTACTTCCATGACTATAAGTTCGCCCAGTACGTCGCCTCACTGTGGCAAGAGGAACGGGCGCGGCTAGCCGACCACCGCGGCGCCGTGGTCGAAGCACCTGGATTCGACCGGAGCGGGAAATCCATGGGAAACATCTTCCACTCCTTCGACAGGCAATTGCCGCTGATTCCCCGGCTTAGCTTCGTTCAGTACGTCGAAGTGCCAGAACGCGAATACCGATTCTCACGCCGCAAGGAGCGTTAATGCCTCGAGCTAATATCGGTTACCCGCGAAAATGTTCGGCACTTTGAGGAAGCTCGTCTTGGGGGTATGAAAAAATCTCGTACTCTTTCGGCCGGCATGGATCAGGAAGCGCCGCAAAGGCTATCTCGCGCCGGCTCTGGCGCGCACGCTGTCTGGGTCTTTGGTGCGTTTGCTGGCGGTGTGCCTATTCCACGCATGCCGGTCACCAATTCCACGCCATGCCGGTCGCACATTCCACGGCATGCCGGTCACCGATTCCACGGCATGCCGGTCGGGTGCAACGGGTGATTTACTGTCCTAGAAATTGCATGGTTTCGTCAATGTTTTTTTGAGGTGTTTTGATCTCCTTTTGCTAAACCGTTTGAACGGCGTGCGCGCATCGAGTCGCCTTTGAGCGTGATCCGATGTGCGTTGTGCACAAGACGGTCGAGGATGGCGTCGGCGAGCGTCGGATCGCCGAGGTAGGCATGCCAGCGTTCTATGGGCAACTGGCTGGTGATCAATGTAGCGGCGCGATCGTAGCGATCGTCGAGTAGCTCCAGTAGATCGCGTTGCTGCGCGCCGTGCATCGGCGTCAAGCCGAAGTCGTCGATGACCAGCAGTGCTGCCTTGGACAGATGCTTGAACAACTGGCTTTTTTTGCGCAGCTCCCCGGCCTTGATCAGCTCATCGATGAGCCGTGGCAAACGCAAATAGCGCACGCTAATCTCATGCTTGCAGGCCTGATGGGCGAGCGCGCAGGCGAGATAGCTTTTGCCAACGCCGGTAGGCCCAACGATGAGCAGGTTGAGTTTTTGATCGATCCATTGGAGCGTCGAGAGTTCGGTCAACTGACGCTTGTCCAGCCCACGGGGTGCACGCGCATCGATGTCTTCGATACAGGCCTGCTGCTGTGGCAGTTTTGCCCACCGCAGCCGTTGTGCGTAGCGATAGTTGGCGCGGTCCAATTGTTCCTGATCGAGCAGCATCGAGAGGCGATCGTCGAACGACAGATCGAGGGTATCGACACTCGCCTGTTGGCGCTCGAAGGCGCGCGCCATGCCACGCAGGCCGAGGCTTTGCAGTATTTCATTGATCGGCTGGCTCAGCATGGCAGCGCCCCGTAGAACGCGTCGCCGCGTACATGTTCGTGAAATTCGTGGCGTGGCTGCGGTGGCGGATCGGTGGGCGGATGGAGGCTAAAATCGCCCCGAGAAATCGGGCCGAAGGAGACGCCGTGAATCTACGCGAAGCGTTGCATGGCTTGGCAGAGCGCCTGCCAGACGGCGCCACATGGGACGATGTAATTGAACACGCGCAATATCGGAAGGCGGTGCTTGAAGGCATTGCCCAAGCGGATCGCGGCGAGTTCGCCAGCGATGAGCGTATCCAGCAGCTGTTCGCGAAGTTCGGCATTGGTGCTGACCGCGAACACGAGGAGGCTTACAATGGCGGCGACGAATCCACACCGGGCGACAACGATGGCCGCGCGCTTCGATGAGATCCAGACGCCAAGCGTTAAACAGCAAGCAATGGCGTTCTTGAGCCAGCTTCCGGATGACGTGAGTTGGGAGCAGCTGGCGCACGAGTTCGCGATCGCGGCGGGCGTTGCCGAATCGATTGAGGAAGATCAGATCGCCGATCCGGCGCAGGTTGCCGCGTTGTTCGCGAAGGCCGGAGTTCGTCTTGCGGCTTGAGTGGAGCTTGCGAGCGGCGCGCGATCTTGAGCGCGAATACGAATACGCCGCCAAGCACAGCAATCCACAGAATGCGGCTGCGCTGATGGGCTACATCGTCTCAGCCGTCGAGCACTTGCGGATGGTGCCGCAGGCGGGGCGAGCGGGCCGCGTGGCGAATACGCGCGAATACGTGGTTCAGCGAACCAAGCTCTTGCTGATTTACCGCGTTCGCGGCGATGCGCTGCGCATCGAGCGGGTGTATCCGGCGCACCGGCGGGCGCCGAAGTAGGCGGCAACGACGGCGGCCGACACGAATCGCACGGAACCCGGCGCGG
The DNA here is from genome assembly GCA_022844165.1 of Lysobacterales bacterium. Classification (GTDB taxonomy): domain Bacteria; phylum Pseudomonadota; class Gammaproteobacteria; order Xanthomonadales; family SZUA-5; genus JALHMH01. The sequence goes on from JALHMH010000057.1 coordinate 12,136, forward strand.
CTTAAGCGCTGGCGCGCTTGAAGCCGACGCCTGGCGTGAGCGCGGGCCGAGTGGACGAGCGCGGCGACCGACACGCGACTCGATCCGACACGACACGCGGCCCGCGAGGACAAGCGCGCAATGGACGCCGTCACGCGGCTTGCTTGTGGCCGCCTGCGCCGCTTGGCGCGCGCATGCGGCGCAAGCCGCGCGCCGGCAGCGGTTCCGCGCCATGCCGGTCGCAGAGTCCAAGGCATCAGTAAGATGCGCGCGAGCGGGAGCCCACTTGCCAAGGCACAAAAAAAGCCGCAGATAGCGGCTCTTTCCGTTCCATGTGGTGACCGGCTAGGCCGCCCGCTGAACCTCCGGCCCGTCCGTGGGCTTGGATGGGCGTCTGCCACCGGAGAATCGCCCGGACAGATCGCGACGCAGGGATTCCAAGCCTTCGCTACGGCCGGTCAGCTTCAGCAGTCCATAGGCTTGCAGTGCAACGGTCATGATGTCGTTACCGAGTGCCGCATCGGTATCGTTGCCACGCTCACACAAGCTGGTCAATCGAGTCAGCACAGGGCGTAACTGATCCAACACCTTGAGATCGGCAATGGCTTTGTTGACTGGAACATTGGCCGGAATCATCTGCGGATTCTGGCTGATCACTTGCAAGGCCTGACGGCTAAAGCTCTCACTCTTGATTCCCATCTTGCGCATCCGGCGCTTGTCCATTTCGCTCAGGGCAATCAGCCCAGTTAGTTCGGTTTCCAACGTGGTCAGCGCCGCGTTCACGGCAGCGATTTGGGTTTCAGTGAGGGTCAGGTTTACGAGGTTTTGCATGGTCATAGTGACTTTCCTTTTTAGCTTTTGATAGAGCGTCCGCACTGTGCGGATCGCTACCCGGCGTTGTTTCCGGGGTGTGGCTATCAGACGCCCGCGCCATGTCACTGGATGACACGTTGGTTAAGTACTACCGAACGAAGGTCTGGAAGGGCAGGACGCCCTTGCGCCAAGCACCGACGATCGATGCGAAAGCTTCGCGAACGAACGCCGCACATTCGATATCGGAGCTCAGACCTTCGCGATTGAATGGTGAGCATTCGATGACGAACAAAATTTGTTCGATCGCGAATGAAATTCGTTCGATGGCAAACGAAATCCACTCAATGGCAAACGCCGATCATTCGCGATCGAATGGTCGAGCATTCAACGACGAACGCCAGCGGTTCGCGATCGAATGGTCGAGCACTCAACGACGAACGCCAGCCATTCGCGAGCGAATGGTTGAGCATTCAACAACGAACGCCAGCCGTTCGCGATCGAATGGTCGAGCATTCAATAACGGAGCTCAGACCTTCGCGATCGAATGGTGGGTATTCAATGACGGAGGTGCGACCTGCGTGGTCGAAGGATGAGCATTCAACGGCGAACCCTGGTCATTCGTTTTCGAACCGTCTGGGCTTTGGAGGCCGCCGCCGGCCATCGCGACGGCGCTACCATCTGGTGCCGCGGCCCCGGCGCTGCTGACTTCGGTCGGCGAAGCGCTGGCTGGCGCGGCGAATACGAGCCCACTTCACCCTTAAGAACTTCACCGCATGGAACGCACAGAACGCATTGCCCTGCTGCATGGATTGCTCACGCGCAATCGTTACGGCCTCAGCAACGACCGCCTGATGCAGGAAGCGGGGTGCTCGCGCTCCACGCTGTATCGAGATCTGAGCTTTATGCGCGATACGCTGGGTGCGCCGCTGGTCCACGAAGGCGATCCGGGGCGCATCTGGCGCTATGTGCATCGTGAATCCGGCGCCTTCCAATTGCCCGGCGTTTGGCTGAGCGCAGACGAGTTGTACGCGCTGATGCTCGCGCAGGAAGTTTTGCAGCGCAGCGGCGCCGGCTTGCTCAGTCAGGCGCTGGGTCCCTTGCAGCCGCGCATCCAAAAACTGCTGGGCGACAAAGCCCGCCGTCTGCACCGGCTGCGCGTGCTGCGCACCCAGGCGCGGCAAGGCAACCAGACAGTCTTTCGCATCGTCACCGAAGCCGTGCTCGAAGGCCGCCAATTGCGCTTTGTCTATCAGGCGCGTTCCACACAAGAAGAGCGCGAACGCCAGGTCTCCCCGCAGCGCCTCACGCACCATCGCGACAACTGGTATCTGGACGCCTGGGACCCAACGCAAAACAGCCTGCGCCGCTTCGCCCTCGACCGCATCCGCAAACCGGAGCTTAGCGATGAGGCCGCCATCGAACTGCCCGCCGCCCAGCTCGACACCCACCAGGCCGCCGGATACGGCATCTTCGCCGGACCGATCATCGCCACCGCCGTCATCCGCTTCACCCCACACGCCGCCCGCTGGATTGCCGACGAGCACTGGCACCCCGCGCAACGCCAGCGCGTCCTGCCCGACGGCAGCCTCGAACTCACCATCCCGTACGCCAACCCGCGCGAGCTGCTGATGGACGTGCAACGCTACGGCGCCGACGCCGAAATCCTCGCGCCGGTGGAGCTGCGCGAGCAGATGCGGGGGATGCTGGCGGCGGCGTTGGGGAGGTATGGGTAGGGGCGATTTCTGATCTGTCCCAGATCATTGTTGTCTGGGATCTCGACATTCACACGCGCAGTTGTTCGCGGCAGCGGATACTCCTTGAGGCGGCCTTCTAGATTGCAGTACGCTCTCGATTGCGATCCCCGCGAACAGTTCCAATGGACGCAGGGTGTGTTCAAAGTTCCAAAATGATAGGTGAGTTCGATGCTGCTTTGCCTTTCTTCAGGTGCAACTCCGCGCTATCGGCAGGACATACTTCGGGCACTGTCCAAGCCAGAAGGTATGGAGTTGCGTTTCCGTTACGAACTCGATCTCGTCGAGGAGGAACTGAAGCAAGGCATTGCGTGTTTAGTTGGTGAGGAAGTCTGTATCGCTTATCTTGATCGTAGCAAGTCGAATAAAATGCCGAAAGTGGTGCCAGTTCGGAGCGGGATCGTCACAAATGTTGCGGTCCTTGGTGACTTCTGCGTTCTTGACTTCCAGTTGGGAATGCACTCTGCGGCGAACGACATAGACAAGCTCAATGATGAACTGCGTTTTGCAGTCCCAACCCTGCCGAAGTGGGATTCTGATGCGAATTTGATTGGCCAGTTTTGTCATCGCTTGGCGAATGTCCCGCCTTCGCTTATGAAGACGAACACCATCGAAGGCTGGCAGCGAATCTGCAAGGAATTGGCGACACATGGGGACTTTGGGACCGAGCCTTTTTTTTACCGAGTTGAAGGCATTTTTAACCTTGACACTAAAGCGCTGATTCCAATCAATAGCGGTGCTTTTCACATCCCGTCAGACGCCTTCCTTGAACTGCGCCTGCTGCACTATGCGCCGTCACTCGACGTGAATAAGACTGGCTCTAGCGACACTAGTTGGCTGTCTGCACAGACCAAAGAGGACGACCTCGCAATCATCAGCAACCCTAGTCTGGCGATAGACTCCGGCTACGATCTCAAGGCCATCCGAATGCGTGCGGCAACCGTCATGCGTGATTCGGAGAGCGTGATAACGCTGACGCGCAAGCCTCCCGCAGTGGCTGGTGTGGCGTCAGATTCCATATGGGACTTCGACCTGCCGGTTCGAGTAACGCGGAACCTCAAACGCCTGCTTTGGCAAGGTATGTTGGTTGGCCTGCTGGTCGCAAGTCAGGGTCTTGTCGCGATTTGGAACAACGAGCACATCGCTGACAAATTGGTGCCTATGGTTCTGGTCGTGTTCCTGGGATTGGCAACTGGATACGTGGCAACCTTCAACTTGCGGAAGCCCTAAGTTTCATGCACACAAAAATCGAAGTGAAACACCAAATGGATCGCAAGAAACTTGCTCTGTTGGTCGGGATTCGACGGACTCTTGTTAAGCACTTCGCTCCTGATACTGCTTACCCGGGGACGCAGTCCTCAATACCTAGTGCTGGTCATTGCGCGATCGTCGCCGCGATTGCTGCGCTGGAGATCGGTGCGGGATTAGCCAGCACCTCAGTGCAGGGCGTTAGACACTGGATAAACCGGGTGTCGGATGGCAACTTGTTTTGGGATGTCGACTTAACTGGCGATCAGTTCGGCTTGCCAGAGATTCAGTTCGCTGAGGCCGGAAAACTCTATCCGGAGGTGAGGGACGAGAGCATGACGGCGCTGAAGCCCGAAACCCTTCAGCGTGCGCTCAAGTTGGCACAGCGCGCCGGCCTGCGTGATGTCATCCCGCCTCTCATGGCAATGCTGAGATCCAAGCAGGACCTCGAGGAGATTGTCCAAGCCTGAAAAAACATGCCCGACATACCGTGGCACCATGATGCGCGAACAGCGTCATTGAGGAACCGTTCGCTGCGTAGGTCCAGGTACATGACCGAAGACGGCCATCGAGACGAAGGGCAGTGATAAATGGGACGTGACTTTGTACTATTCCCGCCGACGACATTGGCGACGTGCTCTGGCGGATCTTTGAAAGTGGGGATGATTTGAGTAAACGCTGCGAGGTCGACTTTTGGACAGTGTTCCCCAGCGAAAAGCTGGCGCAGCAAATCTCGTTGAATTTTTGAAGGCGGGAGAGAAGGTCTTGACGTCACGCTATGACCGAAAGCCTGGATTTCCTCGGCAAACAGGAGTACTTCGGGTGATGCTCCCCAGTCACGCGAGATTGCGGGCTTCGAGTCCCTCCTTAAAGTTGAGGCGAGGAAGGCAGACGGTGCTTTAGATGGACGGGGCTCGTTTCAGCAGTAGATCGGGGCAGCGTCAGCCGCGAGCCGTCCGCCGCCCTCCTCGCCCATGACGCTGCCGACCTTGGAGCGCGACGTGCTCGTCGAGACAGCGCATGTCTCAAGACAAATCCGTGAGCCGTTTTCGGCGAACGTCGAGTGCGGCTTTGTCAGCACTTGGCGCGTTGATCTTTGCCACGTTCTGCTCCAGCTCACGTGCCGGAAACAACTGCAACCAGCGCTTGGCGACCAACTCGTCGCTCGTCCCTTGCTGCCGTCGGTTCGATCGCCAGCCCGATTGAGCCCATTTCAGCGTCACCCCCAAGTTCGACAGTTCGCGAGCAAAAATTGCCCGTTTTTCACCCCGGAACCCACTACTGGCGCGGTTTTCGCGGTCTGATGTGGAAAGCTCTGTAGTCACACGTTTTGTTCAGGTTCT
>JALHMH010000058.1 GCA_022844165.1 Lysobacterales bacterium
AGAAGTTGACGTCCATACTCGACACCGCAGTCGCACCCGCGGTAAATCGAACCGCAAGAATTGCGTTGCTTCCGGGCGCTGTCGGAGCGTTGGTATGCACCACCGTAATCGTCTGTGCGTTTACGGCAGAAACTGCAAAGCCTGCCGCCATAATGGCGGCTAGGCTTCGTTTTAACAGGGCATTAATAGACTTCACGTCACTCATCTCCTTCGTTCTTATTAGTTATGCGTCAGCTCATTCTGCAATGGTAAAAGCTGAAGAGATGAGAGAGCCGTCGCGGGCTCCAATCTCGACATCGCTGACGACCATTGAGTTAACCTTTACTCGGGAAACCCCGATGGTCCCTACGTTTTGCAATCCGGCTGGAAGCGCAGTCAGCGATGGGCTATAACCCACCAAAACGATCTTACCGTTGACATACTCGCACTTGCCGGACCAGCCTTTCGGCAAACCAGACATACACTTGCTCAAGTCGAAGTTGTCGCCGGTTGCGCCTTCGACAGAGAAGAACGCCTGAAATACGACTGCGCGTCCGTCGGTCGACAGATCAATGCTATATGCTGCGGTCCCGCCTTTGGATGCCGCTCCCGTGATGACGAACTGGTCGCTTCCATTTGCAAAAGCGGACGAACTGGCAATGGCCAGTGCGATTGATGCGAAGAGTCTCATACTTTTCTCCGAAAATTACTTGGGCCGATTAATCAGTTTGACCGATAGTGTTGATGAGGGCCGTGATGTCAAGCGCATTGACCACACCGTTCTCCGAACAATCGACCTGACCCGCGGCCAGAGTCCCACCAATTTCATTGATTAGAGCGGTAATATCAAGGGCGTTCGCAGTCCCATTGCCATTTGCATCGCATCGACGAAGACGCGGCGGCGTCGTTGTACGCCGAGAATCGAATTCGTCAAAGAAGACTGGCGTTGTGACAGTTACGCCCGTTGTCGCGAGAAGTCCAAGTTGGACATCCTGCACTTGCTGTGTCGCGGACGTTCCGTTCGAAGCAATGATGATTTCTTCATTGTTCGTGCAACTTGTCGCCGGAGCTGTGCACGGGACTGCACCTGCGCCACGAATGCGTCCAGAAACTCCGCCGGCCTGCGACCAGTCGAGCTGAACCATATACCAACGGTTGTCCTGCACCGTTAGAGAGTCCGTGCCTCCACCAATTTGGCTGACTGTCATCGTCGCGCCGTCGTGCGTCACGTTGAAAACGCTCGCTGCGGAACCGTTACGGGCCCGGAACACATCGCTGGTACCAGTGATATCGCCAGTGAAGTAATAGAAGCGAACGCGGTACGAGGTTTCGTTTTGCGGCGTGTTGTCCTGTACAAACTTGTTCTGTGCGTTGACGCGCAATCCACAACGTCCACTGTAGCGGGAAAAGCCACCCGCCGAAGGCGCGGTGCCGTTCGGCTCACCGGCATCAGCCGCGACTAAACCAGTGGCCGAAGACCATGCGCTGATTGCGCATGCAGATGCAGCGTTTGCACCAAGAAGGAGTGCGGCAGCGATGGCCGTACCCAGGAAAGCTTTCTGTTTCATAGCGATAACCCCAGTTGGGTGAAAGTTTGCATGCCTGGATGCGATGCCTCGCTGTTACGCGCACGGCACCTCACCGCACAAGGCTAACATAGCCCTGTACGAAAAATAAAGACGCGGGAACTTCTTCTTTTCTCTCAGGCGAGCGTGAGAAAACTGCGACACGAGGCACATTTGTCCGTGGAGGATGCGTCGAACTGCTTCGAGTGGATGCCTTCGCCAGGGCTGGCACTTTGGCTGGGCGTTCAGTTCGAGCTTGTTCCATTGACGTTTTCAATTGACCTCATTGTAGAGCGGCCAATGCATAAAGTTGTTCATCAAGGTGCAGCGCACCCTGATCTGCTATAGAACATCTCGCGATGGCAGCTATCGGCGAAGCATTGAAGATTTCGTTCGACTCGGCACCAAATGCGCGGCCAAAGCGGCCAAGGACATCTTTGGCGACAAACGCTTTGGCACCGCTGCCCGTGACTGACACGTCGATGCAACGGCCGCTGCCAACGCGATTGATGGCCAGTCTCGGAATTTGGGTGGCGCTACACTAGGATAGCACCCGGCCCTGCAACGATACGATGCCCATGATCGGACGACTTCGCGGCGAACTTGTCATGAAAAAACCGCCGCTTCTGGAGATCGATGTCGGCGGCGTCGGTTACGAATTGGAGGCGCCGATGAGCACGTTCTACGAACTTCCGGCACTTGGCGCAACGGTCTCATTACATACGCATCTTGCGATCAAGGAGGATGCGCATTCTCTTTACGGTTTCTTCACCGAAGCCGAACGAGAGCTGTTTCGCACCTTGGTGAAGGTTTCGGGCATCGGCGCAAAGACCGCGCTGTCGATTTTGTCCGGTGCGTCGGTGGACGAGTTTGCGCGCATGGTGCAACGGGCGGATATCGCATCGTTGACGCGTGTGCCCGGCATCGGCAAAAAAACCGCCGAACGCCTTGTGGTCGAACTGAAGGACAAGGTTGGCGCCGGCGATCAGGTGACGCTTTCCCAACCCAAAACCGGGCAACCGGCGGACGCGGTCAGCGAAGCATCGATCGCGCTGCAGGCGCTCGGTTACAAGCCACAAGAGGTCAGCAAGCTGGTCAGCGCGGCGTCGGCTCCGGGCGACACGGCGGAGGCCATCATTCGCAAAGCGCTCAAGAGTGCGCTGCGTTCGTGACGCGATTTGGTCTGGCTCGACGCTTGTCGAAGCTGGGGCTTTGCTCGCGAACCGAAGCTGCGCGCTGGATCGCCCTTGGGCGTGTTGGAATCGACGGACGGCCGTGCTTCGACCCTGAGTTTCCGACCACGGAGAAAACCCGGATTCAGATCGATGGCGTCGACGCTTCTGCCTCGATGCCACGATACATCTGCCTGAACAAACCGCGCGGGCTGGTGACGAGCCGATCGGATGAACAAGGCCGGGACACCGTGTACACCTGCCTGCCAACGGACGCCTGGTTGGCGCCGGCAGGTCGCCTGGATAAGGCGAGCGAGGGGCTTTTGTTGCTGAGCAACGACTCGGCGTGGTCGGCCTGGATCACGTCCCCGGATTCGCTGGTGCGCAAGACATATCATGTGAAGATCAATCGGGTTCCGAGCGACAACTTACTCGCCACATTGCGTGGCGGAATCTCTGATCGCGGCGAGACGCTGACTGCGTCCGAGGTTCGTACCTTGAGAACAGAGGATCGTACCGCGTGGCTTGAGTTCATCTTGCACGAAGGCCGCAATCGACATATTCGACGCATGCTTGAAGTGCTGGATATTGAGGTCTTGCGACTGGTCCGGGTTGCGATCGGTGGGCTGCCACTGGGTGCACTGACGAAGGGCCAGTGGCGCGATCTGTCGCGCGCAGAACTGCTCGCCGCCGGTCTCGCTGCGCCGAATTGGCTATCTACCTGAAACGCGCCATGGCCGCGGGCAGGGTGCGGCGGCTTTTCACTCTCGATCTGAACCCGCGCCGTCCGCTACTTCGGTTCGCGATCGCCGGGCGCCACGTCTTGAGCATCAGGCGTATCGGAATGTGGCTTAGTTGTCTTTTGGTTCCGATGTTCGAAAGCGTCCTGTCTTATGTCCAGGGAATGAAGATACAGCCCTGACCCTCCAATCGGAACGACGAGCGGCTATCCCCACCGGGCCGGAATCCGAGCGCACTCGCTCGGCGGGGAAGTGACAAGTTCGTGGAGCGAAGCCAACCCATCCTGGTTTAAGGCGCAGTCCGGCATGAACTTTACAGGTCTCAATCGCCACTTTGGCACCTCGCAGGAGTGTTCTGCGTTTACATTCGCCACTGCGAGATGTTAAGTTTTCTCAACTCCCCTCTTCAGGACACTACACGCATGCGTACTCGCCTCGTGACCGTTGCGTTGATGTCGGCACTCGCCACATCGCCCGCCTATGCCATTACCTCTGACGAGGTCAATGCGGGCATCCAGTTCAACTTCGCCAATCCTGGCGCGCGCGCCCTTGGCATGGGCGGGGCTTTTCTGGGGCTCGCAGATGATGCGACCGCTGCCTATACCAACCCGGCTGGACTGACAATTCTCGGCGCTTCTGAAATCGCGATCGAGTACCGCAACACGGATTACACGACCCCATTTGCCTCCGGCGGCAGTTTCCGAACCAATCCTTTCGACTCGGCAAACCTCGGCGTCGCCGAGGCCGACTCGAACGCGAGCAATATCGCGTATTTCAGTTTTACCCACGCTGGAGATGGCTGGGCTCTGGCGGCTTATCGGCATCAGCCGCTGTCGTTCGATGTGGCCTATACGCAGCAACAGATCAACATCCTGAACGCGGCAGGCCAGCAGGTCAGCTTTCTGCCGTTGAAAACCACGAGCCTGGATACTGAGTTGGTCAACTATGGTTTGTCTGGCGCCTATCGTTTCGGGGACAATTTTTCGCTTGGCCTGGGCGCGGTGTATTCGCAGTTCGAAATCGACTCGCGAACGACGCGCGCCGGACGCAATTTTCAGTTGCAGCAGGGCGACCAAAGCGACTTGACGTTCAACTTTGGTGCATTGTGGAAGCTCAATGAGCGCTGGTCTCTGGGCGCGGCCTATCGCCGCGGCGGGAGCTTCCAATACGCAGCCGGCAACTTCAACGCAGCGGGCGATGCATTGGTTCTGGCAAACACTTCGTTCAACGTGCCGCATGTGTTCGGTGCGGGCGTGAGCTGGCGTCCGAGCGACAATTTTGCGCTTGCGCTGGACGTCAATCGCGTCGAATACGGACGCCTCGCAAAAGGCTTCGACGACATCTTTGGTGCCGCGACGATTCTCGATATCGATGACGGCACCGAAATCCGCTTGGGCGGCGAGTATGTGTTCAGTCAGTTCGCGAACCCGTTTTCGGTCCGGGCCGGCATCTGGCGCGAGCCGGAGCACGCGCTGTTTGCGACGGGCCCGATCAACGATTTGAATGTGGATGTCGATCGCGCCTTGTTTTTGCGCGGCGACGATGAAATCCACTATTCCCTCGGCCTCGGATGGGCCTTCCAGAGCTTCCAGTTCGATTTGGCAGCGGATCTCTCGGACAACGTGGATACCTATTCGGCATCGGGCGTCGTGCGCTTCTGATCGAGATTTGCGGGGATGCCACGGGGCGTCCCCGCATTTTCGTAGGTTTCGCCGGGGAATCGTTTATAGGTCCATTGGTACTGCTCCGGGCAAGAGCGTGCCAGTCTTTCGACAGCACGGTTGAGCGCTATCGTATCCGTAATCGGTCCAAAATCGAAAAACCGAACCCCATAACCGGCGCCCAGCGGCAAACGCTCCGCCCACGCAAACAGCACCGTTGCCCCAGTTCGCTGCGCGAGCTTGGGCAGCAGGGTCATCGTGAGCGCTGCATGACCGAAAAATGGCGCCCATTCGCCCTCCCCCGCCCGCGGCACCTGATCTGGCAAGATGCCGGCGCATCCGCCGGCCTTGAGCGTCCGGAGCAGCGCACGAACGCCACTTGCATCCGCCGGCACCGGCGTGGCACCCAACCTTGCACGACCGGCGTTGATCAGGTTCTCGACCAGGCGCGATTTGGGCGGTCTGTACAGCACCGACAGCGGCGCCTGCGCGCTCAGAAACAGGTTCAGAGCTTCCCAGGCACCCAAGTGTGGCGCCGCAATGATCAGGCCGTTCTCAGCAGCTAATGCTGCGCGGTAGCACGCCTCGCCTTCGATCACCTGCACACGCGACAATACCGCAGAGACTGGCCGGGTCCAGAGCCACGGCAGTTCAAAGAAGCTTGCGCCGGTGTGTCGCAGCACCCGCAACGCGTAACTCTCAATGATCTCGGGCGCCCACTCGGGATAGACCAGCCGAAGGTTATCGCGTACGCGCTTGTGCTCACGTCGATGTCTCGGCCAAAGCGAACCCAGAAATGCACCAAAAGCCTGTAGCGCGCGCAGTGAGCAACGCCCAAACATCCATAGCAGCGCGTGGAACAATCGTAAACTCGCGGGTTTGTGATAAGACTGACTTGCCATTGTCATGATGACGCGCCACGCTGCTTCGTATGGACGACACTACCCCCGGTGAGACACTGCGTGCGGCCTGTGCGCGCGAACTGGAAAGCGCCCTCGCTCGACTGACGGCTGAGCGCGGCGATCGCGATCTTGCCGTCCATGAAGCGCGCAAGAGCATACGGCGTGTGCGCGCCTGGATGCGACTGTTGAGCCGGGATCGACGCGAATTGTTGCAGGACTCTGACCACGCACTGCGGAGCCTGCGTCGCACGCTGGGCCCGTTGCGCGATGCGGCTTCGAGAATCGCCGCTCTGGAGGCGTTAACGCGCAAGCGCGATGCGATCGAGATCAGGCCAGCATTGTCCGTTTCTCTGAGCGACCTGAAGGCGCGCAAGGCACAACTTTGGCGACAATATCCGCGCCGCGGCCAGGCATTCACGCGACTGCGTGACGGGTTGACGACGGTGATTCGATCGATCCCGACCTGGCCGCTGCACGATGTGAATTCTCGGGAGATCCGCCGTGGACTGAAGCGGGCCTTTCGTCGTGCGGTCGAGTCTGGCGAGGCGTGTCGTGGAACAACGGGCGCCATCCGACGGCACGCATGGCGCGGGAGAGTGCGGGTATTCCTGCTGCAATCGCAGCTCTTCGCGCCCACCAACGTCGACCTGGGTCGGCTCAAGATGCTGGTGCAGCACATGGGCAATGAAAACGATTTGGCGCAGGTTGAACGCGCCATCTCACGCAAGCTGGATCGTCATATTCGGCTCACGGTCCGGCAATACACCAAGAGCCATCGACATGCACTGGGCAAACGCAACGATCGCCGCGCCGCGCGCATCCTCAACGCAAAGACGATCGCCTTCTGATTGCCGCGTTTTCAAACTGGAACCAGCCAACCCAGCTGCTCGAAGCCAGCGAACACGCGCCGCGTTTCTTCGACGGTGACGCGCGTGCTCGCGGCGGCCGAGAGTACCGTACATCCGACCCGCAATTCGCCGATCACGCGCTCGGCAGTCCGATAGCCGGTATCCGTCAAACCGTGGCTCAAGCGCACTGCCTGGCGATCGCCGATTCGCAACTGCGCATGATTGGCGTAGGCACTGAGCCACATGAGTTCGGTATAGGGTCGAGCCACCAGCGTGGCACTGATCTGAGCGAATTCATGGACACCCAGTTCGCGCCAGTCGCTGCGTCGTATGTGATGTCGGCAGCACTCCTCAAACACACTCAGGCTGCCTTTTGCATAAAACGTTGCTCGGCGCGGATCGAGTGTCAGTGCGATATCGTCGATGAGGATCTGCGCCGGGCCAGACAGCAGGCGTGGCCCAAGGAACTCCATTAAAGAAGCAATGTTGTCGTCGGACTGCAATGCCAACCCGCTGGGAACGGCGAGATCGACCAGCGCCGATCGTTTCTCATTGCGATTGCCGCCCGCATCGGTCCTGCCGGTCGTGGCTTCGACACCGACGGTCTCATCGAGCGCGATGGTGCGCAACGTGTCCTGCGGCGATGGGCGGACGCGAAAAACACTCTCCGCAGCATCGATCATCGCTTGCTCGCGCCGCCGGTGCTCGCTGGACGTAGAGATGTCGAACGCCTCCAAGCCATCGAGTTCGAACGAACTTGGCGAGTGCCAGGCCTCGTGAGCGTCTTCTTCGAACAACTCGTCGTAAATGCTGTGCTGGATCGAACCGCTCAGCTCAGCGTGTTTCGCCCCGACAGGCTGCACAGGCTGAGGCTCAAGTACCGTGACAGGCACATGACCGTTCAACAACCGAATCAGTGCCTCCTTGTCGATCGGCCACGACAATCGTTGCATGCTGCCGGCACCGAAAACCGAGTCGATGACGCGGACAAATCGCTGAGTGCTGGCCGGCGCATCAATCGCATGATCGTGAATGATCAACAGATCCGCGTGCGCATCACCTTCCCGGCGTAGGCGCCAGGGTGCGTTGAGTCTGCCGATCACTCGCCGCAACAGCAGCCGCAGGTAAGCGATTTCCTCATCGCTCGCGCTGTTGAATTCGACAATCCTATCGCTGGCCAAAATACGCGCTCTTCCCCGTTTTCGTGACCAATGATCGGTCGGCGCGCCGACATACGCAACTTCACGTCAAAGGTCGTCGCGAACGTCACTCGAACCCGTTGACCAGCACGCGCTGCTGCAGCAGCGCACCCTGATCGATCCAATCGCGAATCAGGCGCTGCTCATCCAAGCTCAGAGGCGGGCGGTTGCGAGGCATGCGCTGACCGACGCCAGGGTTACCGCAATTGACCTTGCGGAACAGCAGACTGTTGCTGGACGAAAACGGCAATACCCGTTTGATTGTTGCATCCTGCGCCGAATCGACATTGACGAGATTTGCAAACGCACTGCCTGGCGTCAACGACAGGGCACCAGAGGAACTTGGCGAATGGCAGGTGGTGCACTTGGCATCCTGTTGCGGGCCGCCCGTGAATATCGGCTGGATTATCGTGTCGAACTCGACACTGCCGTTGATCGGCGCCGGGTCCAAGGTGTCGCAGTTCATTGGATCAGGTGCCGCCTGGGCACCCGCCCCGGCAAGAATCGCAACCAAAGTAAAAACTGACCGGATCATTTGAACCTCATCGAGCACGAAGTTTGCCGATGATGCCGCAAGTCGCCACGATGCAACTCGACGCCCGTCAGGATTCGACACAGCACTGGGCCTTTTTTCGGTCCAGCATTCGCGGATGCGCAACGGTTGCCACCGTCGCGCAGCATAATGGCGCCATCGTTTCCGAGAAGCCATCATGGGTCAGAACATACTTCCGTTGCTCATCAGCTTCCTCTTCTGGATCCCGCTGACGATACTGTTTCTCAGGCTTGCACTTCCGTTGGTTCGAGCACCGTTTTCCGATCCGGTCGTCGGTTGGGTGTACGAAGTCACCAATCCTGTATTCCGTCCCTTCGAGCGCTTCGTGCCGCGCTACCGCAATCTGAGCCTGACCGCGGTTTTGCTTTTCTGGTTCACTGCAACCTTGGAATACACGCTGCTGGTGTGGTTTAGCGGCAGCGCGTTCGCGTGGATCGTTGGCGGATTGGCAGGCGCCATCGGGTTTGCGTTGGGAGCGCTCATGGTGTGCGTGGTGTTGTTTGCGCTGTTCAGCCTGTTCCAGCCGCGCGCCGGAACATCGATTGTGTACCTTGTCGAGCGCTTCTCTGTTCCATTGGTACGCCACGTCAGGCGCTTCATACCCACCATTGGACCGATCGATTTATCGCCGGCCATCGTCGTCCTGGCATTGATGATCGTGCGACTGTTGCTGACCGATGGACTTTATCGATTGGCGGCGGCGCTCTGACATGACGTGGGGAGAGTGATTTTTCTCAACGTCGCGAGTGCGGATCGCGCTACGTCGATCAAGCACTGGCATGCTCAGGCCCGCGGCGTGTCAGCGCCGAAACTCACCTTTTGCGTCACCTAAGGGACTGCAAAGCCCGTGCCGCTCCGAAAAAATTTGACTCAAGTGTACAGATCCCGCTTCGTCAAGGACCCTCGCCATTCGATGGCACCCGCGCCAATATCGTGGCGATGTGTGCTTCGGTGAACGATTCCGAGGCTGCCGGCGGTGAGAAGTAATAGCCTTGCATGAAGCGCACACCCATGTTCCGCAGGTGCTTTAGCTGCTGGTGGTTCTCGACGCCTTCTGCAACCACATGTTGGCCGAGCTTCGCCGCCAGTGACACGATCGACTCGACAATTGCTCCATCGCGCGGGTCAGTGCCGATACCCCGCACGAAGGAACCTTCGATCTTGATTTCTGTGATCGGGAACCGCTTTAGCCAGATGAGAGACGAAAAACCTGTTCCGAAATCATCGAGGCAGATTCGAATCCCTGATGCTCGCAGATGATCGAGTGTTCGTTGAGCCCGATCGAGGTCGCTGACTAAAGCTGTTTCTGTGACTTCGATCGTGACCTGTTCCGGCGCTATCCCGCATCGATCCAGGGTCTGGACAAAATGTCGTTCCAGATCGGCATTCATCAGTTCCGGCGCCGATAGATTGATTGCAAGGCGCGCCTGCAATCCTGGTACTCGCCGACACAGTTCGCGATAGTTTTCCATGGCTGCGTTGAGCGCGATCCGTCCGATCGGCACAATCAAGCCGCTGCCGACCGCTTCGTTCAAGAACCTCGCGGGCGCCAGAACGTCGCCTGCGTACCGCCAACGCAGCAGTGATTCAAAGGCAACTATTCTCGGCCCCTCGATATCGACCACCGGCTGTAACCACGACTCAAAGCCGCCCTCCGCCAGCGCTTTTCGCAACGCTTGTTCGATGTCCATGCGCTGTTGAGCACGATTGCGTTCGGAAGGATCGAATCCCTGGTGACCACTTGATTCGGCCTCGCGCAGCGCAGCGGCGGCTTCGATCATCAAACGATCGGCGCTGAGCTGATCGCTGCCACCCGCGACCGAGTAACCTACATTCAGCGTGAGACGCAGGCGGTCGCCGTCGATATCGATCGGTTCCGCCGCCGCATTGCGAATGCGCAGCGCCCATCCTTCGACAGCCCGCGACGAAGTCTCGCCAGGCATCAGCAGCGCGAATTCGTCACGCGCAGTGCGCGCCAGGAGACGCGTTTCGTCGGCCAGTGGGGCCAGGCGTTCGGCCATTCGCTGCATCAATATCTCGCAGTACGCATGACCGCGCGTGGTCTCGATCAAGCGCACCTGCGGAACGCAAATCGCCAGCAGCGCACAGGTGTTGGATGCTTGAAGTTCTACCTGCAGCTGGTCCCGCAACATCACGCCATTCGGCAGGCTCGTGGTCGGATCGCGCAGCGTTCGCCGCATCAATGCCTCGCGCGTAGATTCGTGCGCAGCACGTTCGAAGGCGAACGCAACCTGTGTCGCGACTGCCGCCGCGAACACCTGATCCTCGCGCGTCCACATGCGCGGACCACCCAGGTGCTCGACACACAGCAAGCCAGCATGACGGCCAAAAGTCCGGATCGGCACATCAAGCATGGCGCCAATGTTCAGAGGCCTCAGGTAGTCGCTTTCGAACTCCGCTGTCCGCAGATCGACGTGCGCATCGTCAGCCGCAACAACGAACTCCTGGCCCACCGCATCGAAGTAGCGTGGATGTGTCTTTCGCTCCAGGCGAGATGGGCCGGAGGGCTTGTCGGCCTGCCGCTGAACCAACGCACGGCGCACGATCGCATTGCGGCCATCTTCGAATAACCAGAGGCTCACGCGCTCAACGGCAATGGTATCGCGCAGGCAGTTCAGCAAGCGCCGCAGCACGTCGTCGATTTCGGTGAAATCACCTTGCAACACCTCGACGAACGCTTGCCGATAGAGCATCGCGCGCGCGGTTGCCAAACGATGCGCCCGCTTGTCGCTGCGCCGCCGATTTTCGGTCCAGGCACACGCAAACGCGAGCAAAGCGGCCAACGCGCCCAAAATCCACTCCATTTGCCCTCCGACCTTGCCCGTAAACCACTCGCCAGCGATCACCGCGTGTTCCGCGTATCCTTACGCGGAGACGGCAAACAACAGGACCCAATCATGCACCTTCGGCGCCTCGCTGTAGCGGCAACAATCTCGCTAATTCTGACGGGCTGCGGTAAAGACCAGTTGCCATCGGACGTCCTGGCCTACGTTCCTGCCGATACGCCCTATGTCATGGCCAGTCAAAAGCCAATGACTGCCGATGTCATGAATGCCTGGATGGGAATCTATGGCGACAGCATGACGAAGATGTACGCCGATTTGGCCGAATCGCCAGAGATGGAGAAAATCGAGGGTGAGTTGGGCATCTGGCTGCGCGCCGCGCTGCCGGAATTTGCGCAACTGATTGGTCCCGATGGGGCGGCAAAGACCGGCATCGATTTCACCGGCCGCTACGCCCTCTACGGCGTCGATTTGCTGCCGGTCTACCGCATCGAGATTCGCGATGCCGCAAAACTGGAGGCGATGTTCGGGCGGATAGAGAAACGCGCGGGTAAGCCCATGCCGCTCAAGACCGTCGGCGATCACCGCCTTCGTCAATTCGCCAATGACCAAGCGCAGATCTTGCTCGGCAACGTTGGTCCATATTTTGTCCTGACGGTGGCACCCGCCAACGCCGATGAAGCGCGCCTGCTCGCGTTACTCGGCGTGACTTTACCCAACGAGTCAATCGTTGACAGCGGGGCGCTGGCGGAACTGAATCAGAAAATGGGCTACGACAGTCAGATATCGGGCTATGTCGACATCGCGAACGTATTCAAGCGCCTGTCGGGTCAGAGCGCCACCGATCTTGCAACGATCACCGCTTTCGGCGGCGAAGCGCCAAAGTTATCCGCCGACTGTACGCAGGAGCTGCAAGCGATCGCGCAGAAGATGCCGCGCGCGGTGTTTGGCGCGCGCGAGTTCACTGCAAAGAGCATGGATTTCAACACAGTGATCGAAATCGATCACGCCCAGGCCAAAGCGATGCTGCCGATCGCTGCACCCATCCCGGGTGGCAACGCGAACGACCCGGCGATGTTCCGCTTCGCGTTTAGCGCGAACATTCCTGAGGCGGTCAAGTATCTGGGGACGATCGCAGACGCGATTAACGCGGCGCCTTATAAATGCGACGAGCTGAAGGACTTGAACGATAGCGCCATGGAACTGAAGAGCAATCTGGCCAACCCTGGTTTGGCGATGGCCGGTTCGGTGACCGCAGCGCATATCGGGCTGACCCAACTTGAACTCGAATCTGGCGCCGAGATGCCGACGGCACTGAGTGGCTTTCTTGCGGTCGGATCGCCGACCCCGATCATGCTCTGGGGCCTTGCGCAGCAAACCATGCCTGCACTCAGCAAGGTCACGCTCAATGCTGACGGCTCGATCGTGATGTTGCCTGATGAGACCATTCCGGCTCCCGTGGCGCTAAAGCTTAAGGCAACAATGACCGACAAAGTCCTGGCGATCGCCACACAGGACGTCAGCGATCGTGCGCTCGGTTCGCTGAAAGAAATGTCCAGCGGCGATGGCACGGTACTGCGTTATTCGGTCACCGGCGACTTTTTTGCGCTCTTCGACAAAATGATCCCCGAGCCGCCAGCCGAGATAGGAGAAGCCGAGGCAAAAAACATCGAGAACTCGCGACAGATGTTCAAGTCATTTGGCGAGAACGTGGACTATGTGGACGTCCGCGTCAAATTGACTGAGCGTGGCATCGAGTTCGATCAGACGGGCGCTTTGAAGTGACATCAATATCCGGACTGGAGTCCTTGATGAAGCTGGATCTTGTCATTTGAGTCAAATTTTCTTAGGAGCGGCTTTGGCTTTTGCAGCCCCCTTGAGTCAAGGGGGCGCGCGAAGCGCAGGGTTGTGGCGAGTACGCTGTCGGACGAAGCCAACAATGCTCGGCGGTCTGAGGCGAAGCCTCGCCAGGATGATGCGCACCGCAGCTGTCTTGGCGCTGGTACTTCTGCTGAACGGCTGCGCCAATGTGCCTCGTTTGGTGGAACCTGCCGATGGCGAAATGCGTCTGTCCGAACGGGAATCCGCGCTGTTCGAGAGAACGCACTTCTCGCTCAACGGGAGAATTGCGGTCAGCAACGCCAAAGATGGCGGCAGTGGTCGATTCTTTTGGCGCCAAAAGGGCGAGTCATTCGAGTTGCGTTTCGTAGCGCCTGTTGGCTCCCAGAACTGGCGCATCGAATCGCGCCCAGGCCAGGCCAGGCTCATCGCATCGGATGGTACGGCGCGGATTGCAGCGACTGCGGATGAGCTTTTGGCACGCGAACTTGGTTGGCGCGTACCCTCGCGTTCGATGCGTTATTGGATTTTGGGCATGCGCGCACCGGAAGCGGATGCCAGAGCAATCTTCGATGATGCTGGAAATCTCCAGTCGCTCAATCAAGCGGGTTGGCAAATCGACTATATTCGATTCGATCCCGCACTCATTCCGCCGCTGCCGACCAAGCTCTTTGCGCGTTCTGGAGACAATGAGGTTCGGATCAGTATCCGGCAATGGCAGTTTGAATGACAACGCGCGCTCTCGCCGACAACGGTTTTGCACAAGCCTGTGGTATGCGACACAGGCACTGAGCAAACCGCGAACGCGCACGGCGTGAGCGATGCAAGCCATTGATTTACCTGAATCCTGACGTAGCGATCAGGAACCAACCAATGCGTTCGGAACCGCGCCAGGGCGCGCTTCCCTGCAACCGTCCACGGACACATCCACAGACTTATCCACAGGCGTTGTGGAAAAGGTGGTGATTGGCTGATTTATCAGAGAAATGTATCCGAAACTTAAAGCTCGATCTTAACTGTCGCCGCGTCTACTAAGCAGGCTTTGAAGAAACAGTCTGCAGGCGAGGCTTCGCCTCCGACCGCCGAGCATTGTTGGCTTCGCTCGACAGCGTAGTGCCACAACCCCCATCGAGCGCTGCGCGCTCAATCGCCCCCTTCATTTAAGGGCTGCCAAAGCCAAAGCCGCTCTGAAGAAAATCTGACTCAATTGACAAGATCCGGCTCCGTCAAGGACTCTAGTGTGGTGTCCCAAAA
>JALHMH010000059.1 GCA_022844165.1 Lysobacterales bacterium
GCCAAGAATTGACGTACTCAAAAAAACTCTGCCCGAAGTGTGCGTTTAACGTCTGCGAGAGCGTATGCGAGCTGATTTGCAGCCGTGAAGCCAGTTCATGCAGGGAGAGTTCTGGCTCCAGAAATGGCATTTCGGTGGACATCAGTGCATTGAGTCTGGCACCGATTTGCGCCAGTTCCTGTGGGCTGATACCGGACCTGGCGTACTTTGGCGTCGCAGTCGATGCCTTCGGGAGTTCAGTCTCACTGCGGTCCAGGGCCGTCGCAGACGCCAGCAATTGGGTGTGTTCTTGCGCATATTCAGAGGCGGGCGAGGGGCGTTGCGCATTCCAAAGTTGCGGCTGGTTCAGGCCCACATAGCCCATGACGTAAACGGAGATCGCCACGCCAAATTGTCCAAGCAGATCGGCCCACGTCCAGAGAAAAACCAATGAGAGCATCCAAAGCGACCAGAGCACTGCGCATATGCAGAGGAGTTGCACCAGCCAACGCAATTTGTATCGCTCAGCATTGGAGTATTCAGCCTCCAGCGCACGCCAATAGTGACGCAAAACGAAAATGCTTCGCAGCAGATAACCCAATGTCAGTATGCCGACAGCAATTAGAAAGGCGCTCGGCCCGCTTTCGGTCATGTGTAAATCGGTCATGATCGTCGCACGGCGCGTAGACAGCGGTGCGAATATCTCAGGAAGCAACAAACTCTGGAGCAAGAAGTACGGCAAGAAATGCAGCAGTATCATGGGAAGTCGCCACGGTTGGCGACCGATCATCGTGCGTACATAGCCGTAACAGAGCGGGCCAATCGCCAGAATCAAAGCGTCGAACAGCTGATACAGATAGGGCAACTCCAGTATTGCCCTGGTCTGCAACAACACATCGCCGAACACCACGAGCGAAAGTGCTGCCACAAAGCCGCCCAGCCACAGCAGTTGCGACTGACGACGTCGCACCGCCAGCGCGGCCAAAAGCAGCGCCAGCAGCAAACCTTGAATGGCCCCGGCGCCAATAAGCAAGTTCAGAACAATCATGCCGCCATTATAGATTGCGGCACTTAGCCATCACCCATGTATCGCTTCAGTTCCGGACCTATCGCGTCGCGAGACGGTCACGTCAGGTCGTCGATGGCCATGAGCGAGGAAGACCGGTCGACGTTGATTTGTCTTTCGCCTGACTGACCAGATTGGCGTTGCGAACAACGCAACGCGGCGTTGCGCTTTTCGGACGTTCTCTGCTGACTCGTGCCGCCCTAGGCTGCGCGCCGTCCTGACCGAAAAGCGTGCATCGTCTGCAATGAAAAGCCGTTGGCTGTTGCTGGTTCTGATCGTCGTCGCCATCGCGATGTTCTTCGGCTTTGGCCTCGACGACTACTTGTCGCTGCAACGGCTGAAGTCAGAGCAGGCAGCGCTTGCAGCCTGGATCGCGGACAACGCCGTCATTGCCGCCGCTGCGTACTTCATCGCCTACGTGCTGGTGGCGGCGCTGTCGCTGCCTGGGGCGGCGGTGATGACGCTCGCGGGCGGCGCGCTGTTCGGTCTTGGATTTGGCACGCTGCTGGTGTCTTTCGCCAGCAGCCTTGGCGCGACGCTCGCCTTCTTCGCCGCGCGGTTCTTGTTTCGCGATGTGGTGAAAGAGAAGTTCGGCGAGCGCCTGGCGCCAATCGAAGCGGGTGTGGCGCGCGATGGTGCGTTTTACCTGTTCACGCTGCGCCTGGTGCCGGCGTTCCCGTTTTTCCTGGTGAACCTGTTGATGGGACTGACGCCGATGAAGAGCGGCGTGTTCTATCTCGTCAGCCAGATCGGCATGTTGCCGGGCACGGCCGCCTTCGTTTACGCGGGCACGCAGCTGGCTCAAATCGACAGCCTGTCGGGCATATTGTCCCCGGGTTTGCTGGGTGCATTCGCCATCCTCGGCGTATTGCCGTTGCTGCTGAAGTGGCTGCTCGGTACGCTCGCTGCGCGTCGCGTGTATCGCGGCCACACCAAGCCCAAATCGTTCGACTATAACTTGATCGTGATTGGCGCCGGCTCCGCGGGTCTGGTCAGCGCCTACATCGGCGCGGCAGTGAAATCGAAGGTGGCGCTGATCGAGCGGCATCGTATGGGCGGCGATTGCCTGAACACCGGCTGCGTGCCATCCAAGGCGCTGCTGCGCAGCGCGCGTCTGGTGGCTGAGGCCAAACGCAGCGCGCGTCTGGGCATTCGCTCGATGCACATCGATATGTCGTTTGCCGAAGTCATGGCCCGTGTGCACAGTGTCATCGCGGCTGTCGCGCCGCACGACTCGGTCGAGCGCTATCGCGGACTCGGTGTCGACTGTATCGAGGGCGAAGCGAAGCTGGTGTCGCCGTGGATGGTAACCGTCAATGGCCGGTCGCTGAGCGCTCGTTCGATCATCGTCGCCACGGGCGCAAAACCGTTGGTACCGGCCTTGCCGGGTCTGGAAGATGTCGATTACTTGACCACCGATAGCGTCTGGTCGTTACGCGAACAACCGCAGCGTTTGCTGATCCTGGGCGGCGGCCCGGTGGGTTGCGAGCTGGCGCAAGCGTTTGGGCGCCTGGGCAGTCAGGTGACGCTGGTGGAGATGGCGCCGCGGCTGGTCCCGCGCGATGAAGACGACGCCAGCGTGGCGCTACGCGCTGCGCTCGAACACGATGGCATCGATATCCGCACTGGCCACAAGGCGCTGCGCTTCGAGCGCGGTGGCGGCGCCCAGTCGCTGATCGCGCAAGGCGCCGACGGCGAGATCTCGATTCCTTTCGATCGTGTGTTGCTGGCGTTGGGGCGCAAAGCCAATGTCGATGGATTTGGCCTGCGCGAACTGGGCGTGGTGTTGAATCAGCGCGGCACGGTGGCCGCAGATACCCTGATGCGCACCAATTTCCCGAACATTGCGGTCTGTGGCGATGTGACCGGGCCGTTGCAGTTCACGCACGTCGCCGCGCATCAGGCGTGGTACGCGGTGGTTAATCAACTACTCGCGCCGTTCTGGTCGTACCGCGTCGATATGCGTGTGATTCCCTGGGTGACCTACACTGAACCGCAGGTGGCGCGCGTCGGGCTGTCGGCCGCCGATGCCGAACAACAAAACATCGCTTTCGAAATCACACGCTACGGCATGGACGATTTGGACCGCGCGATCGCTGATGACACGGCCGAAGGTTTCATTCAAGTGCTTACCGTTCCCGGCAAAGATCGCATTCTCGGTGCGACGATCGTGCATGCCGAAGCCGGCGAGTTGATCGCCCCATTCGTGCTGGCAATGAAACACAACCTGGGCTTGAACAAGATCCTGGGCACAGTTCACGCCTACCCAACCTTGATGGAAGGCAACAAATATGTGGCGGGCGCCTGGCGCCGGGCACACGCGCCGATCAAGGCACTGGCCTTCGCAGAACGCTATTTCGCTTGGAGACGCACATGAAAATCTACATCGCCATCCTACTGTTCGCGCTGACCGGCAGCGTGGCCGCATTCGACCACGAGCATCGGGCATTCACCGAACTCCTGGCGCCGCATGTCGCCTGGAACGCCGCTGGAACGAGTACTGGCGTCGACTACGCCGGATTGCAGCGCCAGCGGGCGCCGCTGCGGGAATACCTGGCGACGCTCTCGGCGGTCGATCAAGCCACGTTCGATGGTTTCACGTTACCCCAGCGTCAGGCATTTCTGATCAACGCGTACAACGCGTACACGCTGGAGTTGATCCTCACCGCGTACCCGAAACTCGAATCGATCAAAGATCTGGGATCGCTGTTTTCTTCGCCTTGGAAGAAGGCCTTCTTCCGGCTGCTCGGCGAGGAGCGCCACTTGGACGACGTCGAGCACGGTTTGCTGCGCGGTGCCGAGGACTTCAACGAGCCGCGTATCCACTTCGCCGTGAACTGCGCATCCATTGGTTGTCCGGCGTTGCGGCCGGAGGCCTTCACCGCTGCGCGATTTGATGCGCAACTCGACGACCAAACGCGTCGATTCCTGCGCGACCGCACGCGCAATCGCTATGAGGCGGACGACGATGTGCTGCTGCTGTCGTCGATCTTCGATTGGTACGCCGGCGACTTCGAGACCGGCTGGCGCGGCACCGAGTCGGTGGCGGCATTTGTCGCGCTGTATGCGGATGCCATCGGCGCCGATCCCGCGCTCGCCGCGCGACTGAAGAGCGACGAGGTGGAGATCGACTATCTCGACTACGACTGGTCGTTGAATTCGAAATGAGCGCGCGTGTCATTCTGATCGTGGATGCCAGCCAGGAGGCCCTGCTTCGCGCTGCGTTTATGGGCGCCGGCTTTGCGGTGCGCGTTCCGACGCCGGACGAGAGCACGCTCGACAGGTGGATCGCGTTGGCGCGTTCAGGCGAAGCCGCGCTGTTCGTCATTGATCCGCGTCGCTTGAATACGGTCAATGTCAGTCTCGCTGCCGCTGCCGCGGCCATCCGGTTGCAAATACCAGATGCAGCAGCGGCTGCATCGTTCAGCGACCGCGAACGACCGCTACCGCTGACTCATAACTGGGCAATCCGGCATGGATTGTTGGGCGCCTTCGGTCGCGTAAGCAAGGCGCAACTCGCACAATCGGCGGAAGCGCTGTTGGAGGCAGCTACGCGTCGCATCGGCGCGTCATGGCAGCCTGAGCGTGTGCAGCAGTTTGCGCGCGCGCTGTTGACCGTCGATACCGATGCGAATCTTACGCCGACGGCCATGAGCGACGAATTCGTCGATCGCCTGGCCGATTCGATTCTCGAAGAATGCCTGGCGCTCGGCGATCGACGTTGGCGCCTGAAGTCCTATCCCAGTTGTTTTGTCGGCATCGATGCGGTCAGCCAGATGGCACGCAAGTTGGGTACTGATCGCGCTGCGGCGACCGCCTTTGGCCAACGCCTGCTTGAACGCGGTTACATCTATCACGTCACCGGCGATCAGCCCTTTCGTGACGGCAACTTCTACTATCGGGTGCATCAGATCACTGACCGCCTCAAACGCGTCGATATCGACCAGATCGAACTGCATCTGCGCAAACGTGTGGCCATCGCCGATCGCACCTGGCGTGGTTTGTCTTTCCCGCGCTGTTTTGTGGGCAGCGACGCGCGCCAGATTTTGATGCGCGAGGTGGACCTGGGGTTTGCAGAGGCCGTGACATTGGGCCAGGCACTGCTCGAAACCCACGCATTCCGGCACGTGGCCGATGCCCACGATTTTTTTGGCACCGACTACTTCTATCGCTTCGTGCCGGAGGTCTACGCATGAGCCTATGGTTGCTGGTCGCCGCGCTCGCCACTGCTTCACTGGACGAACTCGCATCCGAGGGTGCTGCCGCGTATCCAGATGCCCCAGTCATTCGCGTCGAACAGGCCGTGGCACGCACGGATGCGCTGCTGCTCGATGCGCGCGGCGCGGAGGAAATGGCCGTGTCGATGATCGCGGGTGCGATCCCCGCAAACGCGCTCCCGGACGCCATCGGTGATCGCGTCGTGATCGTCTACTGCACGATTGGCGTGCGCAGCGGCGAGCTGACGCTGGCGCTGCGCAAGCGCGGCATTAATGCCTACAACCTCTACGGCGGCGTGCTCGCCTGGGCGCAGCAAGACGGTGTGTTCGTCGATAGCGCCGGGCAACCGACGCGCCGCGTGCATGTGTATGGAAAACGCTGGAACCAACTGCCGAAGAGTTTTGAGCCGGTCTTTTGACGGGAACATTTCGAATCCCGCCAATCCGCTGTCGCAACCTGCGCGGTATGCCGCGCACATCAACCAGGAGAGAGCAACGATGCAAAGTCATACCACCCCGCGCTGGGCCTTGATTGGCGTGCTTTTTGTCGGTCTGGGCGCTGCTTTCGGCACTTCGGCCTCTGGCACTCTGTCGCCCGGCGGCAGTGTCGACCCCACGGAGCAAGGACGCCGTGTGTACCTGAAAAAAATCGCTTGCACAGACTGCCCCGTGCCCGGCGGTGTATCCGACAAGAGCGCGGCGATGACGCTGGTGGAGCGTCTCAACGCCAACGAGTTCTCGCTTTCGCGCCGCGAGCGCAACGCCGTCGTCAGCTATCTCAATCGCCGCTGGCGCCTGGGCTAAGGAATATCAAGATGAGAAAATTATTCGCTGTGGCTTTGAGTTGTGTGGGGATTGCGCCGGCATTTGCTGTATCGCCGTGGCTGCCGGTCGCTGGCGGACACGAATTCAGCGTCAGCTATATCGATCAAAACGCAGATCGTTTTTTTGTCGGCGAAAACGAAATGAACTTGCCGGCCGATCTTGAGCTGCGCACCTTTCAGGTGAACTATGCGTATGGCATCAACGACCGCTGGGCGCTCGATGTTCAGGCCGGTTACGCCGAGAGCGATTTCATCGTCGATCCAGGCCTGGCGCCGCGCGGCGGGCTCGATGGCTTCACCGATGCGCGGATCGGGTTGCGTTGGCTGGCATTCGATCAATTCGATGGCCGTCCGTTCACGCTGACGTTGGCGGGCGCTGTGCTGATCGAAGGCGACTACGATACCGGCGCGATTTCTGCTATCGGCGATGGCGCCAGTGGCGGCGAGTTGTCGCTGATCACCGGTCGCAGCTTCGACTCCGGATTTGCCTGGCAGAGCGAGTTGGGTTATCGCTTCCGCAGCGGCGAGGTGCCGAACGAGTGGTTTTTCAATCGTACTTTGAGCTACGGATTCAATGATCGTATTTCGGGTCGCCTGAGCTGGAACTCAGTCGACGGTCGCGGCGATCTGGACATCGGCGGCCCTGGATTCTCGCCAGCCCGTTTTCCAGAGCTCGAAGAGGACTACGATCTATGGCTCGCAGGCGTGAGCTTTGTGCCCAGCGATACCTGGCTGCTTGGGTTCGATTACGGTCGTAAGTTCGATGGCCGCAACACCGCCAAGAGTGATGTGTTCGCGTTCACTGTCGGCCGGAGTTTCTGATGCGCACCGTCGCCGTTATTCCGGCGCGCGATGAGGCGCAGGTGATCGGGCGCGTGGTTGGCGACTTGCTCAGCGCGCGGCGGGGACGCCGCGCGTTGGTCGATCGCGTCATCGTCTGCGACAACGGTTCGGTCGATGGCACCGGCGCGGTTGCCGCAGCCGCTGGAGCATTGGTGGTGCGCGAGGAGCGCCGAGGTTATGGCGCCGCCTGTTTGCGCGCGCTGCGCGAGATCGGCGATGCCGAGGCCGTATTGTTCGTCGACGGCGATGGTTCGGTGCGTGCCGAGGACGCCTGGGCGCTGCTGCTTGCCCTCGATCAGGGTGTCGATCTGGCCCTTGGTCAGCGCCCGCTGGAATGGGTGGAACCCGGCGCCATGACGCCGCCGCAAGTGGCAGGAACGCGTTTTGCGGTCATGCTGATCCGCTGTTTGTTCGGCTATCGATTCGCTGACCTGGGTCCGCTGCGCGCGATCCGGCGGGCGTCGCTCGAGCGATTGCATATGGCGGACGCGGCTTACGGTTGGACCGTCGAGATGCAAGTCAAAGCGCTGCTCCACGACCTGCGCATCGTCGAATTGCCAGTGCACACCGATAGACGCGTAGGGTTGAGCAAAATCAGCGGCACCTGGCGCGGCGTGATTGGCGCAGGATGCGGCATCATCGGCATGACGCTGAAACTGCGCATCGGCGCCTGGGTCGACGCGTTGCGGCGGCGCTCGCTCGCCGCGTGAACGTGCTGCTGGCGACTTTTGCGCTGCTCGCCATTGGCACACGCGCCGGATGGCCGCTACCGGTCTTAGTGGTGTTACTGCTGCTCGCACACCTGGCATTGCTCGGCTGCTGGCGCGAGCGTTTTTCGCGGCGTCGTTTGATGGCAGGCGCGACGCTCGCGGGATTGCTCGCGATGGCGGCCGTCCCGGTGGCTGAAGACGATTTTTATCGCTACCAGTGGGACGGCTGGCGCACGCTCAATCATGGCACGCCGTATGGCGCGGCACCGGCGAATCATTTTGGCGATGAGAGCCTGCCGGCCGCTGCACAAGCCGCGCTCGATGGCGTGAACTATCCCGATACACCCACCATTTATGGGCCTTTGTTGCAGGCACTGTTTGCGACGTCGTGGCTGCTGGGTGAGAACAGCTTTTGGCCGCTGCGTTCATTGACGCTGGCGCTGCATCTTGCCGCACTCTGGTTGGTGATGCGTTATGCGTCGCGGCGTGCGCTGGCGCTGGTCGCGCTCAATCCGGCGCTGTATTTCTTCGGTTTCATCAATCTGCATCCGGATATCTTGCTCGGCTGGCTGTTGTTGTTCGCCTGCATTGCAGCTCGTCGGACGCGAATTGCGACAGTGGGGGCGCTGCTTGGCGCGGCGGTGGCGACCAAAATCAGCGGGTTGATCGTAGCTCCCCTGCTGCTTGCTGCCGGTGGATTCGGCGCAGCGCTGCGCCGCGGAACGCCTGCGATGCTGGCCGCAATGGTGATGAGTTATGCGCCGTTTCTCGCATTCGGCGATGCCGCCGGGTTGCTCGCGTTTGGCAAGGAGTGGATCTTCAATCCTGGCGCATTTGCGCTGCTCGCGTTGGCATTCGGTGCCGATATTGCGCGCCTCATTGGCGCCGCGTTATTGCTCATTCTGGCGACAGCGCTACTGCGCACTCGGCGCGAGAATCTGGCGCGCAGCGCCGTCGTTTTGTTGTCAGCACTATTGCTGGTGGCACCCGTGGTCAACGCCTGGTACGTGCTGTGGTTGTTGCCGCTGGCAGCGCTCACGCGGGCGCAGACGCCGTTTGCGCTCGCCGCCGCGCTATCGTTGTCGCTGATGACGCGGGGCGAACTCGGTTTGGCTGGCGATCCGTTCTCCCTCGTGCCCTGGGCCGCAAGCTTGCAATGGTCGTTGATTGGCATCGCTGTTGCCTTCGATTTCATTCGTTGGCGAAAGGCGCATCAATACGCTCCGGTCTTGTCCGGATCGCATGGAGGCGCGCGCGCTTGCTCACCGCATTGATCATCGCCACGCTGCTGCTTGCCGCTGCCAATGGCGGCAATGACAACATCAAGGGTGCAGCCACATTGCTCGGCGCGGGGCTGCTGACGTATCGACAGGCAATATTCGGCGCGACGATTGCAACTGCAATGGGCGGCCTGATCTCGATTTTGATCGCTCAGGAGTTGCTCGCGTTATTTAGTGGGCGCGGCATTGTGCCTGATGGTCTGACGTCGACGCCGGCCTTCCTGCTGTCGGTTGCGCTGGCCGCGGGAATCACCGTGGCAATTGCCACCGTAGCAGGATTGCCGATCTCGACGACGCATGCGCTGGTTGGTGGCCTGCTCGGCGCGGGTCTTGGCAGTAAGGCGGTGGTGAATTTTGTGGCTGCCGCGACCGCGACCGCATTGCCGTTGTTGTTGTCGCCGCTGATCGCTATGGCGGCGGCGCTCACGTTGGTGCCGGTTGTGGTTCGTTTGCGGCAGCGCCTGCAACCGCTGTGCGTCTGCGCCGTGCCGGTCGGCGGACCTGCGGCGAGCGTGGCCCGCGTTGTTGCAGCCAGCGACGATCCGCGCTGCGAAACTGCGCTGGAGCGCAGCGAATTGCGCCCGGCGAAATTGCTCGATGGCGCGCACCTGCTGAGTGCCAGTGCGGTCAGCTTCGCGCGCGGTCTGAACGACACGCCAAAAATCGCAGCCTTGCTGGTGGCCAGCGGCGCCGCCGATGTATGGGTCGCGGGCAGTGCGGTGGTGTTGGCGATGAGCTTGGGCGCAATTGCGGCGATTCGCGTCGCGCGCACCATGGCCTTTAAGGTTACCTCGATCGATGCGCCGCCAGGCCTGGCGGCGAATCTGGTCACCTCGTTTCTGGTGATCGGTGCCTCTCGGTTGGGTTTGCCGGTGTCCACTACCCACGTGAGTACCGGTGCATTATTCGGCATTGCTCTTGGGCAACGAAGCGGCAGCCCAAGCGTCATCCGCAATATTCTGCTGGCGTGGTTGGCGACGTTGCCGATTGCCGCATTGCTGGCGTTCTCCATCGCACAACTTCTGAGGAGCTTTTCATGATTGCCACCGAATCTCTCGCCGCCATTCGTCATTACTACGGCAGCGTACTGCAGTCGTCGAGCGATCTGAAGACCGGCGCCTGCTGCACGATCGACGCCATGCCGGCGTATTTGCGTCGACTGTTGGACGACGTGCACCCGGCCGTTCGCGAGCGTTTCTACGGTTGCGGCTCGCCTCTGCCGCTGGCGCTCGAAGGCATGACGGTGCTCGATCTGGGTTGCGGCAGTGGCCGCGATGCGTATCTGTTGTCGCGTCTGGTGGGCGAACGCGGCCGCGTCATCGGCGTCGATATGACGGCCGAGCAACTGGCCGTGGCCCGTGCGCACCTGGATTGGCAGGCACAACGCTACGGCTATGCGCAGAGCAACGTCGAGTTCGTCGAAGGTTTCATCGAAGATTTGAGCGCCTGCGGTATCGCCGACGGCAGCGTCGATGTCGTCGTCAGCAACTGTGTGCTCAATTTGTCGCCGGAGAAACCGCGCGTGTTCCGCGAGATCATGCGCGTGCTCAAACCGGGTGGCGAGTTGTACTTCTCAGACGTTTTTGCCGATCGCCGCGTGCCTGCGGATCTTGCGCGCAATCCGGTACTGCTCGGCGAATGCCTGGGTGGCGCCATGTACCGCGAGGACTTTCGGCGCCTGATGGCGAATGCCGGTTGCAGCGACGTGCGGCGCATCAAGGAATCGCCGATTGCGCTGCACGACGAAGCGATCATCGCCAAGATCGGCATGATCGGTTTCGCGTCTGTCACCTGGCGCGCTTTCAAGCTGCCGCTGGAAGATCGCTGCGAGGACTTTGGCCAAATCGCGACCTATCGCGGCAGCATCGACGGCGCGCCGCATGCCTTTGATCTCGATGACCACCATCATTTCGAAACTGGCCGGCCGCTGCGTGTCTGCGGCAATACCTTCGACATGCTCGCAAGCACGCGTTTTGCCGCGCATTTCGAACTGGTTGGCGATAAACGCCGTCACTACGGACTATTCGATTGTGCGCCGGCGCCAGTCGCTAACGCCGCCCCTTGCTGCTGAGAGCTTGCCATGCACGACGTCCTGCCGCGCCTTCAGGCGCACCGGTTTCCCGCCATCGAGCGTGAGCGTATCGATACGCTGCAATTGAACTTGGGTTACCTGTGCAATTTGAGTTGCATCCACTGCCACGTCAACGCCGGGCCGCGGCGCAAAGAATTGATGGATCGGCACACGATGGAATTGGCGTTCGATGTCGCGGCACGCCACGGCGTAAAGCGTTTCGATCTGACCGGCGGATCGCCGGAAATGAACCCGCACTTTCGCGCTCTGGTGACAGAGGCGATTGCGCGCGGCATTCATGTGATGGATCGGCTCAACCCGACGATCATGGAAGAGCCGGGTTACGAATGGGTCGGGAGCTTTCTAGCCGAGCAGCGTGTAGAAGTTGTCGCATCGCTGCCGTGTTACAGCCAGTCGAATGTCGATGAGCAGCGCGGCGACGGCGTCTTCGAATCGTCGATCCGTGCTTTGCAGCAACTGAATGCGCTCGGTTATGGCAGCGATCCGGGCTTGCCGTTGAACCTGGTGTACAACCCCAACGGCGCCTTCCTGCCGCCCAATCAGCAGAAGCTCGAAGTCGACTACAAGCGCTTGCTCCAGGAGAATTTCGGTATCCGCTTCAACGCGCTGTTTGCACTCGCCAACATGCCCATCCAGCGCTTTGGGTCGTGGCTCGTATCCAAGGGCAAGTTCGACGAGTACTTGCTAAAGCTGATCGATGCGCACCGCGACGACAACCTGCCCGGCGTGATGTGTCGCTCGCTACTCAGCGTGGACTACGACGGTTATGTCTTCGACTGCGACTTCAACCAGATGCTGCGTTTGTCTGCGAGCGATAGACCCCTGCACTTGCGCGATCTGTTGCAGGCCGAGATCCCGCGCAAAATCGCTGTCGCAGGCCATTGTTTTGGCTGCACGGCGGGCCAAGGTTCGAGCTGCGGCGGGGCGTTGGCGGCGTAAGCGGAACGTGTCTCCGGACGCGGCGTCACCGGGGCCGATCTCTCATGATGCTCAGGCTGGCGGTGGAATCAGCTGGAGGATATTGAGAGGTCTCACGGGCATGCCGCAGCGCTTGACGTTCACGAACAAATCGCCCGGCACTCTCGGTGACATTCATCGCTCCAGTAGAGAAAAGCGCAAGCTGGGCGACGTTTTTGAAGGAAACGTGGTTGACCTTTCGTCGGCACGAAAGCTCAGATTGGAAAACCCACCGCGATCCGCGCCATCCTCGCCCACTTCGAGGAGCAGTTGGCCGCTGGGAAAGGGGGTTCGAATTTCCTATGCTTTCATCTCGTAAGGGGGTGACCTATGTTTCGTCTTGCACTGATCACGACAATCTGTGTTTCGATGACCGGTTGCGCCACGATGCGCGACCGGCCGACGGTTGAACGAATCGACGATTGGTTCGCAAAGACCAAGTACGTCATCGAAATCCAGTCCACCCAAACGCCGCAGGAGCTGATGGATGGACTTAAACAAGCGCCCTGTCAGGATGGGACTGTGGACTCGTCCGGAACGGCGGTCGTTGGACCGAATGCCTACGCACCCGTGAGCGTCAGTGTCCGGTTTTACACGGATTTTGGTACCTATCCTGACGGCAGCCTTTGGGCATCGATGAATTCGTCCTCGCTAATGATGCATGACTCGGTCATGGCCGTAAGAGCATTCGCAACGGACACGGGATCGAGGGTTTTGATTACACCAGTCGTGCGCGAAAAGAACGACGAAATCAAGTCGCAACTTGAAGCCGGCTTGTTGTTGTGCAACTGGCGCCTGTACGTTGATCCCTGGCGCATGTAAGGCCTAAGCTCTCGCCGCGGGCGATCGCCGACGCTGCCGCGCTCAACCAACGAGCGTTGGCGACGGCTGCCAGGCCACAATTCAACAGGGCAATGTCGCGAGTCAGCAATCGGATTCCCTCATCGGTCGCTTGCGCCAGCAACAGCCGGTCGAACGGATCGCTATGGCCAATGCTCAGCCTGCGCAGCGCGTCGATATGTCGCGCATGGATCGGCAGCACGACAAATCCCTGCGCCTGCAGCGGCTCGATCAGTGATCCGGACGGCAGAGGCAGTTTGCCCTTGGTGTTCTTGAGGCCATTTCGCACAGGCTGACGACGCTAACGTAGACCTCGGCGGTCTCGGACGTCGTTGCGACCGATGGGCCGCAGCCGCTACAATTCGGGCGGATCGCGGGTGTAGTTCAATGGTAGAACTGTAGCTTCCCAAGCTACTAGCGTGGGTTCGATTCCCATCACCCGCTCCACCGCATCATTCTGCGGACTTCCGCAGAAGTCCAAGAGAGTCTGCAAGTCGTTGCCACACAAAGACTTTTCCTCTCTTTGACGTTCTGCCGCGGTCCACTGCGATCCG